>JAICYJ010000073.1 GCA_025934255.1 Thermoleophilia bacterium | reverse complement strand
GGCCGTGCTGTTCGGCTTCCTGGCCGGCACCCTGTCGGCGCTGTTCGGCGTCGGCGGCGGGCTGATCTTCGTTCCGACGCTGATCTTCCTGGGCGAGAACGCCCACGTCGCCGTGGCCACGTCGCTGGCGGCGATGGTGCCGGTGATCCTGATGGGGTCGTGGCGGCAGACCCGGTACGGAAACGTGAACTGGCGCGACGCGATCGTGATCGGCCTGGCATCGGTGCCCACGGCCAAGCTGGGGGAGGTGGTGGCCAACTCGCTCTCCAGCACGGCCCTGCAGCGGTCGTTCGCGGTGCTCTTGATGGTGGTGGCGGTGCAGATGGCCGTCCGCGCGCTGCGCCAGGCCGATGATGAGAAGCCGGTGGTCGAGATCTCGGTCGCCGAGTCCGGGCCCTGAGACCGTGCCGTCACACAGTCTCACCTGCTGGCGGCCAGCACCTCGTCGGCCTTCTGCTTGATCTCCTCGACCACCGCGGGGTCGCGCAGCGTGGTGGTGTCGCCCAGCTCGTGGCCCTCCGCGATGTCCCGCAGCAGCCGTCGCATGATCTTGCCGGAGCGCGTCTTGGGCAGGTCGCTGACGATGATCACAGCCTTGGGCCGGGCGATCTTGCCGATCTTCTCGCCGATCCAGTCCCGCAGCTCCGCCGCCAGCTGGTCGCTGGGCTCGTAGCCGGATCGCAGCAGCACGAAGCAGAGCGGCGTCTGGCCGGTGAGCGCATCCGGTGCGGCGGTCGCCGCCGCCTCGGCCACCGCCGGGTGCTCGACCAGCGCCGACTCCAGCTCGATCGTCGAGAGCCGGTGCCCGGACACGTTCATCACGTCGTCGATCCGCCCCAGCAGCCAGAAGCAGCCGTCCTCGTCCACCCGTGCGCCGTCGCCGGCGAAGTACGTCTCCGGGCCGAAGCGCTCGAAGTAGTTGCCGACGTACCGCGCATCGTCGTCGTACAGCGTCCGGAAGATGCCCGGCCAGGGTCGGCGCAGCACCAGGTAGCCGCCGCGTCCGGCGGCCACGGGGTTGCCCTGGTCGTCCACCACCTCCGCGCGGATGCCCGGCAGCGGCCGCGTGGCCGATCCCGGCTTGGCCGTCGTCACGCCCGGTAGCGGCGCGATCATGATCCCGCCGGTCTCGGTCTGCCACCAGGTGTCGACCACCGGGCAGCGCCCGCCGCCGATCGTCTTCCAGTACCAGACCCACGCCTCGGGGTTGATCGGCTCGCCGACGGTGCCCAGCAGCCGCAGGCTGGAGAGGTCATGTGCCTCTGGGTGCTCGCTGCCGGCCTTGATGAAGGCGCGGATCAGCGTGGGCGCCGTGTAGTACTGCGTGACCTGGTAGCGCTCGATGATCTGCCAGTGGCGCGCCGGTGATGGGTGCATCGGATCGCCCTCGTAGAGCACGCTGGTCGCGCCGTTGTTGAGCGGGCCGTAGACGATGTAGCTGTGGCCGGTCACCCAGCCGACGTCGGCCGCGCACCACCAGACGTCGCCGTCCTGGATGTCGAATACCCAGCGGTGCGTGGCGGATGCGTAGGTGAGGTAGCCGCCCGTGGTGTGCACGGCCGCCTTCGGCTTGGCGGTGGTACCGGACGTGTGCAGGCAGAACAGCGTGTGCTCCGCTTCGACCGGCTCGGCCTCGAAGGTGGCCGCCTGGCGTTCGACCGCGTCGTGCCACCAGTGGTCGCGGCCCTCCCGCATGGTCACGTCTGCTCCCGTGCGCCGCAGCACCAGCATGCCCTGGACGCTGGGCGCCAGCTCGGCGGCCTCGTCGGCGATCGCCTTCAGCGGGATCGCCGCGCCCTTGCGCCAGGCCTCGTCCTGCGTGACCAGAAGCCGTGCGCCGGTGCCCTCCAACCGCTCACCCAGCGAGGCCGACGAGAACCCGCCGAACACGACCACGTGCGGCGCGCCGATGCGGGCGCAGGCCAGCATCGCCACCGGCAGCTCCGGCACCATCCCCATGTAGATGCCGACCACGTCTCCCTTGCCGACCCCCAGCTCGCGCAGCGCGCCGGCGGTGCGGCAGACCTGTTCCAGCAGCTCGGCGTAGCTGATCGCGCGGTGCGGCTCGTCGGGATCCTCCGGCACGAAGTGGTAGGCGATGCGGTCGCCGCGCCCGGCCTCGACGTGGCGGTCGAGGCAGGAGTGGGAGGCGTTCAGCCTGCCGTCGCGAAACCAGGTGCAGTGCGGCGGCTCCCATTCGAGCGCCGTCTCCGGCTCCTGGAACCACCCCACCAGCCGCCGCGTCTGGTCCAGCCAGAACCCGTCAAGGTCGCGCTCGGCATGGTCGTACAGCGATGTGTCGCCGATCAGAGCCCGCTCGCGGAAACCCGGCGGCGGCGGGAACGTCCTGCCCTCGCTGAGCAGGACGTCGATCGACTCATCGCTCACGGCGTGTACTCGAACTCGTCCTCATCCTTCGACAGCGCCTTCTTCGCGACCACCACGGCTCCCACCGCGACCGCGCCCGCGGCTGCGGCCTTGGCCGCCTTCTTCTTCCTGGACGCCTTGGGCTGCGCCGTTGCCTTGGCCATGCCCTTCTTGATCTCCTTGGCGGCGCGCACCACCTCGTCCTGCACCTTCTTGTCGACGGCCGCGGAGCGGGCGCCGTCCTTCTGTACCTTGCCGAGCACCGTCTTGGCCGAGTCGAGCACCGACATGGCGGTCTCGCGCAGCTCGGGATCGTTCGCGACTCTGGTCGCGATCGGCGTGACCGTTTCGGCGATCTTGTCGGTCTTCATCTTGGCGGGCACGGCGTTACCTCCGAGGGAGTGGCTATTTGCTCAAACTTTTCAGTCACACTACCACCCATGGATCTCGAGCGAGTCAACGCGCTGATGGAGGAGTGGGGCGAGCCCGGGTACCGGCAGCGGCAGGTCTACGAGGGCGTGATGAAGGGCCTGGCCGGCGACTACGAGCAGCTGACCCCGCTGCCGGCCGCTCTCCGGCGGCGCCTCGCCGACGCCGAGCCGCTGCGCCAGCTGGAAACGGTCGAGTCACAACGCTCCGACGACGGCACCATCAAGCTGCGCTTCACCACCCGCGACGGCTTCCCGGTCGAGGCGGTCGCGATGAGCCACCGCAACCGGCGTACCGTATGCGTCTCGTCGCAGTCGGGCTGCCCGCTGGCATGCACGTTCTGCGCCACCGGCAGCATGGGGCTTGGGCGCAATCTGGCCGCCGGCGAGATCGCGGAGCAGGTGACGGTGCTGGCGGCGATGCTGCGCGAACAGGGTGAGCGGGTGTCCAACGTGGTGATGATGGGCATGGGCGAGCCGTTCCTGAACTACGACGCGGTGCTCGCGGCCTGCCGCACCCTCAACGACCCGGCCGGCTTCGGCCTGGGTGCGCGCCAGATCGCGATCTCGACGGCCGGGTGGGTGCCCGGCATCGAGCGGTTGGCGGCCGAGCCGCTGCAGGTCAAGCTGGCGCTGTCGCTGCACGCTCCCAACGACCGGCTGCGCACGGAGCTGATGCCGATCACGCGCCGGTTCCCGCTGGCCAAGCTGATCGCGGCCTGCCGCGGCTACCGCGCCGCCACCCGGCGCCGCATCTTCGTCGAGTACCTGATGCTGGACCGGATCAACGACAGCGACCGGCTGGCCGACCAGCTGGCCGACCTGCTGGGCCGCGACGGCTTCCACGTCAACCTGATCGCCTACAACCCGACCGGGTCGGACTACCGGGCATCGTCGTCGACCCGCGTGGCCGGGTTCGCCGCCGTCCTGGAAGGCCGCGGCATCTCGGCCAGCTACCGCCGGTCGCACGGTCAGGACATCGACGCCGCCTGTGGGCAGCTGGCGGTCAAGGGCGCCTCCGAGCTTCGCCGCAAACGGGCCCGCGACCGCCGCCGCGCGGCGCATGCCGCCGCGCTGCCCGCTGTTCACCGGTAGAATTCCGCGATGGCGGGGACGGCGATGATGCGGGCATGGGTGATCCGGCCCGAGCGGCTGGGTGATCCCGAGCATGCCATGCAGCTCGAGCAGATCGAGGTGCCGGAGCCGGGGCCGGGCGAGGTGCTGGTGCGCGTGATGGCGGCCGGCGTCAACTACAACGCCGTGTGGGCGTCGATGGGCCTGCCGGTCTCGATCTTCCGCTACACGGGCTACGACTTCCACATCGCCGGCTCCGATGCGTCGGGCATCGTCGAGCGGGTCGGCCCGGGCGTGACCCGCTGGGAGCCCGGCGACGAGGTCGTGATCCACTGCAACCAGAGCTGCGGCGAGTGCGCCGAGTGCAACGGCCTCGACCCGATGGCCTGCACTCAGCAGAAGATCTGGGCCTACGAGAGCAACTGGGGCAGCTTCGCCGAGTACTGCAAGGTGCAGGCCCAGCAGCTGCTGCCCAAGCCGCCGCAGCTGACCTGGGAGGCGGCGGCCAGCTACGGGCTCACCTATTTCACCGCCTATCGGATGCTGATCGACCAGGCCGGCATCAAGGCCGGAGACAACGTGCTGGTGTGGGGCGCCGGGGGCGGGCTGGGCACGTTCGCGGTGCAGCTGTGCGCGCTGGTAGGCGCCAACGCGATCGCCGTGGTCTCGTCGGACGACAAGGTCGAGCTGGTCGGCGAGCTGGGCGCCGCCGCGATCATCGACCGGCGCGAGTTCGCGCTGTCTGACCCAGACACCGGCGAGCGCATCTTCGACGAGGTGAAGCGCTTCGGCAAGGCCGTGCGGGCCGCGACCGGCGGGGTCGACCCGGACGTCGTGTTCGAGCACGTCGGCGCCGCCACCTTCTACACCAGCGTGTTCGTGTGCAAGCCGTTCGGCACGATCGTGATCTGCGGCGCCACGTCCGGCTTCAACCTCGACTTCGACGTGCGCTACCTGTGGATGCGCCAGAAGCGCATCATCGGCAGCCACTTCGCCAACGCCTACCAGTGCCATCGGGCCAACCAGCTGATCATCGAGGGCAAGATCAAGCCGGTGCTGTCGCGGGTGTTCCCGTTCGACGAGTGCCCGGCGCCGCATCAGCTGATGAAGGAGAACCAGCACGTCGGCAAGATGGTGGTGCTGGTCGGCGCCGAGGCCGAGGGCCAGGGCGCGAGCACGTGAGCGACCGGCCGCGGCCCTTCTCCACCGCCGACGATGTGCCCGGCGATCTCGAGGCGCGGCTGGGTGAGCCGGGCAGCTATCCGTATGCCCGCGGTATCCACCGCGACATGTACGCCGGGCGACCCTGGTCGATCCGGCAGTACGCGGGGTTCGGCACCGGCGAGGAGACCAACCGCCGGTTCCGGTTCCTGATCGGCCAGGGGCAGGCGGCGCTGTCGGTGGCGTTCGACCTGCCCACGCAGATGGGCCTGGACTCAGACGATCCGCGCGCCGCCGGCGAGGTCGGCCGGGTGGGCGTGTCGGTCGACTCCGCCGCCGACGTCGCGGCCATGTTCGACGGGATCCCGCTGGACGAGGTGTCGACGTCGATGACGATCAACGCGCCGGCGGCGGTGCTGGTGGCGATGTACCACGTCGCCTGCGCCCGCCAGGGCCGGGATCCGTCGCAGATCCGCGGCACCGCCCAGAACGACGTGCTGAAGGAGTACGTCAGCCGCGGCACCTACATCTTCCCGCCCCGGCCCTCGCTGCGGCTGGCCGCCGACCTGATCGCCTGGTGCGCCCGCGAGGCGCCGCGCTTCAACGCGATCTCGCTGTCCGGCTATCACATGCGCGAGGCCGGCTGCACGGCCGCCCAGGAGATGGCCTTCGCGCTGTCAAACGCGATCGCCTACGTGGAGGCGGTGCTCGAGCGCGGGGTGGACGTGGACAGCTTCGCGCCGCGGCTCAGCTGGATCTTCAACACCCACATGGACTTCTTCGAGGAGATCGCCAAGTACCGGGCGCTGCGGCGGATGTGGGCCTCGATCATGCGTGATCGGTTCGGCGCCACCGACCCGCGCTCGATGATGCTGCGCACCCACACCCAGACGGCCGGCTCCACGCTGACCCTGCAGCAGCCCGAGAACAACATCGTGCGGGCCGCCGTGCAGGGGCTGGCGGCGGCGCTGGGCGGCGTGCAGTCGATGGCGCTGTCGTGCTTCGACGAGGCGATCGCGATCCCGACCCAGCGCGCGCAGACGCTGGCCGTCCGCACGCAGCAGATGCTGCAGCACGAGTTCGGCATCACCGGCGTGGCCGATCCGCTGGGCGGCTCCTGGTACGTCGAGCAGCTGACCGACCGGCTGGAGGCGGACGCGCGGGCGCTGATGGACGAGATCGAGCAGCTGGGCGGCGCCGTCGCCGCCATCGAGCAGGGCTACTACCAGCAGCTGATCGCCGAGGAGGCCTACCGCAAGCACCAGCGGATCGCGGACGGCGAGGACATCGTGGTCGGCGTCAACGCCTTCCGCGACCAGGACGAGCCGGGCACGGAGCGCTTCGACGTGCCGCCCCAGCTGGAGCCGGCGCAGCGCGAGCTGCTGTCGGCGCTGCGCGCCAGGCGCGATCAGGCGGCGGTGGACGCCTCACTGGCGGCGCTGGCCGAGACCGCGGCCGGGGACGGCGACCTGATGCCGCCGATCGTGGCCGCGGTGACCGTCGACGCCACGCTGGGCGAGGTCTGCGGCGCCCTGCGTGACGTGTTCGGCTCCTTCCGGCCCGGTAGCGCGGCCGCGATCTGACGCCCGCAGCGGCGCTACTTCACCTGGACGAACAGGTCGGCCGAGGCGTCCTGGCCGCTGCGGCTGCTCCAGGCCAGCACCCCGCCCACGTGGGCCAGGTTGGGATCGACCGAGATCGGGAACAGCTTGAGCGCATCCGACAGGTTCAGGTACAGCGGCACGCTCGCGCCGTCGGGCACCCCGGCCTGGTTCAGCAGGTCGGCGTAGGCCGGAGATGACGCCAGCGGGCTGGACGGGGCGGTGCCGGCCGCGGGGTCGTTGCCGATCGCGATCAGGCCGCCGGCGGTCAGCCGCCAGCTGAGGGTGAGCCCGCCCAGGGCGACCTGCTCACCCGTGCCGGACGCAAGCGGCGTGACCCGCGCTCCCGGCTGCCCCTGGGCGACCAGCGCCATGATCTTGTGCATGGTCAGCGCCGCCGCATGGGGATCGTCCGGCTTCAGCACCAGCGCCGCCCGCACCGGCACGCCGGGAGCGGTGTAGAGCAGGCCGTCGCCGGAGAGCAGCGGCAGCAGATCGTGCTGCACCGAGATGCCGGTCTGCTGCTGCAGCAGGTTCAGCTGCCGGCCGAGGCCGGGCGTCCCGCTCTGAAGGCCTTGCTTCAGGTAGCTGCCGTAGTCCCCGAACGCCAGGAACGCGAAGGCATCGCCGGGCACCAGCCCTGTGAGGCTGGACGGCGCCATCGTCAGCGGGCTCTGGTCCGCCCCCTGCTTCAGCGTCGAGCGCACCGTCAGCCGGTAGCCGTTGCCGTTCGCCCATGCCGCGAACGAGAGCGAGTCGATTGAGTCGAGCGTCTTTGCCAGCGCCTGCGTCTGGGCGGCGGCGCTGCTGCCGCCGGCACCGCCGAGCGCGGCCATGCCAGCCAGCTCGGCCAGCTTCTGCGTGCTCACGTAGCCGCGCACGAGGCTGTTGGCGGGCAGCTTGGCCATCGCCGAGGTGAACCCGCCGTCGGATGCCAGGTTGTCGGCGTTCCCGTTGCGGGCGTCGATCGCGTCGTGCAGCGTCTGTGTGTCGTTGGACACCAGCACCGCGCCGTCGCCGACCGCAGCCTCGCCCGTGCCCTGCTTGTCGGCGTAGAGGGCGTAGCCACCGTAGTCGCCGTCCGCCTTCGCGTCCTTGGCGACCGCATCCTTGGCCTTGCCGTCGTCGCTGGACGCGACGAACGCGACGTAGTGGGCGCTCCCGCCGGACGGGTCGAGCGATGTCACGCCGATCGCAGCCGATCCGCCCAGCCACGGCTGCACGTCGTCCTTGAACGTGAGCGATCCCGAGTTCTGGCCGGTGCTGTTCAGGCCCTTGACGATCTTGCCGGTGAGCTGCTGCCAACCGGGGAACCGCTGGCCGACCGCGGTGAACTGCTTCCACGCGGAGCTGCCCTGGTCAAGGTTAACGTCAGAATACAAAAGCGTGCTCGAGGGCATCGCCGACGCCCCCTGGCTGGGGTCAGTCGAGCTCGACGAGGTGTTGCCGCAGCCCGCTGCGAGCAGCGCTCCGGCGACCATGGCAAGGACAAAACGGCGGATTCGGCTGGGAGCCAACGAGGACCTCCTTTGGACCTACAGGCTCTATCGGCCGGCGTCCATGGTTCCTGAACCGCATACATGCCGGAGCGTCTGAGATATAGTCATCGCCAGGTGAGCGCGGTTCCCCACAAAAACGGGTCGCTCGAGGCCGCGCTGGCGCAGCTTCGTCGTGGCGGCATGGTGGTCGTGTGTGACGATCCCGACCGCGAGAACGAAGGTGACCTGTGCATGGCGGCCCAGTTCGTGACGGCCGAGAAGATCGCATTCATGGCCTGCGAGGCTCGCGGTCTGATCTGCCTGTCGCTGCCGTCCCAGCGCTGCGATGAGCTGGAGCTGCCGCTGATGGTGCCCGCCAACGACGGCTGTGAGGCCACCGGCTTCACCGTCTCGATCGAGGCCCGCACCGGCGTCACCACCGGCATCTCGGCCGCCGACCGCGCCCGCACCATCCAGGTCGCGATCGACCCCGACAACGGCCCCGACGATCTCGTGCGGCCCGGCCACATCTTCCCGCTGCGGGCGCGCCCCAACGGCGTGCTGGAGCGGCGCGGGCAGACCGAGGCCGCCATCGATCTCACGCGCCTGGCCGGGCTGACTCCGGGCGGGGTGCTGTGCGAGCTGATGAACGCCGACGGGACGATGGCCCGCGGGGTGCAGCTGCAGGCCCTCTGCCGGCGCCACGACCTGCCGATGGTGACCGTCGAGGAGATCGCGGCCCACCTGAACGCCACGGCCCCCGCGATCACAGCGGTCTAGGGCGGCAGACCGATCTAAGCCGGCACGCCGCCGCCGCTCGCGATCAGCTCCCTGGCCGCGTTCAGCTCGTCGCCGCGGTTGACGGCCAGGCAGGCCGTCAGCTTGCCGTCGGCGTTGCTGTAGTACGCGACGAAGTCGTCGTCGTCCATCGACCCGCGCACCTCCACGGTGTCGTCGCGGTCGCCCGGGCCGACGTACTCCATCCACGTCCAGTCGCCGATGTCGGAGAAGAAGTAGGGAACGACCTGGTACGGGCCCTGCTCGGCGCCGGCCCAGCTCTTGCCGATGTAGGAGCCGTGGTTGAGCGCCACGTCCCAGTGCTCGATGCGGATGCGGCGGTCGTGGATCACGCTCTGGTACTCGGCGATGTCACCGGCCACCCAGATGTCCGGCGCGGCCGCCAGGCGGTCGTCGGCCAGCACGCCGTGGTTGGTGGGCAGGCCCGCGTTCCGCGCCAGCTCGATGTTGGGCGTGACGCCGATGCCGGCCAGGATCATGTCGTAGTCCCCGTCGGGCAGCGTCTTTCGGCCCGTCAGCACGCGCACGCCGTGCCGCTCCATGTGGCCCTGGAAGTAGGCTCCGACCTGCTCGCCGAACAGGTGCGACCAGAGCACCGGCTCGGGCGCGACCAGCGTCACGTCGAGCCCCTTCATGCGGGCGCTCGCCGCCGCCTCGACGCCGACGAAGCCGCCGCCGATCACGCCCAGGTGGCCGGATCCGGTCTCCAGCAGCGCGCCCACCCGCTGCGAGTCCTCGATCACGCGGATGGTGGCCGCCTCGCCCAGCGTGCGCGGCGTGGAGCCGGTGGCCAGGGCCAGCCGGCCGTACTCGATGCGCTCGCCGTCAACCAGCTCGACCGTGTGCGCCGCCGGGTCGATCGCCGCCACCTCGGTGGACAGCCGCAGCTCGACGTCCAGCTCCCGCCACTCGTCCAGCGAGTGCACGTAGGTGTCCTCGACCGGCTCCTCGCCGCGCAGGAACCCCTTCGTCAGCGGCGGCCGGTGGTAGGGGGGATGCGCCTCACGGCCGATCAAGAGCACCGACCCGTCGCCGCCCGCCCCGCGGTACTCCTGCGCAACCATGCCGGCGGCGAGCCCGCCACCCACGATCACATTGTCGAAGCGCGCCATCTCAAGCTCCTCCTCATTCCCAGCGGAACGTGCGCAGCGACACGATCGCCAGCACGGCGGTCACGGCCAACAGTACCCCGATGTCGGGCATCACGTACATCAGCCCGCGGTCGCGAACGATCGTATCTCGAAGCGCGTTGGTCATGTAGTAGAGCGGCAGCACCTTCGCGATCGTCTGGACGAACGCGGGCATCGCGGCCACCGGGTAGAAGGTACCGGACAGGAACATCATCGGATTCGTGATCACGTTGGTAACGGCGTCGGCCGTCTCCGGTTCGGCCACCAGCGAGCCGACCGTGAACCCCATCACCAGGAAGCAGAGCGCGCCCACCAGCGCGACCGGGATCGCCGCCCACGCCGTGGGCGAGATCGAGACGCCGAACACCAGCGCGCCGAAGGTGATCAGCACGGCCACCTGCAGCAGCGCCAGCGTCAGCGACGCCGCCACCCGCGCGACCAGGAACTCCCACAGCGGCATCGGCGTCAGCTTCAGGCGGCGCAGCACGCCCTGCTTGCGCCAGGTCACGAGCACGGTCGAGAGCCCGATCACCGCCGAGATCATGATCGCCAGCGCCAGGATGCCCGGCAGCAGGAAGTCGATGTAGCTGAGCGACGAGGAGTCCACCGACTGCTGGCTGTAGACGATTGCGGGCGGGGAGCCGGTGGCCGCCACCGATATCCGCGACGATGCGCCGGACACGATCCCGCGGATGATGCCGGCCTGGGTGGCGGACGCGTTCGAGTAGTAGAGGTGGGCGGCGGTCGCGCCGGCGGGCGTCTTCGTCAGCACCACCAGCGCGTCGCGGTCTCCGTCCTGCACCTGCTTGCGCGCGTGGGCGACGTCGGTCTGATCGGTCTTGACGGTGACGCCCTTGGTGGTGCTGAGCGCGTGCACCATCGCGGTCGAGGCCGGCGTGTGCGAGGCGTCGATCACCGTGATCGTGCCGGCGTCGATCGACCGGCCGAACAGCAGGCCCAGCAGCGCCATCAGGATGATCGGGAACACCAGCGACCAGAACAGCACGATCCGCCGGCGGAACATCATCCTCATCTGCGCCAGCGTGGTGGCGCCGATCCGGCTCAGCGTCATTCCCGGAACTCCCGCCCGGTCAGCTTCAGGAACACGTCCTCCAGGCTGGGGCCGCGCACCGACAGGCCTTCGATCTGGGCGCCGCGCTGCCGTGCCGCCTCCAGCGTCTCCAGCACGGCGCCCTGGGCGTCGTGTGCGTAGGCCACCTGCTCCTCGCCGCCCTCCGTGTAGGAGATGCGCACCTCGGCGCCCAGCGAGGCGATCAGCCCGGCGGGCGTGTCGAGCGCGATCACGCGGCTCTCATCCATGATCGCGACCCGGTCGCAGAGCGTCTCTGCCTCCTCCAGGTAGTGCGTGGTCAGCACCACCGTCTTGCCCGCGTCGGCGTGGATCGCCCGGATCACGTCCCACAGGTTGCGCCGGGCCTGCGGGTCGAGGCCGGTCGTGGGCTCGTCCAGGAACACCACGTCGGGGTCGTGCACCAGCGCCAGCGCGATCGCCAGGCGCTGCTGCTGGCCGCCCGACATGTCGTCGGCGTAGGCGTCGGCCTTGCCCACCAGGCCGACCTGCTCCAGCACCAGCTGCGCCCGCTCGCTGCCGTCGCTGCGGTTGTAGAAGCACGCGAACAGCTCCAGCAACTCGCGCGACGTGAGCCGGTCGAACAGGGTCGTGGACTGCAGCTGCACCCCGATCAGCGACTGCACCGAGCGGGGGTCGGGCCAGACCGGCCGGCCCAGCACGTGCACCTGCCCGGAATCCGGCTTGCGCAGCCCCTCGATCATCTCCAGGGTGGTGGTCTTGCCAGCGCCGTTGGGGCCGAGGATGCCGAACGCCTCGCCCTGCTCGACCTGGAAGCTGATGCCGTCGACCGCGACGTGTTCGCCGTAGCGCTTGGTGAGGCTGTCGACCTGGATGGCGACCATCGCGGGGCCGGATGATAGACACGCGGCGCTCCGCTCCCGCCCGGCAGGTGTTCGGCACCTAGATGTCGCAGGACTCGCCCGGCGCCAGCACCACCACCCGCACGTCGGGCGCCAGCTCGGCGACGTGGCTGGCGAACTCGCGCGCCGGCCCCTCGCCGGAGTCGGCCATGCCCACCGGGCTGACCGTCCCCCAGTGGATCGGGATCGCGATCCGCGGTCGCAGCCGTGAAGCAGCCACGGCCGCAGCCCGGGGGTCCATGTGGCCCGGCCCCAGCGTCGGGCCCCAGCCGGCCACCGGCAGCAGCGCCGCGTCCAGGCCCAGGTCGCCGATCGCGCGCATGCCCTCGAACAGATCGGTGTCGCCGGCGAAGTAGACGCTCCCGCCCGGCGCGGTCAGCACGTAGCCGAGCGCGTCCGTCTGCTGCCCCAGCGGTGTGCGCCGCGTGGGGTGGTCGGCCGGCACCGCCAGCACCCGGAAGGCGCCCAGCCGCAGCTCGCTGCCCTCCTCGACCGGCAGCGGCCGCAGCCGCGTGCGGCGCATCGCCGACACGCCTGATGCCGGTAACACGGCCGGGGTTCCGTCAGCGATCCGCTTCAGCGAGGGCGTGTCCAGATGGTCGCGGTGCAGGTGTGAGATCAGCACGCCGTCGAGCTGCGGGAGCGGCGCCGGCAGCCCGCCCTGCCGGCGCAGGTGCCCCACGCGCCGGCGCAGCAGCGGGTCGGTCACGATCGTGCTGCCCGAATCCTCGATCAGGACGGTGGCGTGCCCGACGTATGTGACGCGCATGGCCGCAACCCTACGCGTGGAGGCGGCTACCAGCCGGGCGCGGCGTACACGGTCTCGCCGGCCGACAGCGTCAGCCGCACCCCGGCCTCGAGGTAGCCGGCCGGCGGCAGCTCGAACAGGTCGCGGTCGAGCACCACCAGGTCGGCCAGCTTGCCGGGCTCGATCGAGCCCGTCGTGTCGTCCAGGAACGAGGCGTAGGCCGCGCCGATCGTCTGCGCGGCGATCGCGCTGCCCAGGTCGAGCCGCTCGTCCGGCAGCAGCGGCTGGTCGCTGCGGGTCTCGGGGTCGGCGCGGGCGACGGCGGTGGCCAGCTGGTGCAGCGGGTCGGGAGTCGAGACCGTCCAGTCGCTGCCGAACGCGAGCGCGCCGCCGGCTCGCAGGATGCTGCCGAAGGGGTAGATCATGGCCGCAGCGGCCGGCGAGATGAACGGGATCGTGAGCTCGGCGATGTAGGACTCGAGCCGGGCCCAGAGCGGCGTCACGTTGGCGATCACGCCCAGGCTGCGGAAGCGGGGGATGTCGTCGCGGTGGGCGAACTGGACGTGCGCCAGCTGGTGCCGCGCGTCGCGGCGGCCGTTGGCGGCAGCCGCCCGCTCCAGCACGTCCAGCGACTCGCGCACCGCCCGGTCGCCGATGGCATGGATGTGGGTGCCGAACCCGGCGGCGTCGCAGCGGGCGACGTGGCGGGCCAGCTCCTCCAGCCGGTACTGGTCGATGCCGTACTCGCCGGTGGGCGCGCCGGCCGCGTCCAGGTAAGGATCGAGCATGGCGGCAGTGCGGTTCTCGACCACGCCGTCGTGGAAGAACTTGACGTTGCCGCAGGTGAGCCGTCCGACGGTGCCGCTCAGCCGGCGCTCGATCAGCTGGTCGAGCTGCTCGTCGCCGAGCGTCGGGTTCCAGGACAGGTTGCCGCGCACGCGCAGGGTCAGCTCCCCTGACCGTGCCAGCCGCTCGTAGGTGTCCTGGTAGTCCGGCTCGACGGTCGCGTCCTGGCAGGCGGTGATCCCCAGCCGGTGGTAGTACTCCTGCGCCGTGCGCAGCCCGGCGGCGCGCTGCTCGGCGCCCGGCTTGGGCGCCAGGTCGAGCACCAGGCCCATCGCCGACTCCTGCAGCATGCCCACCGGCTCGCCGTGCTGATCGCGCTCGATCCGCCCGCCGAACGGGTCGGGCGTGTCGCGGCCAATCCCGGCCAGCTCCAGCGCCCGCGTGTTGGCCCAGGCGCCGTGGTAGTCGCTGTTGGGCAGGATCACGGGCCGGTCGGCGACCACCGCGTCCAGCTGCTGGCGGGTGGGGATGCCGCCCGGGAAGTCGCTCATCGACCAGCCGCCGCCCAGGATCCACTCGCGGTCGGGGTTGGCCGCGGCGTACTCGCCGATGCGCCGCAGGTGCTCCTGCGACCCGCGGCTCTCCGACAGGTCGCAGAGCGTGCGCTCGTACCCGCCCATCGCCAGGTGGCAGTGCGCGTCCTGGAAGCCGGGCAGCACCATGCCGCCCTCGACATCGACGGTCCGGGTTCCCGGCCCGGCCAGCTCCGCGACCTCCGATGCGCTGCCGACCGCGACGATGCGGCCGTCCGCCACCGCCACCGCCTCCCGCACGCTGCGGGCAGCGTCGACCGTGTGGACGACGCCGTTCGTCAGGATCAGGTCGGCCGCCATCAGGCGCTGGGGCGGCGCGGCACCAGCACCTTGCGGCGGAACTCGCAGACCACCTCGCCGCGCTGGTTGGTGCCGATCGATTGCACCGTGACCACCCCGCGGTCGGGCTTGCTCTTCGACTCGACCACGTCTAGCACGGTCGTCTGCGCGTAGATGGTGTCGCCGTGGAAGGTCGGCTTCGCGTGCTTCAGCGACTCGACCTCGAGGTTGGCGATGGCCTTGCCGGAGACGTCGGGGACGCTCATGCCCAGCACCAGCGAGTAGACCAGGTTGCCGACCACCACGTTTCTGCCGAACTCGGTCTCGGTCTCGGCGTAGTGGGCGTCGGTGTGCAGCGGGTGGTGGTTCATCGTGATCATGCAGAACAGGTGGTCGTCGGCCTCGGTGATGGTCTTGCCCGGCCAGTGCTTGTAGACGTCGCCCACCTGGAAGTCCTCGAGGTAGCGGCCGAAGCGCGTCTCGCGGGCGTCGAATTCGCGGCCGCTCACAGCGGGTACCTCGCCAGCATGCCGCGGGCCACGATCAGCTTCTGGATCTCGCTGGTGCCCTCGCCGACCAGCAGCAGCGGCGCGTCCCGGTACAGCCGCTCGATCTCGTACTCCTTCGAGTAGCCGTAGCCGCCGTGGATGCGGAAG
>JAICYJ010000123.1 GCA_025934255.1 Thermoleophilia bacterium | reverse complement strand
GGGACACCTTCTCGGCGGCGGGCCGCGCGGTCGTCGCCGGCTACCGCGCGCTGTTCGAGGGGGCGGTCTTCAACCCGAACACCGCGGCCAACGGGACGCTGGCCGGCCTCCTCGGACCGATCTCGGAGACGCTGGTCAACGCCACCCCGCTCATCCTCGGCGGCCTCGCGGTCGGGCTGGCGTTCCGCGCCGGACTGTTCAACATCGGCGGCCAGGGCCAGATCGTGATGGGGGCGATCTGCGCCGGCTACGTCGGCTTCGCCTGGCACCTGCCGGTGGTGGCGCACCTCGTCGTCGCGGTCGTCGCCGGCATCGTCGGCGGCGGGTTCTGGGGCGGCCTCACCGGCTGGCTCAAGGCACGCACCGGCGCGCACGAGGTGATCACCACGATCATGCTCAACTACGTCGCGGTCTACCTGCTGGCGTTCCTGCTGTCGGTGAAGGGGTTCCAGCGGCCGCCGTACGGTCAGGCGATCTCCAACGTCGTCGAGCCGAACGCGCGGCTGCCGCACCTGCTCGGCGGCGACCTGCGGCTGCACGCCGGTCTGATCGTCGCGCTGCTCGCGGCGTACGCCGTGCACTGGCTGCTGACCCGCAGCACGCTGGGCTTCCAGCTGCGGGCGGTCGGCGCGAACCAGTCCGCCGCGCGCACCGCCGGGATGAGCGTCGAGCGCAGCTACGTGGTCGTGATGGTGCTCAGCGGCGCGCTGTGCGGCCTGGCCGGGGTCAGCCAGATCCTCGGCACGAACAGCGCGATCACCGGCGACATCGACGCGGGCATCGGCTTCGACGCGATCACGGTGGCGCTGCTCGGCCGCGCCAAGGCCGGTGGCATCGTCTGGGCCGGCCTGCTGTTCGGCGCCCTGCACGCCGGCGGCGTGCAGATGCAGTCGAGCACCGGCACCCCGGTGGACCTCGTGGTCGTCGTGCAGTCGCTCATCGTGCTGTTCATCGCCGCCCCGGCGCTGGTCCGGGCGATCTTCCGGATCCGCGCCACGAGCGCGGGCGTGGGCGGCCAGCAGCTGGCGAAGGGATGGAACGGGTGACCGCCACCGAGGTGCCGCCGCACGGGCCGGAGGCCGACGTCGTCGTCCACGAGGTCGTGCGGCCGCCGCTGAGCCTGCGCACCCGGCTGACGAGCGGGCTGGTCCTCGTCGCCGTCGGGGCCGTGTGCGCGCTGCTGCTCGGGTTGTCCGCCACCGCCCGCGCGCAGGCGGACTTCGTGCTCTCGCCGCAGGACCCGCACCTGTCGGTGAGCCTGCCGGCCCGCGCCACCTGCGTCGTCCTCGGCGTCGTCGTGGCGCTGCTGGGCGCCTGGCAGGCCGCCCGCGGCTGGAGCCGGGAGGCGATGCGGTGGGTGCTCGCCGTCACGCTGCTCTGCTTCGTGCTCAGCTTCCTGTGCTGGGCCGTGACCGGCGCCCCGGGGACGTCGTTCGACCTGCTCGGGCTGCTCCAGAACACGATCCTCACGGCGGTCCCGCTGATCCTGGGCGCGCTGGCGGGGGTGCTGTGCGAGCGGTCCGGCGTCATCAACGTCGCGATCGAGGGGCAGATGCTGGCCGGCGCCTTCGCCGGCGCGCTGGTCGCGAGCCTGGCCGGCAACGGGTACGTCGGGATCGTCGGCGCCGTGGTCGCGGGGGCGCTGATGGGGCTGCTGCTGGCCCTCTTCGCGATCCGCTACCTGGTCAACCAGGTCGTCCTCGGCGTGGTCCTCAACGTGTTCGCGCTGGGCCTGACCGGCTTCATGTACGACGCGCTGATGCAGCCCAACGCCGACGCGCTGAACCTGCCGAAGACCTTCGACCCGATCGCGCTGCCCGTGCTGTCGAAGATCCCGGTGCTGGGCCCGCTGCTGTTCGAGGCCAACATCATCGTGTACCTGATGTACCTGCTGATCATCGCCGTCGACGTGGCGCTGTTCCGTACCCGCTGGGGACTGCGCACCCGCGCCGTCGGCGAGCACCCGCTGGCGGCCGACACCGTGGGGATCAAGGTGCTCGCCATGCGCTACCGCAACGTGATGCTCGGGGGTGCGGTGGCCGGGCTCGCGGGCGCCTACCTCACGATCGGCTCGGTGGGCGCCTTCAGCAAGAACATCTCCTCGGGCAAGGGGTTCATCGCGCTGGCGGCCGTGATCTTCGGCCGGTGGAGCCCGCGCGGCGCGATCGCGGCCGCGTTGCTGTTCGGCTTCACCGACGCGCTCGCCACGCTGCTGTCGTTCACGCAGACGCCGGTGACGATCCCGACGAACCTGCTGCTGATGCTGCCCTACCTCGCCACGGTCTTCGCCGTCGCCGGTCTCGTCGGCCGGGTCCAGGCCCCGGGCGCCGACGGCGAGCCCTACGTCAAGGAGTGAGCCGAAGGTGACCCAGGTCCCCGACGAGCCGTGGGCGCGCTTGCTCGACGCCGCACGCGAGGTCGCGCGGCGCGCCTACGCGCCGTACTCCCGCTTCCAGGTGGGCGCCGCGGCCCTGGTCGACGACGGCCGGCTGGTCGTCGGCTGCAACGTCGAGAACGCGGCGTACGGCGTCACGCTGTGCGCCGAGTGCGGGCTGGTGTCGGCGCTGCACGCCGGCGGCGGCGGCCGGCTCACCCACTTCGTCTGCGTGGACGGCTCGGACCGGGTGATCATGCCCTGCGGACGCTGCCGGCAGCTGCTCTCCGAGCACGGCGGCCCGGACCTGCTGGTGCTGGCCCGCTCGGGCGTCACGCCGATGAGCCAGGTGCTGCCGGACGCGTTCGGACCCGACTCGCTGGGGCCGGGCTGACATGGCCGAGCCCCACGACGCCGTCAGCGTGATCGCCACCAAGCGCGACCACGGTGAGCTCGACGACGCCTCGATCGACTGGGTCGTCGACGCCTACACGCGCGGCGTCGTCGCGGACGAGCAGATGTCGGCGCTGGCCATGGCGATCCTGCTCAACGGCATGACCCGGCGCGAGGTGGCCCGCTGGACGGCGGCGATGATCGCCTCCGGCGAGCGGATGGACTTCTCCTCGCTGTCGCGGCCGACCGCCGACAAGCACTCCACCGGCGGTGTCGGGGACAAGATCACGCTGCCGCTGGCCCCGCTCGTCGCCGCGTGCGGGGTGGCCGTC
>JAICYJ010000065.1 GCA_025934255.1 Thermoleophilia bacterium | reverse complement strand
TCCCGCCTCCCCCCGGGGCTGCGGGCCCGCCCCCGGCCCCCGCCGGCCCCCCCCCCCCCCCCCCCCCCCCCCCGACCGGCTCGGCGATCATCACTAGCTGTCGTTCGTCATCGTCTCCCGCGCCGACTCACGAAGCTCGTCTGCGTGCTCGTGCCCGGACTGCTTGGCGGCGTCGGTGGCCGCGTGTGCGGCATCCTGAGCGACCTGCTTTCCGTGCTCGACGGCGTCTGAGGCGACCTCGGTCACCTGTTCGCGTACCTGCGTGGCGGCAGGGCCGATCCGCTCCTCCTCGACCCGGGTTCCCGGCAGCAGCGATCCGACCACGAACCCTGCGGCAGCGGCGCCGATCGCCAGCCCGAGCGGGTTTTCCTGAGCGATGCCGATCACCCGCTTGGAGCCGTCCTGAGCTCCGCTTGCAGCGTCTCCCGCGGAACCCATGACGGCGTCCTTCGCGGAGGAGAGCTTGCCGGTGACCGCGTCCTTCCTGTCCGACACCGAGTCCTTCATGCGTCCCGGGACGTCGGCCTTGTATGAGAGCGCGGCGACGGTGTCGCCCATCCGCTCGCGGGTGCCCTCTATCTGTCCTTCGATTGCGCGCGTGTCTTCGCCCACTGGATGTCCTCCTTGACAGACCGCTTGGTGCGCTCCGGAATCGGAACGCCGGTTTCCTTCAACTCATCTCGACCGCGCAGCGCCAGCAACGCAGCGGCTGCGGCGTACAGAACGGTCGTGACCAGGCTTGCGAGCCACAGTGGCATCGCCAGATCGAGCACGATGATGACCGTCGCCATCGAGCCACCGACCACCGCCATGCCGAGCACCGCCGCGCCGCCGAACATGCCGACGCCGAGCCCGGCCTTCTTGCCCTTCTCGGTCATCTCCACCCGTGCCAGCTCGATTTCCTGGCGCACGAGCTCGGAGATGTCACGCGTCAGCTCCTTGACCAACTCCGGGACGGACTCCTGACGCTTCTCACGTTCACCACTCGCCAGGTCGACGTCACGACTCACGGCTGGGCTCCCCTGCCGCGCTCGTCATGCCGTTTCCCCCGTATACCGAGGACTGGCGTGACACATCACCATAGGCCGCACGATTGGCGGATCCGTACGGACGCGAGGAGCGTCGTCCGCTGGACGCTTTCAGCGAGCGTGCCAAAACGAAACCGGCGATCAGGCCGACTCCTGCCACCAGCCACGGCTGCCGGCGGGCGAAGTCCTCCGCGTCTGCCATGAGACGCTCGGGGTCGACCTCACCCAGGTAGTTACTGACCCGCTCTGCGCGCTTCGCAGCCTCGTCGGCCAGACGCGCCTGCTGATCGTTTCCGTCAATTCGCGCCTGCTCCGCCACCTGACGGATCGTGTGTGACGCGGCGCCGATCTGATCACCCAACTGCGCCGACCGCTGCCCCACCTGGCGCTGCACAGCACCACGTCCCTGCTCGACAGCATCGCTCGTTCGAGCCGAGATCACCTCTGTGGCCTGGTCCATCTTGTCTGTCACCACTGACCCGGATGACTGTTCCTGTTGCATGTCGTTCCTCTCGTTTGATGGGCCCGAGCGAGCCGCTCGGCGCCGGTTTGCGAACCGCCTACCAACGGGCGGTCAGGACCATCACAGCCGCTCCCTCGCAGCCTGAGACAGGCGCGTATCGTCCTCGGCGGGCGGAGCCAGCTTGACCTTGTCCTTGGAGTACGGCACGACCAGCTCATCGCCCGACTCGCGGACATCGTTCAGCGGCACCAGACGGCGTATGGTGCCGAACAGACCGGACTTTACGAGCGCGTACCTCAGCCCGTCCTCGCTGAACACGGTTTCGATATCGCCGATCTTGTAACCGCTGGAATCGAAGAGCTCGCGCCCTTCGAAACTATCCATGCTACGCGTGCTCAACAAGGGTCCTTCCGAAGATGGTGTCCGCCTTAGCCAATCCGCTATGGCAGCGTGTGAAGCCGTGTCCCATCTCCGTGGCCCGGGACGCGTACCGTCTCTCTCACCGTACCCGTGACCGTCGATCCCAAACGTCCGGCGCGGCCGCGCTACAAGCATGGCAGTGTCAGCCGTACCTTGGTGCCGCCGCGGTCGCGAGACGTAACTTCCAGGTTGGCCAATCCGCGCATCAGGTTGAAACCCATGCCACGGCCGCTCGAGCATGCCTCGGCGCCCAAGCCAACTCCGTTGTCGACCACCTCCATCGTCAGGAGACCGTCTGTTACCCGTGCCTCGACCTCGATCCAGCCGTGCGAATCGCCAGGATATGCGTGTATCACCGCGTTTGAGCACGCTTCGGTGAAGACGAGTGCGAGGTCATCGGCAAACTGCTGCGAGCAGCATCCACGGCATTCGCTGCGGACGAACAGGAGCATCGTTGTACGCAGCCGCCCAACTTCCGCCGGTATCGCCCGAAACCGCTCATGCAGCGTTGCTACCATCGAGACACCCTGTGCCCCTGCTCGTCACCGCCGAAACGTCAGCGCGCGTACCACGCCGGCTAGATGTATCTGTCGCGTAGCGCTTCCAGCGCCGCGTCGCGAGACGGATAGGTGGGCACATCGCCGATGATCGGCCTGGCGATTTCGAGCACCCGCCGCAGGTGGCTCTGTTCGACGTCAACGACCAACGCGAATCGCTCACGGGGATCCGTTGCCGCCTGAGCCGCCGCCCGCTCGATGGCAGAGGCGAACACGCCCAGCGCCTGGGAGTCGAGGAACGTCACCTCCCGGATGTCCGCGACCACGAACGCCCCGGACGCAAAGAGCGGCTCGAACGTCTCGGAGAGCATCGGCGCGGTGGTCAGATCGTGCTCACCACGAATCGCCACGAGCCACCCCTCGCCTTCGACCCGCTCGACCTGAACTCCATCATCCACAGCGAACGGCTACCCGGTTGCCGGGTTCCAGAAACCCCGCCTGGCCGACGGCGGGCGGTTCGGCGCCGGCCGGCGGTTACGACGACCGGGCGAGCCGATCGGTCGCGGATGTCGGGCGGCCGTGCTGGCTCGGGTCGAGGTGGGGTATCGGGTTGCCGGTCAGGGCGAACAGTCGAGCGATGAACCTGCTGGCGACGATCTCGAGGGTTGCACCAAGCTCGTGGCAACGGCGGTCGGCTTCGAGCAGCGACGCGAGACCGCTGGAGTCCATGAAGGTGACGCCTGCCAGATCTATCCGCAGCAGTGAGATACCTTGTGCGTCGGCCACGGGAAGTGCGTCTCGTAGCTGCTGCGCGTTCGACAAGTCGAGCTCGCCGCGGCACTCGACGACGACGGCGCCGTTCCCGGCCGACACGTGCAGCCACAGCAGCCCATCAAAGCTCTCTGCAGCGAAACCGTTCGCGGCTGTGTTCCCTAAGTGATCCATGGCGCCTCCACGACGACGTGTTCTGGCGACCAGGCTCTGGGGTCAGACGAGAGCGCGGCGGGTGATGGGCCACGCGACTAGAGAGTACACCTCCGCCGGTGGCTGCGCATCTTTCGCGGCCGGCAGCCGATGGCGCAAGTCGAAGCGACTGCTACGGCCGCTCGGCCGCTT
Organism: Thermoleophilia bacterium; assembly: GCA_025934255.1. Classification (GTDB taxonomy): domain Bacteria; phylum Actinomycetota; class Thermoleophilia; order Gaiellales; family JAICJC01; genus JAICYJ01. Next base: position 13,853 of record JAICYJ010000065.1, on the reverse strand, counting down.
CGACGTCGGCCAGCTGTCCCTCGAGGCGGCGGAGGGCTCGGCTGTTTCGCACGTGCAGCGGACCTTCAAGCAGTCGTCCCAGCCGGCTGACGGGACCTCCGATCGGCACCTCATCCATCGTGATCAGCGTGCCCCGCGACAGCGGATCGAGCGTGAACGTCACCTGAGCGGTCAACAGCGGGCGGATCTTCGCTTCCAGCACGATCCGGTTGGGAGCCTCCAGCTCGCGGACGACCGTGATGTCGTCGATATGCAGCGGCCCGGCGCCCTGCTGGTGGGCGAAACGGCTCCCCGGCTGCGGCCACTCCGGATCGATCGTGCGCGTCTTCGTCGCGCCCACGACCCACCCCGCGTATCGTTCCGGATCGCTCAACACGGCGAACACCTGGTCCTGGGTGTATGGAACGAGTCGCAGGTTGGTCGCCACGGTTTCCCAGTGCCCGCGGAAGGGAACGCCCAAACGCCGCCGGTTCGCGAATCGGACGGGAGGGGTAAGGAACGAGGATGGACGTCGACGCGATCGTGATCGGCTCCGGGCCTAACGGCCTGGTGGCCGCCAACGTCCTGGTCGACGCCGGCTGGAGCGTGGTGGTGCTGGAAGCATCCGACAGCCCCGGCGGCGCCGTGCGCAGCGGCCGGCTGACGGCCGAGGGCTTCGTCAACGACCTCTTCTCGAGCTTCTACCCGCTCGCCGCGGCATCGCCGGCCATCGGCCGGCTGTCACTCGAGGACTGGGGTCTGCGCTGGATGCGCGGGCCGATGGTGGTTGCGCACCCGGCGCTCGACGGCAGCTGCCCGGCGCTGGGGGCGCTCGAGCAGACGCTGGCCACCCTCGAGCCGGCTGATCGCGAGGGGTGGACCGAGATGATCGACCTCTGGGACCGGGTCGGCGACACGGTGCTCGCCGGCCTCAACGCCCCGTTTCCGCCCGTGCGCGCCGCGGCCACGATCGCCCGCCGGCTGCGTTTCGCCGCGGCCATGGACTTCGCCCGGTTCACGGCTCTGCCGCTTCGCCGGATGGTCGCCGAGCTGCGGCTGAGCCCGCTGGCCGCCCGCCTGATCGCCGGCAACGCGCTGCACGCGGACCTCTCGCCCGAGGCTCCGGGCAGCGGGATGTTCGGGTGGGTGCTGGTCGGCCTGGCGCGAAGCGTCGGGTTCCCCGTGCCGGAGGGGGGCGCGGGACAGCTGACCGCGGCGCTCGTCTCCCGGCTGGAGGCGAAGGGCGGGCGCGTGATCTGCGGGACGCCGGTCGAGCGGATCGAGGTGCGGAACGGCCGTGCCACCGGCGTGCGCACCCTGGCCGGAGACCTCGTGGCCGCGCACCGCGCCGTGCTGGCCGCGGTCGGCGCGCCGCAGCTCTACCAGAGCCTGATCGAGCCGCGGTGGGTGCCTGATGCGGTGTCCCGGCGCATCGAGCGCTTTGGGTACGACAGCGCGACCGTCAAGGTCGACTGGGCGCTGCGGGCGCCGATCCCGTGGACGGCTGAGACCGCCCGCGAAGCGCCGACCATCCACGTCGCCGAGAGCATGGACGAGCTGACCCGAAACGCCGCGACGATGTCGACCGGCCGGGTGCCGGCCGAGCCGTACCTGGTGATGGGCCAGTACTCGATGGTGGACGCGACCCGGCAGCCGGCCGGTGCCGAGTCGGCCTGGGCCTACACGCACGTGCCCCAGACCATCACCGCCGATGAGGCCGGCGTCGTCACCGGCAGCTGGGACGAGGCGGACACCTCGGCGATGTGCGAGCGCGTCGAGCACCGCATCGAGCGGCTCGCGCCCGGGTTCCGCGACCTCATCATCAAACGCCACGTCTTCACGCCGCGCACGATCGAGCAGGCCGACCGAAACCTGGTCGGCGGCGCCGTGAACGGGGGCACCGCACAGCTGCACCAGCAGTTCGTGTTCAGGCCGATCGCCGGGGTGCGGCGCTACGCGACACCGGTCGCCGACCTGTTCCTGGCCAGCGCGAGCGCCCACCCGGGCGGCGGTGTCCACGGAGCCTGCGGAGCCAACGCGGCGGCCGCGGCGCTCTCCCTGAGGCGTCGCCTGGGGCGGGCCATCGAATCTCGCCGGGGGTCAGTCACGAACCCGAGCAGCGGTGGCAGCCAGGCCCAGGAAGAACACGGCGAACGCCACCAGAACCACGATTACAACGCCCGCTAGGTCGAGCCAGCCGTGACCGGGTATCAGGTCGATCATGGCTGGGCTGTACCCGCAGCCGCTTGACCTCAACCGGTTTCGGGCCGGAGCATTGCGGGTAGGCAGGTGGCGTGCGGAAGCTCGCGGCGGTCGCTCTGGGAGTCGTCACGGCGATCGGCGGATTCGTCGACATTGGCGAGCTGGTGACGCTTCCGGCGGCGGGAGCCACGTACCGCTTCGCACTGCTCTGGGTGCTGGCTCTCAGCGTCGTGGGAGCGATGGTGTACGCCGAGATGGCCGGTCGCATCGAACTCGCCTCCCAGCGGGCCGTGTTCGAGGTGCTGCGAGAGCGGCTCGGCTTCAAGCTCGGGGTCGTCCCGCTGCTGGCCGTGATCGCCCTGAACGTGCTGACGCTGTCCGCCGAGATCGCGGGGCTCGCGTTCGTGCTGCAGCTGGTCGTCGATGTCTCCTACCTGTGGCTGTTGATACCGATCGCCCTGGGCGTGTTGATGTTCCAGTGGTTCGGGAACTGGAAGCTGCTCGAGGACGTGCCGTCATTCCTCGGGTTGCCGCTGCTGGTGATTCCGGCGGCGCTCGTCTTCGGCGGGATCGGCGTCGACTGGGGCGACGCCGCCCACCAGGTGATCGCGCCGTCGCTGCCGACCGACGACCACCTCCTGTACTGGACGGCAGCGCTCAGCATCGTCGGTTCCGTGATGAGCCCGTACGAGTGGTACTTCTACTCGTCCGGGGGGCGGGAGGAAGGCTGGTCGCTGCAGGACCTGATGGTCAACCGGTGCACCGTCATCCTCGGCTGGTCGCTCGGCTCCGTGCTGGCCTTCGGCCTGATGATCGGTTCAGCGGTGTTCTTCTACCCGCTGTCGATCTCGCCGGCGCACCTCAGCCAGACCGGCCTGATTGCGATCGCGGCGTTCGGGAAGATCGGCTTGACGCTGTTCCTGCTGGGCGCGTTCGGATGTGTTCTGGGCGCGTCGATCGAGGTCTCGCAGTCCGCCGGTCAGGCGCTCTCACAGTTCTTCGGCTGGTCGTGGGGAGCGTCGCGGCCGGTCAGGGACGTGCCAAAGTTCACCGCCACCTACTCGCTGGCGATCGTCGCCGCCGTGATCATCCTCTATACGGGACTCGACCCGATCAAGATCACGGTCATCAGCATGATCTTCGCGGTCATGGCGCTGCCGTTCACGTTTCTGCCGATGCTGCTGGTGGCAAACGACCGAACCTACATGGGCGACCACAGAAACGGTGCGTTCGGAAATGCCGTGGGCGTGTTCTTTCTGGCAGTGCTGGTGATCGGCGCGGTTGCCGCACTGCCGTTGGTCGTGATAACGGGAGGCGGGGGCTAGTGGACGTCGGGCGCGACCTGATCGACCACCGCATCGTCGATCTCGACGGCCACGACGTGGGCCGGGTCGACGACGTCTGGATCCACGTCGCGGACGGAGCGGCCGTGGTGAGCCCGATCGTGACCGGCACCGGCGCGCTGCTCCGCCAGCTGGGAGCGGTGGGCGACCGGATCCAGCGCCTGGCCCCGCACGTGGGATTCCGGCATGCCGATCGCTGGCGGGAGATCGTGTGGGACGACGTCCAGGTGCTGCAGCGGCCGCAGGTCGTGCTGGAGCCGCGGCTGCACGACCTGGCAGGGCGACCTGAAGGACACAGACCGCGCCCGGGAGTCGAGCTGCTCTACACCGATCTGATCAGGCTCCCGGTCCGCGACCCGTCCGGCCGTCGCATGGGGGTCGTCGACGTGCGAACCACCCTGCCCGACCCCGAGCCGGCCGTGCTTGGATTCCTGATCGCGGCCCACCCCCTGCGCCGCACGCTCGGCCTCAAGCGATTCGACTCGACCAGCCAGCGGTTCGGCGGCACCCGTCACCACACTCGGTACCTGGCCTGGTCGCCAGACGTCCAGATCAGCGACGGCGCGATCCTCTGCCCGGTGCCGTTCACCGGTCTGCCGTTGCACTCCGCCGCTCCACCCTCGGCGCCGCCGCCGATGCCCGATCAACCGGACGCGCCGTGAGACGCGTCCTGATCGCCCTGCTCGCGGTCGCGGTCGCCGGCTGCACCGCCCCCGGCGAGCCCCCAGCGCACCCGTCAACGGCCGACTACCACGACCTCATGAGGCGCGAGACGGGCAAGGCCACCAGCACCATCGCCACCATGCAGGTGGTCGTGGGCGAGCTGCGCCGTGGCAGGATCACCCAAAACTACTCGACCGTCATGACCCGCCAGAGCGTCGCCGATCTCACGTCGGTCGTCACCGACCTCCGCCAGGTCACGGCCCCCAGCGCGGATCTCGCCCGCCACCAGCGCCAGCTCCAGCGCCTGCTCACCCAAACCATCGCGACCGTCGGATCCGTGATCGACGACTCGGATCAACCCGCCCGGCTTGCCCACACCGCGATTCGCCTCTCGGCGGTTGAGCGAGGCCTGGCGCGGCTCAGCCCGGCGCTCGCCTGAACGGTCAGGCCGCGTCGAGCTCGACCTGGTCGTCGAGACCGAGCACCGCAAGCAGCGCGTCGACCACGGCGGGGTCGAAGTGGGTGCGGGCGCTTCGGCGCAGCTCGGCCGTGGCCTCCTGCGGCGTGCGCGCGGGCGAGTACGGCCGGTCAGCCGTCATCGTCGCGTAGGCATCCGCGGCGGCGATGATGCGAGCCTCGATCGGAATGGCCTGCCCGGCGAGACGATCGGGGTAGCCGTCGCCGCCGTAGCGCTCGTGGTGGTGACGTACGGCAGGCGCGACCTGCCGGAGCGCGGGGATCCGGTGAACGATGTCTGCCCCGACAGCGGAGTGCGTCCGCATGACGTCCGACTCGGCGTCGTCCAGCGCCCCCGGCTTGTTCAGGATCTGTTCGGGCACCGCGAGCTTCCCGACGTCGTGCAGCCATCCGGCCAGCCGGCAGCGCTGCACGACGCGGCCGGGCAGCGCCAGACGTTCGGCCGTCAGGCCGGCCAGCCGGGCGACCTCCTCCGCGTGTTCTTGCGGGATGCCGTCCCGCAGGCTGCACGTGAACGCCAGGGCGCGTGCCAGCTCGACCGCGTTGGGAGCGGCGTCCGGCGCGTCGGCAGAGCGTGTCTTGCCGGGGCGCAGCGAGACGCAGTTTCGCCCGCGGTGCTTGGCCTCGTACAGGCAGCTGTCCGCCCGTTCCAGGAGCGCATCGAGGGTCGCGCCATGGTTCGGTGCGAGGGCGCCGCCGACCGAGATTGTGAGGTCGAGATGGACGTCGTCGCGAACGATCGGCGAGTCGTTGACGGCGAGGCGGAAGCGCTCGGCCCGGTGGACGAGCTGCTCGGCTGAGCAGGCGCCGGGCAGCAGGATGGCGAACTCCTCGCCGCCCCAGCGCGCAAGCACGTCTCCGGGCTCGAGGCCGGCGCTCAGCCGGTGGGCAAGGTCGATCAGCACGGCGTCGCCCACGGCGTGGCCGTAGGCGTCGTTGATCTGCTTGAAGTGATCGGCGTCGAGCAGGAGCAGACCGCACACGGGGGCACCCGTCGCGAGCGTTTCCGTGGCGATCTGAGCGAAGTGGCGCCGGTTGAACGTGCCCGTGAGCTCGTCGGTGCCCGCCCGCACCTCGGCGTCCGCACGAGCGCGCTCCAGCTCGCGGTGGGCGATCTTCATGTCTCGCATGCTCCGCCGCAGCTCGTCCTCGAGCCGCCGCCGCTCGGTGACGTCGGACACGATTCCGCTCACCTCGAACGTGCCGTCCGGGCGCGGGCGACACGCACCGCGGTCGTGCACCCAGCGGGTGACCCCGTCGGCCCCGATCAGCCGGTAGGTGACCTCCGAGTCCTCGCCCCGCGCCAGTGCGCGGTTGAAGGCGTCGTACGCAGGCCGATCGTCGGCGTGCACGGCCGCGTCCCAGTTGGTCATCTCGGGGTCGGGCTCTGCGCCGCCGAGCAGCCGGTCGCCGCCGGGGCCCTGAAACAGCTCCTGCATGTGGCCGTCGGGGTGCCCGAGTGCGAGGTAGACGTGGGCGCCGACCACATCCAGGAGGCTGGTGAAGCGGTCGCTGGCCTCGTCAAGGCGGGCGGCGGTCTCCTCGCGCGCGGTGATGTCGGAGATCATGCCCTCGACGCGGACGGTGCCGTCGGCCAGGCGACGCGGGCGTGCACGATCGCGCAGAACCCGGGTGGCGCCGTCCAGGCCGGCCACGCGATACGTCACCTCGGCGTCCTCGCCGTCCAGCAGGGAGCGGTTGAAGGCCGCGTACTGCGCCCAGTCCGCGGGCGCAATGCGCGACTCCCAGAATCGTCCAGCGTCGACGTCGGGCGGGGCGGAGCCGCCGATCAGGCCCTCGATGGTCGACATCGACGCGAGGTGCACGTAGCGCCCGTCCGGGGTGATCGCGCCGGCGTAGACGTACTCCTCGAACAGGTCGAGGATCCGGGCCACCTCCACCTCCCGCCGGCGCCTGCTCCCCGCGTCGCGTCTCCAGAGCGCGCGTGCAGCGTCCCACAGGCTCCGAACACGGCCAGGGCGCGCCGACGCGCGGATGGCGGGCACGGGGGAGTCCTCGGCGCTTTGTGGCAAACCGGTCATGGCCTTCGCACTAGTCATCGGCGCAACTATCCGGCCGCTTGACCCGCGGCACCGCGGATGCCGCTTGTTCAGGCGAAGGAGTCGGCGAAGTCCCAGGCACGCAGTGCGCCCGGCTCGAGGCGGATCAGCAAGTCATCGCCGGCGGTCTGGGCGTACCGCTGGCCCGCCTCCTGCCCGAGATACCGTGCGGCGATCCGGGAGACAACCGATCCGTCGTCCAGCATGCTGAGTTGTGCCGTCGTGCGGATCTCGATGCCGCGATAGGGAGGGCCGTCGTCACAAACGACGATGCTCGCGCGCGGATCGCGACGCAGATGCGCCGCTTTGCCATCCCGCGACGCGGTCATCACCTGAAAGCCGCCGTCGCGCCACTCGTGCCACACCGGCGAGAGCAGCACCGTGCCGTCACGCCGGTACGTCGCGAGCACGGCCAGGAGCGGCAGCTCCAGCAGGTCGCCCAGCTGCTCCGGCGTCAGCCCCTTGCGCACGTGACGAACTCGCCCGCGCTAGGTGGTCTGCTTGCTCTTACCGGCTGACGACAGCACGCCTGCAGCCAGCTTCTTGTCCTTGACCGTAGATCTCGGATTGGCAAGCACCCTGCCGGCCAGCGTCTTTCCCGCTCGCGCCGATTGCTTCCTTGCCTTCTTCGCAGCCTTCTTGGCGCTCTTGGCCATGTCTCATCCCGCCTTGGTTGAATCGAGTCCCGCAGGGCTGGTATCGCGACCTGCCCGTGCGGAGCGTGTGAACGACAGCTACCCCGTGCCGTGAGTCCCGCAAACACGCCGATCCGCGCCCGCCCTCGACCCGGCGCGTTTCGCAGAGAGCGGCATGGGGCAGTCGTAGGAGGACCGAGTAACCGATGAGAGGAACCTATGAACGATCCCCGAGAACTGTTCATGCACGAGCTGGGCGACATTCTCTACGCGGAGCGCACGCTGGTGAAAGTGCTTCCCAAGTTGGCTCAGGAAGCAACTGATTCGACGCTCCGCGACGCGTTCGAGAAGCACCTCGGCGAGACCGAGCAGCACGTCACCAACATCGAGAAGGTGTTCGAGATGGTGGGTGAGCCTGTCAAGGCCGAGAAGTGCCCTGGCATCGACGGCCTCAAGAAGGAGCACGACGAGTTCGTGACCAACGAGGAGCCGAGCACGGACGTGCTCGACATGTTCCTGACCGGCGCAGCCGCTCGCACCGAGCACTACGAGATGGCGGCATACACCGGCCTGATCACGATGGCAAAGGCGCTCGGCGAGACCGACGCCGCCAACCTGCTCGCTGAGAACCTGAAGCAGGAGAAGGCCGCGCTGGAGACGGTCACCACCATCTCTGAGAAGCTGGCCAGCAAGATCCCCGCCAGCGCGTAGTCAACGGCGGAGTCACGGTGAACCGGGGTGTCGCGCCCGTGTGCAGGGCGCGGCACCCCTTTTGCGCGCCGCGGTAACGCTGGACGTCGCGCGGTCAGTGCGGAGGCTTCCCGCCTCCGTTGCCATTCCCGCCTCCGTTGCCGTTCCCATTGCCGTTGCCGTTCCCGGTGTTGTGTTTGCCGCCACCGCCGGTGGTGGGCGGCGGAGCCGGCGCCGTGTACAGCTGGAACTGCGAGGTGAACGGCCTGTAGGCGCCCAGCGGCGCGGGAACGACCGGGAACGACGTGGGCGGGAACTTGGTGGGCTCGGCGGCCAGCGCGGCGGTCATGAAGCTGTGCCAGATCAGCGCGGGATAGCCGCCGCCGAACGAGTCGGCCGATCCGACTGCGGGAATCATCGAGATCTCGCCTTGCGGGAAGCCCATCCAGACGCAGGTGGTGAGGTTGGGCGTGTAACCGCAGAACCAGGCGTCCAGGTGCGCCTCGACGGTGCCGGTCTTGCCGGCTGCGGGGCGGTAGGGGCTGAGCGCCGCCGCGCTGCCGGTGCAAAGGCCGCTGGGGCAGACGTAGATGTTGTCGTAGAGGATCTTGTTCATCTCAGAGGCGGCCCAGCTGGGGAGCGCCCGCCGGCCGGGATTCTTGGAGGCCGGGGTGGAGGCGATGGTGGCGCCGGTGGGCGCGGTCACGTCGGTGATCGCCAGCGGATCGTGGTGGATGCCGTCCGCGGCGAAGGTGGAGTAGGCGCTGGCCATGTCGAGCGGCGAGACGAGGCCGGTGCCGAGGATGATCGAGTAGACCTTGGGCAGGTGGTCTGAGCGCGGAATGCCGAGGTTGTACGCCATGTTGACGGTGCGGGTGGGGCCGATGTCGGCGGAGAGCCGGGCGAACACGGCGTTGATCGAGCCGTCCATCGCCACGTGCAGGTTGAAGTTGCCGGCCAGGTTCGACTCGGCGTTGTTGACCGTCCAGATGCATGACGGCGCGCCGACGCATCCGGGGATCGGGTAGTTGAACGGCGCCTGGCTCGAGTACTGCGTCGTTTCGGGGTCGATGCCGAGGTCGACCATGGCCGCCGCCAGCCCGTACGGCTTGAAGCTCGAGCCGGCCTGCCGTCGCGCCTGCGCCGGCAGGTCGAACTTGGTCTTGCGGTAGTTGGTCGAGGCGTCGAAGGCCAGGATCTCACCCGTGCGTGGATCGATCGATACCAGCGCCGCCGCCGGAAGCCCGGGCCGGTCAAGGTAGGCGTGGAAGGCCTGCTGCGCCGCGACCTGGAGCTTCGGATCGATCGTGGTGTCCACGCGCAGCCCGCCCGTGGCCAGTGCCGCAGCGCCGTAGCGCTTCGTGATCAGGTGCTTGACGTACTGCACGAAGTAGGGCTGCTTGACCTCGCCGTAGGGATAGCTCGGATGCAGACGCAGGCAGCGCTTGGCGGCGTGTGAGCTGACCGTGGCCGGCGCGCCCGGCAGGCCGGCGCTGCAGGCACGTTTCCGGCCGACGGCCCGCGGGAGCTGGGCCGAGGTGATGTAGCCAATCGACTGCATGGCGGTCAGCACCTCGTTACGGCGCAGCAGCGCGGCGGCCGGGTAGACGGTGGGGTTGTAGTTTGTGGGCGACTGCGGGAGGCCGGCGATCATCGCCGACTGGCGGATATTGAGCTGCTTGCAGTGGACGCCGAAGAAGGCCTCGGCCGCGGCCTCGCAGCCGTAGGTGACGGCGCCGTACTGGACGACGTCGATGTAGGTACTCAGGATCTTGTCACGCGACCACTGGTTAGCTAACTGGTCGGCCAGGTACGCCTCCTTGACCTTGCGCGACAGCGTCTGGGAATCGTTCAGGTAGAGCTGCCTGACCAGCTGCTGCTCGATCGTCGATGCGCCCTGCACGACGTGGCCCGCATTGATGTTGTCCAGGATCGCGCGCAGGACGCCCACGTAGTCAACGCCGCCGTGCTGATAGAAACGGCGGTCCTCGATCGCCACCGTCGCCTCCTTCAGCCACGGCGAGATCTCGCTGGAGGTGACGTGGGTGCGGTTCTCCACTGAGGCAACGGTAGCGAGCTTTCCGCCGTAGCGGTCATAGATGATCGTGTTCTGGCCCGGATAGTCAGGCTTCAGCTTCTTGATGTCCAAGCCGTGCACCTGGCTGTAGATGTAGATCCCGGCCGTGACCGTGGCGGCGCTGACCGCCCCACCGACGATCAACACGCAGGCAAGCGCGACGCTCGCCCAGAACGAGCGGCGGCTACGGCGGCGACTCATCCGTCCCCGCTTGCGACGGCGCAGGGCGACGTGTGCCGCCAGTTCGTCCTGGTCGAACGGCGGCGGAGTCACGTCACCCACCCACGACACCCGGCCGTCATGGCATCCTCTCTACCGGCCCGCGACACAGCGCTTCGGGCGCGTCTCGCGCAGCAGCGGCCCACGAATCGTAACCGCGGCTCCCAACCGGCCGGCGACCATCCGCCGGCTCGGTGATTGCCGTTACAGCGTCACAGTGGTTGCCTCAGCCGGGTGCTGATCGGTGCTCACACCTGGTGCTGTACCTCGGTCGCGGCGCGCTCGCCCGACACGACCCCGCCGCTCAGGAACCCCTGATCCTCGGGCGCGGTGTGCCCGCCGGCGAAGTGGATGTTTCGCTCCTGCACCTGCTCGTACCCCGAGAAGCTGGTGTACTGGCCCACCTTCCGGTAGCTGTAGGCGCCGTGATGCCAGGCGTCGAGCGACCAGTGATCCTCGTAGTCGGTGCCGGTGTAGGCGGCCTTGGTGCCCGGGAAGACGCGCTCGACCTGGTTCAGGAACCACGTGACGTCCGGCGGCCGGAGCCTTGCCGTGAGCTGCGCCGGAGACGTGAACTGGCCCTGGTTCCCGCCCGGGAAGCAGAGCAGGATGGCCGGCCGCCGTTCGCGCCCAGCGGCACCGAGTCGTCCCAGGCCACGTGGTGTCCGTCGGGGCCGGTGTAGGTGGCGCCGCTGTAGCCCAGCGCCGGCCAGGTCTTGTGCGAGCCCTCGAGTAGGTGAGAGCGCGCGGACGGTTGCGGAGCCTGCCATGGTGTGTCCCCCTGAGTTGACCAGTTGCGAAGCGGCGAACCTACCACACGCTGCGGCCGCGCCATATGCTGCTGCCATGCCGGGCCCACTGATATTCATCGCGACGAATCGCCTGAAAGCTGGGGCGCTGAACGCCGAGCGCAGCCGCGTGCTCGAGCTAGTGAGCTTCGTCGAGCGCCAAGAACCACAGGTGATCGGTTTCAACGAGTACGTCAACGACGCAGGCGACGAGGTGACCGTCGTCCAGATTCACCCTGACGCCGCATCGTTCGAGAAGCACATGGACGTGATCGCCGATCATGCCCGCCGCGCATATGAGGAGACGCTCGGGAGACGCTCGACCGAACGGTGCGCGTTCAGGTGTTCGGTGATGTGTTTGAATCGATCCTGGCCGCCCTGCGTGAGCAAGCCAGCGCAGGTGTTGAGATCGTCGTCAACTCAGAGCATCTGGGCGGATTCCTGCGTCAGTAGGTCGACGAACGCGGTGTAGTCGCGCTACGCGTCGACCCGGTTGGCGTTCTCGAACAGCCGCAGCAGTTCTGATCGCCCGACGTGGGTGAGCACCGTGGTTCCGTCAACGTCCCCGCGGATGTACTCGCAGGCGATCGCCCATTCGTCAAACGCCGCGACGAACCCGCTCGTCTGGTCGGAGTCGAGACCAAGCTCCGCGAGGCCGACTTGTACCTGGTACATCGAGGCTGGTTCCTTGCCGGTGGTTTCCCAGACGGCGCTGGCGAGCGGGCATGCCCGGTGTTCCGGCGCTACGTACGCTCCGACGAGGACGCTGTTCGCCCGGAGCAGGCCACGCTGCATGATGCTGCGCGGCCACGGCGGCAGCGCCGCCAGTGCATCGACCAGACCTGCTTCAGCCCGATACCGGCGAGCCGGATCATCGACAATCGCTCCGGGCGACGAGAGCAGCAGCTTCAGTGGCAACACGCCGAGCATACGACGGATCGTACGCCACCAGCGGCTCCCAGAAAAGACGGCGCCGGTACGCATGGCCACGCGGGACGTCTTGTGCCGCCCAGTCGGCAGGCTACGCTCTCGAACGTGGTCGAGCCGACCTCTTCGCAGCACCCTGACTATCGCCTCGCCGCCGCGGGCAGGGAGTCCGCGGAGGACGAACGGCTGGATCTGCTCGAGCAGATCTACGACCCGTCGTCGCGCCGGCGGCGCTCGTTCGTGCAGCCGAGATGGCGGTGTCTGGAGGTCGGCGCGGGGCGCGGCTCGATGGCGGTGTGGCTGGCCGAGCAGGTGGGGCCTACGGGTCGCGTTGTCGCGACTGACATCGACACCCGCTACCTGACGAGGCTGGACGTCCCGAATCTCGAGGTGATCCGGCACAGCATCCTCGACGACCCGCTCGATCTGCTGGGGGAGCCGTTCGATCTCGTCTGTTCGCGGCTGATGCTGTTTCATCTCAAGGGCGTCCAGGAGCAGGCGATCAGGCGGATGGTGGAGTGCCTGCGCCCCGGTGGCTGGCTGTTCGACGAGGATTGCGACTGGGGAACAGCCGCTCCCGTCGACCCCGCGCACCCGTGCTACGACGACTATCAGCGGGTCTGGCGAGACGGCGACTGGTGGACTTCTCGCGGCTACGACAAGGTGTTTGGCCAGAAGCTGCCGGCGTTGTTCGAGCGCTGTGGGCTGCAGGAGCTACGCAACGAAGCCTCCACCGAGGTGGTGCGGGGAGGATCGCCATGGGCGAGATGGTGGATCCCGACCCTGGAGGTCATCAACGAGCTGGATGGCGCTGACGAGGCGTCTCGGCGTGGGGTCGAGGTGATGACCGCGGCGCTGGCCGATCCAACGTTCTGGCTCGAGCGAGAGGTGTTGCACGCCTGCTGGGGCAGGCGAGCCCTGTAGTTATCCGGCCGGCCTGCGCCAGATCACAAGCTCGCGAGGACGACATCGTCGCCTCCTTCTACTCGCTCTCGTAGGCCGCACCGCACCTGTTCGGAGACCGCCAAGCCGCCTTCGAGGCCGACCTGCGGGAGCTCCTGCGCAGATCATCGCCGTCCGGCCGCTTCTACGAGCGGGCGCGGGACATACCCGTGGGAAGCGTTTGGCGGCCGGCGCGTCGGTCCGGGCCGAGGTAGCGGCGAACGAGCTCTGCGATCTGCTCGCGCGGCGGCGAGGGCCGGGGCGGATGCTGCTCCTCGACTCCTCGGTGGGTGGTCGCGTTGACGTGCACCCACGCCCCGGCCGGTTCGATCATGTCGCTGACAACCTGGACGACGTGGGGCCTGTCCATCCAGTGAAACGACTGAGCGAACGTCGCGACGCCGAAGCGGCCGAGCCCCGCCGGCAGCTGCTCGGCGCGCGAGACGACCCACTCGGCATTCGCCACGCCGCGTGCTGCGGCCTCGCGACGGGCCGCCTCGATCATCTCCCGATCAGCGTCGACGCCGACCACCTGCTCAAACAGCGGAGCAAGCACGAGCGCCAGGCTGCCGGGGCCACACCCCACGTCCAGCTGCCGGCCGTGCCCATCCAGGTCGAGCTCGGCTGCCAGCGTCGGCCATCGCCTGCGGGTACGGCAGCCGTCCCGTCGCGTAGTAGCGGCACTGCCCCCGTAGAGCGACTCGTCCCACTCGAACCCCCCGGCCGTCACCGAGCCACGTTACCAACCCAAACCAGGCGTAGAGTCTCGTCGTGACTGTGATCCCGCGACTGGAGACGCCGAGACTCGTCATGCGTGAGTGGCGCGAGGAGGATCTCGATGCCCACGCGGC
>JAICYJ010000102.1 GCA_025934255.1 Thermoleophilia bacterium | reverse complement strand
GGGCGACCCGGTCGGCGGCCGCTCCCAGCTCCTTCAGGGGCCGCGTGATCCGCCGCGCCACGAACGTGGCCAGGATGAAGGCCACCAGCAGGCCGATTCCGGTGCCGATCGCCACCCGGCCCGCCACCTTCGTCCAGGCGCTGTTGACGTCGGCCAGCGGCTTCGCCATCACGATCGCCCCAACTGGTTGACCCGGGAGGCCGATGGGGGCTGCCACGCCGATGTAGGTGGTGTCGCGGCCGGGTGGTTGGAACTGGAACGTGACCCGGTCATCAGGGGTCATGGTCTGCCAGTTCACACCCTTTCCGGCGAAGCTGATCAGCCTGTTCGCGGCCGGGATCGGCGGAACGTTGCCGGTATACAGCACCTTGCAGCCGCAGATACTTTCGATCTGCCCTACAGTCGCGCGCGTGGGAGATTGTTGGCTGCCGTGGCCGAACGCAATCAGCACGGCGTCGAAATACTCGGCGGCGCCGCCCACCTGGGAGCGCAGCTCGTTGGCCGTCTGGTCGCGGTTGTAGCTCTGATAGAGCCGGATCGAGGCCGCCCCGGCGATCACCGTCGCCAGTAGCAGCGTCCCCGCAAACAGCAGCGTCAGCCGTGTTCTAAGTGACCGGAGCATCGTCAGCGACCTTGTACCCGACGCCCCAGACGGTGGCAACCGGGCACTCGTCACCGAGCTTGCGGCGGAGCTGGCGCACGTGCACGTCCACGGTGCGCGTGTCCCCCGCAAACGTGTAACCCCAGACGCGCTCGAGCAGCTGATCGCGGGTCAGCACCAGACCGCGGTGATCGAGCAGCTCCCACAGCAGGTCGAACTCCTTGGGAGCGAGCTGCACCTGGTCGCCGCTGACCGTGACCTCGCGCCGCCCGGCATCGATCTTGATGGCGCCGTGCTCCATCACGGCCTCCGGCGGCCGGCCGCTCTTCTGGGTCTGGGTGGCGCGGCGCAGGATCGACTTGATGCGGGCCACCAGCTCGCGCGGGTTGAACGGCTTGGTCAGGTAGTCGTCGGCGCCCACCTCGAGCCCGACGATCTTGTCGATGTCGTCGTCGCGGGCGGTCAGCATCAGGATCGGCACGTCCGAGCTGGAGCGGATCTGCCGGCACACCTCGAGCCCGTCGATGTCGGGCAGCATCAGGTCGAGCACCACCAGATCGGGCTTGGTGTTCTCGGCCTTCATCAACGCCTCGCCCCCGTCGCGGGCGATCTCGACCTGGTAGCGGGCGTTCTTCAGGTACATCGAGACGAACGACGCGATGTTGCGCTCGTCCTCGACGATCAGGATCTTCTCAGCCATCGGCCCTTATCGTAGCCGTCGGGTGAGACGCGGGTTCAGTGACCGATCGCGAACGACTTGCCGGCCGTCGGCCAGTGCGGCCACTGGCTGGGGCTGAGGCCGCTGCCGAGCGTCCAGTGGGTGTCCAGCCAGGCGTTGTTCTTGGTGGCGCCCTGGATGTAGCCGCGGCCGAGGGCGGTGGTCGTGGTCGACGCGCCCCAGGAGGCGGTGATCTTGACCGTCCACGTGGTCGAGGCCTGGTAGGACATGCCCTTGCCGGAGTAGTAGGTGAAACCGTTCTTCGTCCACCTGCGCTCCCAGCCGCCGACGCTGAAGTCGCGGTGGCCGTTGTTGCTGCGGTCACGGATCGCGATCGTGCCCTGGCCGACGGTGCCGTAGGTGACGCCCGTTCCCCACTGCTGGAGCGTCCCGGCGCCGTGGATGGCGGCGAGCTGCCCGCAGCGTGACCCGCAGTAGCTGTGCGCCGAGAGCCTGACGGCTCCGGACGCGGCGGACGCGGACACCGCGGTGGTGAGCGCCGCCAGCAATGCGATGAGGGTGACCCGACCCTTCATGTTATTGACTATCGGAATCTTGTGTATGAACTTCAGTGCTCTGATGTAAGGACTTTGTAAGACTCGCAGCATAGCGCACGCGTCAATGCGCCACGTCCACGGCCCGGGACTCACGGATCACGGTCACCTTGATCTGGCCGGGATACTCCAGCCGGCCCTCGATCTCGCGGGCGATCTCATGGCTGAGCAGCGCGGCGGTGTCGTCGTCGACCTCCTCCGGCTTGACCATTACCCGCACCTCGCGGCCGGCCTGCATCGCGTACACCCGGTCGACGCCGCGCTTGGTGCTCGCGATCTCCTCCAGCGCCTCCAGCCGCTTGATGTAGTGCTCGAGGCTCTCGCCGCGGCCTCCCGGCCGTGACGCGGAGACGGCATCCGCCGCGATCACCAGCACGGCCTCGACGGTCTGTGGCTCGACATCGTAGTGGTGGGCCTCGATGGCGTGGGCGACGCTGGGCGACTCGCGGTACTTGCGCACCATCTCGGCCGAGATCACGGCGTGCGATCCCTCCACCTCGTGCGTCACCGCCTTGCCCAGGTCGTGCAGCAGCGCCGCACGGCGGGCCGTCTTCTCACTGGCGCCCAGCTCGGCGGCCATGATCGCGGCCAGGTGCGCGCACTCTATCGAGTGCTTGAGCACGTTCTGCCCGTAGCTGGTGCGGTAGTGCAGGCGGCCGAGGATCTTGACCAGCTCCGGGTGCAGGCCGTGCACGTTCGCCTCGAAGCATGCCTGCTCACCGGCCTCGACGATCTTCTGCTCGATCTCGGCCTTGGACTGGTAGTACATCTCCTCGATCCGGGACGGGTGGATGCGGCCGTCCGCGATCAGCTTCTCGAGGGTCATGCGAGCGGTGGCGCGGCGCACCCCGTCGAAGGCCGACAGCACCACGGCCTGCGGTGTGTCGTCGATGATCACGTCGACGCCGGTCAGGTTCTCGAGCGCGCGGATGTTGCGGCCCTCGCGGCCGATGATGCGGCCCTTGAGGTCATCCGACGGCAGCTGCACCACCGACACCGTCGTCTCGGCGGTATGGCCGGAGGCGGTGCGCTGGATCGCGACCGACAGGATGTTGCGGGCGCGGCGATCGGCCTCGAGCTTGGTCTCCTCGTCCACCTGCCGCACGATCTTGGCCATGTCGTGGCGGCAGCGCTCCTCAACCTGGGCCAGCAGCGTGTCCCTGGCCTGCGTCGCGGTCATGCCGGAGATGCGCTCCAGCTCGGCCAGCTCCATGTCCTTGGCGGCCTTCAGCTCCTCCTGCATCTGCTTGGCGTGCGTCTCGCGGTCGGCGATCGACTGTTCGCGGCGCGCAACCTCCTCGCCGCGGCCGGCGACGATCTCCTCGCGGGCGTTGACGCGTTCCTCGATCTTGGCGATCTCGGCGCGCCGGTCGCCCAGCTCTCGCTCCTGCTCGGCGCGCTGCTGGAGCAGCTCCTCGCGGGCGGTGACACGGGCCTCCTTCAGCTGTGCCTCGGCGCGGCCTTCCGCGTCCGCCAGGATCCGCGTGGCCTGGCGTTCGGCCTCCGCCATGCGCCCGGCACCGATGCGCGCGCGCACGGCGAACCCTGCCCCCACGCCCACGATCAGCGCGGCCAGGCCGATCAGCACCAGCTCCATTGTCACTCCTTCGGTCTGTTCGCCCGCGAGCGGGCGTGGAAGATGTCACGAGGAGCGGGGCGCCTTCTTTCGGTCTCAGCAGATCCGCGCGGCACCACGCGGACGCCCACCGGACGTGCCCCCCGTGATGGCCAACTGGTCGAATCGCATGAAGAACTCCTGCATTTGCAGGCGAAATGGTGTGAAGGCGGAGACCTGCTCCGCCGGTATCGTAATCGACTGGAGAAGCTCCTGGCAACGTCTGTTAGGCGGGCGGAACCGGCGCCGGCCGCGGCCGGTCGAACCATCGACCAGTTCACGAGCCGAGGAGACGGCCATGAGAGAGCACCTACGACAGGCGACGCTGACGGCGGCGGTGTGCGTGCTTGCGATCGCCGCGTACACCACGATCAGGGGGGGGTCGGACACCGCCTCGGCGCGGGCGGCGTCGGCGCCGTCCGGCGATGTGCTGCACGTGACCGGGACGGCCACGGTCAACCTCAAGCCCGATCGGGCCGTGATCTCGTTCACAACGCACGGCCGCGGGCCGACGCTGGCTGCCGCCCAGAACCGGGCCAGCCGGAAGATGCGGGCCGTGATCGCAGCCATGACCGCCGGTGGCGTGGCCGGCAGGGACATGCAGACCCACGACCAGTTCGCGACCCGCGCCGGCAGGCACGCGGCCGGCTATGTGGCGGAACAGTCGCTGGCGGTCACCGTGCGCAACATCTCGCGGGCCGGCACGCTGGACGCGGCCGGGGTCAGCGCAGGCGCGCACAGCAGCGAGGGGCCGGTGTTCAGCCTCGCCGGCAAGCAGCGGGGCTACCGCGCGGCGCTGGCCGCGGCGGTCAAGCAGGCCCGCTCGCAGGCGGCGGCGATGGCCGCGGCCGCCGGGTTGCGTATCACCGGGGTGGTGTCGATCCAGGAGGATCAGAACGATCGCTACGCGGTGTACGGCGCCGCCTCCGCGGATTCGCTGGCACCGTCACGGGTCCTGGCCGTTCCCACCCGACCCGGGCGCAGCCAGGTGAGCGCCTCGGTGACGGCGGTGTTCGCCGACGCACCGGCGTGAGGAGGCGCTAGTCGGGATCGAGGTCGAGCACCTGCGTGATGGCGACCTCGTCGAACCCGCGGCGGACGAGCAGCGCGGCCGCGCGCCGGGCCGTGGCCCGGTCGTACGGCGGCTGCCCGAACTCGGCGATCACCAGATCGTGGGCGATCTGCTGGTCGGCCTGCTCGTGGCCGGCCACGGCCCGTGATCGGGCCGACTCGGAGACGCCCAGCCGATCCATGTCGTGCCGTGCCCGCAGGCTGCCGTGGCCGCGCTTCTGCAGGCCCTCGGACAGCTCTCGGGCAAACTGCTCGTCGTCGAGCAGTCCGGCCCGCGTCAACCGGTCAAGCAGCAGCTCCCCGCGCTCGGGCTCGACGCCCCAGGCGTCCAGCCTGTCGGCGAGCTCGTGCCGCGACCGGGCTCGCGTCCCGAGCAGCCGCAGCAGCCGCTGCTCGGCCCGATCCAGCGTATGCGCCTGCCGCAGCGCCTCGAGCTTGGACACGTCGAGCTCGTCGCCGGCTGCAAGACCCAGCTCCGCCACCCGCGCCGAGGAGACCTGGTAGCGCTCGCCGGATGCCAGCGTCACGGACACCAGCGACCCGGGTGAGCGGGTCGCGGAGATCGAGCGTACGGTGTCCACGGCAGCCTGCTCCAGTGTCAGCCTTCAGCGCCGGCCATCTGTGCCTTGCCGTTGAGGGGCTGCTCGTAGTCCTCGGACGCGTCGGCCGCGCCGCGCGCCGGGATCGCGGTCGGTGCATCGCCGGCCCCCGCTCTGCGTGGCACCACCACATCGGGCACCTGCTCCTGGATCAGATCGAGGATCTTGGCGGTGACGTCCGGATGTTCCACCAGGAACGCCTTGACGTTGGTGCGCCCCTGCCCGAGCCGCTCGTCGCCGAACGAGAAGTACGAGCCGGACTTGGTCACGATCTTGTGCTCCAGGGCGACGTCCAGCACCGTTCCCTCCCAGGAGATGCCCTCGCCGTAGGCGATGTCGAACTCGGCCTGTTTGAACGGAGGAGCCACCTTGTTTTTGACGATCTTGACGCGCACGCGGTTGCCGACCGCCTCCGTTCCCTCCTTGAGCGTCTCGATGCGGCGGATGTCCAGGCGCACCGATGAGTAGAACTTGAGCGCGCGGCCGCCCGGCGTGGTCTCCGGCGAACCGAACATGACGCCGATCTTCTCACGGAGCTGGTTGGTGAAGATGCAGATCGTGCCGGTGCGGTTGAGGGTGCCGGCGATCTTGCGCAGCGCCTGGCTCATCAACCGCGCCTGC
>JAICYJ010000138.1 GCA_025934255.1 Thermoleophilia bacterium | reverse complement strand
GTTCTGGTCGTTCTTCGCCGCCTGGGCGCAGATGCTCACCTACGTGGCGACGATCGCCACGTCGGCGTTCTTCGTTCCGCACTACCTCGGCGGGCTGTTCTTCGACGGGCTGCGCCACTCGCCGGGCGACGTGATCTTCACCGTGTTCCTGATCGCGGTGCTCGGCGCGATCAACATCGTCGGCGTCAAGGAGTCCACCGGCGTCAACGTGCTGCTGGCGGTCATCGACTTCGCCACCCAGGCGCTGCTGGTCCTGATCGGCATCGTGCTGGTGTTCAGCCCGCAGGTGCTGGCGGACAACGTCCACTTCGGCGTCGCGCCCACCTGGACGAACTTCATCCTGGCCATCCCGATCGGCATGCTGGCCTACACGGGCATCGAGACCGTCTCGAACATGTCCGAGGAGGCCAAGGACGAGGCGCACACGATCCCGGCGGCGATCGCCCGCGTGCGCCTCGCCGTGTTCGCGATCTACTTCACGCTGCCGTCGGTCGCGCTGTCCGCGCTGCCGGTCACGCTCAAGGACGGCAAGTATCAGACGCTGCTGGGCGTGCCGGACGACCAGGGCGGCTACGCCGGCGACCCGGTGCTGGGCGTCGTCCGCCACCTGGACCTCGGCATGCTGCAGAAGCCGGCCGAGATCTACGTCGGCCTGCTGGCCGCGACGATCCTGTTCCTGGCCACCAACGCCGGGCTGATCGGCATCTCGCGCCTGGTCTACTCGATGGGCATCCACCGCCAGATGCCCGACGCCCTGCGGCGATTGCACCCGCGCTACCGCACCCCGTGGATCGGGATCATCGTGTTCAGCGCGTTCGCGATCCTGGTCACGCTGCCCGGCCAGGCCACGTTCCTGGGCAGCGTCTACTCGTTCGGCGCGCTGCTGTCGTTCACCATGGCGCACTTCTCGGTGGTCCGGCTGCGGTTCACCAAGCGCGACTTCCCGCGCCCCTACAAGGGCCCGGGGAACGTGATGTACAAGGGCGTGGACCTGCCGCTGTTCGCCATCGGCGGCGGGTTCTTCACCGCGGTGGCGTTCGTGGTGATCGTCGTGCTGAACCCCGGCGTGGCGGTGTTCGGCGTCGGCTGGCTGGTCTTCGGCGTGGTCATCTACTACTTCTTCCGCCACCGCCACGGGCTGGACCTGACCTCGACGCACAAGGTGGCGATCCCGCAGCCGGTGGTCGACCACGAGGCGGAGTACGACTCGGTGCTCGTGCCGCTGGGCGCCGGCGAGTACGACGAGTCCGTGGTGGCCACGGCGGCGAAGCTGGCCGCGCGGCGCCGGCGCGGCATCCACGTGCTGGCGCTGGTCACCGTCCCGAGCGCGCTGCCGATCGACGCACCGATGGCCGACGACGAGAGCGCCGCCGCCTCGCTGATCGAGCAGGCGCGCGTGCAGGTGGGCGCGCGGGTGTCCGGACACGTCGAGCGGATCCGCCCGGGCCAGGCCGGACGGCGGATCATCGAGGAGGCCGTGGACATGCGCGCGGCGGCGATCGTGATGCCGCTGCCGCGGCGCACCAGCGGCGCCTCGCTGTTCGGCAAGACGCTCGAGACCGTGCTCGCCGAGCGGCCCTGCCGGGTGATCATCGAGTCCCCGCCGGCCCCGGCCGACCGCGGGCGGCGGCGGGCGATGGCCCGGGCGAGAGCTCTCGCATGAGGACGCATGTCCTGCCCGCACTGATGGTGCTGATCGGCATCGCGCTGATCGTCCGCACGCTGGTCGCCGGCGGCGGCGCGCTGGCCATCGGGATCGTGTTCGGCGTGCTCTTCCTGGCCGCCGGCGCCGGCCGGCTCTACCTGGAGACGAGGCGCTAGGTGCCCCGGCTCAAGTACGACCCGCTGCGCAACCTCGACGCCACGCCCGGCCTGCGCAAGCAGCTCGGCAGCCCGGCGCTGTTCGGGATCGTCCAGGGGTTCATCGCCGCCTCGATCTACTTCTCGATCGGGCTGGTGGCCGAGCGGGCGCTCGGCCTGACCTGGATCGTCTATCTGGCCGGCGGCCTGCTGTTCGCGGTGGTCGTGCCCTGCTACGTCGAGGGCGCGTCGCTGCACCAGGAGCGCGGCGGCGCGACCGTGCTGGCCCGGTACGCGTTCAACGAGCTGGCCAGCTTCGTGGCCGGCTGGGCGATCTGCCTCGACTATCTGATCCTCGTCGCGCTGTGCGCGTTCGCCAGCACGGACTACCTCCAGGTGTTCTGGCACGG
>JAICYJ010000042.1 GCA_025934255.1 Thermoleophilia bacterium | reverse complement strand
TACGCGAGCTGGGTTCAGAACGTCGTGAGACAGTTCGGTCCCTATCTGCTGTGCGCGTTGGAGAGTTGAGGGGAGTCGACCCTAGTACGAGAGGACCGGGTTGAACAGACCTCTGGTGTATCAGTTGTCCTGCCAAGGGCACTGCTGGTTAGCTACGTCTGGATGGGATAACCGCTGAAAGCATCTAAGCGGGAAGCCCACCTCGAGATGAGCTCTCCCATCCCCTTGAGGGAGTAAGGATCCTGGGAGACCACCAGGTTGATAGGCGGGATGTGTAAGCGCAGCAATGCGTTCAGCAGACCCGTACTAATAATCCGAGGTCTTGATTTTGAGAACATCGCAACCGCTATGGAGTTTTGAGGGTGTGCGCGGCTTCGCCGGCCCCCGAATCTTTCGCAATTTCCGGTGGTCATAGCGAGAGGGATACACCTCTTCCCATTCCGAACAGAGCAGTTAAGCCTCTCAGCGCCGATGGTACTTGGCCCGCAAGGGTCTGGGAGAGTAGGTCGCCGCCGGATTAACCTTGAAAGGGCACCCCGCAAGGGTGCCCTTTCGACCTTAACGGTCGCCTACGCGCCGTCCTCCTCGTCGAGCAGGCCCCGCGGCGGCCAGTCCCCCTGCGCGTCGCAGCGTCCGCTGCAATGCAGGCTGGCGACGTTCTGCAGCGGCACCAGGATGTGACCGTTCAGCTCGATGTGGGGGATGTCCTCGATCAGGCAGTAGGCGGTCAGCACGCCGTCCTGGTACTCGCCCCCGAACATCGCCAGCTCGACCGTCTCGCCCTTGTATTTCGAGGTGTAGTCGTCCACCTGCGCGTCACCCTAGCAGAGCCCGGCCACCCCGATCAGGTGGCCGACATCGTTGAACCCGACCAGCCGCAGCGATCCGCGGGCGGTGGTGACGGTGGTCAGGCTGCAGTTGCCGGCGCCGTCGATATGGCGGCGATCATGCCCCGGTAGCCCGGTCGCGTGCGCGACGACCGCGCGGACGGCGCCGCCGTGGGACACGACCAGGATCCGCCCGCGACGGTGCGCCTCCAACAGCACCTGGACGGTCTCGATCACGCGCAGGTGCATGCCCTCATAGCTCTCGCCGCCGTTCCAGCCGGGTTCGCCGTTCAGCCAGCGCCTGTAGCCGGCTGGGTTCCGCTCCCGAACCTCTGCCCGCGTGAGACCGCGCCAGTCGCCGTTGTCCACCTCTCGCAGCCCCGGCTCGAGCACGGGGGTGCGCCCGATTCGCGCGGCCAGGATATCGGCCGTCTCGACCGCCCTGGCAAGGTCGCTTGTGTAGAGGGCATCGATCTGGAGGCCGCTGAGGCGCCCGGCGAGTGCCTCCGCCTGCCGGCGGCCGGTCTCGTTCAGGCCCGGCCCACCATGGCCCTGCCAGCGCCCCTCACGGTTCCAGTCGGTTTCGCCGTGGCGGGCGACGAGCAGCTGGGTCATGCCGACCATCATATGATGCCGGTTCAGATGGACTTGCAGCTTCGCGATCTCCGGGTGCTGGTGACCGGTGGCAGTGCCGGAATCGGCCTGGCCACCGCGGAGCTGCTGATCGCCGAGGGCGCCCGGGTTGCGATCGCATCCCGCGGCCCGGCGCGCGAGGCGGAGCGGATCGGCGCGGTCGCGGTTGCCGCCGACCTGGCCACGGCCGGCGGGTGCACCACTGCGGTGGCCGAGGCGGTCGCGGCGCTGGGCGGGCTCGACGCGTTGGTCAACAACGTCGGCGTCGCCCAGATCCGCACGTTCGAGCAGGTCGACGACGACCGGTGGCAGGCCGCCTGGGACACCAACGTGATGAGCTACGTGCGCTGCATCCGGGCGGCGCTGCCACACCTGCGCGGCTCCGAGCACGCCGCCATCGTCAACGTCTCGTCGACGTCGGGAAAGCGGCCCAGCGCCGGCATGCCCGAGTACTCGGTGACGAAGGCCGCGCTGCTGTCGCTGTCGCGGCTGGTGGCCGACGTCTACGCCGGCGACGGCATCCGCTGCAACGCGGTCACTCCCGGCCCGACGCGCTCGCCGGCCTGGCTGGCGCCCGGCGGGCTGGCCGATCAGACCGCGGCAGCGTCCGGCCGCGACCGCGAGCAGGTGCTCGAGGCGGTGGGGGCGGGACGGCCGCTGAAGCGCATGGCCGAGCCCGAGGAGATCGCGGCCGTGATCGCCTTCCTGTGCTCGCCACGGTCGTCATACGTGACCGGCGCCGCCTGGAGTGCGGACGGCGGCACGGTGCCCGTGATCCTTTAGCGGCGCTTTCGCGATCCTTCCGCTTGGGCGACCAGCGTAGGATTCACGCGATGACCCACCGCTCAGGACCCGTCGCGGAGCGCTTCGCCTCCCACATCGCCTCGGTCGAGGAGGCGTCGCTGTCCCCCCTGGCCGTGCGCTCCTACAGCGGCGCCGGCAGGCTGCGGCCCGACGACGAGGACTGCTCGCTGCGCACGCCCTTCCAGCGCGACCGCGACCGGATCGTTCACTGCAAGGCGTTTCGCCGGCTCAAGCAGAAGACCCAGGTGTTCATCGCGCCGCAGGGCGACCACTTCCGCACCCGGCTCACGCACACGCTGGAGGTATCCGGCATCGCCCGGGGTGTGGCCCGCGCGCTGCGCCTGAACGAGGACCTGGCCGAGGCGGTGGCGCTCGGCCACGACCTCGGGCACGCGCCGTTCGGCCACACCGGTGAGGAGGCGATCGACCGCGTGCTGCGCCGCTACGACCGCCGCTTCCGGCACAACGAGCACTCGCTGCGGATCGTGGACGTGCTCGAGCACGACGGCCGCGGCCTGAATCTGACGCTGGAGGTTCGGGACGGGATTCTCAACCACACGGGAGCCGGCCGGCCCAGCACGTTCGAGGGCGGAATCGTACGGCTCGTCGACCGCTTCGCCTACGTCAACCACGACATCGACGACGCGCTGCGGGCGGGGATCCTCGACGAGCGGCAGCTGCCGCCGGAGCCGGTCGCGCTGCTGGGCGACACCGCGTCGGAGCGGATCGACGCGCTCGTGCACGACCTGGTCGAGCACTCGGAGACGGCCGGCCAGGTGCACCAGTCGCAGCCGATGGCCGAGGCGCTGCTGGCGCTACGCGCGTTCATGTTCGAGAACGTCTACGTGGGCCCGATCGCCCGGCGCGAGACGTCCGCCGCGGCCGACATGGTGGAGGCGCTGCTCGTGCACTACATCGCAGCGGCCGACGACCTGCCCGGCGACGGCGACGACGTCACCCGCGCCACCGACTGGGTCGCCGGCATGACCGACCGCTACTGCATCCGCGCCTACGACGAACTGCTCGCTCCGCGATGACCCTGATCAAGCACGAGAGCGTCGAGGCCGTGAAGGAGGCCGTCGACATGATCGACCTGGTCTCCGGCCGCACCCAGATGAAGCGCTCGGGCGGCGAGTGGCGAGGCCGCTGCCCGTTCCATGACGAGCGCACCGGCTCGTTCTGGGTGAACCCGCTGACCAAGGTCTACTACTGCTTCGGCTGCCAGGCCAAGGGCGACGCGATCCGCTTCGTGCAGGAGACGGAGGCGCTCGACTTCGCCGGCGCCGTGGAGTGGCTGGCCGACCGCTATGCCGTCACGCTCGAGTACGAGGAGACCTCGCCCGACGCCGACCGGCGCAGGGCCGAGCGCGAGCGGCTGCTGAAGCTGCTCGACGCCACAGCCAGCTTCTACCAGCGGTTCCTGTGGGACGCCGTGGAGGCGGAGGCGGCGCGCAGCTACCTCGAGCAGCGGGGGATCACGCGCGAGAGCGCCGACCGGTTCCGCCTGGGGTACGCGTCCGCGGCTCCCGATCGCGTCCAGAAGGCGGCACTGGCCCGCGAGTTCACCCTCGGCGAGCTGTCACAGGCCGGCCTGGCCGCGCGTGGAGGTGACCGGTTCCGGGAGCGGTTGATGTTCCCCCTGACGGATGCGCGCGGGCGCGTGCGCGGCTTCGGCGCGCGCCAGATGCCGGGCGGCCGCCCGCCCAAGTACCTCAACACCTCGGACGGCTCGATCTTCCGCAAGAGCGACATCCTGTACGGCCTCGACCACGCACGCCGCGGCATCGCCCGTGACGGCGCGGCGATCGTGGTCGAGGGCTACACCGACGTGATCATGCTGCACCAGCACGGCATCGACCGGGCCGTGGCCTCGATGGGCACCGCGCTGACCGAGGGCCAGGTGACCGAGCTTCGACGGCTCTGCTCCACGGTGCTGCTGGCCTTCGATGCCGACGCTGCGGGCCGCGAGGCATCGCTGCGGGGCATGGACCTGGCCCGCTCCAAGGGCCTGAATGTGCGGATCGTGCGGCTACCGGGCGGCCGCGATCCGGCCGATGTGGCCGGCGATGGGTCCGGCGATGGGTCCGGCGCGTTCCAGCAGGCACTGGACGCCGCCCAGCCGTATCTGACCTACCGGGTGGGGCTGGCGCTGGACGACGGCGGCACTCGCGACGAGCGGTACGACCGGGTGCGGGCGCTCTTGGCCGCCGCGCAGCCGTCGGTGGAGCGGGATGATCTCGTACGCACGGTTGCCGATCGGCTGGAGCTTTCCGACGACCTCACGGCGCGCCTCACGACCGGCCCCGATGCGGCTCGCAGCGGCGCTTCCACGACGGTTTCCCGGGTGCGCATGTCGCCCCGTGAGCGAGACGAGAAGCTGTTCCTGGGCCTCTGCCTGGAGTTCCCCAAGAGGGGGCTCGACTTGCTTGATTCTCTGGATGTGGCACACTTCGCAGAACCGTCGCGGTGGCACGCCGCCACGGTTGTTCGCCGGCACCTGGCCGGCGAGCTCGCTCCAGAGGAGGACAGGGCATCTCAACCGATCATCGCCGAGCTGATGGCTGTGGCGTCGCAGGAAGCAACATCCGAGGCCGTGCTCGAGGAGCTGTTCTGGAAGCTCCGCCTGCGCCGGACGGAGGACGAGCTAAAGACCGTGCAGCAAAACGCCGACTTGTCTCTGAGTCAGCAGCAACGTCTGCAGGAACTGCAGGAGCTGCGGCTGTCGATCCTCGAGACCCTGCGGTCTCGCTAACCGTCCCGAAGGTAGCCCAGCCTCATTTGATGTCGGAGTTTGCTCCCGAGCCGGCCGACGACGTTGTCGTCGACGAGGAGGAAGAACTCGAGCTGAAGCTCGAGGCCTCGCCTGGTCCCACCGAGGACACGGTCGGAATGTACCTGCGCGAGATCTCGCAGGTGCCGCTGCTGACCGCGGCCGAGGAGGTGTCGCTGGCTAAGGCGCTGGAGCACGGTGACGAGCGCGCCCGCAAACGGCTGATCGAATCGAACCTGCGGCTTGTGGTGTCGGTGGCCCGGCGCTACTCGGGCCGCGGACTCTCGTTCCTGGATCTGATCCAGGAGGGCAACCTGGGCCTGATGAAGGCGGTCGAGCGCTACGACTGGCGGCTGGGCCATCGCTTCTCGACCTACGCGACGTGGTGGATCCGCCAGTCGGTGACACGCGCGCTGGCCGACCAGGGCCGCACCATCCGCGTGCCGGCGCAGGTCGTGGACACGATCAACCGCATGTCGCGGATCGAGCGGCAGCTGACGCAGAAGCTGGGCCGGCCGCCCGCCACCGAAGAGCTGGCCGTGGCGATGGAGCTGAAGCCCGAGAAGATCGAGCACCTGCGGCGCGTGTCGCAGGAACCGGTGTCGCTGGCGGCACCCGTCGGTGAGGACTCCACCGAGCTGGGCGAGCTGATCGAGGACGAGCGGCTGTTGAAGCCGGGCGAGGACATGGCCGAGATGCAGCGCGACACGCGCGTGGCCGACCTGGTTGCGGAGCTGCCCTACCGCGAGCGGACGATCCTGGAGCTGCGCTACGGCCTGGGCGGCGGTCAGCAGCACACGCTGGAGGAGGTGGGCCGGCGATTCGGCGTCACCCGCGAGCGCGTGCGCCAGATCGAGACGCGCACCCTGCGGCGCCTGGCCGCGGCCGGCGAGCATGCCGACCTGCGTCACCTGATCGACTAGCGCCCGCTCAATCGCTTTCCGGCGCCCGCCGATGAACCGTCCAGGGGTGTGGCTGGTAGTAGACTGCCCCGAGCCATTCCTCGGTAGCTCAATGGTAGAGCATCCGGCTGTTAACCGGAGGGTTGCAGGTTCGAGTCCTGCCCGAGGAGCCTAGGAGCAGAGCCAAACCTGCCAACCGCCCATGATCAGCGGCGTCCACGTCATCATCTTCAGCAGAGAGGCAGATGCGGTTCGCGCATTCCTTCGGGACGTGCTCGGACTTGCGTCGGTGGATGCGGGCGAGGGGTGGCCGGTGTTCGCACTCCCGCCCGCAGAGCTGGCCGCCCATCCGACGGACGATGCCGGTCATCACGAGCTCTACCTGATGTGCGATGACATCGAGGCGGCCATCAGAGAGCTCGAGCGCAAGGGCGTCGAGATCAGCCGACCCATCAGCGAGGAACGCTGGGGGCGGCTGACTGCCATCAGGATGCCCGACGGCAACGACCTTCGCCTCTACCAGCCGAATCACCCGGCTCCGCCCCCCAAAGAGCCTAGACAGGCGTCGTGAAACTTCTGCTCACCTCTGCCGGCATCAAGAACCCGAGCATCCACGACGGCAGCCGATGCCGGCCAGGGGGTCTAGAATCGGATCGTCCAACGATCGAGGGGAGTGGCCATGGCGATCTGTCGGATCATCGAGACGGGCGCGACACCTGACGAGTACGAGCGGGTGAGTGAGAAGGTTGGCGCGCGTGACAACCCGCCGGAAGGCGGCCAGCTGCATATCGCGGCGAAGGGTGATGACGGACTGGTCCGGATCATCGAAGTCTGGGACTCGCGGGAGCAGGCGGAGGCATTCGGCGAGAAGGTTCGCGCGACGCGGCTCGAGATGGGCGTTGGCGATGGCTCGATGCCGCCGATCGAGTACTTCGAGCTCGTCCGGATGCTTGCGCGAGAGAACGCGCCGGCCTGAACGCCTGGTAGGCGTTCGTTCGGTTCGTGCGCCGGCCTGGCGATGCGCCATCCGCCAAGCCGGCGCCGTCCGGCGCCGATCGATAGGCTCCGAAGCCAAAGGCGTGCCCGAATGCGCGGCTATCTCGGCGCTACCGCGCGGATCGTGTACGGGCCTTCCTCGAGTTGCAACTCTCGCGTCTGCGGGGCGGCTGCCACGATCGTCGTCGGCAGCGGCTGGGCCGGGAGCGCGACCGGGATCCAGCCACGACCGGTTGGCGCCACGATCACGACGCCATCGTCGTCGCCGATCGCGGTCAGCAATGAGCCATCCTCTCCGCCCCAGAGAACCCCGGCTGAAAGCGCCTCCTGGATGACAGTTCGTGTCGCGTGGGTATCCGCTGTCGCCAGCCCGATCTCCGCAATCTCGAGCAGCGACTCGGGGCCAAAGGGCGCGTCCGAGTCGTTGGTGAGGTGATCGTTATCGATCAACTCGACCACGTTTCCGCCGCCGTCCAGAAAATAGACTGCTGACGCGCCGCGCTCGAAACGCACGACCGTCGCACCCTCCTCCTCGTCCGGGTCGCCGTGAAAGGCAAGCAGTTCATGCCTGTCCTCGATCCATGTCGCGGCCGCGGCAATCGATCCCCGAGGCACGTTGATCGCAAAGTGATAGCGCGGATCGACTCCTGGCGGCGCCTGCTCGAAGCGGATCTTCGACGCGCGCAGCGGCACCTCGCACGCGCCGCCGGCACCCTCGCGCACGGGCAATCCCAGCCTCTCGCCCCAGAAAGCCGACTGTGCAGCCAGGTCGCGGCTGGCGAGTGTGACCCCGAGGATCCGCACCTTCGCCGTACCCAGGCTAGGTGGTGTGCGGCCGGTAGACCGAAACGGCCGTGGCCCGGTGGCAGCGGCGACAGACAAGCAGCCTGGTCGCCTTGCGGAAAACCGGGCATCTCGGGTTCGAGCACTTGCGATCGGTCTTGAACACGGTGGGCACCTGCTTCCTGGTCTAGAGCGTGAACCGGTACACCGGTGGTGTCGAGTCCCCTCCGACACCCTCACCGGCGGCGCACGTGACGACGTCATGCGCGATGTCGATCAGCTTGCGATTCGTGTGCTTCGAGACGAACACCAGCCGCGCCAATGCTTCGTCCGGGCTGCAGGCGTGGTGAGCGGAGACGATCAGCTTGGCATCCTCGATCACCACGCCGCAGCGGAGTGGATCGCCGAGCGCCTGCGCGCGAGCCTGCGCGCTGGCGACGCCGATACCGCCGCGCCACGCCTGGTCGAGTAGCCTGTCGGAGGCCAACAGCTTCGCATCGATCACATCAAGTCCCCTTCCAAATACGCTTTGGAGCGGGACGGCACAACGGCCTAGAAGTGATCCGCGATGTCGCCTCGTGGACCCTCAGTCTACCGCTGCGCGGGCAAGGGTCGTCACAGGGCCGGATCCGCCGGCGCGTTTGGCGAGCGGATCAGCCGCCAGACCGCACCCGGCGACCGTCGCCATCCGACGCTCTTTGCAACCTGGATCGTCTGGGATCCAGCGACCGCCACGCCGATCAGCCCGACCACGACCTGGATCCCCCAGATCACGGCGCGGATGCGCTCGGCCTGACCGCTCGACGGAGCCGTCAGCCAGATCGTGACCTGCGCGATCGGCAGCCAGGAGGCGACCACGAGGCAGACGCCGAACCGGATGCGAAGCGCGCGGGCCCGCGGGTTCTCGATCGGTTCCACGGCCAGTCAGCGTACTGCATCGGGCTGCGCGCCTCTGGATGATTAACAGGCCTGGTGCAGGTGATAGCCGGGGAAGCGACGGTGCGCAGCCGCCCACGTGCGGAAGTGCTTGAGGTACCTGGCGCTGAGCTCGCGCCAGGCGCCGTCGTCGGCGCAGTAGATGGTGCTGGCCGTGCCGAAGCTGGAGGCGTAGTAGCCGCCCGTGTTCGATCCGGCCGCGGGCGCGGGCGGGGCGCCGCCGGCCGTGGGGGTGCCGCCCACGTAGCGCCGGTATGCGGCCACCCAGTCCCGCGCCTCGATCCGCTGCGCCTTGCGCAGCGCGAGCCGCCCCGAGCAGACCAGCTCGTGCAGCCGGTTCTCGAGCACGTCCTTGGTGCGTGCGCCCCACCGGCCGGCGTAGGGCTCGGGCCACAGGTTCGCGATCGCGTTCGACCCGCCGATCTCGAGGGACACGAGGTGATCGACCTCGTGGGCATACGGGACGTGCGCGACCCCGTAGCGATCGTAGACCGCTGTGGCCTCCGACTGCGGCACGTTCCGCACCGAGGCCGCGTAGCCGGACACGCAGATCCGCGCCTTGCCCACGGCGAACGACGCCCCGGGCGTCAGTGTGCGGCGCGGCACGTCCACCGCCGGCACGCCCCGCCGGGTCGCCGCCGGCGGGTGTGCGTGGTGGTGCCGGTAGCGGGCACGGCGATGGCGGGCAGCGGCCGGCTTCGCGACCGGCCCGCTCTGCCGGGTCGACGCCGGCTGCGCGACGCCGGCGGAGGTGCAGCCCGCGGTCACCAGCATCAGCACGGCGGCCGTCCGCAACCTCACCAGTGCGCCATCCGCTGCGCGATCTCCGACATGGGCGAATCGTACGCTTGCCGGTGCTAGCCTGGCCGCGCATGCGACGCGAGATCCAGCCCGGGTACGAGCTTGACGACGACCGCGAGCGCATCGACGTTGCCGCGGTGCACCGGTTCCTCTCGGAGGAGGCGTACTGGGCGCTGGGCCGGCCCTTCGACACGGTGGCGCTGCTGGTGCGCAACTCCTACCGCGTGCTCGGCCTGTATCACGGCGGGTCACTGGTCGGCTACTGCCGGGCCGTCTCCGACGGAGCCGTCCACGCCTACCTGGCCGACGTCTACGTGCTCGAGGAGCACCGCGGC
The DNA here is from genome assembly GCA_025934255.1 of Thermoleophilia bacterium. Classification (GTDB taxonomy): domain Bacteria; phylum Actinomycetota; class Thermoleophilia; order Gaiellales; family JAICJC01; genus JAICYJ01. Next base: position 19,728 of record JAICYJ010000042.1, on the reverse strand, counting down.
AGGGGGCTGGGCGAGGCGATGGTGCGGGACATGGTGGATTCCGGCGAGCTGGCGGACGCCCGCTGGATGCTGCACACCGGTGACATGCAGCCGCTGTACCGGAAGCTCGGATTCGGAGCCGCCAGCCAGCGGGCCATGGAACGCCCGTCCCGCTGAATCAGCTCAGCGCAGCAGGATCCTGCCACTGTGGGCCTTCACGGTGTCCGAACCGCTGGACAGCCGTGAGGCAACCCGGCCGAGGGCGCGGGTGCTGCTGCCGGTGTTGACCACGACCATTCCGTGCTTGAACGTGCGTGTGATGATCGTGCCGTTGACGCGCATCTTGGCCGTCGCCCTGCCCAGCCGCCCCGCGCGGTTGAAGAAGTCCCACCACTTGCCGGCCTGCTGATCGGTGCCGACGCTGATGCGGTCGCCCCTGCCGTACCCGGACAGGAACAGCGTGAAGCCGTAGCGAGCGCCTGTCTCGGTGCCGAGCTTGGCGAAGCACAGGCACCTGGTGTGGCGCAGCACGTCCAGCGAGCGGGAGGCGGACACGCGTGCGAACATCTCGTAGGCGACCATGTACTTGGCGCCGCGGGCGGCGAGCAGGTTGTTGGCCGCGATGCCCCAGTTGCGTGAGGCGTTCGACACGTAGTTGGCGAGGCCCAGGGTCTGCTGCGTCCACCAGCTCAGGCTGACGTTGGGGTGAACGTTGGTGCGGTCGTAGCCGTCGCTGCCCATCGCGTCCAGGAAGCAGAACGACGGGCTGCCCTTGCAGTTTTTCACGACCTGCTTGCGCCAGCCGGCGCTGGCCGGATTCATCACGTAGAAGCCCCGCGCCCTGTCACGAACGCGGGCGCCGCCCGCAGTGTGCATGTACCACGACTCCGGGTACGTGCCGATCCGCGACCGGGTGCCCTTGGTGTAGAGCCCGGTATGCGCGGAGTGGTACCCCTTCCTCAGCTGCGCTTTCTGGACCGTGATGGTCGGGAAGTGCGACCGGATGAAACGTGGGGAAGGCGCAACCTTGGGATGCACGTGCAGCGGTGCGTACAGCCTGTCGAGCACGTTCGCTTGGGCTGCGGCGGGAGCCGCCGCGAAAACGGATATGGCCGCGATCGCAATCAACAGGCGTGAACGCATGAGCATCAATCTCCTTGGCTGTGGTCGGGCGCAACGCTGGAACTCGGTTGCGGATGTCGAGCCTCGGAAGCTCACGGTAGGTGGTGTCCGTAAGGGGCGTGAATGCCTGATGTACGCGACCGGTAAAGATTCAGCCAAGAGGGTGAGAACGTGATCGCCCAGGCGGGGGCGAGCTGCGCTCGGCCAGGCTAGGCTACGCCAGGCGGCAGGCGGCTGGGTTCTGCTTTGTGTCGCGGATGCTCTTGTCGACTTGCAAGTCGTCATGTACCGTTGTTTCGGAGACGTGGGCACCTCTCGTTCTACATCCCTGCTCTGCACGGCGGCCGTTGTCGTCGGCCTGCTGCTGTCCGGATGCGCGAGCTCCTCGAGCGGCGGTGGTAGCTCGGGCGGCGCTGCCCCGACGCCCAGCGGCGATCAGACCGGCACCTACACGCCGCCCAGCGGCACCACCCAGAGCGGCGTCCTGTTCCCCGTCTACACGAACAAGACGGCCGGCTACTCGTTCGAGTACCCGGGTGGCTGGCGCATCGTCGAGAAGGGCAGCGGCGTCCGGATCGCACGCTTCGGCAACGCCGTCACCGCCGTCGTCCGGCCGCGCGCCAAAGCACCGTTCTACAAGGGCTACCAGAAGCAACTCGAGGCCATGCTGAATCAGCATGACGACAAGATCATCTCCAAGATCGTTCAGCCCGCCAGAGAGATCACGGTCGGCAAGGACAAGGTCACGATGGCGGTGATCGAGCAGGTGCGGCCGACCGGGCCCGGGGCGGATGCGCCCAAGGACACGCTGGTCGTCAACCGCTACCTGTTCTGGAAAGACGGCAAGCTCCTGCTGCTCTCGATGAGCTCGGTGAAGGGCGTCGACAACAACGACGCCTGGAATCTGATGGCCAACTCCTTCAAGTGGAACTGAGCCGGCGGAGCCGCTAGGCTCGGCCGCGTGATCGTCACCGACGCAGTCAGTGACTACCTGCTCGAGTCGCGTCCACAGCCCGACGCGCTGCTGCTGGAGATGGAAGACCACGGCCGCCGGGACGGCATCCCGATCGTGGTGCCTTCGACCGGCGCTCTGCTGGGTGTGCTTGCCGCCGCCTGCGGCGCCAGGCGGGTCGTGGAGGTGGGCACCGCGATCGGCGTCTCCACGCTCTACATCGCGCGTGCGATGGCTCCCGACGGGCTGATCGTCTCGTTCGAGGTCGACCCCGAGCGCCACCGGGCCGCGCGCACCTACCTCGACCGCGCCGGCGTCGGCGAGCGCGCCGACCTGCGGCTGCGCGATGCCGGCGAGGGCCTGGCCGAGCTTGATCGCGAGGCCTGGGACATGGTCTTCCTGGACGGCATCAAGGGCGACTACCCGGCGCACCTGGAGCTGGCCCTGCCGCTGCTGCGAAGCGGCGGGCTGGTGGCGGTCGATAACACCCTCTTGAGCGGCCTCGTGGCTGAGGACCGCGCGGGCGGCGGCTGGAGCGAGGAGGCGATCGCGACCATGCGGCGCGTCAACTCGTCGCTGCTCGAGCGCTCGGACATGGTGGCTGCGCTGCTGCCGGTCGGCGACGGCGTGCTGGTCGGGGTGCGCCGGTGAGGAAGCTGGTCGCCGCCGTGCTCCTGGCGGTGGCGCTGGCCGCGCCCAGCCAGGCGCACGCCCTCCCCCGCGGCACGCACGTGGAGGTGTTCAAGCGCGGGCTCAACCAGGTGGTCGACATGGCGTACGTGCCGCGGTCGACGACGCTGTTCTACACGGAGAAGACGGGCGCGATCCGGGTGATCGTGAACCACAGGCTGCTGCCGACGCCGTGCGTCACCCTGGACGTGGTCAGCGACGGCGAGCGCGGCGCCCTCGGCCTGGTGCTCGACCCCGACTACCGCACCAACCACTACCTGTACGTCTACTTCACGAAGCGGTCGCCGCTCGAGAACCGGGTCACGCGCTTCACGGTCACCAACGACCGCTGCAGGCATGCCCACCCCCTGATCACCGGGATCCCGACGGTGGCCGGCTACCACAACGGCGGGCAGCTGTTCTTCCTCGGCAACAAGCTGTTCGTGACCGTCGGCGAGAACCACGATCCCGGGAACGCCCAGAACCTCCGCACCCGGCTGGGAAAGGTGCTGCGCTACAACCGCGACGGGTCGATCCCGCGCACCAATCCGATCCTGGGCGGGCGCCGCACCGCGATCTGGTCGTACGGGCACCGCAACGGCTTCGGGCTGACGGCCAAGCCGAACACGAACATGCTGTACGAGACCGAGAACGGCCCCAACTGCGACGACGAGCTGAACCACATCATGAAGGGCCGCAACTACGGCTGGGGCAACGGCTACGTGTGCGGCACCAACGGCGTGGGGCCGCGGCCGGTGGCGCCGCTGAAGCGCTGGACGCCGACGATCGCCCCGACCGACCCCTGGTGGTATCGGGGTCGCATCAAGCGCATGCGGGGATCGATCTACATGGGCGACTACAACACCGGCACGCTGCGCCGGATCACGCTCAACCGGGCCGGCACGGCGGTGAAGTCGATATCACACACCTACCACGCACCGTCCGGGATCATCGACGTCTCGTCCGGGCCGGGCCGGTGGCTGTACTTCGCCACCCAGAGCACGATCTACCGGATCGTCAAGAACCAGTAGACGTCCATGGCTGGGCGCGGGAGCGCGTCGATGGGGGCGGCTGGGATCGAACCAGCGACCAACCCGTTATGAGCGGGCTGCTCTAACCGCTGAGCTACACCCCCGAAGGGCGCGTACCATGGTAAACGGTGATGCGCTTCACATTCCCTTCCAATGGTCAGGGTCGACCGTTCAAACCATCACCGTCGGCGGAACGTAGAACAGATGGACATCGAGCATGGAGAGGGCGTGGGGCACATCATCGCAGACGCCGAGCATGAGATCTTCGACGGGCTGAACGACGCCGACCTGGCCGATCTGGACGACCGTTTCGCCATGGCGACGTTCCGCAAGGGCGAGCTGATCTATTCGCCGTTCGATCGCGGCGAGGCGATGTTCCTGATCGAGAGCGGCCGGGTGCGGCTGTTCCGTAGCGCGGCGGACGGGCGCCAGGTGACGCTGTCGATGCTCGACCCGGGTGCGACCTTCGGGCAGGTGTCGGTGCTGGACGAGCCGATGCACGACGCCTACGCCGAGGCCATGACCGACTCGGTGGTGCGGATCCTGCGCGTGGCCGATCTCGAGCGCACGATCGGCGAGCACCCGCGGATGGCGCTGAACCTGATGCGATCGCTCTCCGAGCGGCTGCGGACGGCCGAGGACCAGATCGAGGCGCTGGCGTTCCGTCCGGTGCCATCGCGGCTGGCGGGCAAGCTGCTGGAGCTGATGGACCGCTACGGCAGGGTCACTCCCAACGGCATCCGGATCGACGAGCGCTTCACGCACATGCAGCTGGCCGAGATGATCGGCACCAGCCGCGAGACGCTGACGAAGGTGCTGAACGAGATGCGCGACGCCGGGCTGATCGACGTCCGTGAGCGCCTCGTCTGGGTGCTCGACGCCGACGGGCTCGAGCGGCTCAAGACCAGCAGCTGAGCGGCGGCAGCGGCCCGCGACTGCACTACACTTCCGTCCAGAACTTCGGACGGAGGATGTCAGTGGCTGAAACCGGAACCATGCGGGTCAAGAGCGGCCTCGCCGAGATGCTCAAGGGTGGCGTGATCATGGACGTGACCAACGCCGAGCAGGCGCGCATCGCCGAGGACGCGGGCGCGTGCGCGGTGATGGCGCTCGAGCGCGTGCCGGCCGACATCCGCCGCGACGGCGGCGTCGCCCGGATGGCCGATCCCACCAAGATCCGCGAGATCCAGGAGACGGTCACGATCCCGGTGATGGCCAAGGCCCGCATCGGCCACTTCGTCGAGGCCCAGATCCTGGAGGCGCTCGAGGTGGACTACATCGACGAGTCCGAGGTGCTGACGCCCGCCGACGAGGCCAACCACATCAACAAGTGGGACTTCAAGGTGCCCTTCGTGTGCGGCGCCACCAATCTGGGCGAGGCGCTGCGCCGGATCGCCGAGGGCGCGGCCATGATCCGCAGCAAGGGCGAGGCCGGCACCGGCAACGTGGTCGAGGCCACCCGCCACATGCGCTCGATCCTGGGCGACATCCGCCGCCTGCAGTCGATGGACGAGAACGAGCTGTACTCGGCCGCCAAGGAGCACCGCGCCCCCTACGACCTGATCCACAACGTGGCCGAGAACGGCCGGCTGCCGGTGGTCACGTTCACCGCAGGCGGCCTCGCCACCCCGGCCGACGCGGCCATGATGATGCAGCTGGGCGCCGACGGCGTGTTCGTCGGCTCCGGCATCTTCAAGAGCGGCGATCCCGCCCAGCGGGCGTCCGCCATCGTCAAGGCCACCACCCACTTCAACGACGCGGCCGTGCTGGCCGAGGTGTCGACCGGCCTGGGCGAGCCCATGGTCGGGATCGAGATGTCGGAGCTGGGCGAGGACGGTCTGCTGCAGACGCGTGGCTGGTAAGGTCGGAGTCCTCGCCCTGCAGGGCGCATTTCGCGAGCACTGCCGGGCGCTGGCCGACGTCGGCGTGGAGGCGGTCGAGGTGCGCCAGGCGGGCGAGCTGGCCGGGCTGGAGGGCCTGGTGATCCCGGGCGGCGAGTCGACGACCATGTCCAAGCTGATGGTCGCCTACGGGCTGGAGGCGCCGATCCGCGAGCTGCACGCCGCCGGCGCCCCCCTGTTCGGCACCTGCGCCGGCATGATCCTGGCGGCTCGCGACGCCGTCGACGGCCTGCCCGACCAGCGCTACCTGGGGCTGATCGACATCGTGGTGCGGCGCAACGCCTTCGGCCGCCAGGTGGCCAGCTTCGAGGCTGCGCTGGCGCTGGCCGGCGATCCTGAGCCGCTCACCGGCGTCTTCATCCGGGCGCCCTGGATCGAGTCGGCCGGAGACGGCGTGCAGGTGCTGGCAGAGCATGGCGGCCACGCGGTGGCCGCGCAGCAGGGGTCGGTGCTGGTGACGGCCTTCCACCCCGAGCTGACCGGCGACCGGCGGCTGCACCGGCGCTTCGCCGAGATGGTGGAGCGGGCGCGCGGGGCGGTGGCGGCATGAGCGGCCACTCGAAATGGTCGACCATCAAGCACAAGAAGGGCGCCGAGGACAAGAAGCGCGGCAAGCTCTTCACGAAGCTGTCGCGGGCGATCATCGTGGCCGCCAAGGAGGGCGGCGCCGACCCGGCCGCGAACGCGTCGCTGGCCGCGGCGATTGCGAAGGCTCGGTCGTATTCGATGCCGAAGGACAACATCGAGCGGGCTGTGCAGCGTGGCGCCGGCAGCGGCGAGGGCACCGACGCGTACGACGCGATCACGTATGAGGGCTACGGGCCGGAGGGTGTCGCGATCATCGTGGAGGCGCTGACCGACAACCGCAACCGCACCGCCGCCGACGTGCGTGCGATCTTCAGCAAGCACAATGCCAGCCTGGGCACGCCCGGCTCGGTGGCGTGGCAGTTCGAGCGCAAGGGCGTGGTGCTGGTGTCCTCCGACCAGCTGGACGAGGACGAGATGGTGCTGCGGGCGGCGGATGCCGGTGCCGAGGATGCGCAGCTGGACGGCGACGTCTGGCAGGTGACCACCGACGCCGGAGACCTGGCGGTGGTGCGCGATGCGCTGGAGGCGTCCGGCGTGCCGATCAGCTCGGCCGAGCTGACCCTGGTGCCCAAGAACACCGTTGCGCTGGATGAGGACGCTGCCCGCAAGCTGCTGCGCCTGATCGACGCGCTCGAGGACAACGACGACGTGCAGGACGTCTACGCCAACTTCGACATCCCCGACGCGGTGCTCGAAGCGGTGGCCGGCTAGGCAGCCGCCGGGCGGAACCGCAGCACGTAGCGCACGCACAGGTAGAGCACCAGCGCCGCGACGGCGACGATCGCGATCAGGCCGATCACCTTGCTGGTCGAGCCGAAGCGGTCGATCAGGGTCGAAACGGAGCTCGAGAACAGGTAGCCGAGGCCGCCGACCAGGATCGCCCACACGGCGGCGCCCAGGGCGTCCGCGAACAGGTAGCGGTGGAATGGCATGCGGGTGCTGCCGGAGACGATTGCCAGCTTGGTGCGGATGCCCGCGATCAGCCTGCCTGCGGCCACGGCGCGGGCGCCGTAGCGTGCCATGAAGACGTGCACGGAGCTGTCTTCGTGCACCCCGAAGCGACGCAGCACGCCGGGGCCGGCGGCGCGCCCGATGCCGTACGCGCAGAGGTCGCCGGCCAGCGCGAACGCCCACGCCACCAGCACCACCAGCGGCAGGCTGAACTGGTTGGAGGTGGCCGCGGCAGCGGCGGCGGCCAGCAGCACGATCTCACCCGAGGAGGGCAGGCCGAAGCTGTCGCCGAACGCGCCGATCGCCACTCCCAGGTACCCGTAGTCGTGCAGCAGCGAGTCGGCGCTGGGCAGATCGACGTGCTTCAGCACCTGCCAGATCACCAGCCCCGCCACGGCCAGAGCCGAGAATGCCGCCGCCAGCCGCAGCACGGGCGGCAGCCACCACCGCGCGGCCGGGCGGCTGATCTCCATGCAAAGCACTGTACCGGGGCGTGAATCGGAGGGGCTTGGCGGCGGGAACATCCGTTCGGTCGCGTCCGCCCACGCCGGTAGACTGCGGCCAGATGATCGTGCTCGGCATCGACCCCGGTACGGCCTCGACCGGCTTCGGCGTGATCTCGGCGGAGGGCTCGACGCTGCGCGCCATCGACCACGGCCTGATCTCGACACCGGCCCGCGCGCAGCCGTCGCGGCGGATGGGTGAGATCCACAGCCGGGTGGCGGCGTTGATCGAGCAGCACGCGCCCGCGGCGGTGGCCATGGAGGATCTGTTCGTGGGCGTGAACCCACGCGCGGTGCTGTCGGTCGGCCAGGCGCGGGGAGCGGTGCTGGCCGCATGCGGCCAGGCCGGGCTGGACGCGGCCGCCTACCCGCCGGCCGAGGTGAAGGCGGCGGTCTGCGGCTACGGCCGCGCCGACAAGCTGCAGGTGCAGCGGATGGTGGGCGCGATGCTCTCCGCCGACCTGGCCGCTGCCAGCGACCACGCCACCGACGCGCTGGCGGTGGCGATCTGCCACGCGGTGCGCAACCGGGGGCGGCGACCGGCCCGGGCGGCGGCGCGATGATCGCGACGCTGCGCGGCAAGGTGCTGGAGCGCGGCTCCGGCCGGATCGTGATCGACGTCGGCGGCGTCGGCTACCTGCTGGCGGCCACCAGCGCCGCGATCCGGATGGCGGTGCCCGACGGCGAGGAGGTGACCCTGGTCACGCACCTGCACGTGCGCGAGGACGCGCTGATCCTGTTCGGGTTCGCCGGCACCGCCGAGCGCGACCTGTTCGAGCTGCTGCTGGGCGTGTCCGGGGTGGGGCCGAAGGCGGCGCTGGCGATCGTGTCGGGGTACGCGCCCGACCAGATCCGCCGCGCCATCGTCACCTCCGACCACGCGCTGTTCACGAGCATCACCGGCGTCGGCCGCAAGACCGCCGAGCGGGTCGTGATCGACCTCAAGGACAAGGTCGGGTCGCTGCCGGCGGCGCAGGTGCAGGATGCCGCCGACCTGTCGCCGGCCGACGACCACACCGCCGCCCGCGACGGGCTGGTCGGCCTCGGCATGTCCGTGGCAGAGGCCGAGGCGGCGCTGCGCAGCATCGATGCCGAGCTGCCGGTGGGTGAGCGGATCCGCCAGGCGCTGGCCGCGGGGGCGAGCCCATGAGCGCCCCTGCCGACCGCATCCCCGATCCGCTGCTGGCGCCCGGGGAGGAGGAGCTCGACCAGACGCTCCGGCCGCGGCGGCTGTCGGAGTTCGTCGGCCAGGAGGCCGTCAAGGAGCAGCTCTCGATCTTCCTGGAGGCGGCGCGGGCCCGCAACGAGCCCTGCGAGCACGTGCTGCTGGCGGGGCCGCCCGGCCTCGGCAAGACGTCGCTGGCCGGGATCATCGCGGCCGAGATGAGCTCGGCGCTGCGGATCATGTCCGGGCCGGCCATCGACCGCAAGGCCGACATGGCCGCGATCATGACCGCCCTGGAGCCCAACGACGTGCTGTTCATCGACGAGATCCACCGCCTCAACCGCTCGATCGAGGAGCTGCTGTATCCGGCCATGGAGGACGGCTGCATCGACATCGTGATCGGCCAGGGCCCCGGCGCGCACGCGATCCGCCTCGACCTGGCGCCGTTCACGCTGGTGGGCGCGACCACGCGCACCGGCCTGCTGACGACGCCGCTGCGCGACCGCTTCGGCATCACGCACCGCCTCGAGCACTACCGGCCCCAGGAGATCGAGCAGATCGTCCGCCGCTCTGCGGGCATCCTGGCGGTAGAGATCGATGAGGGCGGCTGCAGCGAGATCGCCCGCCGATCGCGCGGCACCCCGCGGGTGGCCAACCGGATCCTGCGCCGCGTCCGCGACTTCGCCCAGGTGCGGCACGACGGCGTGATCAGCCACGAGGTCGCATCCGAGGCCCTGGAGCTGTTCGAGGTGGACGACCTCGGGCTGGAGCGGATCGACCGCGAGATCCTGCGCCGTGTTGCCGAGACGTTCTCCGGCGGCCCGGTGGGCCTGTCCACGCTGGCCGTCGCCATCGGCGAGGAGCCGGATACGCTCGAAGACGTGTACGAGCCCTACCTGCTGCAGATGGGGCTGCTGCAGCGGACGCCGCGCGGCCGCGTGGTCACCAACGCTGCCTACAAGCACCTCGGGCTGACCGTGCCAGACCGCGATCCGCGGCTGTTCTAGCGGCACGGTGTTTTGGCGGCTCGGCGCTACCGTCCGGGGATGCGTGAGCGCTACCCGGCGATCGAGCCGCAGCAGCATGGGATGCTCGCCACCGGCGACGGCCACGACGTGTACTGGGAGGTGTGCGGCAATCCAGCCGGAAAGCCGGCGCTGGTACTGCACGGCGGCCCCGGCTCGGGCTGCAAGTCGTGGCACCGGCAGATGTTCGATCCCGAGCGCTACCGCGTCGCGCTGCTCGACCAGCGCGGCTGCGGGCGCAGCACGCCCAGCGCCGGCACGGGTCTGGCGGCGCTCGAGGCAAACACCACGCCGCACCTGCTGGACGACATCGAGGCGCTGCGCGAGCTGCTGGGAATCGATCGCTGGCTGGTGTGGGGCGGGTCGTTCGGGTGTGAGCTGGCGCTGGCCTACGCCGAGCGGTATCCGGCCCGGGTCAGCGAGCTGGTGCTGTGGGGCATCACCACCGGGCGCCGCAGCGAGGCCGACTGGCTGTTCCGCGGCGGCGTGGGCGTGATGTTCCCCGAGCAGTGGTACCGGTTCGCCGAGGCGGCGGGAGACGACGACCCGGTCGCCGGGTACCGGCGGCTACTGCACGACCCCGACCCGGCCGTGCACCGCAAGGCGGCGGAGGACTGGTGCGCATGGGAGTCGGTCACCCCCGACTGGCCGCCGGCCACCGGCATCGCCGAGCGCTTCCGCGATCCGGCGTTCGCGCTCGGCTTCGCCCGCCTGGTCACCCACTACGTGCACCACGATCTCTGGATCGAGGACGGCAGCCTGCTCCGCGACGCAGAGCGTCTGGAAGGCGTGCCCGCGGCGCTGATCCACGGCCGCTTCGACCTGCAGGCGCCGCTGGCCTCGGCGTGGGACCTGCACCTGGCGCTGCCGGGCGCCACGCTGGACGTCGTCGGCGAGGGCGGCCATGCCGCCGGCGGGACGGCTATGCGGGAACGGCTGCTCGCCGCGACTGATCGGTTCGCCGGTGTCTGAGCCGGCCGGTGTCTCGGCGCCCGCCCGCCGCGGCATGGCAGACTGGGCAGCCGTGCGCATGCTCCGCCGCCATCGCCAGTGGGCGATCCTGATCACCGCCGCCGTGGGCCTGCTGGTCGCGGCCGGCGCCGTCACGCTGACCGTCGTCGAGAACGTCTCGAAGGGGCCGGCCTACCAGAAGGCTGCCGACTACGTGCGCTCGGGCCGCGGCAGCGGGCTGACCCGGATGCAGCTGGGCGCCGTGCTCGGTTTCGGGCTGGCGGTGACCGGGCCGATCAGCGAGAACGGGAACTCGGGCCGGGCCGACCTCAGCTTCGACGTGCACGGGAACTGGCGCAGCGGCCGCGTCAAGATCACGGAGGTCAAGCACGGCTCGCGATGGTTCGTCACGGGCGGCGTTCTGACCGTGGACGGCAAACGCTTCCAGATGCCATGCGTGCCACCGATCTCGCCTACGAGCTGCCTCCTGAGCTGATCGCGCAGCACGCGGCCGAGCCGCGTGACAGCGCGCGACTGCTCGTCTACGACCGCGCCGGCGGCGCGATCCGCCACCGGCTGTTCCGGGACCTCTCCCGGGAGCTGTCGCCCGGCGACCTGCTGGTCGTGAACGATACGCGGGTGCTGCCGGTGCGCGTCCGCACACGGCGGGCCACAGGCGGCGCGGCCGAGGTGCTGCTGCTCGAGCCGGCCGGCGACGGCAGCTGGGAGGCGCTGGTGCGGCCCTACCGGCGGCTGCGAGAGGGGGAGGTGCTGGAGGCGGGCGACATGCGGGTCACGATCGCCGAGCGGCTGGGGGAAGGGCGCGTGCGAGTGCGCGTGTCGGCGCCCGGCACGCTCGAGCAGGCGCTCGCCGCGTCGGGCGAGATGCCGCTTCCGCCCTACATCACCGAGCCGCTGGGCGACCCGACCGACTACCAGACCGTGTACGCGCAGCACCCCGGCTCGGCGGCCGCGCCCACCGCGGGCCTGCACTTCAGCGAGCGCATGTGGGACGAGATCCGCCGCGACCACGAGGTGGCGTCGGTCACGCTGGACGTTGGCCTGGACACCTTCCGGCCGCTGGCGGAAGAGCTGGTGGAAGATCATCCGATCCACTCGGAGCGCTACCGCGTGCCGGAGCCGACCGCCGCCGCCGTGGAGCGGGCCCGATCGGAGGGACGCCGGATCGTGGCCGTGGGAACCACCAGCGTGCGCGTCCTGGAGACGGTGTTCGGCGAGCCCGGGGCGGCCCTCGAGGGGCGCACCCGGCTGCTGATCACGCCCGGCCACCGGTTCCGGGCCACCGGGGCGATGATCACGAACTTCCACCTGCCGCGCTCGACCCTGCTGGCGCTGGTGATGGCGTTCGCCGGGGTCGAGCAGACGCGCGGCCTGTACCGTACCGCCGTGTCCGAGCGCTACCGCTTCTACAGCTTCGGCGACGCGAGCCTGATCCTGTGAGCATCGGCGACTTCGAGCTGGTGGCGCGCGACGGCGGCGCCCGCGCGGGGATCCTGGAGACGGCGCACGGCGTGGTGGAGACGCCCGTCTTCATGCCGGTCGGCACCAAGGCCAGCGTGAAGGCGCTGCTGCCCTCCGAGCTGCGCGACCTGGGTGCCCAGATCGTGCTCGGAAACACCTACCACCTGCACTTCCGGCCCGGCGCCGACGTGATCGCCGACCTCGGCGGCCTGCACCGGTTCATGGCCTGGGACGGCCCGATCCTGACCGACTCGGGCGGGTTCCAGGTGTTCTCGCTGCGCCACACGGCCGACCGCGTCGACGACGAGGGGGTCACGTTCCAGTCGGTCTACGACGGGTCGCGGGCGCGGTTCACGCCGGAGCTGGCGATGCAGGTGCAGCGGCAGCTGGGTTCCGACATCGCGATGGCGTTCGACGAGTGCACGCGCGCCGACGTGACGCCCGAGCAGCTCGCCGAGGCGGTCAGGCGCACGGCGCTGTGGGCGCAGCGCAGCCGCGCGGCGGAGCGCGCGCCCGGCCAGCTGGTGTTCGGCATCGTGCAGGGGGCGACCGACCTGGCGATGCGGGAGCGCAGCGCGGCCGACATCGTTGGGATCGGATTTGACGGCTACGCGATCGGCGGATTGTCGGTGGGAGAGGAGCGCGGGCTGATGCTGGACACGGTCGCGGCGACGGCCGGGATGCTGCCAGCGGAGCGGCCGCGCTACTTCATGGGCATCGGCGATGCGGACGGCCTGCTGGGCGTGATCGAGCGTGGGGTGGACATGTTCGACTGCGTGCTTCCGACCCGGCTCGGGCGCACCGGAAGCGCGCTAGTGCCAGGCGGAAAGCTGAATCTGCGCAACGCGCGGTTCGCACGCGACGGCTCGCCGCTGGTCGAGGGATGTGGGTGTCCGGCCTGCCGCGACTTCTCCCGAGCCTACATCCGCCACCTGATCACGCAGGACGAGATCTCCGGTCTGCGGCTGCTGAGCGTGCACAACCTGCACCAGGTGATCGAGCTGGTGGCCGGCGCCCGCCGCGCGATCGTGGAGGGCCGCTTTGCACGCTTCCGGGAGGAGCTGGCGGCGGATGCGGCCGGGGCCATCAACTAAACTGACCGCGTGTCCGAGAAGCGTAGGAACTGGCTGATCCTGGGCGTCGTCGTGGCGCTGATGATCGGCTGCGGCGTTCTCATGACACAGCGGAGCTTCCGCCTCGGCCTCGACCTGCGCGGCGGCCTCGAGGTCGTGCTCGACGCGCGCCCGCTGCCCGGCCAGACCGTCAGCCAGCAGGATCTGAACACCTCGGTCACGATCCTGAGCAAGCGCATCGATCCGAACGGCACGCTCAACCCGGAGATCCGCAGCTCGACCAACCCCGACCAGATCACGATCGCCATCCCCGGCGTACGCGATCCGGCCGCGGTCGCCTCGCTGCTCGTGTCCAGCGGCCAGCTGCAGAGCTTCGACATGTTCAAGTACCTGAACGACGTGTCCAAGGGCACTCAGCCGTATTCGGCTTTGCCTGCCGACTCGCTGTACAGCCTGCTGACCAAGCCCGCGGTCAAGGCCCAGGCCAAGTCCGACGGCGTCGGCTCGTGGGCGCTGTTCGACGCGAACCAGAAGCAGCTGGGCAAGGTCGAGCCGCAGCAGAGCCAGGTGCTCGAGGACTACAAGCCGCAGAACCCCGTGAAGCCGCCCGGGGCACAGTTCCTGGGGATCCCGAAGGGCACCGAGGTGGTGTCGTGCGACGCGTCGACCAACTGCCCGGGTGCCACGGCGACCACCGGCACCTTCTACTACCTGTTCAACCTGAACCAGAACGAGAAGGGCAACCCGAACGTGATCACGGGCGACCAGGTCTCGGCCTCGTCGGACACCGATCCCAACACCGGCCAGCCGATCGTGACGCTGAACTACAAGAACGGCGGCGGCGCCGAGTTCACGAACATCTCGCAGTCGCTGGCACAGCAGGCGCGGGCCGCAGGCATGGCGGACGGCAAGATCAACCCGCCAGTCGGCCTGCCCAACGCGATCGTGGTGGACGGCCAGCTGGTGGCAACGCCGGTGGTCGATCCCGACGAGAACCCGAACGGCATCAACGCCACCATCAGCGGCAGCAGCGTGATCACCGGGCTGACCAAGAGCGACGCCGACCGGATCGCGCTCGAGGTGCAGTCCGGCTCGTTGCCGATCAAGTTCACGGCCACGTCCTTCAACAACGTCTCGGCCACGCTCGGCAAGGACTCGCTGCGAAACGGCCTGATCGCGGGCGCGGCCGGCCTGCTGTTCGTGATGATCTTCCTGATCGTCCTGTACGGCTTCCTGGGCGTGATCGCCGACATCGCGCTGATCATCTACGGCGTGCTGCTGGCCGGGATCGTGCTGTTGTGGCCGATCACGATGACCCTGCCCGGCATCGCCGGCACCATCCTCACGATCGGAGTTGCCGCCGACGCAAACATCGTCATCTTCGAACGCATCAAGGAAGAGGTGCGGTCCGGGAAGAGCATCCGCACCTCGATCGCCACCGGCTACCGGCGTGGCTTCCATACGATCATCGACGCCAACGTGGTGACGCTGATCACGGCCGCGGTGCTGATCCTGGTGGCCACCTCGAGCGTCAAGGGCTTCGCCGTGATGCTCGCCCTGGGCGTGCTGGTGTCGATCTTCACGGCGGTGGTCGCGACCCGGGCGATGCTGAGCCTGCTGGCCGGCTTCTCGTTCATGTCCAGCCCGCGGGTGCTGGGCCAGGTCGGCTCCGGCGACCGCTGGAAGAAGTACGACTTCATCGGCCGCACCAAGGTCTGGTTCGCGATCTCCGGGGTGTTCCTGGTGGTGTGCGCGATCAGCCTGGGCGTGCAGGGTCTGAACAGGGGCATCGACTTCACCGGCGGCAGCCAGTTCAACTTCACCGTGCCGACGGCGACCAGCACCGGCGCGGTCACGAACACGTTCACCCAGGCCGGCATCTCCGATCCGGTGGTGCAGGGTGTCGGCAAGTCGCAGAACGGCGACTACACCCAGTTCCAGGTCAAGTCGCATGCGCTCCCCGGCCCGCAGCAGAACGCGCTGCTGCGGTCGATCCAGTCGACGTACCACATCGCGCCCAACTCGATCGACAGCAAGAACGTGAGCTCGTCGTTCGGCCAGTCGGTGCTCGACCAGGCCTACCTGGCGATCGGGTTCTCGCTGCTGATCATCTTCCTGTACGTGTCCTTCCGGTTCGAGTGGCGCTACTCGGTGCCGATGATGGTGGCGCTCGGGCACGACATCCTGATCACGCTCGGCATCTACTCGCTGTCGCAGCGCGAGGTCACGGCCGACACGGTGGCGGCGGTGCTGACGGTGCTGGGCTACTCGCTCTACGACACGGTGATCGTGTTCGACAGGGTGCGTGAGAACATCCCGATCCTGCGGCGGATGACCGCCAGCCAGGTCGTCAACGAGTCGCTGGCCGAGACGATCACGCGGTCGCTGAACACCTCGGCGGTGACGCTGATCCCGGTCACGCTGCTGTTCATCTTCGGCACCGGGTCGCTGACCGACTTCGCGTTTGCGCTGATGGTCGGCATCGCATCCGGCGCCTACTCGTCGATCTTCATCGCCTCGCCGCTGCTGGCGATCCTGCTCGAGCGCGAGGATCAGTTCAAGGGCCGGCGCAGCGACGCGCGGGTGGCGGCCGCGAAGCTGGCGCCGGAGCCGGTGGCGGTGGGAGCGGCGATCGCCGCAGACGGGCCCGAGCCGGCCGCGCGGACAGCGGGCCCAGCGCCGCGCAGAAGGCGTCGCAAACCGCACGGCCGCGCCAGGTAGTCACCCGATCGGGGGTATGCCGCACACCCCCCGAAGTCGATATTTCCAGAAGAATGCGCCCGCGCTCCGACAGCTCGCGCCGGTTCGACGATCTCATCGCCGTGATCGAGTCGACCCGTGCGCTCTCATCGTCCGCCGACATCCCCGAGGCGATGTCGATGTTCGCGCGCGAGCTGACGCTGCTGTTCGACGCGTCGGCCTGCCTGATCTCCTCGTATGACGCGGAGACGCAGGCGGTCACCGACTGGGCGGCGCACGTGATCCCGCCGGCCACGCTGAACCTGGTCGCGGAGGACTACTCGCTGTCGGAGTACCCGGCCACCCTCGAGGTGCTGACGTCGCTGAAGGCGTCGACCACGTCGGTCGGCAGCGGCGGCGATCCGGCCGAGCTGGCGTTCCTGGCCGAGATGGGATTCCAGGCCAGCATGATGACGCCGCTCGTGATGAACGGAAAGCCGGTCGGGCTGATCGAGCTGTTCGACTCGCGGGCCCGCACGTTCACGCCCGACGACATCGAGTTCTGCCGGCTGCTGTCGGATCACGCCGGCATCGTGCTGGGCACGGCCACGCTGGCCGAGCGGCTGGACGAGCAGCACCTGGCCACCGTCGGTGCGCTGGCGGCGGCGCTGGAGGCGAAGGACGCCTACACGGGCAACCACGCCCAGGCGATCGCGGAGTTCGCGGTGGCGGTGGGCGAGGAGCTGGGCCTGTCGGGGCGGGAGCTGCGGGCGACGCGCATGGGCGCGCTGCTGCACGACGTCGGCAAGATCGGGATCCCCGAGTCGATCCTGAACAAGCCGGGGCCGCTGACCGACGACGAGTTCACGGTGATGAAGCGCCACACGGTGATCGGCGCCGACATCATCTCCGGCATCCCCGGCATGGAGGAGGTCGTCGCCCTGGTTCGCTCGTCGCACGAGCGCTGGGACGGCCGCGGCTACCCGGACGGGCTGCAGGGCAACGAGGTACCGCGCGGGGCCTACGTGATCGCCGTCTGCGACGCGTACCACGCGATGACCGAGGATCGCGTCTACCGCAAGGCGATGTCGGTCGAGGGCGCGGTCGAGGAGCTGCGTCGCTGCTCCGGATCGCAGTTCATGCCCGCCGCGGTGGAGGCGCTGATCGCCGTCGTCGAACGGCCCCAGCGCCGGGTGCGTTACAGCCAGGCCGCCTGACCGTTTCGCGCGGTGCGCGTGACGCCCGGGCGGCAGGCCGCCACACTCATCACGTCACGACCGCCGCAGGCACCCCGTCACATCCGTGCGGCGTTCGTAACGGCCGCGTTGGCAACACCGGTGCCAGGCGCCGGCGTTGCGCCCCGGTTCCAGGGTCTGCGCGCGGTCCCGGCGCGAGTTCCCGGCGAAGCCCGCACCACCCCGGCGTGATCGCGTGACGGGCCGTGACCTCGCCGTTGGCAACACCGGTGCCAGGCGCGGCTGTTGCGCCGACCGCGGCGTTTCAGGCGCGTGACGGGCTGCCCAGCACGTCCTCGCAGGCGCAGAGTTCCCCGCCGCGGGCGACTACCCAGTCCAGCAGGCGCTCGTAGCAGCGATCCCAGCCGCGGGCGTAGGGGCCCGCAAAGCGGTCGTTGTGCCAGAGGATGGCGACCGTGCCTCCGGCCTCGGCGACGCGTTCCAGCACGGCGATCGAACGCAGGTAGCCGGCTTCGGCGTCCAGTCCCAGGTAGCGCTGGTCCGAGAGCGTCGCGTCCATCACCGCCAGCGGCAGCTCGATCAGGCCCAGTGGCCGCTCGGAGGCCAGATCGTAGGGGTGATAGGGGAACGAGAAGCCGGCCCGCAGCCCGGGCCGGTCGGCGTAGCCCTGGCTCGAGTCGAGCGCGAAGCCGAGCGCGTCCAGCTCGGCCAGCGAGCGGTGCGGGTCGTGCCGCAGGAAGTGGAAGCGGGCGCTTCGAATGGGCGCCGGCACCAGCGCCGCCAGCCGCTCCCGCTCGCCGCGCAGGCGCTCGGGGTGGTCGCTGGTCGTGTAGCTGGGGTGCAGCCCCACCTCGTCCCCGTTGGCCGTGATCCTGTCGACCATGCGGGCGCGCACCTGGTCGTAGGCGGCGGCGTCGCCGTCGGCCGGGTGGTGGTGCCCGGCCATCAGGAAGTGCGTCGATCGCCCGCCGCGCGCCTCCTCGATCTCGCGCATCCGCTGGAACGCCCAGTTCGGGTCGCGCTCGCGCGCCAGATCGATCGGCAGCCATGCCAGCCCCCGCGCCTCCGCCAGCAGCTCCCCGCGGTCGCGGTCGAGCGCCGCCGAGCGCATGCGCCCGCCGGCCGCGACCACGCTGCGTTTGCTCGTCCACCGCCGCGGCGTGTCGATGTCGTGCGTCAACACCACCCTGAACCCCTGACGCCGCTCGAGCCCGGTCGCCTCCCGGAACCGTCCCAGCAGCGCATCCACCGCCGGCTGCTCCGGATCGGCCAGCGCGTTGGCCGCCGTGAACCGCCCGTGCCTGTCGCGCGGCGAGCCCGCCCGCTCCTCCCAGCGAGACAGGTGCCAGAACGCGCTCGCGACCGCGTCCTCGACCCCGTCCCCGAAGTCCAGCAGGCCTCCATCCTGCAGCACCGGCGGCGCCGCCTCGCCGCGGTCGAAGTACTCCCACGCCGCTTCCGAGCCGGGCAGCCGCGACGACGGGTACGCGATCTCCGCTGCGCCCTGCCTGGGCGGGGCGCAGGCCGACGCCAGCGTCTCGATCACCCACGCCGCCCGCGCATTCACCGGCCGCCTCCGCGCAGCGCGCCGTAGACCTGGTGCACGCCCGGCATCGGATCGCGCAGCGACAGCACCGGCTCCGAGAACGGCGGTCGCAGTGGCGCCAGCGTCTTCCGCAGCCCCAGCCGGTCGCGCCGGCTCTCCCGCAGATGCCGCACCAGCGCCACCCAGCGCCGCTGCCCGGCGCGCTCGCTGGTCGCCTCCGGCACGGGCAGCCCCAGGGCGTCCCGGTAGGCGATCTCGACCAGGTCGACGCCGCAGTCGGACGCCAGCGAGTGCCACTGCCAGAGCCGCGCGTTCACCTCCATCAGCCGCAGCGACCCGTCCCGGGGATCGCGCTTGTACTCGACCTGGGAGATGCCGTGGAAGCCCAGCTCCCGTAGCAGCCGCAGCGCCCCCTCAACCGCATCCGCGTCCCATATCGCCTCGCCCACGCGGCAGGTTCCGACCCCGGCCGGCGCCTGCAGCAGCTTCCTGCCGCAGAACACGCCCAGCGCCCGCCCATCGCCGTCCAGGTAGCTGCCCACCGTCCACAGCGAGTCGTCTCCGCCCGGTATCAGCTCCTGGAACATCGGCTGGAACGGCTCTCCCAGCCGGTAGGCGGCCACCAGCGCGGCGGCGTCCGCGGCCTCGATCAGCGGCCTGCCGTAGCGCGCCTTGAAGCCGCTGCCCAGAGACGGCTTCATCACCGCGGGGTAGGGAATGACGGCCGCCGCCTCCTGCGCCTCCTCGACGGAGGCCGGGTGGAACGTCTCGGGCAGCCGCACACCGGCCCGCTCGGCCGCCTCGTACTGGAAGCGCTTCGCCTGCACCCGTTCGATCAGGTCGCGCGGGCCGAACGGCAGCCGCAGCGCCGCAGGCGCCGCTTGGTTCACCGCCACCAAATAGTCGTCGTGCGTC
>JAICYJ010000071.1 GCA_025934255.1 Thermoleophilia bacterium | reverse complement strand
TATCCGCGGTAGGGCCGGCGCGGGTCGCCGGCGAACCGAACGACCGGGGACCGAGAGATGGGGGCGCGCAGGATGGTGGCGGCGGCGATCGCAGGGGCATGCTGCGTGGCCGTGGGAGCGGTGCTGATGGCGAGCGCCGCGCGCAGCGCAGCGGCCACGGTGCCGGTCTCCATCGGCCCGGGCGGCATGCTCGCATTCAAGTGGACGTGGGACTCGAAGATCAGGTCGGTGCACGCGACCTTCACCCACAAGCCGGCGACCGAGCACCCATCTCGAGATTGTCATGGCGGTCATGCAGCCGTGCAACGGCCCGACCGCCCTCACAGGGCTCTGAGCCCCACTCGCCCGGCGTGAGCGGTCCGGCACGGGCTCGTGACGGGTCGTTTCGAGGCTTTGATGCGCGGCCGCGTGGTTGAGCGGTGGCCGTCCGGGGGCCGTGATGTTCGTGCCGGCCGCCGGTGTGAATCGTTGCGGATGGCGCCGTGATCGTTGCCGCCGCCTAAGGTTCGTTGCGCTCTTGGGGGTCACGCGCCGGTCACGGCGGTCTCATGCGCGGACGCGGGCGTGCTCCGGGTCGACCAGCACGTCGGCGGCCAGCTCGGCCGCGACCGGGCGGCCCAGCACCTCGACCTCGACCCTGGCGTCGTCGGCCAGGTCGGCCGGCAGGTACGCAAACGCGATCGTGCGCCCCACCGTGTACCCGTAGCCAACGCTGCGTACGCGGCCGGCCGTCGCCCCGTCCACCAGCACCGCCTCGCCGCCGTAGGCCGGCAGGTAGTCCTCGCCGCCCACCAGCAGCGTGCGGATCCGGCGCGACGGCTCCGTCCCGGCCGCCCGCAGCGCGTCACCGCCGATGAACTCGCCCTTGTCCAGCGCCACGCAGAAACCGAGCCCGGCCTCGTACGGCGTGTCCCCGCCCGTCAGATCGCTGCCCATGTAGCGATAGCCCTTCTCCAGCCGCAGGCCCTCCAGCGCCCGGTACCCCGCGATCGCGAGGCCGTGCTCGCGGCCGGCGGCCGCCAGCCGGTCCCACACCTGCACCGCGTCCTGCGCCTCCGCGTACAGCTCGAAACCGAGCTCGCCGACGTAGGTGATGCGCTGCGCCAGCACCGGCTCGCCGATCCGGATCTCGCGCGCCGTGCGGAACGGGAACGCCGCCGCCGAGACATCGTCGTCGCTGTACGCCGCCACCACGTCCCGCGCCCGCGGCCCCCAGATCCCGATCACCGACAGCCGCTCCGTGACCTCGCGCATCTCCACCGGCCCGTCCTCGTCCCGCATGTGCAGCCGCAGCCAACCCATGTCCGACTCGACAACGCCGGCCCCCGTCACCACCCGGAACAGCTGCTCGCCCAGCCGCGTCACCGTCACGTCGGCGACGATCCCGCCGCGGGCGTTCAGGAACTGGGTGTAGATGACGCTGCCGGGCGGCCGGTCGATGCGGTTGTCGCAGACCCTGTCCAGCAGCGCAGGCGCGCCGGGCCCCTCCAGCTCGATCTTGCCGAACGACGACATGTCGATCATCCCGGCCCGCTCCCGCACCGCCCGGTGCTCCTCGCCCACCGCCTCGAACCAGGGCGGCCGCGTCCAGCCGTACCGGCGCTGGTCGGCACCGGCCCGGCGCCACGGCTGCCCCGGGCGCACGTGGTCGGCCCGCTCCCAGCCGTTCTTGGCGCCGAACACCGCCCCCGCGTCCTGCAGCCGCCCGTGCAGCGCGCTCAGCCGGTTGGGCCGGCCCCACTCATCGTGGTCGTCCGGGTACCGCAGCCGGTAGTAGTAGCGGTAGACCTCACGCCCGGCCGCGTCCACCTGCGACGGCGGCCGATACGCATCGCCGAACCGCCAGGCCCGCATCCCGTGCACGTCGAGCTCGGTCTCGCCGTCCGACATCCACTCCGCGATCGTCTTTCCGATCCCGCCCGCCCCGCCGAAGCCGTTCAGCGAGAGCCCGGCCGCCATCCAGAACCCGGGCACCCCCGGCACGGGACCCAGCAGCGGATTCCCGTCGGGCGTCATCGCGTCCGGGTGGCACTCCAGCGTGACCATGCCCGCGTCCTCCAGAAATGGAAACCGCCGCGCCGCGCCGCTCCAGAGCTGGGCAAACCGCTGCTCGTCGGCCGGCAGGTTGCTCCCCGCGTGATCCCACGGCACCCCGTCCAGCCAGCGTGAGACCGGGTTCGGCTCGTAGCCGCCGAACAGCACCCCACCCGCCTCGGAGCGCCCGTAGACGAGGTTGTCGGTGTCTCGGAAGCAGGGCATGTCGCGCGGCAGCTCGTGCCCGTCCACCGCCTGCAGCGCGATGTGCTGGTGGTCGACCGGCACCGACGGCGTGAACGCCCCTACCATGGCCGACACCTGCGGCGCCCAGATCCCGCAGGCGTTGACCACGTGCTCGGCCTCGATCCGCCCGCCGCTGGTCAGCACCGCCCGCACCGCCCGCCGCTGATCGAGCTCGATCCCCGTCACGCGCGTGTTCTGCAGCACCGCCGCCCCCAGCTCGCGGGCGGCGTCGGCCAGCGCGTGCGTGGCCGTGTGGGGGTCGACGCAGCCGTCCTGCTCGACCCAGATCGCGCCATACAGATCGTCCCCGCTGGCCTGTGGCATCCGCTCCAGCGCCTCGTCCGGCGACAGCACGTGCACGTCCAGCCCGATGCCGCGGGCCCGGCTCGCACCCCGCTCCAGCTCCACCAGGCTCTCGGGGCTGGAGGCGATCCGGAGGCTGCCGAGCCGGTCGAACACCCCCAGCCGCTCGTACAGCTCCACGCTGTAGCGACGGAACCGCATCATCGCCGGGGAGGGGTTGAACTGGGTCACCAGGCCGGCCGCATGGCAGGTCGAGCCGCTGGTCAGCTGAGCTTTTTCGACCAGCACCACGTCCCGCCAGCCCGCCAGCGCCAGGTGGTAGGCGACGCTGCATCCGGTGACACCGCCGCCGATGACGACGACCTGCGCGCGGTCGGGGAAACTGGTCTGTACCACGTTTTCGGGACTGACTATAGTGGTCGCCATGCCGGTCGACAAAGCCATCGACGAGTTGATCGACGTCGTCCCCGAGCTGCGCGGAGAGCGCGTCGTGACCGAGCTCGCGGGTGGCCTCACGAACACCAACTACAAGGTCGAGACCGACCAGGGCACCTTCGTCGTGCGCGTCTCGGCCAAGGACTCGGGCATGCTCGCGATCGACCGCGAGAACGAGTACCAAAACACGGTCGCCGCCGCCGAGGAGGGCGTCGGCCCGGCCGTCATCGGCTACATCCCGGAGCGTTCGCTGATGGTGCTGGAGTTCATCGAGGGCCAGACGCAGAGCGCCGAGGACCTGCGCCGCGGGGACAAGATCGAGATGGTGGCGCACGCCTGCCGGCGCCTGCACGGGGCCGCCCGCTTCCGCGATGACTTCAACATGTTCGACATCCAGCGCCGCTACCTGACGCTCGTGCACGAGCGCGGCTTCAAGCTGCCCGACCGCTACCTCGAGTTCGAGCCGGCCGTGCGCGAGATCGAGCGGGCGATGGCCGTCCGCGACGAGGGCACCGTCCCCTGCAACAACGATCTGCTGGCCGAGAACTTCATCGACACCGGCGGCGAGTTCCGGCTGATCGACTACGAGTACTCCGGCAACAACGACGCCTGCTTCGAGCTCGGCAACGTCTGGAGCGAGTCGAACCTGTCGCTCGACCAGCTCGACCAGCTGGTGGCCGCCTACTACGGCCGGCCGCTGCGCAACAAGGTGGCCCGGGCGCGGCTGTGGGGGCTGATGTCCAAGTACGGCTGGACGCTGTGGGCCTCGATCCAGGACGGCGTCTCCGACATCGATTTCGACTTCTGGGAATGGGGCCTCGAGAAGTACGACCGGGCCGTGCTCGAGTTCGACAGCGCGGACTTCGGCCGGCTGCTCGACGACGTCACCGCCGACGATTAGCACCGTCCCCGACACGCCGGCTCCCGAGCAGCCAGGGGACGTGACTGCGTCGACGGTCGCCGTCTACGACGCGATCGCCACGTCCTACGCCGCCCGCCGCGCGGAGATGCCCCCGCGGCTGGTGCAGCTGGCGCAGCGAGCGCTTGCGATCGTGCGACGGTCGGGTGCCGACCCGATCGCGATCGCCGACCTCGGCTGCGGCGCCGGCCGCGACCTCGCGTTCTTCGAGCGGGAGCAGCCGAGCGCCGTCACGGTCGGCATCGATGCGTCCGCGGCCATGCTGGAGGCGGCGCGGCCGCGCGTGCACGGACGGCTGGTCGAGGGCGACCTGCGGCAGCTGCCCTTGGACACCGGCTCGCAGCACCTGGCCTGGGCATGCGCATCGCTGCTGCACCTGCCCAAGCAGCAGCTGCCGGCGGCGCTGGCCGAGGTGCGGCGGGTGCTGGCCCCAGGAGGCGTGCTGGCCGTGACCATGAAGGCGGGAACCACCGAGGGATTCGAGCCGAACCGGAGCGAGACGTGGGCCGAGCCCCGCATCTTCGCCCGCTACCAGGACGGGGAGCTCGCGACCGCGCTGGAGGAGGCCGGGTTCTCCCGGATCAGCGTCTCGCCGCCGGCCACCGACGAGCGCGGCGAGACCTGGCTGCACGCCATTGCCAGGGTCCCTGACGCGCCGGCCGCGGCGCGGTAGTCTCACGGCCATGACGGACTGGCCGAACGGCGCGCGCGGCGCGGTCGCCTTCACCTTCGACTTCGACGCGGAGGAGGTGTGGATCGGCGACGACCCCGACAACGCCAACCTTCCCGGACTGCTCTCGCAGGGCACCTACGGCGCGAAGGTGGCGGTGCCGCTGATCCTCGAGCTGCTGGCCCGCCACGGCCTGCGCCAGACGTTCTTCATCCCCGGCCGCGTGGCCGAGCGACACCCGCACCGCGTCGCGGAGATCCTGGCCGCCGGGCACGAGGTGGCGCATCACGGGTACACGCATATCTCACCGGCCACGCTGTCGCCCGCCGATGAGGAGGCCGAGCTGGTGCGCGCGCTGGATGTGCTGCGCGGCCTCGGCGCCGACCCGGTCGGCTACCGCTCGCCGTCCTGGGAGTTCTCGCCCGAGACGATCGGGCTGCTCGGCAAGCACGGCTTCGCCTACTCGTCCAACTACATGGATGACCTGCACCCCTACCTGCACCCGGGCGGCGAGCTGGTGGAGCTGCCGATCCAGTGGATTCTGGACGACGCCGCCCACTTCTGGTTCTCGGGCAGCGGCATGGACTGGACGCGCACGATCTCGCCGCCGTCACACGTGCATGAGATCTGGTCGGCGGAGCTCGACGGCATCGTCGGGCTGGGCGGCTGCTGCATCATCACCATGCACCCTCAGGTGATCGGGCGGCCGCACCGGCTGGCCTTCCTCGACCGGTTCATGACCGAGGTGCGAGCCCGCGGCGACGTCTGGATCGCGACCTGCGCCGAGATCGCCGCGCACGCGCGGTGAGCGACGAGCCCGGCCTCACCGGCCGGCGCGCCCTGGTCACCGGCGGCAGCTCCGGGATCGGCGCGGCCACCGCAGGGCTGCTGCGCGAGCGCGGCGCCACAGTGGCGACGCTCGATCTGCGCGACGCCGACCTGACCGCCGACGTGCGCGACGAGGTGATGATCGCCGACGCCGTGGCCGGCGCCACCGAGCTGCTGGGCGGCGCGCCGGACCTGCTGGTGGCAAGCGCGGGCGTCTACCGGATCGAGCCGTTCCTGACGCTGACCGCCGCCGAGTGGGACGACCTCCAGGCCATCAACCTGCGCGGCGTGTTCCTGACCGGCCGCGAGGTGGCGCGGTCGATGATCGCGGCCGGCAGCGGTGGCAGCATCGTCAACCTGGCCTCGACGGCCGCGCTGTCGGCGGACGCCGGCGAGCCGACCGCCCACTACAACGCCAGCAAGGCGGGCGTGGTCGCGCTGACCAGGCAGATGGCGGTCGAGCTGGCGCCGCACGGCATCCGCGTCAACTGCGTCTGCCCGGGCGTGATCGACACCCCGATGCTGCGCATGATGGACGACCCGGACGCCGGCGAGCGGTACCTCCGCGAGTCGGTGCCGCTGGCGCGGCTGGGCGCTGCCCGCGAGGTGGCAGCCGTGATCGCCTTCCTGGCCTCGCCGGAGGCCGCCTACGTGACCGGCGTGGCGCTGCCCGTGGACGGCGGGCTCACGCTGTAGCAGCGGCGGCTCGATGAAAACGCCGCCGTTCGGGTGATCAAACGATCCGCGCCTGCGGCCGATCAAGACTCAGGGCAGGTGTGCACAGACGGAGGGGGTCAGCATGATCGAGGGAACGTGGTCCGAGGCACGGCGGATTGAGTCGTGGCCGCCGCCAGCGCTGGCGCGGGCGATCCAGACGGCCGGTGGCGGCGAGCCCGCCCCCAGCTTCGCCGCGCGGCAGCCGATCTACGATCGCGCGCTCGACGTGCATGCCTATGAGCTGCTGTTCCGTGCCGGCGACGCCGACCACGCCGTGGTCACCACCTTCGCGGACATCGGGCTGGACGCGCTGGTGGGGGGACGCTCCGGCTTCGTCAACGTCACCCGCGACTTCGTCATGGATGGCCTCGTGACGCTGCTCCCGACCGGGCGCGTGGCGCTCGAGCTGCGCCTCTCAGACGTGCTCGATCCACAGGTGCTGGCCGAGCTGACGCGGCTGGGCGAGCTCGGCTACACGATCGTGCTCGACGACTTCGTGATGCGCGACGACAGCCTGCCGCTGCTGGAGGTCGCCCGCTACGTGAAGCTGGACGTGCGGACCTTCACCCGCGAACAGCTGGCCGAGCAGGTGACCGACCTGGAGCCCTACGACGTCGAGCTGATCGCCGCCGGGATCGAGGATCACCGCACCTTCGAGGTCTGCAAGGAGGCCGGCTTCGACTACTTCCAGGGCTTCTTCTTCTGCCGGCCAAGGACGGTTGCCGGCCACGGCATCCCCGCCAACCGCCTCGCCCAGATGCGGATGATGGCCTTGCTGGCAGACCCCGATTGCCAGCCGGATGAACTCGAGCACGCGATCAGCAACGACCTCGGCCTCAGCATCCGGCTGCTGCGCTGGATCAACTCCGCCTACTTCCTGCTGCCGCGCAAGGTCAGCTCGGTGCGCGAGGCGCTGACGCTTCTGGGCGCGCGCAACGTGCGCAGCTGGGCGCTGCTGATGACGCTGGCCGGGATCGAGGATCAGCCCAGCGAGCTGATCCGCACCGCCATGACACGGGCCAAGATGTGCGAGCTCGTGGCCCAGGCGCTCGACCGCCCCGACGCCGACGCGCACTTCACGGTCGGCCTGTTCTCGGTGGTGGACGCCTTCATCGACACGAGCATGCGCGACGTGCTGAGCGAGCTGCCGCTGTCAGCCGAGGTGTCGGACGCGCTGCTGGGGCGCAGCGGGCACCTGGGCGAGGCGCTGGACTGGGTGCTGACCTACGAGCGCGGGCAGTTCGAGTGCCTGACACCCTCGCCGCGGGCCGACGCCGTGCTGCGCGACGCCTACGTGGTGGCGCTGCGCTTCGCGGACGAGGCCGGGTCGTCCGCGCCGGACGTCGTCGGCCATCAGGTGCCGTTCCAGGCCATGTGCCAGACGGCGCCGAAGGTGACGGCGAGCAACAGCACGTTCTGCCAGTAGCCACTCACCCATCGAGGGTACGGGCGGGCGGGGGCGGCCGCAATTGCCGCGGGTCAGGCGTCGTCGGAATCGTCGAACAGGTTGCGCGCGCCCATGCGGCCGACCGGCTCGACCTTCTTCAGCTGGTAGGGCGAGCCGTAGAACATGCGGTGCGTGAGGCCGCCGGCGGTGTAGGGCTCGTCCATCTCCAGCATCACGCTGGCGCCGGCGACGTGCACGACCCGGCCGTACGCGCCCTCGAGCTGCGCGTGGGACGGTAGGTCACCGGGAATACCCTGCAGCCGGACGTGGTCGCCGGGCTCGAGCTGCGGCAGCTCGTCGTGCGCCACCGGGCGCCGGGTCGGAATCGGGTCTGCGTCATACATGGCCATCGGATGAACTGTATCGGCGGCACCCGCTTGGGGGTCGAGCAGGGATATCGCCGAGACGATGCATGATGCGGATGGGGATGCGACGCGCAGCCGCGGCATTGACGCTGGTCGTGGCCGTCGGGCTCACGGCCGGCGCCGCCGCGCCGAGCGCCGCGCCGCTTCCCTCGGCGCCGGCCTGTCCCGTATTCCCGGCCGGCAACGTCTGGAACCAGGACATCTCGGCGCTGCCGGTGGCCTCGGACTCCGACACGCTGATCGCGAAGATCGGCCTGGACACCGGCCTGCACCCGGACTTCGGCTCCTACCGGGGCTACGGCATCCCCTACAACACCGTCCCCGGCTCGCAGCGGAAGGTGACGGTGCGCTTCGACTACAGCTCGCAATCCGACCACGTCGGCTACCCGATCCCGAGGCGGCCGCGGATCGAGGCCGGCAGCGACCACCACATGCTGATCGTCAACAACGGCACCTGCAAGCTCTACGAGATGTGGAACGTGCGGCACACCAGGCGGGGCTGGCGGGCCGGCTCCGGCGCGGTCTGGAAGATGACGTCGAACGCGCTGCGGCCGGACGGCTGGACAAGCGCCGACGCCGCCGGGCTGCCGATCCTGCCCGGGCTGGTGCGCTACCCGGAGGTGGCGGCGGGCGTGATCGACCACGCGCTGCGGTTTACGGCGCCGCAGACGCGCGACGCGCACATCTACCCGGCCCGGCACGACGCCGGCTCGGGCAGTTCGGCCTCGCTGCCTCCGATGGGACTGCGCGTTCGGCTGAAGGCCTCGTTCGACCTGTCGCAGCTATCGCCGCAGGCGCGTGTGGTGGCGGTCGCGCTCCAGCACTACGGGATGATCCTGGCTGACAACGGCTCCCCCTGGTACGTCAGCGGCGTATCCAACAAGCGGTTCAACGACGACGACCTGCGCACCCTCAACCGCATCACCGGCCGCGACCTGGAAGTGGTCGACACCAGCGGCCTGGTGAACACGCCGTAAGGGGTCAATGCCGATCCCCCCGATGTGGGGGTGAAGGGGCCGCGGTGGGCGTCGATACCAGCCCTGGGTCTCTGTTCTCGAACAGCGGGGTTGCACCGTGGCGTACAGCTATCCGGCCTTGCCGTCCAAACCGACGCGCGCGCACTTCCAGCGACTGTTGTGGCGCGCCGGGTTCGCGGGCAGCCACGACCAGATCACGCACTACGTGAAGCTGGGGCTGCCGAGGGCCGTGACCGAGCTGCTGACGCCGTTTCGCAAGAACGTGCTGGTCGGGCCGGTCCCGACCGACGGCGGCAACCGGCTGCAACCACTTGACCTGTGGGGCCACGACTGCCTGTGGTGGCTCGATCGCATGGTGCGCAGCCGAAACCAGCTGGTGGAACGGATGACGCTGAACCTGCATGACCTGTTCGCGACCTCCAACGCCGGTGTCGGCAACACCCGGCACATGCTGCGCCAGAACCGGCTGCTGCGCGGGCACGCGGTCGGGAACTTCCGCGACCTGCTCGAGCGGATCACGATCGACCCGGCCATGCTGCTGTGGCTGAACGGCGCCGACTCGAACAAGTGGGAGCCCAACGAGAACTACGGGCGCGAGGTGATGGAGCTGTTCTGCCTGGGCAACGACCCGAACCTGGAGTCGCTCACCCACGGCCTCTGGACGAACGCCAACATGTACACGCAGGACGACATCCACGAGGCCGCGCGCGCCCTCACCGGCTGGCGCTACGACTGGGACAAGGCGGCGACCGGCACGGTCAAGCAGCGCGAGAACCCGACCTTCTGGGACGCCGGCTACCACGACACCGGCTCAAAGACGATCTACGGCCACACCGGTAACTGGGACTGGCGCGACGTCTGCAGGCTGGTCGTGAACCATCCCAACCACGCGCCCTACCTGGCCTACTCGCTGTGGAGCTACTTCATCGCGGCGCCGCCGACCGCGCCCGCCATGCGCGAGATGGTCAATAACTACCGGAAGTCGGGCTTCGAGCTGGCGCCGCTTCTGAAGGTGATCCTGCACCACCCGGCCTTCTACCTGAACCTGGACGAGCCGGACATGGTGAAGCCGCCGATCGTGTTCGTGGCCGCCGGCCTCCGCGGCACGCGCCGCTTCATCACGAACAACAACTGGAGCTGGCTGCTCGACAATATGGGCCAGGTGCCGTTCTACCCGCCCAACGTGTCGGGCTGGAAACAGGGCCCGGCGTTCCTGAACACGAACACCGCACACGCCTACTGGCAGACCACGGGCTACCTGCTCTACCAGACGATTCGCGATCCCGGCAGCCAGACGCCGCAGGCGGCGGTCTCCGCGGCCATCTCGGCGCTCTCCCACCCCTGGGCCTCGAGCGACACCCGGGCGAAGCTGGAGACGTACGCCGGCGACTACGCCACCCGCAACGGGCCGACGCTGGACTCCCACGACCACGTGGAGCGCCAGACGGTGATCCGGGCCATGCTGATGGCCGGTCCCGACGGCCTCCTCCACTGACCATGATCGGAGCCACGACCTGATGAACCACTGCGGATGCAACGACTGGCAGTCCACCCACCGTCGATCGATGCTGCGCCGCCAGGGCCAGGTCGTGCCGATCCCGCGCGCCGTCCTTGCGGGCGAGTCCGCGGGCATGTGCCGCCGTGACTTCCTGCGCAACGGCGCAGTCGCGTTCCTGACGGTGTACGGCGCGTCGATGCTCGACTGGGGTCACATCTGGGAGGCGGCGTCGGCGCAGGCGGCGACGCCCGGCACCGATCCGATCATCGTGTCGGTCTTCCTGGACGGCGGCAACGACGGCCTGAACACCCTGATCCCGATCACCGGGTCCGACCACGCCGCCTACGCGTCGAAGCGCCCGCACATCGGGCTGGCACCGGCTACCTGCCTGCCGCTGGGCGGGGCGGCCGCCAACCCCGACTGGGCCTGGAACCCGGCCGCGACCGGCTTTCAGCACCTGTACGACGCCGGCAAGATCGCCGTGATCCCGTCGGTCGACTACATGCCGCCCGACCTCTCGCACTTCCACTCGCGTGCCTTCTGGCAGGCCGGCGAGCTCGATCCCGATCCCGCCACCGGCTGGCTGGGCCGCTGGGTCGACCAGAACGGCGCGGCCGACAACCCGCTGCAGGCGGTCTCGGCCGGGTGGTCGCTGGACGGGTCGCTGAAGAGCGCGACCAACCCGGTCGCGGTGCTGTCGAGCGTCGAGGACGCCCAGTTCACGATGAACAACGTGTGGTCGGATCCGCAGCTGATGGTGGACACGCTGGCCGGCCTGTCCGTGCGCAGCGCCGCCAACGAGGCCATGGCGGCTGCCGATGACGCGGTCGGCGGCGCGGTCAACGTGGCCAGCCGGCTGAGCGCGCTGACCCAGCCGACGCTGCCGCCCACCGGGCTCGGCTACGGCACCACCAGCTTCGACCAGCGGATGTCCAACCTGGCCTGGATGCTGGCCTCGAACCTGGGCATGCGGGTGGCCTGCGTCTCCTACGACGACGGCTGGGACTTCCACGACTCGCAGGTCAGCCGCCAGGCGCAGAACCTGTCGCGCATGTCGACCACCCTCGCCGCCTTCCAGGCCGACCTCGAGCAGCGCGGCCTGGCCGACCGCGTGATCACGCTGGTGTGGAGCGAGTTCGGGCGCCGCGTCGAGGACAACGACTCCGGCGGCGGCGGCACCGACCACGGCGCCGGCGGGCTGGCGCTGGTGATCGGCAAGCACGCCAAGGGCGGCCTCGCGGCCGAGTTCCCGGGCATCTCGGACGCGGACCTCGATCAGTGGGGCAACCTGAAGGTGCCGACCGACTACCGCCAGATCTACACGAACCTGCTGGGCGACTGGATGGGCACCGACCCGGCCGACGTGATCCCCGACGCGAGCAGCTACACGCCGCTGGACCTCGTGGCCTAGGACGATTCGCCGGCGGTGCTGGCCGGGTCGATCACCGATCCCACCGGGCCGCCCCTGCGATACTTCGGCGGTGGCCGGCCTGCGCGCTCTCACATTCGCCGCCCTCGCCGCCGTCACGGCGGCGCTCGCCCATGGCGGCCTCGCCACGCTGGCCGACCCGCGCTGGGCGATCGCGGCGCTGAGCGGCGCCGGCGTGGCCGCGCTGGTGATGTGGCGTGGCTGGGCGCTGGTGGCGCGGCGGGGAGAGATCCAGGAGACGGCCTCGCTGGCCGCGCTGATCCCGACGATGCTGGCCGCGCAGACGGCCGCGCACCTGGCGCTCATGGCGGCAGGGGCGCCCGCGCATCCCGGCGCCCACGGATCGCTGGCCCTGCACCTGGCGCTGGCGGTGGTGGCCGCGGTGCTGGTGCAGCTGATCGAGGTGCACACGCAGCGCCGCGCGCTGGCGGCGCTGACCGCGCCATCGATCTCCGAGCAGGTCGTGCGACGAGCACCGGCCGCCGCCGCGTCCCGCGGCCTGGCAGCATGGCACCGCCGCGGCCGCGCACCGCCGCTCCCCGCCTGACCCGCCCCTCCAACCGCTCGGTCAGGAGTTCCACTGCGCCACCGCATGCCATGCGCCACCCCGATGCGCGCCCCGGTCCAGCCGGGCGGCGTGGCGCTGCCGTCCGGGAGCTCGGCATGAGACGCGCGGCCGCGTTGCTCGCGCTGGTGGCGCTGCCGCTGGTCTGGCCGGCGTGGGCGCAGGCGCACGCG
Source organism: Thermoleophilia bacterium (assembly GCA_025934255.1). Classification (GTDB taxonomy): domain Bacteria; phylum Actinomycetota; class Thermoleophilia; order Gaiellales; family JAICJC01; genus JAICYJ01. The sequence goes on along the minus strand of JAICYJ010000071.1, from coordinate 2,709 downwards.
ACGCTGCTCGCCACCACGCCCGGCGCCGGCACGCGCGTCGCCACCCCTCCACACCAGCTGGTGCTCACGTTCGACCAGCAGGTACGCCCCGTCAGCGGCGGCACGACCGTCGTCGATGCCGCCGGCAAGTCGGTGATGGCGGGCCCGGCCGCAAACGCGCCGGCCAACCTCAGGCAGCTGGTGGTGCCGCTGCAGCAGGGGCTGCCGGCCGGCGACTACACGGTGCGCTGGGGGATCGTCTCCACCGACGGCCACCTGATCGCCGGCGTGTACGCGTTCGGCGTCGGCACCGGCGGGCCGGTTCCGCAGGCGGAGTCGCAGGACGCGCCCACCGACTGGCCGTTCCTGATCGCCCGCTTCTTCTACTTCGCCGGTCTGCTGACGCTGGTCGGCGGCGTCGTCTACCGCGTGGCCGCCTACCAGCCGGGCACCGCTGCTGTGACCGGTGAGCCGCGGCGGCTGATGGGCCTGCGCGAACGCCACCGCGCCAACCAGGTGCTGGCGCTGTCGGCGGTGCTGGTGCTGGCCGGCGGCTGGGTGGCGCTGACACGGCAGGGCGCGCAGGTGGCGGGCGTCAGCTTCTGGGAGGCGTTCGATCACCGCGGACCGGTCGCCTCGGCGCTGGACGCGACCCGGTTCGGCCGCCAGTTCGGGCGCGGCATCGACGTGACCGCGGTGTTCACGATCCTGGTCGCCCTGGCCTACGCCACGGTCGGCGTCAGCCGCCGGCTGACCGCGGTGCTGGCGGTGCCGGCGGCGATCGCCGGGGCCTGGGCGCTGGCCGCACCCGGCATCTCCGGGCACGCGGGCGACCCCGGCCGCGGCCCGCTGGTGATCGGGCTGGACGCCCTGCACGTCGCCGCGGCCTCGATCTGGATCGGAGGGCTGGTGCAGCTGGCCGTGGTCACCCCCCATGCCACGCGCGGCCTCACCCAGCCGCTGCGCGACGCCACCCGCGCCACGATCGCCGGGCGCTTCTCGCGGATGGCGGTGGCCGCGGTGGCGGTGCTGGCGGTGACCGGCGGCCTGCGGGCGCTGTGGGAGCTGTCCGCCGTGTCGCAGATCTGGACGACCTCCTACGGCCGCACGCTGCTGGCAAAGACGGTGCTGCTCCTGATGACGCTGGCGGTCGCGTCGCGCAGCCGCCGGTTCCTGGGCCGGTACCAGATGCTGCGACGGTCGGTGACGGCGGAGCTGGTGGTGCTATCGGCGGTGGTGGCGGCGGTTGCCCTGCTCACCAACCTGCCGCCGGGGAGCCGACCCACCGCCGTCTCCGGTGCGACCACCGCGACCGGCGGGGCGGCCACCGTGGCGTTGCGAAACGGCGGGCAGATCAGCGTGTGGCCGGGGACGGCCGGGCCCAACGCGATCCGGCTGTCGCTGCCGGCGCAGACGATGGCGGCCAGCCTGCGCCTGCAGCAGTCGGACGGCACTCCGGTTCCTGCGAAGCTGATCGCGACCGGGCCCCACACCTGGCTGGCCTGGGCGCCGCGGCTCGACGCGGGTGCGGTCTCGGCTCGCGCGACTGCGGGCGGACAGACCTGGTCGACGTCGCTCGACATCGGGGAGGCGGTGCGCAGCGAGGGCGTGCCCCCGGCCCCGCTGGCGACCGGCCCGCTGGCGGCCGGCGAGGCATCGGATCTGGCGGTCGCGGCACAGCGGATCGGCAACCACCGCGTCCGATTCACGGTGCTGGGGCAAGACGGATCTGCGTCGCGGGTGGTTGCCGTCACGGCAAACGGCCGGCTGGCAACGCCGTGCCTGAAGACGCCCGAGGTGTGCTTCGAGGCGCCGGTCAGCCGCAAGGCCGCCCCGCTGGCGGTGACGGTGCTTCGCCCCGGCCGCGCGACGGTCGGCGCCACCCTCGCGCTGCCGGCGGCGAATGCCCAGCCGGCGGCGGCGCTGGTGCGGGACACCGCCAGGTCGCTGCGCGCGCTGCACTCGGTGCGGTTCGAGAACCACCTCGCCTCGGATCCTGTGCACTCGGTGGACACGACGTTCATCGTGGGTGCGCCCGACCGGCTGGCGATCGACGTGCACGGAGGCGCGCAGTCACGCGTGATCGGCAACCACCGCTGGGATCTCCAGGACGGCAGCTGGGTGAAGCAGCCGATCCAGCGGCTGAAGCTGCCCGACCCGTACTGGGCGAACGGGGCGCTGGCGGCGTACGTGACGGGATCGACCAGGAACGGCGTGGAGGTGACGCTGGGGGTGGCGCAGGGGCCGACGTTCTTCCGGCTGTTGATCGACAGGCGAACACACCTGGTGAAGCGGCTGTGGATGACGACGGCCGCGCACTTCATGCGCGAGCGCTACCTGGACTTCAACTCGGCGCCGCCGGTCACGGTGCCGCCGTCGTAACCCGAGGCGGCGGCAGCGCCCAGCGGCGTTGGTGGTGCCAGCGCTGGATGGTGCGCGGGCTGGGTGGCTCGGCGTTGGTGTACGTCGCGTCCAGGATGTGCCTGCGAACAGCGCTGACGGATGCACCCTTCGCAAAGGCCCGCTCCGCGCGCAGCCGCATCTTCGGCCACGCATAGCTACCAGGCCTTGCGCGAGCCGGCCGCGCCCTCAACCCGGCCAGATGCGCATCCATCGCGCGACGCCGAGCAGCCGTCAAACACCCACACGCCCGCCACACCGCGGACAACGTCAACACCACGTCACGACCACCCCGCTGCGTCAAAAACGCGACCGAGGCATGCCCCTCAC
>JAICYJ010000119.1 GCA_025934255.1 Thermoleophilia bacterium | reverse complement strand
GACAACCCGTAGGCGGCCGACGCGCACACCGCGAGCGGCAGTAGCGCCGACCAGGCGTGGGTCAGCTCAAGCGAGAACACGATGCCGGTGAACGGCGAGCGCATCACCCCGCCCAGCACACCGGCGAGCGCGATCAGCGCCCAGAACCCCGGGCCGACCTGCGGGAAGACGTGTTCGGCCAGCGCGCCGAGCGCCCCGCCGATCATGAACATCGGGGCGAGCACGCCGCCCGACGTGCCCGAGCCGAGCGACAGCGACCAGATCACCGTCTTGACGATGAGGATGCCGACGACCAGCTTGAGCCCGATCGTGCCGTCGAGTTCGGAGCCGATGATGTCGTAGCCGACGCCGAGCGCCTGCGGCACGATCAGCCCGCCGACCCCGATGATCACGCCGCCGATGGCCGGCCACCACATCCAGTGCACCGGCAGCTTGCGGAAGCCGTCCTCGGCCGCGTACACGAGCACGGTGGCCAGCAGCGCGAGCAGCCCGGACGCGATCCCGAGTGCGACGCAGAGCAGGTCGCACCAGGCGTTCAGGTGCAGCGCGCCGGCGGGCACCTTGAACAGGACACCCTCGCCGAGCAGCGGATAGCGGACCACGGTGGCCACGCAGACCGCGGCCGCGACCGGCACGTAGCTGCGCGGGCGCCACTCGAACAGCAGCAGCTCGACCGCCAGCATGATCGCGGCGAACGGCGTGTTGAACGTCGCCGCCATGCCCGCCGCGGAGCCGGCCACCAGCAGCGTCTTGCGCTCGTCGGCCGTCAACCGGAGGAACTGGGCGAACAGCGAGCCCATCGCGCCCCCGGTCATGATGATCGGTCCCTCGGCGCCGAACGGGCCGCCGGTGCCGATCGCGACGGCCGAAGAGATCGGTTTGAGCACGGCAACGCGAGGCTGCACCTTGCTGCCGCCGAGCAGGATCGCCTCAATGGCCTCGGGCATGCCGTGCCCGCGGATCTTCTCCGAGCCGTACCTGGCCATCAGTCCGATGACCAGGCCGCCGGCGATCGGGGCGAAGAGCACGACGATCGGATTGTGGTGCCCGGTGCCGGGCGCGACCAGGTGCGTGTTGAACCGCTCGTAGAACACGGCGTTGGTGATGATTCCGATCAGGCGCAGCAGCGCCCACGCGACGCACGAGCTGACCGCACCGATCGGCAGCGCCAGCGCGGTGATCACCAACATCCGTCGGGTGGCGGTGAAATCGCCGAGATGGCCGACATCGCGCGGTCGGTCGAGCGCCGTTCCGGGCGCTTCCTCTGTAGTCACCTGTGTCCCTCGTCATGCTATATCGTAATACGACGCAATATACTAACCTGCAGCCGTTGACATCGCTGCAAGGGGGCCACGTGCCGAGCGCCCGACGCATTACCGATCGTGACTATGCCCGCCTGCTGACCGTTCGCACCAGACTGCGCCGATTCGAGCGCTGGAGCGCCGAGCAGGCCGCGGCCCAGGGCCTGACCGCCAGCCAGCACCAGTTGCTGCTCGCGGTCCGCGGCCACACCGAATCGGCCGGCCCGACGATCGGCCAGGTCGCCGACTACCTGATGGTGCGGCACAACACCGCAGTGGAACTGGTCGACCGCACCCAGGATCTCGGTCTGCTCGACCGCACCCGGGACAGCGCCGACCACCGGATCGTGCGGCTCACCCTGACCGAGGAGGGCCTGGCGCGCCTGGCAGCGCTGGCCGGATCCCACATCGAGGAGCTGAGCAGGCTGGGACCGATGGTCGACGGGCTGACGGCGGCGCTGTCGCAGGACTGAGCGCCGCACATGACAGCCGCACGCCCGGCAAGGCAGGATTCGTCCCCTAGGCACCTGCGGGGAGGCCAGCGATGAAGTACAACGACGACGCCCAGCTGGACACCTCGGGCGTGCAGGACACCCGCTCCGGCGGCACTGGTCTGGGCGGGCTCGGGGGCCGCGGCGTCGCGGTCGGCGGCGGCGGACTCGGCCTCGTCGGCGTGCTCGTCTACGTGCTGATCTCGGTGCTCGGCGGCGGGGGCGGCGGCGGTGGATCGGCCGCCGATGTGGTGCTCGGCCAGCTCGGCCAGGGCGGTCAGCCGGCCACCGCCGACAACAGCCAGATCCAGAAGGAGTGCAAGACCGGCGCGGACGCCAACAGCCACCTCGAGTGCGCAGTGGTCGCGGACATCGACTCGATCCAGGCCTACTGGAGCGCCGAGCTGCCCAAGCTGGGCAAGCGGTACACCGACGTGCCCACCGTCTGGTTCACCGGTCAGGTGTCCACCGGGTGCGGCGCCGCGGACGCGGGCTCAGGGCCGTTCTACTGCCCGGCCGACAAGCAGGTGTACATCGACCTGTCCTTCTACGACGACCTGAAGACACAGTTCGGCGCCACCGGCGGGCCGTTCGTCAACGCGTACGTGCTCGCCCACGAGTACGGCCACCACGTCCAGGACCTGCTGGGCACCGAAGCCAAGGTGCGTACCAGGCAGGGGCCCAAGTCCGACTCGGTGCGCCTGGAGCTGCAGGCGGACTGCTACGCGGGCGTCTGGGCCAACCACGCCACCACCACCCCGGACGCCGACGGGAACGTGCTGATCAGCGAGATCACCGACCAGGACATCAGCAACGCGCTGGACGCCGCGTCGCGGATCGGCGACGACTACATCCAGAAGAACCTCGGAAACGGGACGGTGAACCAGAACGCCTTCACGCACGGCTCGTCGGCGCAGCGCGAGAAGTGGTTCACGACCGGCTACCAGAGCGGTGACCCCACCCGGTGCGACACGTTCGGCACCGACAACCTGGGCTGACCGCGTCAGGCTGCGGTTACCCGCGCCTGCAGGTCCGGACGGCGCGCGACGAGCAGGCCGCCGCCGGGGACGACCGCGTCGATCAGCACGATCAGGAACGTGCCGGCGCTCCACCGCATCGGCGCGCGCAGTTGCAGCGCCAGCAGCACGTAGCCGATGAACAGCGCGCCGTGGATCGGCCCGAGGATCTTCACCCCGAGCGGGGCGTCGGCCGAGTACTTGACCACGGTTGCCACGATCAGGGCCAGCCACGAGACTGCCTCGACGAGGGCGACGGTGCGGAACGCGCGCGCGGTGAGCATGCCGTCGAATCTAGGCGGCGTCTCGTGGCCGGCCGCGCCGGGCTGTCCATCCCCTCAGCCGGCGGCGCGTGCAGCTCAGACGCTGAAGCTCAGACGTTGAAGCCCAGGGCGCGCAGCTGCTCGCGGCCGTCGTCGGTGATCTTGTCCGGGCCCCACGGCGGCATCCAGACCCAGTTGATGCGCACCTCGCTGGCCAGCGGTGTCGGGCCGCCGGTGAGCGCGCTGTGTGCCTGGTCCTCGATCACGTCGGTGAGCGGGCACGCCGCGGAGGTCAG
>JAICYJ010000109.1 GCA_025934255.1 Thermoleophilia bacterium | reverse complement strand
CGGCCAGCTGGTACACCGCGTAGGCGATCAGCGCCCAGCCGACGACGACCGACGCGTACCACGTGATGGACGACATCGAGATCGCGCGCAGCGAGAACTCGTTACGCCTGCTGGTCATGAATACTCCCGGTGGACTCTTGGGATGTCCATCGGCCGGCAGCCGGACATGCTTAGCGCCGGGACCGCTCTGATCGTGGCTCAGGTTCGCGTGCCGCGCGCCGACTAGAAGGGCATGACGTGGCGCCCTTCTCTCTGGCAGGTCGCGCTCGCCACCGGCGCGGCGCTGATTGCCGTTTACTTCCTGCTTCCGAGCGAGAGCCTCGCGCACTCGATCACCTATTCGGTGATCGGGCTGGTGGGCGCTCTCGCAGTGCTGTACGGCATCCACCTGCACCGCCCGGCGGACCGGCTCACCTGGGTGTTCTTCGCGCTCGGCACCGCGTTCTCGATGCTGGCGGACACGCTGGCGCTCGTCTACGACCAGGTCGGGTGGGAGTTGCCCGACCCGTCGCTGGTCGACGTCCTCTACCTGCTCGCCTACCCGTTCCTGTTCGTCGCGGTGCTGCGCCTGGGTCGCCAGGTGTCCGGGCGGGGCACCCGCGAGCGGCGCACCGACGCGGCGATCGTGACGATGGGCGCGTTCGCCTTGTGTTGGCGGCTGCTGATCAGCAGCTACGCCGGGGACAGCTCGCTGACCTGGCTCGCCAAGGTGACCACGGCCGCGTACCCGATCATGGACATCGGCATCGTCTTCGTGCTGGCCAGCGCGCTGCTCTTCGGCGGAGCCCGCAGCGCCGCCCACAAGATCGTCGCGCTGGCCATGGTGGTGATGCTGATCGGAGACATCGGTTACCTGTTGCTAGAGCTGCACGGTGCCTACGCCGACGGCAGCGCGATCGACGTCACCTGGCTGCTCAACTACGTGCTGGTCGGCGTGGCGGCGCTGCATCCGTCGATGGCCGCCGAACCGGCCTCGGTGCGCTCGGAGCCGATGGGCCGCGCCGCCTGGATGCCCACCGTTACCATTTCCGCGGCGATCCCGCCGGGGCTACTGGTCGTCTCGGGGATCGCACTGCGGCGCGCGGACATCGGCGTGCTCGGGGTCACCTCGCTGTTGCTGATCGGGCTGATCCTGTTGCGGATGGACTGGATGGTCGGCCGGTTGTCCGGGCAGGCCCAGGAACTCGCCGAGCAGGCCGCGACGCTGCGCAAGGCGCTGGCCGTCCGCGACGATCTCGAGGCCGACCTGCGCCACCAGGCCTTCCACGACAGCCTCACCGGCCTGGCCAACCGCGCGCTGCTGACGGACCGGCTGCAACACGCATTGTCGGCCGCCGAGCGCAACGGCGGAACGGTCGGGCTGATCCTGTGCGACCTGGACGGCTTCAAGACCGTTAACGACAGCCTGGGCCACCCGGCCGGTGACTCGCTGCTGATCACGGTGGCCGACCGGTTGGCATCTGCCGTGCGGTCCGGGGACACCGTCGCCCGCCTCGGCGGCGACGAGTTCGCCGTGCTGATGGACCAGGTGGTCGACCCCGGGGACGCGACCGCGGTCGCCGGCCGCATCGTACGGCTGCTGCACGAGCAGATCCGGCTGGAGGACCACTCCCTGGTGGTGTCGGCGAGCATCGGCATCTCGCTCGGCGCGGCCGGCAAGTCCGGGCAGCAACTGCTCGCCGAGGCCGACGCCGCGATGTACGAGGCCAAGTCCAACGGCAAGAACGGCTTCGCGATGTTCGAGCCGTCGATGCGCTCGCGCGCGGTCGAACGGTTGCGGCTCACCAACGCGTTCGACGGTGCGTTGGAGCGCGAGGAGTTCTATCTGGAGTTCCAGCCGCAGTTCGCGCTCGAGGACGGCCGGCTGGAGGGCTTCGAGGCGCTCGTGCGGTGGCACCACCCCACCCTCGGCACGCTGAGTCCCCTGCGGTTCATCCCGCTGGCGGAGGAGACGGGGTTCATCGTCCCGCTCGGACGCTGGGTGCTCGAGCGGGCCTGCGCCGCGGCCGCGGGCTGGCCGGCCACGGCCGACGGTGCCCTGACGATGTCGGTGAACCTGTCGCCGCGTCAGCTGGTCGACCCGCATCTGGTGGCCGATGTCGCCGGTGCGTTGCGCAGGAGCGGACTGGCCGGCGAGCAACTCGTCATCGAGATCACCGAGTCCAGCCTGGTGACGGACGCCCGCCGCTCGGTCGACGCGCTGCACAAGATCAAGAAGATGGGCGTTCGCGTCGCCGTCGACGACTTCGGCACCGGCTACTCGTCCCTGGGCCAGCTGCGGAACTTCCCCATCGACATCCTGAAGATCGACAAGTCGTTCGTCGACCAGCTCGCCGGCGAGCGTAACGACGGCTTCGGGCTGGTCGAGGCGATCATCAGGCTGGCCCACGAACTCGATCTGTCGACCGTCGCCGAGGGCATCGAGGACAGTGCGCAGCGCGAGCGGCTGGCCCAGATGGGGTGCTGGAGCGGGCAGGGATTCCTGATGTCGCGTCCGTTGAGCCAGCGCGTGGCCGAGAACGTCGCGCGCCGTGCCGCGTCCGAATCCGACCTCGCCTACCTGCCTACCCCCGAGAACGGTCTGCTCGAAACCGGCTGAGCCCGCTGTCGTGGGTCTGCCGCCGGCTGTCTTGACGGCTAGCGGAAGTCGCGGCTGCGGGTGCGGATGCCCAGGCGCAGCTTGTCGATCCGCTCGGCCAGGACGTTGACGACTCCTCCCCCGCCGGCTACGCCCTCACTGGCGGGGGGACCCCCAGACGTCCGCTCGACCATGCCGCGGATGAGCAGGCCGCCGGACTCACGGGCGACCCGGCGGTGCCGCTGCCACACCACCTCGGGCACCACCACGTTCACCATCCCGGTCTCGTCCTCGATGTTGAGGAAGGTGACCCCGCGGGCGGTGGCCGGCCGTTGCCGATGGGTCACCACGCCGCCGATCGTGACGCGGGTACGGTCCGGAACCGCCTTCACCGCGGCGGCGGTGAGAATGCCCTGCTGTGCCAGGCGGGTCCGGATCGCGGCGGTGGGGTAGACGTCGGTGGTGATGCTGGTCGCCCACATGTCCGCGATCAGCTGCTCGGGACCGGTCATCGCCGGGATGCCGTCCGGCGCGGTCTCCGCCAGAACCGTCACGTCCAGTTGACCCGGACGGGCGGTGGCCGCCGCACCAGCCGCCCACAGCGCCTCGCGGCGCGGTGCACCAAAGCAGTCGAACGCGCCGGCCGTCGCCAACGCCTCGACCTGGTCGGCGGACAGCCCAACCCGGCGGGACAGGTCGGCCATCGAGGTGTACGGCGTGACGGCCCGCTCGGCCACGATCCGGCCGGCCAGCTCGTCCCCGATCGTCCGCACGCTCGACAGGCCGAGGCGGACGGCGGGTTGCGGCGGCGCCTGCCCGCACCCGCACGACTGCGCTGTGCCCTCAGGGGATTCCGGTCGCTCGGGGGATTCCAGCGAGGCGCCGGCGGCGGACAGCGCGAGCGAGGGCGGCAGCACCTCGACGCCGTGGCGCTTCGCGTCGTGCACCAGCGACTGCGGTGAGTAGAACCCCATCGGCTGCGCGTTCAGCAGTGCCGCGCAGAACGCCGCGGGGTAGTGGCGCTTGAGCCAGGACGAGGCGTAGACGAGCAGCGCGAAGGAGATCGAGTGCGACTCGGCGAAGCCGAACGCGGCGAACGCCTGGATCTTCTCGTAGATCTGATCGGCGACCGCGCCGGTGATGCCGTTGGCTGCCATTCCGTCGTAGAGCCGGATCTTCAGCACACCGATCTTGTCCCGCGACCGCTTCGAACCCATCGCGCGGCGCAACTGGTCCGCCTCGGCCGGGGTGAAGTCGGCGACAGCGACGGCCAACTGCATCAGCTGCTCCTGGAACAGCGGGATGCCGAGCGTGCGCTTCAGCGGTCCTTCCAGCCGCGGATGCGGGTAGGTGATCGGCTCCTTGCCCTGCCTGCGGCGGATGTAGGGATGCACCGAGTCGCCCTGGATCGGGCCGGGACGGATGAGCGCGATCTCGATCGCCAGGTCGTAGAAGTTGCGCGGACGCAGCCGGGGCAGCGTGGACATCTGCGCGCGGGACTCCACCTGGAAGACCCCGATCGAGTCGGCCGCGCAGAGCATGTCGTAGACGCACTCCTGCTCCTTGGGGATGGCGTCCAGGTCGTACTCGACGCCGTGGTGATCGCGCACCAGGTCGAAGCAGTAGCGCAGCGCCGAAAGCATGCCCAGCCCCAGCAGGTCGAACTTGACCAGCCCGATCTCGGCGCAGTCGTCCTTGTCCCACTGCAGCACGGTGCGGCCCTGCATGCGGCCCCACTCGACCGGGCACACCTCGATCACCGGACGGTCGCACATGACCATTCCGCCGGAGTGGATCCCCAGGTGTCGCGGCGTGTTCTGCAGTTCGGCGGCCAGCTGGACCACGCGTTCCGGGACGCCTTCGGTGTCGGCCTCGGTCTCCGAGTTCCAGTAGTAGCCGCGCTCACTCTCCTTGCTCCAGGCGTCCTGCTGGCCGGT
>JAICYJ010000020.1 GCA_025934255.1 Thermoleophilia bacterium | reverse complement strand
GCGTGCCTGATGGAGACGCTCGAGCTCCACGAGCCCGGTCATTCACTGGATCCAGATGCGGTGCGAGCGGGCCTCCGTGACGGCTTCCCATGGCATCGACCTGACGATCCGCACCCCGAGCTGTGCGATCCGATCGCGTGATGGGCTCACGTAGAGGCCATGCTGACGTCCGCGGTCGGGTTGCCTCCGATCATCCAGATCACCGCGGGATCTCCGAGGGCGCCGCGCGCCCTGGCGAACGCCTCCGGGTGTGGCTTTTCGAATCCTGTCTCGGCCGACGTGAACACCGCTTCGAAGTGTGGGGCGAGCCCCAACCCGGCAACGATCTCCGGCAGCTCGGGAACGTGGTTCGAGAGAATCGCATGCCGCCAGCCAGCGACTCGAGCCGTCGAAGGGCCGGCAGCGTATCTGGATATACCTCCCAGACCTCGGTGGTGTCGATGTACCGACTATGCGCAAGTCGAGCCAGCTGGTTTGTCCGGCCGGCCGTGGCCGGCGCTCAGACGGCCGGCATCCCGGCAATCCTCGTGCGAGGCGAGCGGGATGATGCCGTCGAGCTTCGCGCGCTACCAGAGCTGCTCTCGGCCTGAACATTCGCCATCTCCGGCAGCGCAAGGTGTCGCAGCTTAGGCTGACGGCCAGGCGGCTCGCAGCTTCTCCAGCGTGCGCGACAGGTGCTCGGGCATCACGCGCGTGTCGGCCAGCACCGGCATGAAGTTGGTGTCGCCGCTCCAGCGCGGCACCACGTGGAGGTGCAGATGGCCCTCGACGCCGGCGCCCGCCACCCGGCCCAGGTTCATCCCGCAGTTGAAGCCGTGCGGGTCCATCGCCGCCGTCAGCGCAGTGATGCCGTCGTCGGCCAGTTGCCAGAGCTCGGCCCGTTCCTCGGCGTTCAGGTCGCCGGGCATGGGCAGGTGACGGTAGGGCGCGACCATCAGGTGGCCGTTGGCGTAGGGGTAGAGGTTCAGCACCGCGAACGCGTGCCGGCCGCGGTGCAGGATCAGCGCGTCGTCGTCGGAGAGCGCCGGCTTGTCACAGAAGATGCAGCCGCCGTCTTCACCGGCTCCGGCCACGTACTCGAGGCGCCAGGGCGCCCAGAGCCGCTCGGTCACAGCCACCGCTGGCGGCGGAAGAACGAGAGCATCGCGACCGCGAGCAGCAGCGTGCCGCCCTCGATCAGCCAGAACGCGTGGTGCGAGTGCTGGAACGGCAGCGGCACGTTCATGCCGTAGATGCCGGCGATCAGGGTCGGCGGCAGCAGGATCACGGTGAAGATGGTGAGCAGCCGCAGGATGTCATTCTGCTTGTGGGCGATCACGGTCTCGTTGGTCTGCTCCAGCGCCTCGACAACCTCCTTGTAGTTGTCGAGCTGGTCCCAGATCCGCTCCGCCGAGTCGACGATGTCGTCGAAGTAGACCTCCAGGTCCTCGGACAGGTAGCGGGTGCGGGCGCGCTCCAGCAGCCGCAGCGTCGAGCGCTCCGGCTTGATGATCTTGCGGTACGCGATCACCTCCTGCTTGACGTTGGAGATGTCGCGGGCCACGTCCTCGCTGCGCTCGTCCCAGATCGCGTTCTGCAGGCGGTCGAGCTTGAACCCGATCTTGTCCAGGATCGGGAAGCAGTAGTCGAACGACTCCGACAAAATCTCGTACAGCAGATAGCCCGACCCCTTCGAGAAGTACTCCTCGCGCAGCTCCGTGTTGTTCGACAGGCGCGTGAACAGCCGGCCCACCGGCTTCAGCGGGTGGTTGGGCAGCGTGATCACGTAGTCCGGGCCCACGAACACGTTCAGCTCGGCGGCGTTCAGCCGGCCGATCGACTTGTCGAAGCGCGGCAGGTGCAGCACCATGAACAGGTACTCGTCGTACTCGTCGATCTTGGGCCGCTGGCGCGTGGACAGCACGTCCTCGAGGTCCAGCTCATGGAAGTCGAAGTGCTCCGCCAGGTACGCGGTCTCGACCGCCGTGGGGGCCTCGATGTTCAGCCAGCGGACGCCGCCGAGCTCGAGCTCAGCAACCTGTGGCTCGGTCCGCGCGACGTCCTGCCGCTGCGAAACTCGCGGCCGCCTGCGGACTGTCCTCGGGATCCGGCGCAGGTTCGGCATCAGCAGTCATGGTCGTCATCACGGGCATACGGGCAAGTGTACCTGTCAGATGGTATTCCGCGCAGGACGCGCGGCCCCTTGTGAGGCTTCACCATGCTTATCGGCAGAACGCCGGCCCCGCCTGTAATCTGAGCCGCGATGACGGACTCCTCCCGCGTCGGCAGCACGGCCGACGAGCACCTGCTGCAGCGCCACGACGCGACCTTTCTGCACACCGATCCGTGGCGGATCCTGCGCATCACCGGCGAGTTCGTGGAGGGCTTCGATCAGCTCGCCGACGTCGGCGTGGCCGTTGCCGTGTTCGGATCCGCCCGCACGCCGGCGGACGATCCGGCGTACGTCGCCGCCCGCGAGACCGCCCGGCTGCTGGTCGCAGACGGCTTCGGCGTCATCACCGGCGGCGGCCCCGGCATCATGGAGGCCGCCAACATGGGCGCGTCGGAGGCCGGCGGTGTGTCGATCGGCTGCAACATCGAGCTGCCCCACGAACAGCACGGCAACACCTACGCGAACCTGTCGATGGAGTTCCGCTACTTCTTCGTGCGAAAGACCATGTTCGTGAAGTACTCAGAGGCGTTCGTGGTGTTTCCCGGCGGCTTCGGGACGCTCGACGAGCTGTTCGAGGCGGTCACCCTGGTGCAGACCGGCAAGATCCACCGCTTCCCGGTGGTGCTGTACGACAGCGCCTACTGGAGCGGCCTGCTCGAGTGGCTACGCGAGCGCGTCGTCGCCGAGGGCAAGCTGAGGGAGGCCGAGCTGGAGCTGCTGCAGGTGGTGGACACGCCGGCCGACGTGGCCAGGATCGTGCGCGACTGCACCTCCGGGGCGTGCGGGCACGGGTATCACTCGCCGCTAAAAGGCTAGTGGAGGGGTGCCACTGCCGCGCGAAGCGCGGTCGTCAGAGGCCCCACAGAGGCGACGCGGCCCTCGATCTCCTCGAGGTCCTCGACGTCGTACTGGTCCTCCCACACGTAGGCCAGAGAGCCGCGCTCGTACTGGAACGTGGTTTGCGGAAACTCGTTGTTGATCAGACGCACCAGCAGCGCCGGCGTGAAGATGCGCAGCACCGCCGCCTGGTCGGCACCGTCGTTGACCATCAGTGAGAACCGCCTGTTGAACTCGACGCTCTCGGTCTCGACCTCCCGGCTCGGCCCGAAGGCGGCCGCCAGCTTGTTCAGGAACCCGATCCCGCGGTCGGCCAGCTGCACGGTGTCCACGCCGGCAACGGCGCCGACCTCCAGGCGCAGCACCGTGTGGCGGTGCTTCACCTCCTCCGTGTACGTCTCGGTGGTCATGTGGCCCTGACCGTCCGTCGAGGTACGCGTGCGCGTCTCGAACGTCGAGTAGGTGAAGTTGAAGATCAGCCCGGGCACGTCGCAGATCTGGCCCGAGAAGCCGTCTGACGCCTCCATCCGCTGCTTGTCCCGGCAGAAGGCGACGTCGGTCGGCAGCAGCGGCGAGGGCTGGTACTCCCAGCCGTGCTCCTTCGCCCACTGGTGCATGACCTGGTCCTTGGCGGCGCTCGACGCCTGCGATCGCAGCACCATGTAGTAGATGAGCGGCCCGGCCAGCGCTCCGATCAGCCCGACCCCGATCAGCAACGGCGCGGTGAAGATCCCGACAACGGCCACCGCGAGGCCGGGCACGGTGCAGAGGCCGAGGGTGCGATGGTACGCCGGCCGCCCCGTCAGCTCCGCCATGCGGGCGTCGCGCGCAGCCCGGTACCGCTCGCGGCTGGTCGCCATCAGCCCGCTCCTGCGGTGGCCGGCAGCAGGTGCAGCTGCTCGTGTGCGCCCAGGTAGCGTGGGGAGGGGGTGGTCAGCAGGGCGACGCCCGCCACCAGCAGTCCAGCCGCTATCAGCATCCGCCGGCGCCGAAACATTGGCGGAGACTGTACCGGTGCCGCAGGCTGCCGGCCGTGTTCGACGCGGTTTCGTTACGTGGCGACGCGGCCGCGCCGGGCCAGCGCGTCGATCACGACCGCGGCCAGCAGCACCAGCGCCGTCACCATGTACTGGGAGGCGGCGGTGAACCCGACCAGGCCCATGCCGTTGTCGATGGCGGCGATCACGATCCCGCCCAGCACCCCGTGCATGGCCTTGCCGTGGCCGCCGAACAGGCTGGTGCCGCCGATCACCGCAGCCGCCACGGCGTAGAGCACCAGCGTGCCGCCGTCCACGTTCGTAGAGATCGACTGCAGCCGCGAGGCGTAGACGATGCCGGCGACGCCGGCGGTCAACGAGCACAGCATGAATGCAATCGTCCGAACACCCGGCACGTCGATACCCGCGCGGCGAGCGGCCTCGGCGTTGCCGCCGATCGCGTAGATGTAGCGGCCGAGCTTGGTGCGCCCGAGCATGAACGTCCAGATCGCAAGCACGCCCAGCACCAGCAGCACCACCCAGGGCACGCCCTTGATCGGAACGAGCACGCCACGGTTGGTGTTGCAAAGCAGCACCAGTGCGACGCCGGCGGCCAGTGCACACGCGATCTTCAGCAGCGTGATCCGCGGAGGCGGCGCCACCAGCCCTGCCTTGCGGCGCTTGGACTCCCGCATCCAGAGCATCCCGCCGTAGATCCCCACCAGCACCAGCATCAGGATCCAGCCCACGGCCGGCGACAGGTTGCGGCTGGCGATGTCATTGATCGGCTGGCTGTTGATCGGGACGGTGCCGCCGGATCCAAGGATCTTCAGCAGCACGCCCTCCCAGAACAGGAGGCCGGCCAGCGTGACCACGAACGAAGGCAGCCCGATGCGGGTGATGATCGTGCCCTGCAGCATTCCGATGCCCAGACACGCGAGCAACGCCACGGCCACGGCCAGCGGCCACGCCCAGCCGTGGTCAGGTCCGAGCAGGGTGCCCATGATCGCCGCCGATACGGCAGCCACATACCCGACCGAAAGGTCGATCTCACCGAGCAACAACACGAATATCTCTGCCAGGGCCAACAGGCTGAACACGGCCGCCTGCACGAGCAGGTTGACCAGGTTGCCCGCGGTCAGGAAGTTGCTGTTCATCGACTGGAACAGGATCGAGATCAGGATCAGCCCGCCCACGACCGGCAGCACGCCGCTTTCGCCACCCTTGATCCGCGCCACCGACGTCCGCAGGTAGCCGGAGACCGAATCGGCGGCGATGTCGGGTGGCAGCGCCAGCTCGGCCTTGCGCGCGGCGGCGGCGGTCATGGGCTCGTCGTGCTGCCCGGCGGCGGCCTTCGCGGGTGTGGGATCCTCGACTTCGCTCATGTGCGATCGGGCTCCTTCGCGGCGTGGCCGTTCGTTGACAGGCGCGCCGATTGGCCGGTGGTCATCAGGTCGACCGCGATCTGGCGGTCCATGTCCGCAGCCAGCCGCACGGCCACCACACGGCCCAGGAACAGCACCGCAATCCGGTCGGCCACCTCGAACACGTCGTTCATGTTGTGCGAGATCAGCATCACGGCATGGCCGCGATCGGCCAGGCGTCTGACGAGGCCGAGCACCATCGCGGTCTGAGCCACGCCCAGGGCCGCGGTGGGCTCATCCATGATCACCAGCTTGGTGTTCCACAGCACCGCCTTGGCGATCGCCACCGACTGGCGCTGCCCGCCCGAGAGGGACGCCACCGGCTGGCGGATCGAGCGCACGGTGGTCACCGCCAGGCTGGCCAGCGTCTCCGCCGCCGACTTCTCCATCGCCTCCTCGTCCAGCGTGAGGCCGTGATTGGTGCGCTCGCGGCCCAAAAACAGGTTCTGGACGATGTCGAGGTTGTTGCAGAGCGCCAGGTCCTGGAACACCGTCTCGATGCCGAGCGCCGAAGCCTCACGCGGCGTGCGGATCCGCACCGGCCTGCCCTCCCAGTAGATCTGGCCGGAATCGGGCCCGTGGATCCCTGAGATGGTCTTGATGGTGACCGACTTGCCGGCGCCGTTGTCGCCGATCAGCGCCGTCACCTCGCCGGCCCGCAGCTCCAGGTTGACGTCGGACAACGCCTGCACCGGCCCGAAGTTCTTGGAGACGTGGTCGAGCCGTAGCAGCGGCTGGGTCTCTGTCTCTGTGCTCAAAGCGTGGAATCCATGACCGTTGGTACCGATGGTACCCGCCCCGGGGCCGCCGCGTCAGGCGACGGCCCCGGGCCCGAGTGGTGCTACTGGATCCCCGCCGCGCTGCAGGCGTTCTGGAGACCGCCCGTGCACAGCTGCTTCACCGTCACGGCGCCGTCCTTGACGACCGTGTCGGCCATGTTGTCGGTGGTCACCCAGATCGGGGTGGTGTAGACGGACTTGATGTCCGCGCCGATCGTGGTGTCCTTGGTGGTCGAGTTGACCAGCGACGCCGGCGGCGTCTGCCCGGCACGCAGGTACAGGGCCAGCGCTGCCGCGGCCTGTGCCTCCAGGTAGATCGGCTTGTAGACCGTGCCGCACTGGTAGCCCGCGAGGATGTTCTGCAGGCCCTCGACTCCCGCGTCCTGACCGGTGGTCGGGAACGTCTTCGGCGGGATCTTCTTGTTCTTCAGCGCCGCGATCACCGCTGCGGCGTTGGCGTCGTTCGGCGTCACCACGGCGTTGATGTTCGGGTGCGCCGTGTATTGCTGCTCGAACGTGGTCTGGGCCGTCGGCGGATCCCACGTGCCGGTCGGCTCGCCGACCTTCTTGTAGGTGCCGTCGGCGAACTTTGGCGCAAGCACGCCGTTGTAGCCCTGTGCGAACAGCTTCGCATTGTTGTCGGTGGGGTCGCCGTCCATGATCAGGATGTTGGGATCCTTGACGCCCCAGTCAGAGATGCACTTGACCTCGCCCTCGCCGATCAGCTGACCGACCTTGACGTTGTTGAAGCTGACGTAGTAGCGATCAGCGGGGCCGCCGGTGACCAGGCGGTCATAGTCGATCACCTTGAGGCCCTTGGCCTCGGCGTTCTTCTCGATGGCTGCTCCAGAGCCGGGATCGATGGGATCGATCAGCAGCACGGAGGCACCGTCGGTGATGTCGGCCTCGGCCTGCTGCTGCATCGTCGACGCCTTGCCCTGTGCGTTGTCGATCTTGAAGTCGCTGGATGACAGCCCAGCCGCCTCGAACGCCTGCTTGAGGTATGGCGCGTCGTACTGGACGTACCGGGTCGACGTGGTGGTGTCCGGCAGCAGCACGCCGACCTTGCCCTTGCCCTGGGCGGCCAGCGCGGTCAGCGTCTTCATCACCGAGAAGTCAGCCGTGAACGCGCTGGCGTCGACGGCGGGCACCGACCCGCCGCCGGCTGACGGCGTGCTGGACGAGCTGGACGAGCTCGATCCACAGCTGGCGGCGGCGGCCGCCAGCGCCAGAGCCGCGGTCACTGCCGCGATCTGTTTTGGCAGATGGTGCATGCAAATCCCCTTGTTGAGCGGCCGAGGCAGACCCGACCCCGGTGGTTGTGGAAGGCCAGTCAGGCTCCCGAGATCCCCAAGCGTATGGGATCTGTTCACCTCGGCGCAAGATTGCGGTCACAATTTGTTGTCCGAAATGTCCCGTTCGTTTTTCGTGTTTGCCACAGCCGGCCACCGGTTGCCGGTGCCACATGCTGGCTCGATACCCGAAGGTGGCATACCTCGAAACCTGGGCCTCTTCGATGTGCCAAGCTGATCGGTCTAGGCGGTGAGGGCGTCGTGGCGGAGCACCGCGTGCACGCCCTTGGCCTCGTTCACGACCTGCGTCACGCGCAGGTCGACACAGACGCTGGCCAGGGCCAGCGCCCGCTCGCGGCCGAGCCCGTGCTCGCGCTGCATCAGGTCGAGCATCGTCTCAAGCGCCATGTCGGCGGCCACGTCGAGGTCGTGGTCGAACCCGAGCGCGATCCAGGCGCTGTCGGTGCGGGCGACCGGCATCCGCAGATCGAGATCGGGGCGCAGGCCCAGCGTCAGACGCACCTCGTCGAGCGGGCATTCGATGGCCGTGCCCGACACCTCGCCGTCGCCCTGCGCCGCGTGGCCGTCGCCGGCCGAGAGCAGCGCGCCGTCCACGCCGATCGGCAGCAGCAGCGTGGCGCCCGCGGTCAGCTCCTTGCAGTCGACGTTGCCGCCGAAGCGGCGGGGCGGGGTGGTGGAGTGGACGCCAGGCTCGGGCGGCGGCATCCCGATCACGCCCAGGAAGGGGGCGAGCGCGACCGACTGGGCGCCGTCCGCGGTGACGCCGATCGCCCCGTCCAGCTGCCACTCGAGCGGGCGCTCCCCGGCAAAGGTCACGCCCCAGTTGCGCGGGCGCACAACGTCGATCCGCACCTCCAGCGTCCCGCCCGCGCGCGCCCCGCGAACCGCGATCGGCCCGGTCAGCGGGTGGCCGTCGTCGAGCACCGGCTGCAGATCGTCCAGCCACCGGCCGCCCGCGTCCCAGTGCCAGAAGGCGGCCAGGGCCTGGAACGTGACCGAGTCGCCGGGATCGACGGTCACGACGGGCGCGAGGTCGGTCGAGAAGTGCCCGTGGATGGTCTCGCGGTCGAGCGGGATCACGTGGGTGGTCGGCATACCGTCGACCTCACACGTGCCCGGCCGTGAGGCCGCCGTCGGCGACGTAGGAATGGCCGGTCAGATAGGTCGCGCGGTCGCCGGCCAGGAACACGGCCAGGTCGGCGATGTCCGACGGCTCCGCCAGGCGTCCCAGCGGATGCATGGCGATCCCCTGTGCGCGCGCAGCGTCGGGATCCGGCTGGGAGGCGAAGAACTGTTCCAGCATCTCCGTGCGGACGTACCCCGGGCAGATGCTCATGCAGCGGATGTTGTCGGTGCCGTGGTCGATGGCCATCGCCCGGGTCAGCGCCAGCAGTGCGCCCTTCGAGGCGCAGTAGGCCGGCAGCCGCGGCTCGGCCCAGGTGCCGTCGACCGACGCAACGTTCAGGATCACGCCGCCGCCGGCGGCACGCATGTGCGGTATCGCGGCGGCGGCCAGCAGCGCCGGAGCGCGGACGTTGACGGCCAGCACCTCATCCCACTGCTCGACCGTGGTCTCCTCGACGGTGCCCTCGACCTCGACCGCCGCGTTGTTGACCAGCACGTCCAGCCGGCCGTGCGTCGCCACCGCACCGGCGACCAGGTCGCGGATGGCGGCCGGGTCTGACACGTCGCAGCGGCGGTAGTCGACGCCGGCGACGTGCACATCCGGGTCGGCGCTGCGGCCGCATCCGACCACGGCATACCCCTCGGCGGCGAACGCGGCCGCGAGGGCGGTGCCGATGCCGCGGCTGGTGCCGGTGATCACGGCGACCCGGGTAGGGGAACTGGACATGCGGGCGCCAGCGTACCGCGACCGCCGCGGCCGATCCACATACGGTCGGTACGGTCGCGACTAGGCTGAGGCAATGCGGGCCACGGTCACACGCACGCTCCCGTGCCGTCAGACTGGTCATCCGCGACGGGCGCATCCCGCGACCGCTGCGCTGGGCGGGTGCGCTGGGGCTGCTGCCGGTGCCGGGGCCGCTCGACGAGATCGTGCTGCTGGCCGTGGCCGGGGTGCTGTGGCTGGGCTACCGCGACCAGCTCAACGAGGCGTGGCAGAAGGCCGCGGCGTCGTAGCAGCCGGTCCCGCTCAGGCGGTGGTCTGGAACCGCGTGCGGGCTGCGAGCGTGCGGTACGCCTTCAGCGCACGCGGCTTGTTGCCCAGGCTGAAGGTGGAGGAGTAGTCGTAGTAGACCAGCGCCGCTGTCCGCGGATGCGTCTTCACCCAGTTGAACACCTGGCTGACGAAGGTGGGATCGTCGATGCCCCAGGGCGCCCACTCGCCCAGGATGAACGGCTTTCCGTAGTTGTAGAGCGGCTGCATGCCCTTCCAGTAGGCCCTGAAGCCCTGGTCGTAGAGATCGTCGCCGACGTAGTCCACGTACCGCGTGCCCGGCCAGTAGTCGTGCGGCTGGTTGCCCCTGACGTTCGGCGCGCCGGCTCCCTGCGGGTTCCAGACCATGGCCACCAGCCCGCTGGGCGGGATCCCGGCGACCGGCAGCGGCGCCTGCAGCTGTCGCAGGCCGGCGGCGTGAAGCGCGGCGTTGATCTCCGCCCTGGTGCCGCCCCGCATGATGATCGCGATCCGGCGGAAGGCCTTCTTGTAGTTGCCGGTGGAGTAGGAGGCGCCGCGGTGCGTCCCGTTTGCGTTGAACGCGCAGTAGGACATCCAGTAGCCGTTCATCTCCTGCATCGGACGGATCCAGACCGGCACGTCCGCGGCGTTGGCCTGGCTCGAGTAGGACAGGTAGATGCTGTCGGCCTTGCCGCTTGCCAGCGAGCCCGGCGAGAGCTTGCGGCGGTCGGACACGCGTGTCACGCCCAGCGTGATCATCGCGATCCGGTGCGAGGAGGTGGCCTTGGCGATCTGGGTGCTGACGCCGTGCCACCTGACCCAGGATCCACCCAGCATGTCGAACATCAGCCAGACGTCGTGGTGATGGCGGGTGAGGCGGTCGAAGGAGCCGGGATCCTTGCTGCCGACGCCGAGCCGAGTGTGGCCGACGGGCGGCATTCCCGGCGGTGGCGCTCCTGCAGCCAGCGCCTGTCCGCCCACGCCGAGCATCGCCGCAACGCAGCAGGTACCGACCAGACGACGCGCAAGGAGCCTCATGCTGAGGCTTCTATCGGCTGCCGGGGCGCGTCTCGGCATTACCCATTCTGACCATCCGTGCGTGATAGAGATGAGGCGGGCGTCGCCGGCCGGGGGTGTAACGATGGGGCGTCTGCCGGCGAGAGGTGGGTGATGGCCGGACCTGGTAACGAGCACGATCGGGATGCCCGGGCTGAGGAGCGATTCGAGCAGCTGTTCCGCCGGCACCACCGCGCGGTGGCGGCGTACGCGCGACGCCGCGCGCCCGGAGACACGTCCGACGACGTCGTCGCAAGCACCTTCCTGGTCGCCTGGCGGCGGCTCGACGAAGTGCCCGCCGATTCGCTGCCGTGGCTCCTGGCCGTCGCCCGAAACGTGAACGCAACCCAGCAGCGAGGATCGCGGCGGCGAGGTGCGCTTCGGCTGCGCCTGGAGCATGCGGATACCGGCGCCCCAACATCCGCGGCCGAGGAACCCGCCGGCCGAGTGGCGGCCGCGCTGGGACGCCTGCCGGCGAACGACCGCGAGGCGATCACGTTGATCGCCTGGGACGGCCTGCGGCCGGCCGAGGCGGCGACGGTGCTCGGCCAGTCCCCGGCCGCGTTCCGGGTGCGCCTGCATCGGGCCAAGCGCCGTCTTCGCTGCGAGCTCGACCGCGCCGGCCAGGCCGACCCGCGCCCCCAACACCCATCCGTAGCCAAGGAGATCGCCCCATGACTCCGACCACTCCCGTAGCCGAGAACGACGTGATGGAGCTCGTCCGCGGCATCGACCCGCTCGAGGGCGACCTCAACCCGGTGACCGACGAATCCGCCGAGTCGCTGCTCCGAGAGATCCTGGCCGCACCACGCCCGGAGCGCTCTCCCAGGACCCGGCCGAGCACGGAAGCGCTCGTTCGGCTCGCCGCCGTGGGGTCGGCTGCCGCGGTCGTCATAGCCGCGGTCATCGCCGTCACCAGCGACGACAGGGGCGCGGTCGCTCCCGCCTCGGCCGCGGTCGTCCGGCATGCGCTTGCCGCCGCTGCCCAACCGGCGGGCACGATCCTGCACGTGGACATGCGGGGGAGCCAGAACAACGGCGACGGCACCACGATCACCTGGCGGGACGAGAGCTGGCAAGCGAGCGGTGCCACCGGCGACCGCCGCCAGGTCGAGACCAACCCCGATGGCACAACCGCCGAGAGCGCGACGGTAGGGGATACCGAGCAGGTCTACGACCCTGCCACCAACACGATCTACGCCAGCACCACGACCGCAGGCAGTGCCAAGTCGGAGGCACAGCGCACCTATCGGATCACTCCGGGACCGACCGCAAACACCTACGTGGTGCGACTCATGGTCTTCCGAATTGCTCCGGGACGCGGGTACAAGATCGTGCCTGGCCGCGGCCAGAAGTATCGGCTCGTCATCACAGCGAGCCAGGCGCAGGCGCTCAAGGACAGAAGCGACATCATCAAATGGGTCCGTGCACCGCGCAGCGCCGCCACGCTCAATGGGTACAGGCCTGCCGTCGTCCCCGCGCCGACCGCCGCAACGGCGCCGGACTGTTCCAACTTCGGATCGCAGGACTACGGGGATCAAATCCTGACCCTGCTTCGCTCCTGCGGTGCCCACCTCGTCGGCCACGCGACCATCGGCGGCCGCGACACGCTCGAGCTCCGCTCCCAGGACGGTCATATCACCTACTACGTCGACGCGAGCAGCTACGCCCCCGTCCAGCTCGACACGACCGGCACCGACGGCGGCACCAGCCTCCGATTCACGACCTACGAGGTGCTGCCGGCCAACGACTCGACCGAGGCCCTGCTCAGCCTCACCGCCCAGCATCCGTCCGCGACCGTCGATCGAAACCAGGGCGATTACGTGGCAGCGGAGAAGCGGCTGTTCCCCAACGGCTGACCCGGGTGAACGGCAACAGGCGAGCATTCTGCGACCGACAGGCGTAGGCTCTTGGTAGGCCGCGGCTTCGGCTCCCGACGGCGGTACGCCGCGACTCCGCCAGCTGAGCCCTTGGGAGGGGGCGACTGGTGATGTGCGTCGCCACTGCACAGGAGCCGTAGACGGCGCACGCACTCTCTCCCAACGTCCTCCGACGGTAAGGATGAGGGCATGGCCACGCTCGCCGACCCCCGACTGCGTCTCGAACGTCGAGCCCGGCGCCTGGCCTGGGGCGGCAACGCGTGGCACCTGATCGAGTTCGCAATCGCCATCGGTGCCGGAATCTCGGCCGGCTCGATCGCCCTCGTTGCCTTCGGGATCGACAGCCTGATCGAGTTCGCCGCGGGTGGCGTGATCCTGTGGCTGTTCTCCCGAGGGCGCGGGGCGTCGGAGTTCGCAGAGCGGCGAGCCCAGCAGCTGATCGCGCTCTCGTTCTTCGTGCTGGCGGTCTACGTCGTGATCGAGTCGGTCCGCGCGTTCGCGGGAGCGCACCCCGAGGCAAGCTGGGTCGGCATCGGCCTGGCGGCGGTGACGGCGCCGACGATGCCACTCCTTGCGCACGCCAAGCGGCGAGTCGGACACCAGCTCGGGTCACGCGCCACCGTGAGCGAGGGTGGCCAGAACATGCTGTGCGCCTACCTGTCTATCGCGCTCCTTGTTGGTCTTGGTGCCAACGCGCTCTTGGGATGGTGGTGGGCTGACCCGCTCGCAGGACTTGTCATCGCGGCAGCCGCCGTCCAGGAGGGCCGGGCAGCCTGGCGCGGCGAGCCTTGCAGCGATGGCTGCTGCTGATCAGGCCCGACGCCCAAAGCGCGGCTACGGTGCAGCCATGTCTCACACCGAGACCTGTCACCTCGACCCGGCGCACACCCACGAGCTCGACCACGAGCACCACGGGCACTCACACGGGCTCGTAGACGAGTCGATCAAGCGCTCCCGAGAGGGCCTGCGCGCCGTCGTGGTGACGCTCGTCATCCTGGGAGTGACCGCCGTCATCCAGGGAGCGATCTACCTCTCCACCGGGAGCATCGCGCTCCTTGCCGACCTGATCCACAACTTCGGGGACGCGCTCACGGCCCTGCCGCTCGGCATTGCCTTCGCCCTGCGGTCCGCGAAGGCGGAGCGGTACGCGGGTCTGGCCGTGGTCGTGACGATCCTCGCGAGCGCTGTCGTGGCCGGTGCCTTAGCGGTCGAGAAGCTGATCACGCGCCAACCGCCGACTCACCTGCTGGCCCTCGCCGCCGCCGGCGTCGTGGGCATCGTCGGCAATGCAATCGCCGCGCAGATCCGGACGAGCGCCGGGCGTCGCCTCAACAGTCCCGCCCTCATCGCCGACGGGGCGCACGCGAAGAGCGATGCCATCGTCAGTGGGGGTGTGGTTCTCAGCGCAGCCATGGTGTGGGCGGGCTTCCCGATCGCAGACCCGATCATCGGCCTCGTGATCACGGCGATGATCCTGCACATCACCTGGGAGAGCTGGCGCACCGTCCGCGGCGGGCCCGCCCACGAGCACTAACGATGTGCGGCGCCCCTCTCAGACGGAGATAGGTGGCGCCCTTGGTTTGCGGACGCGGCCATACCTCAGCGGTTGTGGTTGACGACCTCGACGTTGTGGCCGTCCGGGTCGCGCACGAAAGCGCCAAAGTAGCCGGGGTGGTACACGGCGCGTTCGCCGGGGGCGCCGTTGTCCTCGTAGCCCGCGGCCAGCGCGGCGGCGTGGAAGGCCCGCACCGTGGCGTCCGCGTCCGCGGGGAAGGCGAGGTGCACGTGCTCGGTGAGCGGCCGCTCATCGCGCACGAGCGAGAAGGAGAAGTCGGGGCTGAACAACTGCACGCGATCCGGCGCGTCGCTTGAGGGGCGGAGCCCGGCGTACGGCGCGACCGTCGTATAGAAGCGCCGCGACGCCTGCGGGTCGCGGACGCGGAGCCACAGGTGGTCGATGCTGCCATCGGGAACGGGGTGCTCGCGGTCGAAGTGGACCGCCTCGACGCTGTTGCCGTCCGGGTCGAGCAGGAAGGCGCCGTAGTAGTCGGAGCCGTACATTGTGCGCGGCCCGGGCGCGCCGTCGCTCGGGTGACCGGTGTCGATCCCGGCCTGCCAGAAGGCGTCGACGGCCGCGCGGTCGGGCGCGCGGAAGCCGACGTGCAGGCCGCGGGTCAGAGGGTGCTGGCGGTCGGTCGGGCCGATGTCCCAGTCCTCCCACTCGACCAGCTCGGCGTCGGCGTGGCTTGGCTCCACGCCGAGCACCGTCAGCACGGCACGGTAGAAGCGCTCGGACGCGGCGAGGTCGGAGACGGCAATCCCCACGTGGTCGAACATCGCCCCGAGGCTACCACCGCCGGACACCGCGACGGGGCGGCCCGACAATCGTCGCACCGCCCCGTGACGGTTGGAGGCTCAGGCGTCGATGCTGCGTGCCAGCTGGGCGGCCTGCGGCTTGTCCTTGTGCCCGGCCTCCTTCAGGATCGGCGGGACATCGGGGTCGGACACGAAGCTCTGCCAGCCCTGCTCGTCCCAGTCGAACGCGACCCAGACGCGATCGGCCTCGGTGGGGTCTCGAAACACCGTCGCGCCTTTGGATCCGTGCTGTCGGCGCTTGTCGGCACCCTTGGTCGAGAACACTTCGAGGAAGCGGTCGAAGTCCTCGACCTGTGTGGTTGCGAGCAACATGGTCAGTTTCCTTTCGTCAGATGGTTTGGCGAGCGTCGTCAGGCGAGCGCGGGTGCGCTGACCTGCCGCTCCTGGGGATCGATCGCACCCAGCTCCTCGACCACCTGGAACTGGCCGTTTGTGACCTGGGCGATGTACATGTTCATGCGCACGTGGTGCTGGCCGGGCACCACTGACGCCGGGCCGCCCGGCCCCTCGCCGATGTGCGCGTGGTCGAGCGCGGCGATCACGTCAGCTTGCTCCAGCGTGCCCGCCTCCTCGACCGCTGCAGCCCATAGCCGCAGGCCGCGGTAGAGGCCCGAGCAGCCGAACCCGCTAGTGAACGCGGGGGCGCCCGGGTAGAGCGCGTCGTACTGCGCCGTCAGCCGGCGGCTGAACGGGTCGGCCACGTCCTGGTAGTAGTCGAGGCAGCTGTACAGCCCTTCGACGTGAGCCGGCGGCACGATGTGCAGCATGTTCTCGTCGAAGTAGGTGCACACCAGCTGTCCCCCGCGATCGGTGAAGCCGGAATCGTGGAGCTGCTCGAAGAAGGGCACGAATCCCGGGGGCACGGTCATGTTGAACACGACATCCGCGCCGCTGGAGACGATCCGCTCGATCGTGGCCCGGTAGTCACCGTGGTCGAGTGGGAAGTACTCCTCGCCGAGGATGCTGCCACCGTTGGCCGTCACCACGTCGCGTACCCGCGCGTTCATCACGTGCGGCCAGACGTAGTCGGCCGAGGGCAGGTAGAACGTCTTTGCCCCGGTTCGCTTCATCAGCCACGGCACCAGCGTGTCGACCTGCTGCGCCGGAACAGGCCCGGTGCAGAAGATCAGAGGGTCGGACTCCTGCCCCTCGTACTGCTCGGGGTAGATGTACAGCGTCTTACCCTCGGTCACCGCCGGCCGCTTGATCGCCTGCCTGGTGGAGCTGAGGATTCCGCCCAGGATGACGTCGACCCGGTGCTCGTTCACGAGCGTCTCGGCCTTGGCAGATGCGACCGCGTCGTCGGTGGCGCCGTCCTCGATGTGGAGCTCGAGCGTGCGGCCGAGCAGGCCGCCCTTGGCGTTGATATCGCCGACCACCATCCGGGCGACGTTCGCGTCGGCGATCCCGGCCGGCTCTAGCGGCCCGGTCTGGTCGGCGATCACGCCCACCCTGATCGGTGAGGCGCTTGCACGTGGTTGTCCAGCCATCATGTCCTCCTTCGAATAACCTGGTGTCGCGCGGGGCGACAAACATCGACGCGTCGTGCGACCATGGTGTCCGACTCCGTCGGCCAAAGCATCGGGAGGTCTCCCCATTTCTGATCCGCCGCTCCGCCTGGGCGAGCTCGTCGCCACGTTGGCGCTGGCCCAGGACAACGCCTTCGGCCAGCCGCTCGAGTCACAGCTGCGGTCGTGCCTGCTTGCCACCTGGATGTGCGATCAGGCGGGCTATGACGACGAGGTGCGTGCCACCGCCTACTGGGTGGCCTTGCTGCGATACCTCGGCTGCACCGGACACGCCCACGAGGTGGCCACCGTGTTCGGCGACGAGATCGCCATCCGCGCCCAGACGCTGGTGCACGACGCCGCCAATCCGGCTGAGGTGATGCGCGATGTGATGGCCTACGCGACGGCGGGTCACAGCCCCGACGAACGCGATCAGATCGTCAAGATGATCCAGGAGACCGCCCGCGAGTGGGCGGTCTACAACTTCTCATCGGGCTGCGAGGTGGCCGACATGCTCGCGCAGCGGCTCGATTTCGGCCCAGACGTGCGCGAGTCGCTGCGGTTCACGTTCGAGCGCTGGAACGGCAACGGCTACCCCAACCACGCCCAGGGCGAGGCGATTCCGCTGCCTATGCGAATCGTGCACGTCAGCCACGACATGGAGGCGATCGGCCGTCTGTTCTCGCCCGATCACGCCCTGGAGGCTGCTCGTGACCGCCGCGACACCACCTATGACCCCGCGCTGGCGGATCTGTTCGTCGCTCACGGGCGCGGCTGGTTTGATCGGCTGGGCGAGACCGAGCCGTGGGACGCCGTGCTCGCGCTCGAGCCCGAGCCCCACCGTGTCCTCCTCGGCGCTGAACTGGATGACGCGCTCACCGTGGTTGCCGACTTCATCGATCTCAAGTCGCCGTACATGGGCGGGCATAGCCGCCGCTGCGCCCGGGTTGCTGCCGATGCCGGCCAGGTGCTGGGCTTGGATGACGATGCCGCAGACGCCCTGCGGCGGGCGGCGCTCGTGCACGACTTCGGCACGACCGTGGTACCCAACTCGATCTGGGACAAACAGGGGCCCTTGACGCGAGCGGAGTTCGACCGGGTCGAGCTTCACCCGATGGTGACCGAGCAGATGCTGCGCCGCTCACCGGCTCTGGACGTCCTGAACCCGGTTGCGTCGGCCCACCACGAGAAGTGCGACGGATCCGGGTACCACAAGCGGCTCCGTGCAGACGACGAGGATCTGAGCACGTGCGTGCTGGCGGCGACCGAGATCTACGTCGGTCTCACCACCGAGCGAGCCGACAGGCCACGGTTCGAGCCGGCGGACGCGGCCAACGAGCTTCGCCGACTGGAGTCAGACGGCGTGCTCGAGCCGCGCGCAAGCCGGGCGGTGCTGGTGGCCGCCGGCCACGGCGAGCCACAGACATCACTGGGCAAGCGCCAGCACAATCCCGGCGGGCTTACGCGGCGCGAGGTCGAGGTGCTGCGGCTCGCGGCCCGAGGCCTGACCACCGGCCAGATCGCCGATCGGCTGTACATCTCACCGAAGACCGCAGATCACCACATCCAGCACATCTACGGCAAGATCCGTGTCTCCACCCGAGCTGCCGCCGCCCTGTGGGCGATGGAGCACGCCGTCGTCCAGTGAGGCGTCCGAGCGGAAGATGCGCCTGGTAGGAATCGAACCTACGGCCTTGCGCTCCGGAGGCGCACGCTCTATCCCCTGAGCTACAGGCGCGAGGTGGTCAGTCTACCGCCGGGCCGGTAGCCACCGACTCATCGGGTAGGCTCGCCGGCGTGGAAATCGCCTCACGCATCTTCACGGTCGAACTGGCCGAGCCGTTCGTGATCTCGCGCAGCAGCGACACCGAGTCCGACATCGTCCAGATCGCGATCTCCCACGACGGTGTGATCGGCTACGGCGAGGGTGCGCCTGACGACCGCTACGGCGAGAGTTGCCAGAGTGCGCTCGCGTTCTTCGAGCAGGCTGCCCCGCTGCTCGGCGACGACCCGTTCGCCCTCGAGTCGGCGCTCGGACGCGTGAACGCGCTGCCCGGCGAGATGGCCGCCAAGTGCGCCATCGACGGGGCGCTGCACGACCTCGCCGGCAAGCTCTGCGGCCTGCCCGTCTGGCGCATGTTCGGCCTCGACCCGACCCCGCCGCCGACCTCCTACACGATCAGCATCGACACGCTCGAGGGCACCGCCGACCGGGCCCGTCGTGCGTCGGGCTACCACGCCCTCAAGATCAAGGTGGGCGGCCCTGGCGATCTCGAGCGGGTGCGCGCCGTGCGGGCCGAGGCGCCGAACGCCCTCATCCGCGTCGACGCGAACGAGGCCTGGTCGGTCGAGTTCACCAAGCAGATCTGCCCCGAGCTGGTCGCGCTGAACGTCGAGCTGATCGAGCAGCCGCTGCACGACGACAACGCCGACGGCTACCGCGAGCTGCACGCCGCCCGCCTGCCGATCCCGATCGTACTGGACGAGAGCTGCCACACCCTGCCCGACGTCGGCCGCGCGGCCGGCCTGGCCGACGGCGTCAACATCAAGCTCACGAAGTCGGGCGGCATCCGCGAGGCGCACCGCATGATCCACGCGGCCCGCGCGCTCGACCTGACCGTGATGCTGGGCTGCATGAACGAGACCTCGCTGGGCATCGCGGCCGCCGTGCAGCTGTCGCCGCTGGTCGACGTGGTCGACCTGGACGGCCACCTCCTGAACGCCAACGACGCGTTCGAGGGACTCGGCTTCAGCGACGGCGCCGTGCTGCCGGGCGACCTGCCCGGCCTGGGCGTGACGCCGCTGGAGCCCTGGCCGTGACCGCGATCGCGATCCTGGCCGAGGGTGGCTTCTCGGAGCACGACGCCAAGACCGCGACCGGCGTGCTTCGCTACGGCTCCGACCCGGTGGTGGCGGTGATCGACTCCACCCGCGCCGGCTCACGCGTGCGCGACCACATCCCCGGCCTCGACTCGGACGTGCCGGTGGTGGCCGGCGTCGACCAGGCGCTGGCGCTGCGGCCGACCGTGCTCTTGATCGGTATCGCACCGGCCGGCGGCAAGCTGCCCGACGCCTGGCGGGCGGCCATCATGCGATCGATCGAGGCCGGCCTGGACGTGGAGAGCGGCCTGCACGACTTCCTCGGCGACGACCCCGAGCTGGCCGCCGCGGCCGCGAACCACGGCGTCGAAATCCGCGACCTGCGCCGCCCGCCGGCCGGGCTGGACGTGCCCACCGGCCGCAACCTGACCGTCGACGCGCACGTGATCGCCACCGTCGGCAGCGACTGCGCCCTGGGCAAGATGACCGTCTGCCTGGAGCTCGACCTGGAGGCGCGGCGGCGCGAACTGGCCAGCGCCTTCGTGCCCACCGGCCAGACCGGCATCGCCATCGCCGGCTGGGGCATCGCCGTCGACGAGGTGGTGTCCGACTTCGTGGCCGGGGCCAGCGAGCGACTGGTGCTGGAAGGCCGGGAGCGGGCGGGAGCGGGCGCCATACTCTGGATCGAGGGCCAGGGCTCGATCAGCCACCCCGCCTACTCGGGAGTCACCCTGGGCCTGCTGCACGGCTCGGCCCCGCACGCACAGATCCTGGTGCACGAGGCCGGCCGCACGCACCTGGACATGCCCGACGGCCCACCCATCGCCCCGCTGCCACAGCTGATCGACGACTACCAGCGGATGGCCGGCTACGTGCGGCCGGCGCCGGTCGTGGCCGTCTCGCTGAAGACCAACCCTCTGGGCGACGACGAGGCCCGCGCGGCCATCGCCGCCGCCACCGAGCAGACCGGCCTGCCGGCCGACGACCCGGTCCGGTACGGCGCCGGTCGCCTGCTGGACGCGGTTCTGGCCGCACGCTCCGGGTAACCTTTCGGGTCGTGTCCGCCGCCCGTCTGGAAGCGCTTGCGTCGATCCTGTGCCGGTACTCCCTGGAGGTGCAGCCAGGCGACGTCGTGCGCGTACACGGCCCGGCCAGCGAGGCGCCCTTCTTCGTGGCCGTCACCCGCGAGCTGACCCGCCTCGGCGCCCATCCGATGCTGCGACCGACGCTGCCCGCGGTGGAGGCCGCGATCCTCTCGATGGGCTCCGACGAGCAGCTGACCACCGTCACGGAGGTCGACCGGCTGGAGTCGGAAGTCCCCGACAAGACGCTGACGATCTGGGCCGACGCCAACACCCGCTACCTGAGCGCGGTGTCGCCCGACCGCCAGGCGCTGTGGTCGCGCTCGCGCCGCTCCCTGTCCGACCGCTTCTTCGAGCGCGTCGCGGCCGGCGAGATCCGCTGGTGCGGGGTGGCCTTGCCGACACGCGGCTTCGCCCAGGACGCCGGCATGTCGTTCGGCGCGTTCGAGGAGTTCGTGTTCGGCGCCTGCCACGTGGACGACCCCGATCCGGTCGCCTTCTGGCGCAGCCAGTCGGCCCGGCAGGCCGAGGTGATCGAACGGCTGGCGCGGATCTCCGAGCTGCGGATCGTGGCGGAAGACACCGACCTGGTGGTCGACGTGGCCGGCCGCACCTGGCTGAGCGCCGACGGCCGCGAGAACTTCCCCGACGGCGAGGTCTACACCAGCCCCCGTCACGAGCTGACGCGCGGGCACATCCGCTTCAGCTTCGACGCCACCTACAACGGGAACGATTTCGGCGGCGTGCGGCTGTGGTTCGAGGACGGCCGCGTGGTGCGCCACGAGGCCAGCCGCGGCCGCGAGTTCCTGGAGGGGATGCTGGACATGGACGACGGCTCGCGCTACCTGGGCGAGGTGGCCTTCGGGATGAACGACGAGATCCAGCAGAGCACCCGCAACGTCGCCTTCGACGAGAAGATCGGCGGCACCGCGCACGTGGCGCTGGGGGCATCGTTCCCGGAGGCCGGCGGCACCAACCGGTCGGGGCTGCACTGGGACATCGTCTGCGACCTGCGCTCCGGCGGCGAGGTCTACGGCGACGGCGAGCTGATCGCGCGCGACGGGCGGTTCCTGTGAGCGACCGGCGGGTGGAGAGCCTGGCGCGGGTGATCTGCGAGTACTCGCTACGGGTCGAGCCGGGGCAGCTGATGCTGATCGAGGCACCGGCGCTGGCCGAGCCGCTGGTGCTGGAGATCGTGACGCGGGCGCTGGAGATGGGCGCGTTGCCGCGGGTGCGGGTGGCCGCGGAGGGCACGCAGCTGGCGTTCCTGTCGGAGGCGGCCGAGGAGCAGCTGACGACGTTGCTGCCAGGCGCGATGCCGGAGATGGCGGCGATCGACCTGCGGGTCGCGATCCACGCGGCCTGGAACACGCGGGAGCTGTCCGGTGTCGATCCGGCCAGGGTGGCCGCCGTGAGGGAAGCGCGGGCACCGCTGATGGAGCTGTACATGCGGCGCTCGGCCGCGAAGGAGCTGCGCTGGTGCGTGACCGCCTATCCGTGTGAGGCGTTCGCGCAGGACGCCAACATGTCGCTGGCCGCCTACGAGGACTTCGTCTACCGGGCCGGCTGGCTGCACCTTCCCGATCCGGTGGCGGCCTGGCGTGGCTTCGCCGAGAAGCTGCGGGCCATCGCCGACCGCCTGTCCGGCGTGCGCACGCTGCGGGTGCTGGCCGAGGACACCGACCTCACGGTCGGCGTGGCCGGCCGCGCGTGGGTCCCCTGTAACGGCGAGCGCAACTTCCCCGACGGCGAGGTCTTCACCGGCCCGATCGAGACCGAGACCACCGGCGACGTGCGGTTCTCGTTCCCGGCCATCTTCAGCGGCCGCGAGGTAGAGGACGTGCGGCTGCGGTTCGAGGGCGGGCGGGTGGTGCAGAGCGAGGCGGCCGCCGGCCAGGAGCTGCTCCGCCAGATGCTGGCGATCGACGAGGGCGCGTCGATCCTGGGCGAGTTCGCGATCGGCACCAACTACGGCGTGCAGGACTTCAGCAAGCAGATCCTGTTCGACGAGAAGATCGGCGGCACGTGCCACATGGCGGTCGGCGCCGGCTATCCGGAGACGGGCAGCACGAACCGCTCCGGGCTGCACTGGGACATGGTCTGCGACCTGCGCTCCGGCGGCGAGATCCACGCCGACGGCGAGCCGATCTACCGCGACGGCCGGTTCCTGCCGGAGTTCGCACCAGACCTGTCGCCGCCGCAGGGCTGAGCCGGCGTCAGTTCGCGTCGCCGCGGCCGAGCAGCGCGGCCATGGTCGCCACCCGCGCCATGAACGGCAGGTCGTGCACGCGTAGCAGCTGCACGCCCTGGTAGGCGGCCACCGCGACCACGGCGGCGGTGCCCTCGATGTTCGACTCGGGCAGGCCCAGCGGCTCCGCCGTCACCTCCTTGTGTGAGCAGGCAAGGAGCAGGGGATAGCCGAGCCCGAGCAGGTCCGGCAGCGCGCGCAGGGTGGCCAGGTCGGTCGCGGTCGACTTCCCGAAGCCCAGCCCGGGGTCGACCACCAGCGCCGAGCGGTCGATGCCGGCGTCGATCGCCAGCTCGGCACGCTGCGTCAGGAAGCTGCCGATCTGGGCCGGGGCGATGTCGTAGCGGCCCGCCTGCACCTGCTTCGGGGCGAGCCCCAGGTGGGTCACGACCAGCCCGCCGCCGTGCTCGGCGACGGCCGCCGCCAGGTCGCCGTCGGTCAGCCCGGTGTGGTCGTTGATCATGTCGGCGCCGGCCTCGAGCGCCGCCGCCGCCACTTCGGCGCGGTAGGTGTCGACCGAGACCACCGCCTCGCAGCCGGCCGCGCGGATGCCCTCCAGCACCGGCAGCACCCGCGCCATCTCGTCGGCGGCGCTCAGCTCAAGGCCGGGGCGGGCGGTCATGCCGCCCACATCGATCACGGTCGCGCCCTCGGAGACGACGGCCAGCGCGCGGGCCACCGCCAGGTCGGTGGTCGCGGTGGCGCCGCCGTCGTAGAACGAATCCGGCGTCACGTTGACGATCCCCATCAGGTGTGGGCGGCCCTGGCAGGGCAGCGTTCGGTGGCGGAATTGCAGCAGCACGGCGCCAGCGTACCGGGATGCAGCCAACTCCTTGACATCGAACACCTGTTCGTCTAGACTCGAACACATGTTCGCTCAACCCACATCCCGGATCCTGGTCGCGGCCGCCGTCGTGGTCTGCACCGTGGCCCTCATGCTGGGCATGGCGTCACCCTCACCGGGCGCTGCCACGCCCGGGCACTACCGCGTCAAGTCCGGTGACACACTGTGGTCGATCGCGTCGACGCACTACTCCGGGGGAGACACCCGGGACGGCGTCTACAAGATCCGCTCCGCAAACCACCTCAGCGACGCCACGATCACCGTCGGACAGCGGCTGGTGCTGCCGTGAGCTGCGCCCAGGTCATCTCCCTGGACGAGTGGCGCAGCCGGCGCTTCCTGCCCGACGACGATCCGCCCGCCGCGCCGCGGCTGCGCGTCGTCGGTGAGGATGACCCGGAGTCGGGCAGCGCGTTCACGCTCGACGCCTTCCTGGCCCGTGCCCGCGTCGTGCTTGCCGAGCACGACCGCCCGCCGCTGCATCTCGTCGGCTGACATGTGGTCCCGGCGACGGACCGGCTCCCCTAAACTCGGGCCATGGATCTGGACGTCTTGTTCCTGGGTACCGCGGGTGCCGTGCCGACCGCGCAGCGCGGCCCCGCCGCCTACCTCGTGCGGCGTGGCGGCGAGCGGATCCTGGTCGACTGCGGCGAGGGCACGCAGCGGCAGATGCTGCGATCGTCGGCCGGGCTGGCCGACATCGACCTGGCGCTGATCACGCACTTCCATGCCGACCACGTGCTGGGCCTGCCCGGCATGCTGAAGACGTTCGCGCTGCGGGCGCGAGAGGCCCCGCTCACGATCCACGGCCCCAGCGGCCTGCGGGCGTTGATCGGCTCGCTCGACCGCGTGATCGGTCGGCTGTCGTATCCGCTGTCGCTGGTCGAGCTCGAGCCGGGGCAGACGCTGCAGCGTGACGGCTACCGGATCGAGCCGTTCGCCACCGACCACCGGGTGTCAAGCCTCGGCTACGCGCTGTGTGAGGACATCCGGCCCGGCCGGTTCGACATGGAGGCGGCAACGGCGCTGGGAGTGCCGTTCGGGCCGCTGTGCGGGGAGCTGCAACACGGACGGCCGGTGACGCTCGAGTCAGGCACGGTGGTCACGCCCGAGCAGGTCGTGGGACCGCCGCGGCCGGGTCGCCGGGTTGTGTTCTCCGGCGACACACGTCCCTGCTCCGGCACGCGGGAGGCGTCCGCCGCCGCCGACCTGCTGGTGCACGAAGCCACGTTCCTGGAGGAGGAGAGCGAACGGGCGGGGGAGACCGGGCACAGCACCGCGATCCAGGCGGCCCAGCTGGCGCTCGACGCCCAGGTCACGATGCTGGCGCTGACGCACCTGTCCACCCGCTACACGGGGGGACAGATCCGCCGCGAGGCGCGCACGGTGTTCGACCAGACCGTGGTGCCGCGCGACTTCGACGAGATCGAGGTGCCTCTGGCCGAGCGGGGCGCGCCGCGGCTGATCCGCGGCGACGAGGAGCAGACTCCGGTCGAAGCACCGGCGCCCGCCGGCTGATGGACTTCGCGGCGCTGGCGGGCGGGTACGACGAGCTGCGGCCGGCCGGCGAGAGCTGGCGGGAGCTGGCTGAGGTGGAGCTGGCCGAGCTGGGTGCGGCCGCGCGGCTGCTGGACGTGGGCTGCGGCACGGGCCGGTTCGCGGTGTTCGCGGCCGAGCGGCTGGGTGCACGGGTGTGGGGCGTCGACCCGTCGTCGGAGATGCTCGATCAGGCGCGGCACCGCGGCGCGCGCGGAGTGGGGTGGAAGCAGGCCGCGGCGGAACATCTTCCCTTCAAGGATGGCTGGTTCGACGCTGCCCACGCGCACCTTGTCATGCACGTGGTCGATGACGTCGGTGCGGCGCTGTCCGAGATGGCGCGGGTGCTGTGCCCGGGCGGCCGGCTGGTGGTGGTCAGCTTCCGGCGGGAGCACTTCGACCGCTTCCACCTGAACCCGTACTTTCCGACCCTGGCCGGGATCGACCGCGCCCGGTTCCCGGATCCCGCCGCGCTGTCCGCGGCCATCGGCGCGTCCGGATTCCACGACGTGGCCGAACGCGGTCTGCACCAGCAGGTGACGCTCGATCCCGAGGCGGTGCTGGAGCGCGTGCGCGGACGCTACATCTCGACCCTGCACCTGCTGGCCGAGTGGGACTACCAGGACGGCCTCGCCCGGCTCGAGCACGACCTGGCCGGCCACGATCAGCCGGTGGCGGCCGACCTGTTCTGGTCGATCACCACCGCCAGGCGTACCTAGAGGGTGGAACGCAGGTGCCGGGCACCGTCGTTTCACCGTTAGCGGAGCTGCGGCGAGTCTGCGACCACTCGTTGGTGGTTCGTGTCGAAGATCGCCCTTTCCGCCGGCGACAGGTCACGCGGTGGTCACGCGGGTGTGACGGGCGTAACGACGGTGCCCGGCACCTGCGTTCCACCCGCGAGGGGCGGCTCAGCCGGCGTCGAGCGCGGCCAGCTCGGCCGCCATGCCGGCCGCGAAGGCTGCGCCGCCGCCGTTTGCGGGATGCCGGACGTAGTGGGCGCCGTCGCCCAGGATGCCCTCTGCGATCCGGCCGACCGCCACCACCCGCCGTGGCCGCAGCAGCTCGATCGCCCGCAGCGCGAACTCCGCGCCGATCTCGACCTCGGCCACCGACGGCCGCCGGTTCGACAGCGGCTCGCCCGGCCTGTGGGGATGGTGCGGTACCGTGTTCCACAGGATCACCCGCCGCTCGGCCGCCAGCTCGTCCAGCACGCGGTGCACGATCGTCCCCGACGGCTCGCTCCAGCCGCCTGCCCGATCGCTGGTGGTCCGGTACGGCGGGCCCCATCGCATCAGGTCGCGCTCACTCGTGAACGCGATCCCCGACCACCGCATCCCCTGGTATCCAGCTGCCTCACCCAGCGCCAGCACGTCCGCCCCCGACCGCTCGGCCAGATACCGCTCCAGGTTCGCCAGCCGCACGGCACCGTCGCGCCCGGCGTACTGGTTGAAGGTGGCGCCGATGCGGGCGCGCGCGATGTCGCGGAGCAGGTCGTCCACCGTGCGATCGTACCGGCCGATCCCGGCATCGCTCGGATACTCGGCTAGCCTGCCGCCTGATGACCGATCGCGACACTCACCTGCGGCACGCCCAATCCTTTGGCGAGGTGGCCGAGGCCTACCAGCAGGCACGGCCAACCTACCCCGCGGCTGCCGTGGACTGGGTGCTCGCCGCCGCTCCTGGAAACGACGTGCTCGACCTGGCCGCCGGCACCGGCAAGCTGACCCGCACGATCATCGCCGCTGGCGGCAACGTCACCGCCGTGGAGCCGCTGGACGGGATGCGCGCGCAGCTGCAGGCGGCCTACCCGGACGTCCCGGTGCACGCCGGCACCGCCGAGCAGATACCGCTCGACGACGAGAGCGTCGACGCCGTGCTGGTCGGACAGGCCTTCCACTGGTTCGATGCCGAGGCCGCGCTGAACGAGATCGCCCGCGTCCTGCGCCCGGGTGGCGTGCTGGGCCTGCTCTGGAACATCCGCGACGACTCGATCGGCTGGGTGGCCGAGCTGACCGGCACGCTGGTGATGGGCGCGGACGTGCTGTCGCAGGTGGACGGATCGGACTGGGAGAGCGTGGGGGAGCACGAGCGGTTCGGACCGGTCGAGCGCCGTGACTTCCCCAACCCGACCCCGTTTGACGCGGACCGGCTGGTGGCCTGGGCCAAGTCGACCAGCAAGCTGGCCACCATGCCGCCCGACCAGCGCGCCGAGACGCTCCAGGCCGTGCGCGAGTTCGCCACCCGTCACCCGGGTCTCGGCGAGGAAGACCACTTCACGATGCCGTTCGTGACGGTCACCGCGCGGGCACGCCTGGCCGCCATCCGCGCCGGCTGATAGGCTGCTCCCGGCTCGATCAACGACAGAGCCAGCCCCGCATACCCCTTTAATCCGCGGCCAGAGAGCCCGGGAAGGAGTCGCAAGATGACGTGTGCCTGCCCAACGACGCTGCCCACAGCCGGGTGAGCGTTCCCGAGATCGCAGGCCGGGTTCTGCTCGACGAGGCCGATCTGCAGCGGACGCTGCGCCGGATCGCGCACGAGATCGTCGAGAAGCACCCCGACATCGACCGCCTCGTCCTGGTCGGGATCCACACCCGCGGCGTCTATCTGGCCGACCGCCTGGCCGCGCTGATCGAGCAGTTCAGCGACGCGCGCGTGCCCACCGGTGCGCTCGACATCTCCTTCTACCGCGACGACGTGCGCGCGCATCCCCAGCCGGTGGTGAAGGCGACCCGGCTGGACTTCCCGATCGACGGCCGCTCGGTGGTGCTCGTGGATGATGTGCTGTTCACCGGTCGCACCATCCGCAGCGCCATCGAGGCGCTGTTCGGCTACGGCCGGCCGGAGCGCGTGCAGCTGGCGGTGCTGGTCGACCGCGGCCACCGCGAGCTGCCGATCCGGCCCGACTACGTCGGCAAGAACCTGCCCACCGCGCGCGCCGAGCGCGTGAACGTCCAGCTTTCCGAGGTCGACGACGTCGACCGCATCGTCCTTCTCACCGCAGACTAGGAGCGCTCGTGGATCTCTACCCACCAACCGGACTGCCCAGACGCCGCCATCTGCTCTCGATCTCCGACCTCGACCGCGCCGACGTGGAGCGGCTGCTGGAGACGGCGGAGGGCTTCGAGTCGGTGATGCAGCGCGACGTCAAGAAGGTGCCGACGCTGCGCGGCCGCACGGTCGTCAACCTCTTCTTCGAGTCGTCCACCCGCACCTCGAGCTCGTTCGAGCTGGCCGCCAAGCGCCTCTCGGCCGACACCATCAGCGTCAAGGCCTCGGGCTCGAGCGTCGACAAGGGCGAGTCGCTGAAGGACACCATCCTCACCCTCAGCGCCTACGACCCCGACGTGATCGTGATCCGCCACCCCCAGGCCGGAGCGCCCGCGATCGTCACCCGCCACACCGACGCCCACGTCGTCAACGCCGGCGACGGCAAGCACCAGCACCCGACGCAGAGCCTGCTCGACCTGTACACGATCCGGAAGGCGGTGGGCAAGGTCGAGGGGTTGCAGGTCGCGATCGTCGGAGACGTCCTGCACTCGCGGGTGGCCCGCTCCAACATCCAGGCGCTGACCATGCTCGGTGCCCACGTCACCCTGGTCGGCCCGCCCACGCTGATCCCGCGCGAGGCGGCCGCGATGGGCGTGACCATCTCGCACAGCATCGACGACCTCGCCGAGGTCGACGTCATCTACGTCCTGCGCATGCAGCGCGAGCGCATGCTGGAGGGCGCGAACTACGTGCCCTCGCTGCGCGAGTACAGCGCGCTGTGGGGGGTGACCCCGGACCGGGTGCGGCCCAGCCAGCTGGTGATGCACCCCGGCCCGATCAACCGCGGCGTCGAGATCTCGGCCGAGGTGGCCGACAGCGCCAGCTCACGGATCGTCGACCAGGTGCGGGCCGGCCTGGTGACGAGGATGGCGGTGCTCTACGACCTGCTGACCGAGCCGACGACCACCGGTGGCCAGGCTGCCCTGCGCGCCGTCGAGCCGGCCGGGCAGGAGGTGGCGTGATGGAGAGGCTGA
This sequence comes from Thermoleophilia bacterium, assembly GCA_025934255.1. GTDB lineage: Bacteria > Actinomycetota > Thermoleophilia > Gaiellales > JAICJC01 > JAICYJ01. The sequence goes on along the minus strand of JAICYJ010000020.1, from coordinate 20,132 downwards.
CCCACCGCGAGGCTCCGCCCGCCAACCTGCTGATCTCCGGCGCCCGCCTGTTCGACGGCGACAGCGGCCTTGAGGGCGTGCAGCTGGACGTCCGCGTCGTCGACGGCACGATCGCCGAGATCGGCTCCGACCTGGAGGCCGACGGAGTCGAGACGGTCGATGCGGCCGGGCTGACCATGACCCCAGGCCTGATCGACCCCCACGTGCACCTGCGCACCCCCGGAGACGAGGACGAGGAGGACATCGCCTCGGGTACCCGCGCCGCAGCGGCCGGCGGTTTCGTGGCCATCCTGGCCATGCCCAACACCGATCCCGTGGTCGACAGCGCGGCCGTGCTGGGCGGGCTGATCGAGCGCGCCGGCGAGCAGGCCGCGGTGCCGACCGGGTTCTTCGCCGCCATCAGCCGCGGCCTGGAGGGCCGCGAGCTGGTGGACATGGCCGAGCTGGCCGCCCGCGGCGCAGCCGGCTTCTCGGACGACGGCCGGCCGGTCGAACGCGCCGGCATGCTGCGCCGGGCGCTGCAGTACAGCCGCGTCACCGGCCTCAAGCTGACGCTGCACGAGGAGGACATGACCCTCACCGCCGGTTCGCAGATGCACGAGGGCGCCGTCTCGGCCGAGCTCGGCCTGCACGGGTACCCGGGGATCGGGGAGAGCGTGATGGTCGGCCGTGATCTGCAGATCGCCCGCTACGAGCACGCGCCGCTGCACCTCTGCCACATCTCCGCGGCCGAGTCGGTGGCCGAGATCCGCCGCGCCAAGAAGCTGGGCGTCGACGTCACCGCCGAGGTCTCGCCGCACCACCTGTGCCTGACCGACGAGCTCGTCCGCGATCTCGACCCGGCCGTCAGCAAGATGAACCCGCCGTTGCGCTCGGCCGCCGACCGCGCCGCGCTGATCGAGGCGCTGGCCGACGGTACGCTGGACTGCATCGCCACCGACCACGCGCCGCACCGCACCCACGAGAAGGAGGTGCCGTTCGAGGCGGCTCCGAACGGGGTGATCGGCCTGGAGACGGCGTTCGCCGCCGTCTACACCGAGCTGGTGGCTCCCGGCCTGGTGTCGCTCTCGACGGTGATCGAACGCATGTCGGCCGGCCCGGCGCGGGCCTTCGACCTGCCCGTCCCGGCGCTGCGCACCGGCGCCCCCGCCGACCTGGCGCTGTGGGATCTGTCCGAGAGCTGGGTGGTCGCGCCGCCCTACGCCTCCCGCTCGCGCAACTGCGCATTCGCCGGGCGCACGCTGCAGGGCCGCTGCACGATCACGATCGCAGCCGGCACCGTCGCCCACCGGCTGGCCGAGGTGGCACGGTGACCGCCCTGCTGGTGCTCGAGGACGGCACGGTGCTCGAAGGCGAGGCCTACGGCGCAACCGGCACGGCGGTCGGCGAGCTGGTGTTCATCACGTCCATGACCGGCTACCAGGAGATCGTCACCGACCCCTCGTTCGCCGGCCAGATGATCACCTTCACACAGCCGATGATCGGCAACTATGGGGTGGAGGTCGATGCGTCGGAGTCGGACCGGCCGCAGGCGCGCGCGGTGATCGTGCGCGAGGGCCGAAACGCCGCTCCGGCAGGGCGCGTGGGCTTCTCCGACTGGCTGGCCGGCCACGGTGTGATCGGCATCCAGGGGCTCGACACGCGCATGCTGACGCGGCGCCTGCGCGACGGCGGCACCGTGCGCGCGGCGGTCTGCTCGGATGGGACGCCGGTGCCGCAGCTGCTGGCGCTGATCGGCGGCGAGCCGGAGATGGCCGGGCAGGCGCTGGCCGGCGAGGTGTCGTGCCTGCGGGCCGAGCAGCTGCCGGCCCTGGCGCCCGAGCGTGCCCACGTGCTGGTGCTCGACTACGGGGTGAAGGGGTCGATCGTGCGGATCCTGCGCGAGCAGGGCGCCCGCGTGACCCTGCTGCCCTGGGACGCCACGGCCGAGCAGGTGCTCGAGCTGCGCCCCGACGGCGTGCTGCTCGGCAACGGCCCGGGCGATCCAGCCGCGCTGCCCGGCTGCGTGTCGGAGGTGCGCGAGCTGGTCGGGCAGGTGCCCGTGTTCGGGATCTGCCTGGGCCATCAGCTGCTGGGCAGGGCGCTGGGATTGGAGACGTTCAAGCTGCGGTTCGGCCACCGCGGCGCCAACCACCCGGTGCTGGACGTCGACACGGGGCGCGTGCTGGTGACGGCCCAGAACCACGGCTTCGCGGTACGCGTGCCCGACGGGGGAGGCGACCTCGAGACCGATTTCGGGCCGGCCCGCGTCACCCACGTCTCGCTCTACGACGGCACCGTCGAGGGCCTGGCTTTGCGGGAGCTGCCGGCCTGGTCGATGCAGTTCCACCCCGAGGCCAGCCCCGGGCCACACGATGCCCGCGAGGCGCTGGAGCGGTTCGTGGGGACGCTGACGGAGGCCACCGTTGCCCAGGCGTGATGACATCGCCAAGATCGCGCTGATCGGGTCCGGCCCGATCGTGATCGGCCAGGCCTGCGAGTTCGACTACTCGGGCACCCAGGCCCTGCGCGTGCTGCGCGAGGAGGGCTACGAGACGGTGCTGATCAACTCCAACCCGGCCACGATCATGACCGACCCCGGCTGGGCCGACCGAACCTACCTGGAGCCGCTCGACCTGGAAGGTGTGCGGGCGGTGCTCGAGGCGGAGCGGCCGGACGCGCTGCTGCCGACGCTGGGCGGCCAGACCGCGCTCAACCTGGCGTCGCTGCTGGCCGAGTCGGGCACGCTCGATGAGCTCGGCGTCGAACTGATCGGCGCCTCCTACGACGCCATCCACTGCGCCGAGGACCGTGACCTGTTCGCCCGCACGATGGAGTCGATCGACCTGCGCGTGCCGCGCAGCGCGATCGCCCACACCCTGGACGAGGCCCGCGCCGCGCTGTCTGGCGAGCTGGCGCTGCCGGTCGTGATCCGGCCCGCCTTCACGCTCGGCGGCCAGGGCGGCGGCTTTGCCACCACGCCCGCGCAGTTCGACGAGATCGTGCAGCGGGGCCTGCGCGAGAGCCCGATCAGCCAGATCCTGCTCGAGGAGTCGGTGGCGGGGTGGGGCGAGTTCGAGCTGGAGGTGATCCGCGACCGCAACGACAACGTGGTCGTGATCTGCTCGATCGAGAACGTCGACCCGATGGGCGTCCACACCGGCGACTCGGTGACGGTGGCGCCGGCCCAGACCCTGACCGACCGCGAGTACCAGGTGCTGCGCGACGCCTCGGCCAAGGTGATCCGCGCCGTCGGCGTCGAGACCGGCGGGTCGAACGTGCAGTTCGCACTGAACCGCGACAGCGGCGAGCTGGTCGTGATCGAGATGAACCCGCGCGTCTCGCGCAGCTCCGCGCTCGCATCCAAGGCCACCGGCTACCCGATCGCCAAGGTCGCCACCAAGCTCGCGATCGGCTACACGCTGGACGAGATCCCCAACGACATCACCGGCACCACGCCGGCGTCGTTCGAGCCGGCGCTCGACTACGTGGTGGTGAAGCTGCCCCGCTTCGCGTTCGAGAAGTTCCCCGGCGCCGACGCCGAGCTGACCACCCAGATGAAGTCGGTGGGCGAGGCGATGGGCATCGGCCGCAGCTTCTGCGAGGCCTGGGGCAAGGCCATGCGCAGCCGCGAGCTGGACGGGATCGTGCGCACCGAGGGCTCGGTGGCCGGTGGCTCGTGGGACCGGTTCGACGTGATCGCGGCGCGGCTGCTGGCGGGCGACAGCCCCCAGGCGCTGGCCGACGAGTCGAAGGTGCACCCCTGGTTCCTGGACGAGTGGTCGCGCGTGAGCGACGCCGAGCGGGAGCTGGCCGCCGCCGGCGGCGTGTCGGACGCGGCCGGATGGCGGCGCCTGAAGCGGCTCGGCATCTCCGACGCCCGCATCGCCGAGCTGACCGGCGCCGCCGAGCGAGCGGTGCGCCGGGCCCGGCGCGAGGCCGGCGTGCGGCCCGTCTACAAGGCCGTCGACAGCTGCGCCGCCGAGGTGGAGGCGCAGGCCCCGTACTACTACTCGGCCTACGAGCAGGAGGACGAGCTGCGCCGCGGCGATCGCGAGAGCGTGGTGATCCTGGGCGCCGGTCCCAACCGCATCGGCCAGGGCATCGAGTTCGACTACTGCTGTGTGCAGGCTGCACAGACATTCCGCTCCCTGGGCTACGACGCGGTGATGGTCAACTGCAACCCCGAGACGGTGTCGACCGACGCTGACTCCTCTGACCGGCTCTACTTCGAGCCGCTGACGGTGGAGGACGTGCTCGAGGTGATCGAGCGCGAACGCCCGATCGGCGTGGTCGCTCAGTTCGGCGGCCAGACGCCGCTGGGGCTGGCGCGGCGGCTCGAGGAGGACGGCGTGAAGCTCCTGGGCACGCCGTTCGAGGCGATCGATGTGGCCGAGGACCGGGAGCGGTTCGGGAGCGTGCTGGGCGAGCTGGGCCTGCAGGCACCGGCCTGGGGCATCGCCGCCGACGTCGACGAGGCGGCCGCGATCGCAGCCCGCGTTGGCTACCCGGTGCTGGTGCGGCCCTCCTACGTGCTGGGCGGCCGCGAGATGCGAATCTGTTACGACGAGTCGATGCTGCGGTCGCGGACGGTGCAGCCTGCCTCGCTGATCGACCGCTTCGTCGAGGACGCGATCGAGGTCGACGTGGACGCGGTCTGCGACGGCCGGCGGGCCTGGATCGGGGCCGTCATGCAGCACGTCGAGGAGGCCGGCGTGCACTCGGGCGACTCGGCCTGCGTGATCCCGACCCTGTCGCTGGGCGACGAGATCGAGCGCGAGATCCGCGCGCAGACGCGCGCGATCGCACTGGCGCTGGGCGTGCGCGGGCTGATCAACGTGCAGTTCGCGGTGCAGGGGTCGGCCGTCTACGTGATCGAGGCGAACCCGCGGGCCTCGCGCACGGTGCCGTTCGTCGCCAAGGCCACCGGCCGCAACCTGGTCGAGGCGGCCTGCCGGGCTGCGCTCGGCCTTCCCGTCGAGTTGGCCGAGGACCCGCCCGAGCACATCAGCGTGAAGGCCGCCGTGCTGCCGTTCCAGCGGTTCTTCGGAGCCGACCCGGCGCTGGGGCCGGAGATGCGCTCGACCGGCGAGGTGATGGGCATCGGCCCGGACTTCCCGACCGCCTTCGCCAAGGCTGAGCGCGCCGCCGGTCGGCCGCTTCCCAGCAAGGGCCGCGTGTTCCTGTCGGTGCGCGACTCCGACAAGCCGGCCGCCACCATGCTGGCCGCGCTGCTGCAGTCGCTCGGGTTCGGTCTGGTCGCGACCACCGGCACCGCCCGCGCTCTGCAGCGGATCGGCATCCCCGTGGAGACCGTCCAGAAGGTGACCGAGGGGTCGCCGAACGTGGTCGACCTGATCCAGGACGGCTCCATCAACCTGATCATCAACAGCCCGCTGGGCCGCGGTGCCCGCACCGACGGCTACGAGATCCGTGAGGCCGCGATCCGCAACCAGATCCCCTGCATCACCACCCTCGCGGGCGCCTCCGCCGCCGTCCAGGCGATCGCCCAGGCCCGCTCGGTTGCGCCGGTGGCGCTCCAGACGCTGCACGCAGCGGAGGTGGAGTCGCATGCCGCCGGATAGGCGGACGCTGCAGGTCGCTCGGGTCGAGGCAGTAGGCGCCTACACGCTGCTGGTGCTGCGAAACGACGGCGGCGAGGTGGGCGCGCCGGGCCAGTTCTTCATGCTCCAGGCAGACCCCGAGCCGCACGGCGCCTACCTGCCGCGGGCGCTGTCGGCGGCCTGGGCGGATGCCGGCGAGATCGCCTTCCTGCTGGACGTGCGCGGCGACGGCACCGCCGCCCTGGTGGGAGCTGCGCAGGTATCCGTGCTGGGGCCGCTGGGCCACGGCTTCGAGCTGCACCACGGGCCGGCCATCCTGGTCGGCGGCGGCATCGGCGCGGCCATCCTGCCCTGGCTGGTGCGCGACCTACCCGGCCCGGTGACGACCCTGCTCGGGTTCCGCGAGCAACGGCATGCGGTGTGCGCGGCGCTGATCGACGCCGATGCGACCGTGGTGCTGGAGCCGACGTACGTGACCGAGCCGCTGGCGCGTCTGCTGCCGGCCGACGCAACCGTCTACGCCTGCGGGCCGGACGCGATGCTGCAGGCCGTGGCCGCGCTCTGCGCCGAGCACGCCGTACCCTGCCTGCTGGCGATGGAGGCGGCCATGGCCTGCGGGTTCGGCGCCTGCTACGGCTGCGCGGTCGAGATCGACGGCGAGTGGAAACGGCTGTGCATCGAGGGGCCGGTGCTGGAGGCGGGACGGGTGCTGGCGGGCGGGCACGATGGGTAGCCTGGCCACGCGCTTCTGCGGGGTCGACCTCGCCCACCCGGTGCTGAACGGCTCGGGCACGCTGGACGCGCTGGCGGCGGGCACGCTCGGCGTGTCCGCGTTTGTCACCAAGACCGTCACGCTGAATCCGCGCGCCGGCAACCCGCCGCAGCGCATCGCCGAGACGCCGCAGGGCATGGTCAACTCGATCGGGCTCGCCAACCCGGGCCTCGAACGGTTCTGCGACGAGCACCTGCCGCGGCTGGCCGACCTGGGTGTGCCGCTGATCGTGAGCGGAGGGGGGTGGAGCCGGGAGGAGTACGCCGTCGCCGTGCGACGGATCGGCGCGCACCCGGCCGTGGCCGCGCTCGAGCTGAACGTGTCCTGCCCCAACGTCGACACCGGCTGCATCTCGATCGGCACCGACCCGGCGGAGACGCGGGCGCTGCTCGAGCGCTGCCGGGCCGAGACCGAGCGGCCGCTGCTGGCCAAGCTGTCGCCGAGCGTCGCCGACGTCTCGGCCGTCGCGCTGGCGGCCGCCGAGGGCGGGGCGGCGGGCCTGGTGCTGATCAACACGGTGCGGGGAATGGCGATCGACCGCGACACGCTGCAGCCGCTCCTGGGCGGCGGTGGGGGCGGCCTCTCCGGGCCGGCCGTGAAGCCCGTCGCCCTGCACGCGATCTTCCACTGCCGCGCCGTCACGGGACTGCCCATCGTCGGCGTCGGCGGCGTCGCCTGCGCCCAGGACTGCCTCGAGTTCGCGTCGGCGGGGGCGAACGTCGTCGCCCTCGGCACCGCCCTGTTCCGCAACCCCGGGCTGGTCGAGGAGGTCGTCGCCGAACTCCCCGGCCTGCTCGAGAGGCACGGCGTTTCCACCCTTGACGACGTCGTCGGACGCGCCCACCACCACCAGGGTAAAGCTTTACTTGAGGTTGATGCGAACCACTCCTAAATCGGCCTATTCTGGCCGTTTCTTTGTCGTTGCACGGACGGCCAAGCGTGGTATTATCGCCCCGAAAGATGCCCACGCTCCTCTCGCAGGCCCCCTCCCGTTCCCTCGACCAGAGACTCGACGCACTCGACCGGGCGAACCGCATTCGCGTCCAACGAGCGCAGCTGAAGCGCGCGCTCAAGTCGGGGGACACCACGTTCGACCAGGTGCTGATCGACCCGCCGGACTACGTGCTGACGGCGAAGGTCTACGACATGCTGCTGTCGGTTCCGCGGCTGGGGAGGGTGCGCGTCGGGCGGCTGCTGACCCAGTGCCGGATCAGCCAGGCCAAGACCATCGGCGGACTGTCAGAGCGACAGCGCGGCGAGCTGGTCGACCTGTTCAACTCCTGACGACGGCCGCGGCCGCATGAGCGGCCGGCTGTTCGTCGTGTCCGGTCCCTCCGGCGTCGGCAAGGGAACGCTGATCGCACGGGCTCGCGCCGAGGTGCCGCGGCTGGAGCTGGCCACGTCGGCCACCACCCGTCCCATGCGCCCCAGCGAACAGCAGGGACGCGAGTACCACTTCCTCTCGCCGGAGGAGTTCCAGCGGCGGTTGCAGGGGGGTGAGTTCCTGGAGCATGTAGAATTCGCGGGCCATCGGTACGGCACGCTGCGCAGCGAGGTGGAACGGCGACTGGCGGACGGTTCGAACGTGATCCTCGAGATCGACGTCCCCGGCGCTCGTGAGATCGAGCGGCAGCTGCCAGACTCGGTGCTGGTGTTCATCGCACCGCCGGATGTGGGGGACCTGGAACAGCGCCTGATCGGGCGCGGCACGAACTCCCCGCAGGACATCGCAACCCGGCTGCGGATCGCCAGGTCCGAGCTGGAGGCGGGAACAGATTTTCGCTACGTGATCGTGAACGACGATGTGGAACGGGCGGCGTCCCAGCTCACCGAGCTGATCCGCGCCGCCCTTGACGAGGAGACCAGATGATCTATCCCAAAGTTGACGTCCTGCTCGAGCACGTCGACAGCAAGTACGCGCTCGTGATCGCGGCCGCCAAGCGCGCCCGCCAGATCAACGACTACCACCACCAGCTCGGTGAGGGCAGCTTCGAGGGCTTCGCTCCGCCGCTGATCGAGTCGCGGTCGAAGAACTTCCTGACCATGGCGCTCGAGGAAATCGCCGAGGGCAAGCTGGAGGTCTCGACCTCGGACGCCAGCGCCGTCTGACCACGCACCAGCGGTCGCCTGGGTTTCGCGGCGGCGACGCCGTACACTTCGGGCATGATCCTGGTGGGGGTGAGCGGGGGGGTCGCGGCCTACAAGAGCTGTGAGCTCGTGCGGCTGCTGGTCAAGGCCGGCCGCGAGGTGCAGGTCGTGATGACGCCGGCCGCCGAGCGGTTCGTGGGGCCGACCACGTTTTCGGCGCTCTCCCGTCGGCCGGCGCTGACCGAGCAGTCGGCCGACGTGTTCCCGCACCTCGAGGCCTCGCGGGAGGCGATGCTCTTCTGCATCGCCCCGGCCGGCGCCAACACGATCGCGCGCCTGGCGCACGGCGAGGCGCCGAACGTGCTGACCCAGTCGGCGCTGGCGTTCACCGGGCCGCTGCTGGTGGCCCCGGCCATGAACCCGCGCATGTGGGCAGCGCCGGTCACGCAGGAGAACGTGCGCGCCCTGCTGGCGCGCGGCGTCGAGACGATCGGCCCGGAGTCGGGCGAGATGGCCGAGGGCGAGCAGGGCGCCGGCCGCATGTCCGAGCCGGACGAGATCGCCGGCCGGATCGAGGCTCGCCTGGCGACGCTCGGCAGCCTGGCGGGACGCCGTGTGCTGGTCACCGCGGGCGGGACGCGCGAGCCGCTCGACGCGGTGCGATACCTGGGAAACCGCTCCAGCGGCCGGATGGGCGTGGCCGTGGCCGACGAGGCGGCCAGGCGCGGGGCCGACGTGACGCTGATCCTGGCAGCGGCCACCGCATCGCCGAGCGCGCCGATGCGGACGCTGCGCGCGGAGACGGCCGAGCAGCTGCGAGCGGCGACGCTGGAGCAGGCCGACGGCGCGGACGTGATCGTGATGGCGGCCGCCGTGGCCGACTACCGGCCGGCCCAGCCGGTCGCCGGCAAGCGCGTCAAGGACGCGGCAGCCTGGACGATCGAGCTGGAGGCGACGGCCGATGTGCTGGCCGAGCTGGGCGCCGGGCGGCGCGAGGGCCAGGTGCTGATCGGCTTCGCCGCCGAGTACGGCGAGGGCGCCGTGGAGCGGGCCCGCGCCAAGCTGAAACGCAAGGGCGCCGACCTGATCGTGATGAACGACATCAGCCGCAGCGACATCGGCTTTGACAGCAGCCTCAACGAAATCGTGCTGGTGTCGTCCAAGGGAGAGCAGCTGGTATCGCGACGCTCCAAACAGGCCTGCGCCGGAGCCATTCTGGACACGTTGGGGAACCAAACCGCCCGCGCCGCCGTAGAGCAGCGTACGACGGTCTGACGAGAGGACACCTGTGGAAGCATCAGAGCTGCACGACTCGACCCAGTCTCAGGCGATCAGCAACGCGGGCGTCATCGCTCGCCGTGTGATCGAGAACGTTGCGCGTGTGATCCATGCCCCGGACGGCCTGCTGGAGCGGTGCGTGATGGCGCTGCTGTGCGAGGGCCACATCATCCTCGAGGACTTTCCGGGAGTGGGCAAGACGATGCTGGCCAAGTCGCTGGCGCGCTCGCTGGACTGTGAGTTCGCGCGCATCCAGGCCACGCCCGACCTGCTGCCGTCGGACATCACCGGCGTCAACGTCTACAACCTGCAGGCCAACGAGTTCGAGTTCCGTCCCGGCCCGGTGTTCGCGAACCTGGTGCTGGTCGACGAGATCAACCGCGCCAGCCCGAAGACGCAGTCGGCGCTGCTGGAGTGCATGCAGGAGGTGCAGGTCACCATCGACGGGTCGACCCACCGCCTGGCCCGCCCGTTCATGGTGATCGCGACCCAGAACCCGATCGAGTACGAAGGCACGTTCCCACTGCCGGAGGCCCAGCTCGACCGCTTCACGATGCGGCTGCACCTGGGCTACCCGGCCATCGCCGAGGAGGCGCGGATGCTGTCCGAGCACGCGGCCTCCGAGCCGATCGAGCTGCTCGAGCCGGTCGCGTCGGCCGCCGACCTGGAGTCAGCCATCGAGGCCGTCAAGAGCGTGTACGTCGAGGACAGCCTCAACCGGTACGTGGTCGCGATCCTGCGCCATACCCGTGGCGACTCGCGGCTCGCGCTGGGCGCCAGCCCTCGCGCGGGCATCTCGCTGCTGCGCGTGGCCAAGGCGCTTGCGGCCCTGCACGGTCGCGAGTACGTGATCCCGGCAGACATCAAGGACGTGGCCGCCGACGTGCTCTCACACAGGGTGATCATGGCCGCCGACGCCCGCACCGGCGGGGTCGATCCGTCCGAGGTGATCGGCGAGGCCGTCGACCGCACCCCGGTCCCGGTGTGACCCCTCGCGGCAAAGGCACGCTCGTCCTGGCAGCCGGGCTGTACCTCGCCTCCTGGGGCTTCGGCACCCACGCCATGTACCCGGTGGCGGTGGGCCTGCTGGCGGCACCGGTGCTCGCCTGGCTGTGGGTGCGCCTGACGGCGCGCCCGACCGAGCTGCGGCGCCGCACTGGCCACCGCGAGCTGGTCGAGGGCGGACGCGTGGTCGTGGAGGTCGAGATCCGGGCCGAGGGCGGGCTGCTGCCGGCGCGCGCCACCCTGCTCGAGCAGATGGGCGATCTCGGCAGCCGCGAGCTGCCGCTGCGCCAGCGCGGCCACGCCCTCTACGGCCGCTACACCATCGATCCGGCGCCACGCGGCCGCTACACGCTGGCCGCCGCCGAGCTGCGCGTCGACGATCCGCTGGGGCTGGCCGAGTCGCGGACGCAGCTGGCGCGCACCGACACGCTGCTCGTCTACCCGCGCGTGTACGAGCTCGACGGATTGTTCACCGACGCGGGCAGCGCGGGCGGCGACGAGGGTCGCGCGCTGCTGCACCGAACCGCCGGATACGACCTGCACTCGATCCGCGACTTCCAGCAGGGCGAGAGCCTGCGCCGGGTGCACTGGCGCTCCACGGCCAAGCGCCGCAAGCTGATGGTCAAGGAGCTGACCGAGCTGCCGCGGGATGAATCGGCGGTGCTGCTCGACGGTGACCGCGACGCCAGTGTGGGCGCGCCCGGTGCCAGCAGCTTCGATGCACAGGTGCGGGCGGCGGCATCGCTGCTGAACAGGATGGTGGAGGGCGGCCAGCGCTGTTCGCTGGTGATGCACGGCCAGACCCGGCGGCGGATCCGGATCCGGGCCGGCGGCGGCGACTGGGGCACCGCCCTGGCGGCCCTCGCGGCCGTGCGCGCCGACGCCACCCAGCCGCTGTCGACGATGCTGCGCGACACGCTCGGCGCGACCGGGGCGGCCGAGGCAATCGACGCCGCCCGGCTGTACGTGGTCACCGCTGCACTGAACCCGGATCTGGCGGCTCGCCTGCTGGCCATGCGCTCGGTCCGCCGCGACGTGGCCGTCGTGTGGGTGGACGCGCCCTCCTTCGCAGGAGTCGAGCGCGTGCCCGGGCCGGCCGAGGCGGCCTCGCTGCGGCTGGCCAGGGCGGGCGTGCCGGTCGCGCGGCTGGGCGCAGGCGACGACGTGGCAATCGCGCTCTCCTCGGCGATCGCACGGAGGGCCGGCCTTGGCTGAGCGGATCTGGGTGCTGGTGGCGGTGGCCCTGTTCAGCGGCTGGCACTGGCAGCAGCTCGAGCGCCCGACGCCGTCGCCCGGCGAGCTGGCGCTGCTGGCCGCGCTGGCGGCCGTGCCGGCCATCATCGCCGGGCTGGGACGGCGTCGGCTCGCGATCGGCGCGGCCGTGGTGGTCACGATGATCGCGATCTGGCGGGCCTTCGCCTACCTGCCGTGGGATCGCGGCCACCAGCTGTACCCGGTGCGGATCGTGTCGGGGCTGCACGACGGCGCCAAGAACTGGTTCGAGACCTCGACGCCGTTTGACCCGAGCCGGTTTGCGACGACCTCGGGACTCGTGGATCTGTGCTTCTTCGCGCTGATGGCCGTGTTTGCCTGGCTGCTGATCGACGGCCGCTTCGCACTCGCCGCCCTGGCCTGCGCGTTCGCGTTGTACGCCATCCCGAGCACGGCGGTGGGGATGGGCAGCGCCGGCCTACGGGCGGCCATCTTCCTGCTGCTGGCGCTCGCGATCCTGGCCGTCTGCCAGCGCCGCGTGCCGCTGGGCGGCGGCGCGCTCGGCCAGCTGTCGGTGCTCGCGGTGGCGACGGTCGTGGCCGGGCTGGTGGTCGGATCGGCCCCGGGAGTGGCCAAGGGCGCCCTGTTCGACTGGCGCCACTGGAACCCGCTGGCCGGCAACGGCCCCCAGGTCAGCGTCGGCTACGTCTGGAACCAGGACTACGGGCCGCTGCACTGGCCGAAGCAGACCACGACGGTGTTCCAGGTGCAGTCGGCCCATCCGCACTACTGGAAGGCCGGCGTGCTGACCGTCTTTGACGGCACCCACTGGGTCTCGTCGCCGGCCACGCAGGCCAACTACCACGCCACCGACGCGATCGGGATCCCGACCTCCGAGGAGTCCTCCAAGGAGCTTCACCCAGACAGCCCGTCCGACATCACGCAGGTCGGGTTCACCGTGGAGGCGCTGGCCGATTTTCGGCTGCTCTCGACCGGGCAGCCGCTCCGCTACAGCCTCGCCTCGCCGATCGACGCCAGCCTCACCACCGACGGCAGCGTGATCGCGACCGGCGACCTGCCCCGCGGCGCCACCTACACCGTGAGGGCCTACTCGCCCAACCCCAAGCCGAAGCAGCTGGCAGAGGTCGGAAACGCGTTCCCGGCGTCGGTCGCGCAGGCGGTGGTCGTGAACCACGCGGCGATCCCCGTGTGGGGCAGCACCACGAAGAAGCGCGTGCTGGTGCCGATCGACAGCCGGCTGGTCGCGGCCAGCAATCAGGCCTGGCATGCGTCCGGGGCGGATGAGCCCGGCACCAGCGAGTACGGCGCGGTGGTCGCGCTCGAGTCGTACTTCCACGGCAAGCAGTTCCACTACGACCAGACGCCGCCGGTGGGTCCGGGCCCGGTGCTGGCGTACTTCATGCTGCACTCCCACCGCGGCTACTGCCAGATGTACTCCGGTTCGATGGCGCTGGTGCTGCGCCTGCACGGCATCCCGGCCCGGGTCGCCTACGGGTTCACCGAGGGTTCGCAGACCCAGACCGGCTACAAGGTCACCGACCGCGACGCGCACGCGTGGGTCGAGGCCTACTTCCCGAGGTACGGCTGGATCCCGTTCGAGCCGACCCCCACGCGGAACCTGCCGGAGGTGCAGGCCTCCACCACCAACGCCAGCTGGGTGAGGTCGATCGGCGACCAGAAGAACGCCAGCCAGTTCGGCATCCAGAGCCACCAGCTGCGGCGGCGGCTGGTGGGCGCCGCCGGGCCGCATGTCCCCAACCCCAGACACGGCCACGGCTCCAGCGGCGGGGGCGCCCCGGGTGTCGTGGCAGCGCGGCCGGGTGGCCACAGCTTCTTCCTGTGGGCGATCTCAGCGGCGGCAATCCTGATCGCGGTGCTGGCGGCGGTGAAGCTGGTCGCCGTGCGCTGGCGCTACCTGCGGCGCGGCCCGCGGGGACAGGCCTCGGCCGCCTACCACGAGCTGGCCACCTACATCGGCGACCAGGGCGTGAGGGTGAATGCGAACGCCACCTTCGAGGAGCTGGCCGGGCTAGTCGAGCACACCTGGGGCGTGGACGCGTCGCCGCTGGCCACGGCCGGCAGCGCCGCTCGCTACGCGCCGCCCCAGATCGCCGCTCGTGCCGGGCACGAGGTGCGGCCGGCGCTGCGCCGGATCCGCCGCGACCTGCGCAAGAGCATCGACCTGCGCGACCGCGCCATGGGCTCGCTGCGGCTGCGATCGATGCTCGCCCAGACAACGCATCTCGACTAGCCAGGCCGGCGTGAGCGGGGCTTGCACGCGACGCTATCGTGAGGGAATGGCCCAGGACGAGACATACGAGCTGTTCCAGCGGGGACGGGCGCACCTGCAGCGCGGTGACAACGCGCAGGCCACCGTCTCGCTCGAGAAGGCGAAGCGGCGCGAGCCGGACAAGGCGTCGATCCGCGAGGCGCTGGGCCTGGCCTACCTGCGCCTGCACCGCTACCGCGAGGCGGCGGCCGAGTTCGACTACATCCTGGACACGGCGCCGGCCAACGACTACGCGCACTACTGCATGGGGCGCTGCCTGTCGCGGATGGGCGAGAACGGCCTGGCGGCCGGCCACTACAAGATGGCGCTGTGGCTGCGGCCGGAGGTCGACTACTACCGCGAGGCAGTGGACAAGCTAAGCGCCTAAATGGTGTCGAGCCAGATCGTGACCGGGCCGTCGTTCACGAGCGAGACGCGCATGTGCGCGCCGAAACGGCCGGTCTGCACCTCCAGGCCGGACAGCCGCAGCTGGTCGGCCACCGCGTCCACCAGCGCGCGCCCCTCGTCAGGCGGCGCAGCGGCGGTGAAGCCCGGCCGGTTGCCGCGCGTGACGTCCGCGTAGAGCGTGAACTGCGACACGCACAGCACGCTGCCGGCCACGTCGATCACCGAGCGGTTCATGCGGCCCTGGTCGTCCCCGAAGATGCGCAGGCGGGCGATCTTTTCGGCCAGCCGGCGGGCGTCCTGGTCGCTATCGCCGGTTCCCGCCGCGACCAGCGCCAGCAGGCCCGGGCCGATCTCGGCGATCCGCTCGCCACTGACCTCGACCGAGGCCTCCGATACCCGTTGCAAGAGCGCTCTCACGGCTTTCCGATTCACCCCGGTGGAGGAACTCCCTGCTATCCTTCAGGCACTGTCAGTGTGATTCGGGCGTCCGGCGAGGTGGGTGAGAACCCACCTTTTTTTCGCCCTCAAACCCGCAAAGGGGGGTGTGTGATGGGAAGCTCAGCAGCGCTTCAGCAACAGATCGAAACGACGCTTCGGACGGCTGTGCCGGAGGTCGAGGTGCTGCTCGCCGAGCAACCCTCACCGGGCCTCGTGCGGGTCACCATCGACCGTCCCGACGGGACCGTCGACCTCGACCTGTGCGAGCGGGTCAGCCGGGAGCTTTCCCCGCTGCGCGACCGCTACGCGCTCGAGGTGTCGTCGCCCGGGATCGAGCGGCCGCTGGTGAAGCCCGACCACTACCGTGCTGCCACCGGCAGCCGCGTGCACGTCCGCACCGCCGAGGCGGTCGACGGGCGCCGGTCGTACACGGGCACGCTGACGGATGCAGGAGATGATGAGATCGAGATCGACCTCGACGGCGCGCGCGCCCGTCTGCCCTACGGGGCGATCCAGCGCGCGCATCTGGTCGCGGAACAGGCTGGAGGCACCCGGTGAGCAAGGAACTGTTGGAGGGCGTGAAGGCGCTCGAGAAGGAACGCGGCATCGAGGCCGAGACGCTGCTGTCAGCGATCGAGGAAGCGCTGCTGGCGGCCTACAAGAAGATGCCCGATGCCCGCCATCCGGTGCGCGTCGACCTCGACCGGGAATCCGGCGACTACGTCGTGTGGTCCGTGAACCCCGAGGCGTGGGAGTCCTACCTGGAGGCGCATCCGCACCACCGGCCGCCGGAGGTCGAGGAGGTCGTCGAGCCGGCCGCGCCGCTGGCCGAGGGTGAGCAGCCCGAGGAGGAGCCCGAGCCCGAGATCGAATGGGCCTGGTTCAAGCCTGCCCAGATGGTGGACGTTACCCCCGAGGGCTTCAGCCGCATCGCCGGGCAGACCGCCAAGCAGGTGCTGCGCCAGCGCATCCATGAGGCCGAGCGCTCGATCATGTACGACGAGTACGCCGACCGTGTGGGCGAGATCGTGACCGGCATCGTGCAGCAGGACGACAACCGCTATGCGTTCGTCGACCTGGGCAAGATGGAGGCGATCCTGCCCGGCTCGGAGAAGGTGCCGGGCGAGCGCTACGAGCAGGGCAGCCGCATCAAGGCCGTGATCATCGAGGTGCGCTCGGAGGGCAAGGGCCCGCAGGTGGTGCTCTCGCGCCGCAGCGACGACCTGATCCGCCAGCTGTTCGAGCTGGAGGTGCCGGAGATCGCCGACGGGCTGGTCACGATCCGCGCCGTCGCCCGCGAGCCCGGCTACCGCGCCAAGATCGCGGTCGAGTCGCGCGTGCAGGGGGTCGACCCGGTCGGCGCCTGCGTCGGCCCGCGCGGTTCGCGCGTGCGCATGGTCGTGTCGGAGCTGCGCGGCGAGAAGATCGACATCATCCCCTGGAACGACGAGCCGGCCAGGTTCGTCGCCAAGGCGCTGGCTCCCGCCAAGGTGCGCGAGGTCTACGTCGACGACGCCGCCCAGCAGGCCACCGTGGTCGTGCCGGACGGCGAGCTGGCGCTGGCCATCGGCAAGGAGGGCCAGAACGCCCGCCTCGCCCACCGGCTGACCGGCTGGCGTATCGACATCGTGTCCGAGACCGAGCACTACGCCGAGGACACCGATGTGCCCTACACCGGCGCGGAGGGCGAGGAGGACGAGTTCCCCGGCCGCTGCATCGCGGTCACGTCGTCCGGCAAGCGCTGTCCCAACCAGGCCCTCGACGGAAGCCGGTACTGCGGCGTGCCGGCTCATCGCGAGCTGGCCGCCAAGGAGGAGGGAGCGGCCGCGTCGTAGCCGATCCGATCAGGCAGTGCGCCGGCTGCGGCCGGCGGCGCCCCAAGGCCGAACTGCTGCGGCTGGTGCTCGACGGCGAGATGATCGTCGTCGACACCGCCCAGCGTCTGCCGGGGCGAGGCGCCTACCTGTGTCCCGGTCAGGAATGCCTGGCGCGGGGGACACGCAAGGGGGCGTTGGCCAGGCGGTTGAAGGCGCCATCGGGCGCCGCCGCCGGCCTCGAGCGGCGGATCCCGGTTGAGCAGGGGCCGCCGGTTTGGGAGAATTGAGGACTGAATGGCAAAACGAACGGTCACAGACATCGCCCGCGAGCAGGGCGTCACGGAGGCTGAGGTCAAGGAAAAGCTTGACGCGGCCGGCACCGCCTCGGGCACGGACGACCTGATCGACGACGACGACGTGCGCCGCGCGTTCGGCGCCAAGGCCACCGTTCCCGCGCAGGAGCCCGGCCAGGCCGCCCGCCAGCCGCGCCCCCAGCGCGGAGCCACGGCCGGCCGCCGCCGTCGGGTCGTGATCGACTCGCAGGCCGGCCGCCGTCCCGGTCAGCGCCGCGATCGCGGCGCGCCGCGCCCGGAGGTCAAGCGCGAGCCGGAGGTGCCGACCGGGCCGGTCAAGGTCGAGTCGGGAGTGACGGTCAAGGACCTGGCCGAGAAGCTCGGCATCAGCCCCGCCAAGATCATCGCCTACATGATGTCCGAGGGCCAGATGGTGACGCTGACGGTGTCGCTGTCCGACGACGACGTGCTGCTGATCGGCCTCGAGTTCGACCGCGAGATCACGATCGCGCACACGGCCGACGAGGAGGACGAGGAGGTCGTCTACGACGATCCCGAGGACTCGCTCCAGCAGCGGCCGCCGGTGGTCACGATCATGGGCCACGTCGACCACGGCAAGACCACGCTGCTCGACTCGATCCGCGAGTCGTCGGTGGTCTCGACCGAGGCGGGCGGCATCACGCAGCACATCGGCGCCTATCAGGTCGACGTCGACGGCGGCCGCAAGGTCACCTTCCTCGACACCCCCGGCCACGAGGCCTTCACGGCGATGCGCGCCCGCGGCGCAAAGGTCACCGATGTGGCCGTGTTGGTGGTCGCCGCCGACGACGGCGTGATGCCCCAGACGGTGGAGGCGATTGACCACGCCAAGGCGGCATCGGTGCCCATCGTGGTCGCCGTCAACAAGATCGACAAGGAGGACGCGAACCCCGAGCGGGTGCGCGGTGAGCTGGTCAACCACGGGCTGCAGCCGGAGGAGTGGGGCGGAGACACGATCTTCGTGGACGTCTCGGCCAAGGCCAAGGAGAACCTCGACCAACTGCTCGAGATGCTGCTGCTGCAGTCAGACGTGCTGGAGCTGAAGGCCAACCCCAACGCCGAGGCGAGCGGGGTCATCATCGAGTCGCGCCTGGACGTCGGCCGCGGGCCGGTGGCGACGCTGCTGGTGCAGCGCGGAACCCTGCGCGTGGGCGACGCGGTCGTCGCCGGCGACGCCTGGGGCCGCGTGAAAGCGCTGAACGACCACAACGGCAAGCGCGTCAAGGAGGCCGGGCCGGCCGTCCCGGTCGAGATCCTGGGCTTCGACAAGCCGCCGCCGGCGGGCGAGTTCTGCCACGTCGTCGAGAACGACCGGATCGCCCGCCAGATGGCGCAGAAGCGCGCACAGCGGATCCGCACCGAGATGCTGGCCCGCCGCAACAAGGCGGTCAGCCTGGAGGATCTGTTCTCCGCGGTGCAGGAGGGTGCGGTGCAGGAGCTGGGCCTGATCATCAAGGCCGACGTGCAGGGCTCGGTCGAGGCCGCCGAGGGCGAGATCGCCAAGATCCAGCACCCCGAGGTGACGGTCAGCGTGATCCACTCCGGCGTCGGCGGCATCACCGCCTCGGACATCAACCTGGCCGCCGCGTCCAACGCGATCGTGGTCGGCTTCAACGTTCGCCCCAACGCCGAGGCGAAGGCGCTGGCTGAGCGCGAGGGCGTCGACATCCGCACGTACAAGGTGATCTACCAGCTGACCGAGGACATCCAGCAGGCGCTGATCGGCATGCTCGCTCCCGAGCAGGTCGAGGAGATCCTGGGCGAGGCCGAGGTGCGCCAGACGTTCAAGGTGTCGCGACTGGGCACGATCGCCGGCTGCATGGTCACGAGCGGCGTCATCCAGCGCGGCGCCCAGGTGCGGCTGCTGCGCGACGGCGCGATCGTCCACGACGGCCGCATCGCCACGCTGCGACGCGTCCAGGACGACGTCCGGGAGGTGCAGCAGGGGTTCGAGTGCGGCCTCACGATCGAGGGCTACAACGACGTCAAGGAAGGCGACGTGCTCGAGGTCTACACGGTCAGGGAAGTCGCCCGCACGAGCTAAGGCGGATCAGCCGTTCCAGGCCTATGCCGCTGGTGAACAGGCGCTCGGCCCGGTCGGACAACAGACGCTGCGTCCAGTCGGTGCTGCCGCCGTCGGCCACGGAAAGGCTGCGGCCGTCGCGCTCGACGTCGATGTTCAGGAGCAGGCCGTTGTAGTAGCCGATCCCCGCCAGCCGGCCGACGCGGAAGCCGAGCCGGGCTTCCGGGAACTGCTCCCGCAGCGGCCCGTACACCCGCTCCCGCACCAGCTCCAGCAGCCGGGCGCCCTCGACCCGCTCGGCGAACCGCTCCACGGCCACGCCCGACTCGGCCAGCAGCTGCTCGGGGTCGAGATCGTCTTCCCGGGCCTGGTCGGCGAGGTCGTCCAGGTCGACCCGCGCCTCGCGGCAGAGCACACGCAGCAGCGCCGTGTCGCTGACCTCGACCACCGGACGGCCGGCGTCGTGGCCGGCGGCCGCCAGGGCCGCGATCACGCGCAGGTGGACCGCGATGTGCTCGTGCAGGGCGGCCAGCCCGAAGCCGTGGTCGGGCTGCCGGCGCCCCGCGCTGACCAGCCCGAACAGGCCGAAGTGCTGGTTCCAGCCGCCGCCGAACCGCTGCATACGCAGCACCCGTCCCACCCAGCAGAGCCGCACCGGGGGCTCGCCGGCGCGCCGCCGCAGAGCAACCTCCAGGGCCAGGCTGGTGGTGGGGTCGGCCAGCACCTCGCCGCCGCGGACGGTTGCGAGGGACAGGTTCTGATCGAGCCCGCCCAGCACCGTGTTGACGCCGGCCGGGGCAATCGGCGAGAGCGTCACGGGCTCAAACCCGGGTGCCGCGTCGATCGCCAGCAGCCCCGCCAGCTGCAGTGCGCGGGCGTCAACCGCGACCGGCGCCAGCGTGGGGTCGTCGCGTCGCGCCTGCAGG
>JAICYJ010000054.1 GCA_025934255.1 Thermoleophilia bacterium | reverse complement strand
GGTCTCCGGCGAACCGAACATGACGCCGATCTTCTCACGCAGCTGGTTGGTGAAGATGCAGATCGTGCCGGTGCGGTTGAGCGTGCCGGCGATCTTGCGCAGCGCCTGGCTCATCAACCGCGCCTGCAGGCCGACGTGGGAGTCGCCCATCTCGCCCTCGATCTCGGCCCGCGGCACCAGCGCCGCCACCGAGTCGATCACGAGTACGTCCAGCGCACCGCTTCTGATCAGCATCTCCGCGATCTCGAGCGCCTGCTCGCCGTTGTCGGGCTGCGACAGCAGCAGCTCGTCCACGTTCACGCCGATCCGCCGCGCGTAGGTCGGGTCCATCGAGTGCTCGGCGTCGATGAACGCGGCCAGTCCGCCCTTGCGCTGGGCCTCCGCGATCACGTGGTAGCAGAGCGTCGTCTTGCCGGAGGACTCGGGGCCGAACACCTCCACCACGCGGCCGCGCGGGAGCCCGCCGATGCCCAGGCCGAGGTCGAGTGACAGCGCCCCGGTCGAGACCGAGTCGATGTCGACGTGCGACGCCTCTCCCATCTTCATGATCGCGCCCTTGCCGAACTGGCGCTCGATCTGGCTGACTGCGGCGTCCAGTGCCTGGTCTCGTTCCATGTCCTCCACCCTCCTGCGGCGTTCTGCCTACGTTGTAGCGTGCTCGATAGCGAACGGGTGTTCGTGTCGGAATACTAGCCCTGGTATCGGACGCACCTCAAGGCCGTCGTGGTCACGAACTGGTCGCAAGCTGGTCACGAAGCAGGTGCAACGCGGCCGCGGTCGCACGCAGCCGCACGTCGTGACGCGTCCCACCCCACTGCATCCGCCGCTCGGCCTCGCCGTCGGGGCCGCTCACGTGCAGGTACACCAGCCCCACCGGCTTCTCCTCGGTGCCGCCGCCGGGGCCGGCCACCCCGGTCACCGCCACCGCCAGGTTGGCACCCAGCCGCCGGCGCGCGCCCTCCGCCATCGCCCGCGCGGTCTCGGCGCTGACCGCGCCGTGCTGTTCGAGCGTGGCCTCGGGGACGCCCAGCAGTTCGTGCTTGAGCCGGTCCGAGTAGGTGACCGCGGCGCCCGCGAACACGTCCGAGCTGCCCGGGATGGCGGTCAGCTCGGCCGCCACCATCCCACCCGTGCAGGACTCCGCCGTGACCAGCGTCAGCCCCCGCGCCCTGACCAGCTCCAGCACGATCTCCGCGATCGGCCGCTCGTCGGTCGCGAACAGGTGCGGCTCGAGATCGGCCTGCAGCCGCTGCCACAGCTGCAGGCCGGCGGCCTCGCCCTCGGCCGTCGAGCGGATGTCGATCTCGACCTCGTAGTTGCGGGCGCAGATGCTGGTCTCGACCCCGTCCGGGTCGCCGCCGGCCTGCTCGAACAGATCGGCCACGTGCGACTCGCCGATGCCGTACGTGCGCAGCATCAGCCGCTGCCGCGGCTGCGCGCGGGCGATCAGCGGCGCCAGCAGCGGGTGCTCGGGAGCAAGCTGCCACAACCGCCGCAGCTCTGACGGCACCCCCGGCAGCACCACCACCGCCGAGCCGTCCACCTCCATCACCAGGCCGGGCGCGGTGCCGGCCATGCCCAGCACCTGGGCTCCGCGCGGGATCCGCGCCTGCTTGCGGTTGCCGGCATCGAAGCGGGCCCGGTCGAAGCCCATGCGCTGGGCCACCTCGTCCGTCCAGCCGGTGATCCTGGCCAGCACCGCCTCGTCCAGCTCGAGCGGCACGCCGGCCACCGCCGCCAGCGCCTCCACCGTGCGGTCGTCGTGGGTGGGGCCCAGCCCGCCGGAGGTGACGATCAGTTCGTGGGCGCCGGCCAGCTCGCGGAAACCGCCTTCGATGTCGGCCAGCGGGTCGCCCACCATCAGCGTGCGCCGCATCGAGAAGCCCAGCGACTCGAGCCGCTCGGCCAGGTACGCCGCGTTCCGGTCGGGGATGACACCGCGCAGGAGCTCGCTGCCCGTCAGCAGGATCGCGGCGGTGGGCCGGGTCACGCCCTGGCGATGCCCTGTTTGGTGATCTTGAAGCTGGAGATGCCGTGCGGCAGCGTCTGCGGATGCCCGGCCACGGTGATGGCGACGTTGCCGGGCGCCCCCAGCGAAACGACGACGGGGCCCTTGGCCTGGATCACGGCCTGCTCGCCCTGCTGCAGCAGGTACTCGGTGAGATCGGTGTGGTGGATGGTCTTCGCCGCGGGGCCGGTGGCCGATCCCAGGTGTGCCGACAGGTAGGAGTCTCCGTTCGCGGCGGTGATGGTGATCTTGTAGGTCTTGGATGCTGCCTGCTTGTGCTTCTTCGAGCCCGTGGTCGCGCCCTGCGACGTGCCGCCGGATGACGCGGTCGAACCCTGGGTGGTCTTGGGGTTGTGCGTCGTCGTCGACGGCGTCGGCAGCGGCGTGTTCGGGGTGCCGCCCGACCCGGCGCCCAGGAACACCAGCGACGCGATCGCCACGATCGCCGCCAGCGCGATCAGGACGATGCTGGTCTCGCGGCGGTGGCGCGACGGCGTGCGGCGCGAAGGCGGGTAGATCGGGCGGTCGTCGTCGTTGCGAGGGTCGTGGTAGCGCGAGTTGAACTCGTCGATGAACAGGTGGCCGTCCAGCCCCAGGTAGTCGGCGTAGGCGCGCAGGAAGCCCTTGCTGTAGGTGGCTCCTGGCAGCACGCCGAAGTCCTCGTCCTCGAGGGCGCGGATGTAGCGGGCCCGGATCTTGGTGCCCTCCTCGACCTGCGAGTAGGACAGTCCTCGGCGCTCTCGGGCCTCACGGAGTGCTGATCCAATTTCAAACATGGGTGGGTATGCCGCTGAACGGCGAAGGCGCAGTCTACGACTTACGCCCGCGGGAAGTAGCGATCCCGCAACAACCCGCTGACGCCGGCCCCGCTTCCGACCAGCAGCGCGACGAAGGTGTAGCTCGCAAACTGGTAGCTGCAGCCGTCGCTGCCGCAGCTCTCGTTGCCGACCAGGAAGCTGGATCCGATCACGGCGCCGAACAGGAGCAGCGGCGCCAGGGCGGCGATCAGGCCCATGCGCGCGCCGAACACCGCGCCCAGCACGATCGCCTGCACCAGCAGCATCAGCCCGGTGAAGTCCTGTGAGTGGCCGGACGCCGTGGCCAGAATGATCAGGAACTCCGACAGGAAGCCCACCAGCAGCGGGAGCAGGTACTCGCGAACCGACGGTCCCGGGGTGCGCACGCCCAGCACCCGGCGGGCGACGGCCGCGTTTGCGGTGGCCAGCGCCTCCAGCGCCGAGCGGGTGAGGCCGGTCTGGTGCATGGCCGCCTCCAGCCAGTCCTCGCCGCCCGCCACCCGCGCCGCCAGCCGGTTGCGGCTGACGTCTCCCTCCATCTCCAGCACCCGCGAGATGCCGATCGTGGCGGCCCCGAGCTTGCGGTGCTCGTGATCGCTCTGGGCGGCCACCTCGAGCGGGAGCCCGTCCAGGTCGAACTCGGCGAAGACGGCGTCCTCCAGCGACAGCCTGCCCGGATACAGCGCGAACCCGTCGCCGCCGTACGTGCGCTCCAGCGTCCGTGCGAAGGCCGGCAGGTCGGTGGCGCGGCAGACGATCTCGATCCGCGAGCCGGGCGGCGCCATGCCCAGCGGGTAGGCGCCGACCAGCACCGGTGCATACGGTGCCAGCGTGTCCAGCAGCCCGCTGGCCTGGAGCCGCGCGTACCAGTCGTCGGTCACGCGGGGAGACTAGCCATCGCCACCCGCGATGGTCGTTTAGAAGGTGAAGTCCTCGACCGGCTCGTCGATCGGCGCAGGCTGGTCCTCGCCCAGGATGCGTGCCAGGTCGGCCTCGCTGATCAGGACGTTGCGGGCCTTGGAGCCCTCGTAGCCGGACACGATCCCGCGGCGCTCGAGCATGTCGATCAGCCGCCCCGCGCGGGTGTAGCCGACGCGCAGCCGGCGCTGCAGCAGCGACACCGAGGCGGTCTGGTGCTGTGCCACCAGCCGGATCGCGTCGTTCAGCACGGGATCCTCGTCGGCGTCCAGCTGCTCCGGCTCGACGTCGGCGGGCAGCTCCAGAAGCTCCTCCTCGAACGTGGGCTCGCCCTGCTTGCGGCAGGCCTCGACGATGCGCCTGGTCTCGTCCTCGGAGATGTAGGCGCCCTGCACGCGCAGCATCTTGGAGGTGCCGAGCGGCTTGTAGAGCATGTCCCCGGCGCCCAGCAGCGCCTCGGCGCCGTTCACGTCCAGGATCACGCGCGAGTCGGTCTGCGAGGACACGGCGAAGGCGATCCGCGACGGCACGTTGGCCTTGATCATGCCGGTGATCACGTCCACGCGCGGGCTCTGCGTTGCCAGCACCAGGTGGATGCCGACGGCCCGCGACTTCTGCGCCAGGCGGATGATGGCGTCCTCGACGTCGGCCGGCGACACCATCATCAGGTCGGCCAGCTCGTCGATCACCACCAGGATGTGGGGCACCGTGTCCTGGTCCAGCTGCTGCCGCTTGCGGTTCCACTCGGCCAGGTTGCGGGCCTT
This sequence comes from Thermoleophilia bacterium, assembly GCA_025934255.1. Classification (GTDB taxonomy): domain Bacteria; phylum Actinomycetota; class Thermoleophilia; order Gaiellales; family JAICJC01; genus JAICYJ01. The sequence goes on along the minus strand of JAICYJ010000054.1, from coordinate 17,790 downwards.
GACGGCGCCCATCAGCTCGTAGCGGCTCTCCATCTCACGGACGATGTTCTGCAGCACCAGCGCCGCGTTCTTCATGTTGGTGACGACCGGCGTGAGCAGGTGCGGAATCGACTCGTAGTGGTTGAGCTCGACGCGCTTGGGGTCGACCAGGATCATGCGCACCTCGTCGGGGGTGGCGCGCAGCAGGATCGAGCAGAGCACGGCGTTGATGCAGCCCGACTTGCCCGAGCCGGTGGTGCCGGCGATCAGCAGGTGCGGCATCTTGGCGAGGTCGCAGGCCACCCCGGCCCCGGAGATGTCCTTGCCGAGCCAGGCAGTGAGCGGGCTGGAACCGGCCGCCGGCGCACCGAAGATGTCCCCGAGGGTGACCGTGTTGTGCGAGGTGTTCGGGACCTCGACTCCGACGGCCTGCTTGCCCGGGATCGGCGCCAGGATGCGGATCTCGGTGGTGGCGAGGGCGTAGGCCAGGTCGTCGCGCAGCTGGGTCACGCGCGACACCTTGATGCCGGGTGCGAGTTGCAGCTCGTACCGTGTCACGCGGGGCCCGGCCACCATGCCCACGCAGCGGGCCTCGACGCCGAAGTTGGCGAGCGCCTCGACCAGCTTGCGCGCGACCTGCTTGTGATCCTCGCCGCCGCCGCGGCTGGCGGTGCTCTTCTTGAGGATGCTGGCCGCCGGCAGGCGATACTCGGTCTTGGGCCGCGGCGATGCGTCCAGCGCCAGCGACGGTGCCACGACCTCGGCGGTGACGGCGTCCTCATCGGCGTCGGGCTGCACCGCGGCCGGCTCCGGTTCCGGCTCGGGCTCGATCGGAGGCTCGGGGTCGGGCTGCTCCGCCTCGGGCTCGAAGTCGGGTGCGTCGCCGAACAAGTCGGCGAACTCCTGGCTGCCGTCAAGCGGGGCGCTGCGCCGCCGCTTGGGCTTGTCGGGATCGGGAACCGCGGCCAGCGTCGGGCGGGAGGCGGGCCGCTCACGGTAGCGCCGTGCCACCTCGCCGCTGAGGCGGGCGCCGCTCTCGGCCGCACGCGCGACGGTGCGCCCGGAGCTGCGCATCATCACGCCGATCGAGGCGCCGGTGATCAGAACGATCGCGGCTCCGATGCCCAGCACCACCAGGATCGAGACGCCGATGCCGCCGATCAGCCCCTCCAGGCCGGTGTGCAGGTACGCGCCGATCAGCCCGCCGTGGTGCTCGGGCCGCAGGGTGTTGTTCGAGGCCAGCGCCAGCGTCACCGAGGTGAACAGGATGATCGCGCCCAGCCGCAGCGGCCGCAGGTGCCGGGCCTTGCTGTCGACGAAGATCATCGCGCCGGCGATCACCAGGATCGGTGGCACCAGCTCGGTGCTCCTGCCCACCAGCAGCTGCAGGAGATGGTCGATCTTGAGGCCGATCACGCCACCGTCCCAGCCCAGGAACTCGACGCAGCCGAGGAAGATTCCGGCTGCGATCAGCCCACCGCCGATCAGGTCACGACGCTGTGAAAGCGAAGTCCGACTCGACGCACGCCTCCGCTGGGGGGTCTGGGAGCGGATGGGGGACTTGCGCGTGCGCCGAGCCGGTCGTGAACCAGGAGCGCGATGGGTCCGTCGCGTAGTGGTCCTGGCCATTGCCGATGGTATTCACCGTATCGGACGGCGTTCCTTCCGGGACTTCGGCGCTCTCAGACCTCGACCACGACCGGCAGCACCATCGGCCGCTTGCCGGTCATCCTGTGCACCAGCGGTGCCAGCGCATCGTGCAGTTCCTGCTGCAGCAGGTTGACCTCCGTCATGCGGTTCGCCAGGCAGCGCTCGAGCACCTCGTCGACCGCATCCCGAGCCCGGTCGAGTAGCTCCTGGCCGTCGCCGTCGGGCGTTTCGAACCCGCGTGCGATCACCTCCGGATCCACCACCACCTCGGCGCTTCCGGCCGCGATCGTAGCCACCACGATCAGCACGCCGTCGGTCGCCAGCCGCCTGCGGTCGCGCAGCACCTCATCGCGGACGTCGCCCACCGAGTAGCCGTCCACCAGCGTCATGCCGGTCTCGATCTGCCCGGTCACGAACAGCCCGTCCGCGTCCAGCTCCATCACGGTGCCGTTGTCGGCGATCCGCACGGCGTGCGGCTCCACGCCGGTGCGCTCGGCGATTGCGGCGTGCGCACGCAGCATGCGGTACTCGCCGTGCACCGGCACGAAGAACCTGGGACGCACCAGCTCCAGCATCGTGCGCAGCTCGTCGGCCGAGCCGTGGCCCGACACGTGCACGTAGGCGTTGTTCTCGGTCAGCACCGTGGCGCCCATCCGGTTCAGGCGGTTCACGGTCTCCCCCACGTTCACCTCGTTGCCCGGCACCGCCTTGGACGACATCACCACCGTGTCGGTCGGGTGCACCTGCAGCGCGGGATGGTCGCCGTGCGCCATCCGGGTCAGCGCGGAGCGGGGTTCGCCCTGGCTGCCCGTGCACAGCACGACCACCTCGTGGGGCAGCACGGAGTCGAGCGCCTTGGGTTTCAGCAGCAGGTCCTCGTCGATATCGGCGTAGCCGAGGTTTCGCGAGATGTTCAGGTTCCGCACCATCGACCGGCCGATCACGCAGACCTTGCGGTTGTTGGCGACGGCGGCGTCGATCACCTGCTGCAGGCGGTGGATCTGCGACGCGAACGACGTCACGATCACGCGGCCGGGTGCCTTCGCGATGATCTCGCGCATGCTCGGCCCGACCGTCATCTCGGACGGGGTCGTGCCGGGGTTCTCGGCGTTGGTCGAATCCGACATCAGCAGCGCCACGCCCTCGTCGCCGAGCGAGCGCAGGCGACCGATGTCGACCGGGCGGCCGTCCACCGGCGTCATGTCCATCTTGAAGTCGCCGGTGTGCACGATCACGCCGTGCGCCGTGTGCAGCACCACCGCCACCGCATCGGGGATCGAGTGCGTGACGCGCACCGCCTCGGCCTCGAACGGCCCCACCGCGACGCGTGATCCGTCCGGAACCAACTCCACCAGCTCCGTCTCGGCGCCCAGGCCATGCTCGTCCAGCTTCGACTTGATCAGCCCCAGCGTCAGCCGGGTGCCGAACACCAGCGGATGCGTCCCGGTCTCGCGCAGCAGGTAGGGCAGCGCGCCGACGTGGTCCTCGTGGCCGTGGGTGAGCACGATCGCCTTCAGCCGGTCGGCGCGGTCGACCACGTAGGAGAAGTCGGGCAGCACCAGGTCGATGCCGTGCATCTCCGCCTTGGGGAAGGTGAGGCCGGCATCGATCAGGATCAGGTCGCCGCCGGACTCGAACACGGCCATGTTCTTGCCAACCTCGCCCAGCCCGCCGAGCGGGATGATCTTGACGGGTTCGCGCATCGTCAACCGGCGGCGACCGGCAGGATTCCGGCCAGCTCGAGCGCGGCCTGGAGCGTCGCCGTCTGCGCCGCGTCGGCCTCGACAAGCGGCAGGCGCAGCCCTCCCACGTCGTGGCCGAGCAGGTTCAGCGCGGCCTTCAGCGGTATCGGGTTGGTGGTGATCGAGAGCACGTCGTAGAGCGGCTGCAGCTCGCGGTCGATGGCATCGGTGCGGTCGAGGTCGCCGGCCGTGGCGGCGGCCACCATCTCCCGCATCCGGCGCCCCGCGATGTGGGACGCGACGCAGATGCCGCCGGCCCCGCCCAGCCGCAGGAACGGCGCCAGCAGGTCGTCGTTGCCGGCGTAGAGCTCGAGGCCGCCGTGGTCGAGGATGCTGCGGGCCTGGTCGAGGTCGGCGGTGGCCTGCTTGACGGCGATCACGTTGTCGATCTCGCTGAGCCGTGCCAGCAGATCCGGCTCGAGGTTCAGCACGACCCGCTGCGGGATGTTGTAGACGATCACCGGGCGGCCCTCGGCGGCTTCGGCGATGGCCTCGTAGTGGGCGACGATGCCGTCCACCGGCGGCTTGTTGTAATAGGGGGTGACCACCAGGAAGCCGTCCACTCCGGTCGCGAGCGCGGACCGGGTCAGCGCCACCGAATGGTGCGTGTCGTAGCTGCCCGTGTTCGCCACCACGCTGGCGCTGGGGCCGACCTCGGAGACGACCGTCTCCAGCAGCTCCAGCTTCTCGCGGTCGTTGACGGTCGGGCCCTCGCCGGTGGTGCCGCAGACGACGATGCCATCGGAGCCGGTATCGACCAGGTGGCGCGCCATGCGGCGGGCCGACTGGTGGTTGACGGTGCCGTCATCCGCAAACGGGGTGACCATCGCGGTCAGTAGCTCGCCGAGCACGGGGCGCGTCATACCATCGATTCTACTCCTCCGCGCTCTAAACTCCTGCGGCAATGGCTGGATCGGTCGAGCAGATCTTCATCATTCCGCGCAGCGGCGAGACGCCGATCGCGGTGGAGTCGGTGAAGGCCCACGCCGGCCGCGGGCTGGAGGGCGACCGCAACTTCAGCCCGCCCGACCGCTGGATCCCGACCGGCTGTGCGATCTCGCTGATCGAGGCCGAGGTGGTCGAGGCGGTGCTGGACGAGCACGGCCTCGACATCGCGGAGGGCCGCTCGCGCCGCCAGGTCGTGACCCGAGGCGTGCGGCTGAACGACCTGGTCGGCAAGGAGTTCCGGGTCGGCTCGCTGCGCTGCCGCGCCACTGAGCTGTGCGAGCCCTGCGTCGACCTGCAGGCCTACCTGGGCGACCCGCGCACGATCACGCTGCTGGTGCACCGCGGCGGCCTGCGCGGCGACATCCTGGACGGCGGCGAGCTGCGCGTCGGTGATCCGGTCGGGGCCGCGTGATGGCCGAGCAGACGTTCAACGAGCGCGTGATCGAGCAGTACCGAGCCACTGGCGGTGCGGTGACGATGCTCTACGAGGACTCGACGCTCGTGCTGGTCACGATGCGCGGTGCACGCAGCGGGCGCGAGATCACGCTGCCGCTCGAGTTCATCGAGTGGGACGGCGTGCTGCATCTGTTCGCCACCAAATCGGGTGCGCCCACCAATCCGAGCTGGTACTACAACCTGCTGGCGAACCCCGACGTCACGGTCGAGCATGGGCGCGAGACGTTCGCCGCGCGCGCTCGCTTGCTCGAGGCGGACGAGCGGGACCGCATGTGGCGCCGGCTGGTCGAGCTGAAACCGCGGTTCGGGGAGTACGAGCAGAAGACCGACCGGGCGTTCCCGGTGTTCGCGCTCGATCGGGTCTAAAGCAGTGCTTCCAGCCCTGAGGTGAGCCCGGGCGGCAGCTCGCGGATGCGCTTGACCGCGAGCAGCACGCCGGGCGCGAAGGCGGCACGGGAGCTGGTGTCGTGGCGGATCGTGAGCGTCTCGCCGGCGCCGCCCAGGATCACCTCCTGGTGGGCCACCATCCCCGGCAGCCGCACGCTGTGGATCGGGACGTCGCCGCCCATGCGGGCGGCGGTGGCCAGCGAGGTGCCGGACGGGGCGTCCTTCTTGGTGTCGGCGTGCAGCTCGACGATCTCGGCCGCGGGCAGGTGGCGGCGGGCCTGCTCGGCGAACTGCATCATCAGCACCGCCCCGATCGCGAAGTTGGCGGCGTGGAACAGCTGCACGCCGGCCGCGGCTGCCTGCGCGCCCAGCTCCTCCAGCCGCTCGGGAGCCAGTCCGGAGGTGCCCAGCACCAGCGGCATGCGCGCCTCGATGCAGAGCCGGCAGGCGGGCTCGGCGAACTCGGGCGCGGTGAAGTCGACGACGACGTCGCCCTGGCCGGCCGACAGCGCGTCGGCCAGTCCGATGCCGAGCGAGGGCGCGGCCGCGGCGGCCACCGTCAGATCGGCGTCGGCCTCGATCGCGGACACGAGCGCCCGGCCGACCTGGCCGGAGGCGCCTGACAGGATCACGCGGATCATCGCGAGATCGTACTCGTCAGGCCAGCGCGGGGTTCAGCGCGGCCACGGCCTCGCGGAAGCGATCCTCGTCCGGGCCCACGCCGGACACCGACAGGCGGTCGGGTGCGAACAGCTGGCGGGCCAGCGACGCCACCGCCTCCGGCTCGACCGAATCGATCTCGGCGCAGATGCGATCGAGCGACAGCAGCTCGGTGTCGGTCAGCACCGATTTGCCCAGCCGGCTGGCCCGGTTCGAGGTCGACTCCATCGACAGCATGATCCGCCCCTTGAGGTTCTCCTTGGAGCGCTGCAGCTCGTCGTCGCCGAACTCCCCCTGCCCCATCCGCACCAGCTGGTCGGCGGTGATCCGCATGCACTCGGCCAGGTTGTCCTCGCGGGTGCCGACGTAGACGCCGACCATGCCGGTGTCGGCGTACTGGGAGCCGAACGTGTAGACCGAGTAGGCCATGCCGCGCCGCTCCCGGATCTCCTGGAACAGCCGCGACGAGGCCGATCCGCCCAGCATCGAGTCGAGCAGCGAGGCGGCGAAGCGGCGCCGGTCGGAGCGCTGCAGGCCGAGGCCGGCAAGGCAGACGTGGTACTGCTCGCTGGCCTTGGCCTGGAACACGGTCTGCGGGCTCGACTCGCCCACCCACACCGGCCGCACGCCGGCCGACGGGTCCGGCACCTTGGCGTAGGCCTCGAAGCGCTGCTGGATGGCGTGCACGAGCGGTTCGTGCTCGAGGTTGCCGGCCGCGGCGATCACGATGTTGGGGCCGACGTAGCGGTTCGCGTGGTACTCGCGCACCATGGCGGTGTCGATCGCATTGACGGCCGCGGTGGTGCCGATCACGGGCCGGCCCAGCGGATGGTCGCTGAAGACGGCGCCGGCGATCAGGTCGTGCGCGAGGTCGTGGAAGCTGTCCTCGTACATCGCGATCTCCTCCAGCACCACCTCGCGCTCGGAGTTGAGCTCGTCGGCGTCGAAGGTGGGTGCCAGCAGCATGTCGCTCATCACGTCCAGCGCCGACTCCAGGTGCGCGTCCAGCACCCGCGCGTAGAGCACCGTGTACTCCTTCGCGGTGGCGGCGTTCAGCTCTCCGCCGAGGCCGTCGAACACCTGCGCGATCTGCACGCCGGAGTAGCGGGACGAGCCCTTGAACAGGAGGTGCTCGATGAAGTGGCTGATGCCGGCGCGCTGGGCGGTCTCGTCACGGGAACCGGCACCGATCCAGATCCCGAGCGCGACTGAACGCACCGACCGGACACGCTCGGTGACGATTCGCTCTCCGCCATCGAGCGTGGTCATGGTGTACCGCTGCACTGGGGCCACTCTAGCAGTGGGGTTTGCGGCGGTCTGTCCCTCGAAAGGGTCAGACCGCCGCAGCCCTGCTACCTGTCCCGCCGGGGTCCGCGGCCGCGATCACGGCCGCCGCCACCGCCGCGCGGGCGGTCGCTCTCGGAGCGCTCCGGTGCGGGGTTGGCCTCGGCCACCGCGATCAGCTGCTCGGGCGTGATCTCGGTGCCGTCGTCGTTCTTCTTGGCCACCAGCGTGAGGCCGATGCGGCCGCGGTCCTTGTCGACCTCGACCACGGTCACGCGCACCTTGTCGCCGCGCGCCAGCACCTGCTCGGCCGATGCCAGCCGGCTGCCCTTGGGCAGGATCCGGCTGACGTGCAGCAGGCCGTCGACGCCCTTGCGCAGCGAGATGAACGCGCCGAAGTCGGCCAGCTTGACCACCTCGGCATCGTCGTAGGTGTCGCCCACCTCGATGTCCTTCGTCATCGCGTCGATCTCGCGCCGGGCGCCCTCGGCCAGCTCGCCGTTGGTGCCGTAGATGCGGATCGTGCCATCCTCCTCGATGTCGATCTGCACCTCGTACTCGGCCTCGAGCGAGCGGATCGTCTCGCCGCCCTTGCCGATCACCATGCCGATGTAGTCGGGGTGGATCTTGGTCGAGACGATGCGCGGCGCGTGTGCCGCCACGTCCTCGCGCGGAGCGGCGATCGCCTCGCGCATGGCGTCCAGGATGAACAGCCGCGCGTCCTTCGCCTGTGACAGCGCGTTGCGCAGGATCTCGGTGGTGACACCGGTGATCTTGATGTCCATCTGCAGCGCCGTGACGCCCGCCTCGGTGCCCGCGACCTTGAAGTCCATGTCGCCGAGATGGTCCTCGGCCCCCTGGATGTCGGTCAGGATCACGTAGGCGTCGCCTTCCTTGATCAGGCCCATCGCGATGCCCGCCACCGGCGCCTTGATCGGCACGCCCGCGTCCATCAGCGAGAGCGTCGACCCGCACACCGATGCCATCGACGAGGAGCCGTTCGACTCCATGATCTCCGACACCAGCCGCAGCGTGTAGGGGAAGTCATCCGAGCTGGGGATGACGGGCAGCAGCGCCCGCTCGGCCAGCGCACCGTGTCCGATGTCGCGGCGCTTGGGGCCGCGCATGAACCCGGTTTCCCCGACCGAGAAGGGCGGGAAGTTGTAGTGGTGGATGTAGCGCTTGGTCTGATCCAGCGAGAGGTCGTCGATGCGCTGCTCCTCCTTGCCGGTGCCGAGCGTGCAGAGCGTCAGCGCCTGCGTCTGGCCGCGCGTGAACAGGGCGGAGCCGTGCGTCCTCGGCATCACCGAGACCTCCGACCAGATCGGCCGGATCTCCGTCTCGGAGCGGCCGTCGGGACGGCGCTTGTCGACCGCGATCTTGGTGCGGACGACCTCCTTGTAGAGCTTGTCGGTGGCCGATCCCACGGCCGCCTTGGCCAGCGGGTCGAGCGGTGCATGGCCGTGCTCGTCGGCCTCGCCGCGGCTGGGGAAGCCGAGGTCGATCTCGGCCTCGATCTGCTCCAGCAGCGCGGCCCGCTTGGCCGACTTGAGCTCCTTGGAGTCCTGCTCGGCGTCGGACAGCGCCCGCACCTGGTCGGCGAACTGCTGCTTCACCTTGGGGTAGACGGCCGCGTCACGGGCCTCGCTCACGAGCTGCTCGATGGCGAACTGCGCGCGCACCCGCTGCAGCATGTCGGCCTCGCTGGAGGAGCCGCTGATCTCGGGTGCCTCCTCGCGGAAGACCGCGTCGGCCTTGGGCTGCAGCGCCGCCAGGCCACCGGCCTGGATGGCTGCTGCCAGGTCGCCGGCGCGGCTGGAGCGCAGCCCCTCGGTGACGGCGCCGTCGGACCACTTCGGCATGCCGGCCTTGGCGGCCAGCTCGATCTGCAGCTGGCAGATCTGCTTGATGGAACCGTGCGCCAGCTCGAGCGCCTCGACCAGCGTGTCCTCGTCGATCTCGTCGCCGCCGGCCTCGACCATGGTGATGGCCTCGGGGGTGCCGCAGACGACCAGGTCGAGCGTCGAGTCCTGCAGCTCCACCAGCGTCGGGTTCAGCAGCAGCTGGCCGTCGATGCGGCCGACGCGGACTGCGCCCACCGGGCCCATGAAGGGCAGCGGCGACAGCATCAGCGCGGCGGACGCGCCGTTCATGCCGAGGATGTCGTGCCCGTGCACCTGGTCGGCCGAGAGCGTGGTGATGATCACCTGCACCTCGTTCTTGTAGCCCTTTGGCCACAGCGGCCGGATCGGCCGGTCGACCATGCGCGCGGTCAGGATCGCCTTCTCGCCCGACCGGCCCTCGCGCTTGAAAAAGCCGCCCGGGATCTTGCCGGCGGCGTACATCTTCTCTTCGACGTCCACGGTGAGCGGGAAGAAATCGGCGCCAGGCCGTCCTTCCGTGCGCCCGACGGCGGTCGCCAGGACAACGGTGCCCTCCTGCTTGACCAGCACGGCGCCGTGCGCCTGCTTGGCCACAACTCCGGTCTCGAACGTGATCTCCCGGCCGCCCACGGCGACGGAGAGCCGTGTTGCCTCTGGCTCCACTGCGATACTCATGTCTTCGATCGTCCCTTCCTCGGGCCGGCCGGATCGCCGGCCCATCCTCTGATGGGCTTGGGTTGGCCGCCTCTAGCGGCGCAGTCCCAGCTCCTTGATGAGGGCGCGATAGCCCTCCAGGTCGTGCTTCTGCATGTAGGTCAGAAGCCGGCGCCGGCGGCCGACCAGCTTCAGCAGGCCGCGGCGCGAGTGGTGGTCGTGCTGGTGTACCTTCATGTGCTCCGTGAGCTCGGTGATTCGCTGGGTCAGGAGTGCGATCTGCACCCGGGTCGAGCCGGTGTCATTCGTATCCCGGCCGTGTGCGCCAACGATCTCCGTCTTCTGCTCTTTGGTAAGCGGCACGCCTACCACCTCCTTGCCAGTCGTAGCTAGACGCCGACAACCCAGAACGGCGCCGGCAAGCTGCGCCGATCCGCGATGCGGTCGAGGGTCAGGGTAGCACAGGGCCTGATCCGGGCTTGCCCGCGGGGCGGCGCATGTACGCTTGGGCGGAACCGTCCACCATCGAGAGGGGCAGATCGGCGTGAGCACTGCGGTAGTCACCGGCGGAGCGGGCTTCCTCGGCTCCCATCTCTGCGAGTACCTGCTGGCGCGCGAGTGGCGCGTGATCTGTCTGGACAACCTCGACACCGGGTCGCTGATGAACGTCAAGCACCTGCGCGAGGACCGGTTCGACTTCCGCTACCACAACTGCGTGGACTTCATCGACGTGGACGAGCCGGTGGACGCCGTGTTCCACCTGGCCAGCCCGGCCAGCCCGGTCGACTACCTGCGGCTGCCGCTGCACACGCTCAAGGTCGGTTCCTACGGCACCCACAACGCGCTGGGCCTGGCCAAGTTCAAGCGCGCCCGCTTTCTGCTGGCGTCGACGTCGGAGGTCTACGGCGACCCGGAGGAGCACCCGCAGCGCGAGGAGTACTGGGGCAACGTGAACCCGGTCGGGCCGCGCGGCGTCTACGACGAGGCCAAGCGCTACTCCGAGGCGCTGACGATGGCCTACCACCGCCAGCAGGGCGTGGACACGCACATCGTGCGCATCTTCAACACCTACGGGCCGCGGATGCGCCAGCACGACGGGCGCGCGATCCCCAACTTCATCCGCCAGGCGCTGGAGGGCAAGCCGATCACGATCTTCGGCGACGGCAGCCAGACGCGGTCGTTCTGCTTCGTGGACGATCTGATCGAGGGCATCTTCCGGCTGACGATGAGCGACTACCACATGCCGGTGAACATCGGCAATCCCAACGAGATGACGCTCCTGGAGCTGGCCGACGTGATCCAGCGGATGACCGGGACGACGTCGGAGCTCGTCTATGAAGGGCTGCCCGAGGACGATCCCAAGGTGCGGCAGCCTGACATCACCCGTGCCCGCGAGGTGCTCGACTGGGAGCCGAAGGTGGGGCTCGAGGACGGGCTTCGCCGCACGCTCGAGAGTCTGGGTGTGACCGCAGTCGCGACGTGAGCGAGCCGTGCATCGTCGCCCTCGGCGGCGCGGGCCCCTGGGGATCGGGCCTGGACGAGGAGGTCCTGCGCTTGACCGGACAGGTGCGACCGCGCGTCTGCTATGTCCCGACCGCCGGCGGAGACCGCGCCGAGGCCGTGGACGCGTTCCACGCCGGCCTCGGCGACCGCGCCCAGACGTCCGTGCTGGCGCTGTTCACCCGGGAAGTCGAGGACATCCGCTCGTTTCTGCTCGACCAGCACCTCATCTATGTCGGCGGCGGCAACACGGCCAACATGCTCGCGATCTGGCGGCTGCACGGCGTGGCCGTGGTGCTGCGCGAGGCGTGGTCGCGCGGGATCGTGCTGGCAGGCGTATCGGCCGGCGCGAACTGCTGGTTCGATGCGTGCTCGACCGACTCGTTCGGGCCCGACCTGGCACCGCTGAACGACGGGCTCGGCTTCCTTGCCGGCAGCTTCTGCCCGCACTACGACGGCGAGTTGCTGCGGAAGCCGACGTACGAGCGGTGGGTGGCCGACGGCCTGCTGCCGGCAGGCTTTGCGGCGGACGACGGCGTCGGGCTGGTGTTCCGCGGCACGGAGCTGGCCGAGGCGGTCAGCGAGGTGCCCGGCGGCCGCGCGTTCCGGGTGGAGCCGAGCGGCCCACAGCCGCTGGCGGTGCGCAGTCTGTAGGCGGTGATAGAGAGGTGCCGGGCACCGTTCCATCAGCCGTTGCACCTTCGCAACCTCCAGGTAACACCCCCTGGAACGCAGGTGCCGGGCACCGTCACAGCCGCCGCTGCACCCCCGTGACGTCCTGGTAGTACCCGTCTGTTACCAGCGGGTCACGCCACGGTAACGCCCGTGACGACGGTGCCCGGCACCCCCGTTCCACCCGCCCGGCCGGACCGTCACGCGCGGGTCACGGCGATGTCAAGGGTCTTACGACGGTGCCCGGCACCTCTCTATCACCCGAGCGGTTGCCAGACCAGCGGCTCGGCGCGGACGGCGTCGATGTCGCGGTGCACCTGGGCGACCAGATCCTCGATCGTGTCGAACCGCTGCTCGCCGCGCAGCCGCCGCATGAACTCGATCCGCAGCGGCTCTCCGTAGATGTCCCGGTCGAAGTCCAGCAGGTGCGCTTCGACGCGCACGCGTTCCCGCTCGTCGGAGAAGGTCGGGTTGTAGCCGACGCTGATCGCCGCCGCGTGCGACTCCCCCGGCAGGTGCGCGCGTCCCGCGTAGATGCCGATCGCCGGCATCGCACTTCGCGGCGCCGACTCCACGTTGGCGGTCGCGAACCCCAGCTCGCGGCCGCGCCCGTCGCCGCGCACGATCGTGCCCTCCAGCCACGGCGCCCTGCCCAGCAGCCGCGCCGCGTGCTCGACCTCCCCCGCCCCGAACAGGTCGCGGATCCGCGACGACGAGACCGGCGCCCCGTCCAGCTCCAGCAGCGGCGCCGGCTGCACCTCGAAGCCGAGCCGCTGCCCGGACGCTGCCAGCGTCTCGATCGACCCCTGCGCGCGGTGCCCGTAGCGATAGTTGCGGCCCACGATCACCAGCCGCGCATCGAGCGCCTCGTGCAGCACCCGTTCCGCGAACTGGTCGTGCTCGATCTGTGAGAAGGCATGATCGAACCGGATCACGATCAGCTCGTCCGGCCCCAGCTCTGCCACCAGCTGCGACCGCCGCTCCGGCGTCGACAGCTCGTGGGGAGCCAGCTCCGGGCGCAGCACCACCATCGGATGCGGCTCGAACGTGACCACGCTGGAGCGCGTCCCCCGCTCTGCAGCTGCCGCGATCGCGGCCTCGATCACGCGCCGGTGGCCGAGGTGGACGCCGTCGAAGCTGCCCAGCGCCACGGTGCGCGCCGCCGGCTCCGCCCGATCGAGGCTGGTCTCGATCACGCGCCCAGCACCACGGCCGGTCGCAGTCCGCGCTCGTCCGGGCGGCCGATCGCGACCAGCCGGTGGTCGTGCACCAGCCGCACGGGCCCTGTCTCACCCGCCGCCGGCAGCATCCGCCCGTGCAGCACCTCCTCGAGCTCGCTGCCGTCCAGCACCCGCTCCGGCAGGTGCGGCAGCGCCTCGCGCGGCTGGATCATCCACGGCCCGTCGCCCTCCTCCAGGATCCGCTCAGGCGAGGCCGCGCGATCCACCGTGAACTCCCCCACCTGCGTGCGCCGCAGCTCGCTGCAGTAACCGCCGGCCGCCGTCGCCGCACCCAGGTCGGCCGCGATCTGGCGGACGTACGTGCCCTTCGAGCAGCGCACGTCGATCACCGCCCGCTGCTCTCCCTCGTCGAACGAGACAACGTCCAGCCGCTCGATCGTCACCATCCGCGGCGGCGGCGCTTCGATCTCGCCTCGCCGCATGCGCGCGTAGGAGCGCTCTCCGGCCACCCTCACCGCCGAGGCCATCGGCACCTCCTGCAGCACGTCGCCGGTGAGCGCGGCCGCCGCCTCCGCCACGGCGGCAGCGTCCGTCCGCCCGCCGGTCTGCGAGATCTCGCCCTCCGGGTCAAGCGTCGAGGAAACCGCCCCGAACTGCACGACCGCGCGGTAGCGCTTGTCCAGGCCGGACAGGAACGTCGCCAGCCGCGTCGCCCGTCCCGCCAGCACCAGCAGCAGGCCGGTCGCGAACGGGTCGAGCGTACCGGCGTGCCCCACCTTCGGGCCCGTCAGCGGCCGCAGCCGGCGGATCACCGCGAACGAGGTCGGTCCCGGGGGCTTGTCGACGAGCAGCAGTCCTGTCACGCGCCGCAGTCTACGCGGCGGATTCGGCCAGCTGGCTTGCGACCTCATCCACGATGAACTCGCGGATCTCCTCGATGCTGCCGGGGTGCGAGAAGCCGGCCGCCTGCTTGTGGCCGCCGCCCTGCGACTTGCGCGCGATCTGGGACACGTCGATCGACCCGCGCGAGCGCAGCGACACGCGGTTGGGCGTGATCGTCCCGTCGGGGTGCGGCACCTGCTCGCGGATCAGCGCCGCCACCTGCACGCCGTCCACCGCCCGCAGGTTGTCGATCAGGCCCTCCGTGGTGGCCTCGTCACCCTCCACCAGCGCCAGGTCGTCCCGCGTCACGTAGCTGACCAGCAGCCGCCCGCCCTCGTAGGACTGCATGTGCTCGAGCACGCGTCCCAGCAGCTGCATCTTGCCCAAGGGCAGCGTCTCGAACACCAGCTCGAAGACCTTGTGCACGTCCGCGCCGGCCTCCACCAGGCGCGCCGCCAGCCGCAGCGCCGCCGGGCTGGTGGTGCGGTACTGGAAGCGGCCGGTGTCGGTGACGAGGCCGACGTACAGCGCCTCCGCGATCTCGGGTGTCAGCTCGATCCCCAGCCCGTCGCAGATGCGCGCCAGGATCTCGGCGGTCGAGGAGGCGTGGCCGTCCACGTAGTTGACGTCGCCGAAGCGGGAGTTGTCGTGGTGGTGGTCGACGTCGATCACCTGCGCGAAGCCGGCCCGCAGCTGCTCGTGGTCGGGCCCCAGCCGCGACTCGTTGCCGCAGTCCAGCGCCAGCAGCGTCCAGCCCTCGGTCGAGCCGGGCTCGATGCTGCGCTCCAGCCCGTCCATGTTCAGGAAGCCGTACTCGTGGGGCAGCGGCGAATCGGGGTGCAGGTACAGCCGCACCTGCTTGCCGGCGGCGCGCAGCGCGAGCGCCGCGGCGGACATCGAGCCGATGGCGTCGCCGTCGGGATTCTCGTGAGACGCGATCAACACGCGGTCGGCCGCCGCGAGTGCGGCCACCACGTCGTCAAGCTCACGGGAGGTCGGGCTGTCTGTCATCGGGAGTCTCGTTGACGTGCTCTTCGGGAGGCGGCGCAGGCACAACCTGATCAAGCAGTTCGCTCATGCGCAGAGCACGATCAAGGGTCTCATCATACTGGAAGATCAGCTGAGGGGTACGCCTCAGACGCAACTCCCGCGCAACACGCTGCTGCAGCACGCCGTGCGCGCGTTCGAGCGCGCGCAGCGAGCGCGTGCGCCGCTTCTCGCTGCCCAGCACGCTGACGTAGACGATGGCCTGGCTGAAGTCGGTGGTGGCCCGCACGCCGGTGACCGTGACGAATCCCACCGAGGGGTCGCCCAGCCGCTCGACTCCGTCCGCCAGCACCTTGCGCAGCGACTCGTTCACCCGTCGCATCCGCTCGCTCACCCGATTGCCTCCTCCACCGACAGCACCTGCGCGTCCGCCCGCGCCAGCTCGAACTCCTGAGATGAAAGGTAGCCGCGGGCCTCGTCCAGGGCGTGCATCGCCTCCCCCGCCTCGCGCCGTGCCACCACCATCACCAGCAGCGACCGCTGCCACAGCTCGTGGTATCCGATCTCGGCGACGGACGCCCCGTAGCGCCGCTCCAGCCGGCTCTTGACGCTCAGCAGGTGCTTGCGCTTGCCCTTCAGCGAGCGGTTCTCGGGCAGGTGCAGCTCGAATCGCAGGATGCCCACGAAGCCCTCCGTCATACCCCGAGTCTACGACCGGAGCCTCCCACTAGGATGGATTCGTGACCGACGCCGCCGAGTTCGGCCGCGTGGTGCTGATCGTCGCGGTCGGCTTCGCGGTCGCCATCCTCTCGAGCCGCATCAGCGGGCGGCTGCGCGTGCCGGCCCCCGCGCTGTTCCTGGCGGCGGCCACGGTGTCGTCCGACCTGATCCCGAATCTGGCGCCGCTGCTGACGATCCACGACGTCGAGCGGATCTGCCTCGTGGCATTGATCGTGATCCTGTTCGACGGCGGCATGGACATCGGCGTGACCCGCTTCCGCGAGTCGCTATGGCCGATCGTGAGCCTGGGGGTGGTCGGCACGTTCCTGGTGGCGGGCCTGCTGGCGGTGCTCGTCCACGCGCTGTTCGGTGCCAGCTGGACGACGTCGCTCCTGATCGGGGCGGCGCTCGCGCCCACCGATCCGGCGGTCGTGTTCTCGGTGCTGGGCGGCAGCGAGGTGAGCGGCCGCAGCGACGACATCCTCAAGGGCGAGTCCGGCGTGAACGACCCGGTCGGGATCGCGCTCGTGATCGGGCTGCTCGACATCGCCACCAACAGCGGCTCCAGCCTCGGGATCGCGGAGGATTTCGCCCTGCAGATGGCCGTCGGCCTGGCGGTGGGCGTGATCGGCGGCCTGGCGCTGGGGCGTGCCATGCGCGACCTGATGCTGCCCGACTCCGCGCTGTACCCGCTGCTGACCCTGTCGGCCGCCGGCATCGTATACGGCCTGGCCTCGGTGCTGCACGGCTCCGGCTTCCTGGCCGTGTTCGTGACCGGCGTGCTGATCGCCGACCTGCGCGCGCCCTACAAGGCCGAGATCGAGCACTTCCACAAGGCGCTTGCCAGCCTCGGCGAGATCGTCGTGTTCGTGGCCCTGGGGCTGACCATCGACCTCGGTTCGCTCGACCTGCGCAGCGTCTGGCTGGACGGCCTGGCTGTGGCGGTGCTGCTGACGTTCCTGGCGCGGCCGCTGGTGGTGGCGGCGCTGCTGGCGCGGGCGCGCCTGACGCGGGGCGAGAAGGTGTTCATCGCCTGGGCCGGCATGCGCGGCGCGGTGCCGATCCTGCTGGCCGCGTTCACGCTGCTGGAGGGCGTCGACCACGCCAACCGCATCTACGGAATCGTGTTCGTGGTCGTGATGTTCTCGGTGGTCGTCCAGGGCTCGCTGGTGCCGACGGTGGCCGGCCGGGTCGGCCTGCGGATGCGGCAGATCCACCAGGAGCCGTGGGACCTGTCGGTGCGCCTCCGCGATGAGCCGCAGGAGGTCGGGCGCTACGTGGTCGCCGCCGGGTCGCCCGCCGACGGGGTGGCGCTGCGCGACCTCGTCCTCGGCGAGCGCGCCTGGATCAGCCTGATCATGCGCGACGGTGCCGCCCGCCAGGCCCGCGGCGACTCGGTGCTTCGGGCCGGTGACGAGGTGCTGGTGCTGGGCACGAGCGCACATGCCCAGGCCGTGTTCGAAGGCGGATCGCGTACGGTTGGCGCGTGAGCACCCTGCGCATGCGACGCGTCCGCGTCGACGATGTCGACGAGCTGCGCCGCGTGCGCCTGGCGATGCTGCTGGACACGCCCGACGCGTTCGCGTCGCGTCACGCCGACGAGGCGGCCCAGCCGCACGAGTTCTGGCAGGAGCGTGCCGCGATCGCGGCGCAGAGCTCGCAGGTGGCCACGTTCCACGTCGTCGACGGCGACCGCCACGTCGGCAGCGCCACCGGCCTGCGCCTCGACCCCGCCCGCGCGGCCGACCTGGTGGCGATGTGGGTCGACCCGGGATGGCGCCGGCGCGGGATCGGGCGGCGCCTGGTGGAGGGCGTGTGCCGCTGGGCGGCGCGCCAGGGCAGCGCCGCGATCGAGCTTGACGTGCGCGAGCTGAACACGGGCGCCGTCGACCTCTACCGCCGCTGCGGCTTCGAGGTGATCGCCGGGCCGCACCCGGCCGAGGCCGCGCCCGACCTGATGGAGCTGCGGATGCGGCGCTGCCTGGACATGCCGCCGGCTGGCCCGGTGGTGAGGCGCCTCCGCCGTCAGGGCGCGCTGGTCGACCAGCTCGAGGAGCTGCCCGCCTCCGACCTGCGCTCGCTGCTGCTGCACGTCACCCGGCGCCGCGCGGCGGGTCTCGACCCGGCGGGCGTCCTGCAGGCGCGACGCGACGACCCCACGCTGGCGCCGGTCGCGGTTGACGCCCGCGCACTGCAGCTGGCGGG
>JAICYJ010000050.1 GCA_025934255.1 Thermoleophilia bacterium | reverse complement strand
TCAGCGGCGTGTCCGTCACGGGCGGATCAGGTCGCAGTCCTCGTCGCTGAGCGTCCGGCAGTCGAGCAGCACCCGGCCCTCCTGCACCCGCGCGATCACCGGCGGGTCGCCTTCCCGCAGCTGCGCCGCCAGCTCGTCCCCGCCCTCCAGCGCACAGGCGAAGCTGTCCAGCTCCAGCAACGGCAGCGCGCCGCCTCCCACCTTCGCCGTCGTCGCGGCCAGCTCGCCGCCCAGCCGCCGGCAGAGCCGCTCGGCCCGCTCCCGCACGCGCTCGGCCGGCTCCCCCAGCGACCGCAGCACCGGTATCTGAGCCAGCGCCTGTGCGGGATTCCGGTACAGCTCGAGCGTCGCCTCCAGCGCCGCCAGCGACAGCTTGTCGATCCGCATCGCTCGCGCCAGCGGGTGGCGCTTCACCCGTCCCACGGCCGCGGCGGTGCCGACGATGATGCCCGCCTGCGGTCCGCCCAGCAGCTTGTCCCCGGAGAAGCAGACCAGGTCGGCGCCCGCCTCGATGCTGGCCCGCGCGGGGGGCTCGTCCAGGAGGTCCGGCAGGTCGAGCAGCGCGCCGGAGCCGAGGTCGTCGATCAGCGCCAGGTCTCCGCCCGCCACCTCCGCCAGCGCCGCCAGCCCGGGGTGGGCCGTGAACCCGACGATCCGGAAGTTCGACTGGTGCACCCGCAGGATCGCCCGCGTTTCGTTCGTGATCGCCTTGCGGTAGTCCGCGACGCTGGTGCGGTTGGTGGTGCCGACCTCCACCAGCCGCGCACCCGACTGGGCCAGGATGTCAGGGATCCGGAACCCGTCGCCGATCTCGATCAGCTGGCCGCGGCTGATCAGCACCTCGCCGCCGCCCGCCGTGGCCGCAAGGCACAGCAGCACCGCCGCCGCGTTGTTGTTCACGGCCAACCCCGCCTCCGCGCCCGTCAGGCTCGACAGCAGGTCGGAGAGGTGGTCGTGGCGGGAGCCGCGACCTCCCACCACGAGGTCGTACTCGAGCGTCGAGTAGCCCGCTGCCACCTCACCCACCCGCTCGATCGCAACCTCCGCCAGCGGCGCGCGGCCCAGGTTGGTGTGGATGATCACCCCGGTCGCGTTCAGCACCCGACGCAAACTGGGCGGTCGTCCCAGCCGCCCCGCCGCGATCTCCAGCAGGCCTTCCTGATCGGCAACCTTCCCCGCCGCGCGCGCTTCTTGAAGCACCGCGCGCAGCATCTCCACCACCGCCTGCCGTCCGTGCTCCTCGACCAGGGCTTCGCCCGCGCGCGTGCGCAGCAGGGCGTCCACCGAGGGCAGGTCGCGTAGCGGGTTGGCCGTCATGCCCTCGATTGTAGGGTGTGTCTGTGGCGACGAGGCGTCCCCCGTTGTACTCGATGCAGGCCGGTACCCGCCGGCGACGGCGCCTGCCCGCCGTGTCGCCGCTGCGTGCGCTGCTCGTGATCCTGCTGGTCGCCCTCGTCGCGGCTGCCGCTGTCATCGTGTGGCGGGTGCTGCCGCTGACCGATCGATCGGCCGGCGTGATCCCCCCGAGCGCGCTCACCGGCGTGGTACCGCAGACGCCCGCGAACGGCACCGGCGGCGTGACGTCGCCGCTGCGGGCGGCCGGTGCCTCCACCCAGCCGCTCCCCGGCGTGCACCTCGCCGCCGGCATCGTCGTCGATGCCGGCTCGGGTCGCGTGCTGTGGAGTCACCGCTCACACGCGCACCGGCCGATCGCGAGCCTCACGAAGCTGATGACCGCCCTCCTGTCCGAGCGCGGCGGCATCAACCAGCGTTTCACGGTCACCCCCGCGATGACCGGCGAGACCGGCTACACCATCGGCCTGCACGCGGGCAGCAAGGTCAGCGTGCATGACATGCTTGCGGCCATGCTGATCGCCTCGGCCAACGATGCCGCCGATGCGCTGGCGGTGCACACGGCCGGCTCGGTGAAGGCGTTCGTCCGCCGGATGAACCACGAGGCGCGGAGGCTGAAGCTGTCCGACACGCACTACTCGAACCCGAGCGGGATCGTCGACGCCGGAAACCACAGCTCGGCCTGGGACGTGGCCGACCTCTCCCGGCAGGTGCTGGCCGCGGGCCCGCTGAGGCGCCTGGTCTCCTCCAAGTTCTACCGCCCCGCGTCGGGCGCGCCGTACGTGAACCGCAACGAGCTGCTGTGGACGTACCCCGACGCCGGCGGCATCAAGACCGGCCAGACGACCCTGGCAGGGAACTGCCTGGCCGCCTCGGCCACCCGCGGCGGCCATACCCTGATCGCCGTCGAGCTGGGCGTGCGCGGCAGCGAGTTCGCCGCCGCATCGCGGATGCTCGACTGGGGCTTCCACAAGGTGGCGCAGTGAGCGGGCTGTTCGAGGGCTACCAGATCGTCTCGCCGCCGTTCGACGAGGCCGACGGGCGTCGGCTCGCGGAGGAGCTGTTCGGCCGCCGTGGCGAGGCCGCCGAGCTGGGCAGCCACCAGGACCGCAACTTCCTGATCACCGGCGCGGACGGCGGCCGTTCGGTGCTGAAGATCGCGAATCCGCACTTCGGCCGCGACTCGCTGGAGATGCAGAACGCGGCCATGCACCACCTCGCCGCGGCCGGCCTGCCGTTCGCCACGCCGGTGCCGATCCCGTCGCTTCAGGGCAGCGAGATCGTGCCGGTCGACCGGGACGGCGAGACCTACGACGTGCGCATGACCAGCTGGGTGGACGGCGAGCCGATGACCGAGGCCCGGCACCTCGACGCCAAGGCCCGCTCCGATCTGGGTGCGATCGCCGCCGAGGCCGCTATGGCGCTTCACGGCTTCGATCATCCCGCCGCCGACCGCGTGCTGCAGTGGGATCTCAAACACGCCCGAGCGGTCGTCGACGGCCTCATCCGCCACGTCGACGACCCCGCCCGCCGCGAGCTGGTGGAGCGCTCGATGCGGGTGCACGACCGCGCCCTGGAGCGGCTGGCCGCCGACCTGCGGGTGCAGGTGATCCACGGCGACGTGACCGACTTCAACGTGGTCGGCCGCCGTGACGGCGACGGCCGGCTGATGCCGTGCGGCCTGATCGACTTCGGCGACATGACGCGCAGCTACCTGGTGGCCGAAGCCGCGGTCGCTGCGGCCTCGCTGACGTGGCACGACCCGGGCGACGCGCTGGCCGTGATCGTCGACGTCGTCTCCGGGTTTCACGCGCGCCTGCCGCTCACCGAGCCCGAGCTGGCGGCGGTGTTCCCGCTGGTGCTGGGACGCGCGGCCGGCGGCGCCGTCTCGACCTGGCAGCAGGCGATGGCCGAGCCCGGCAACCGCTACGCGAACGACCTGATCGAGATCGACTGGGGCTCGCTGGCCGCCGTCGCGGCCGTCGACCCCGACCTGGCCGAGGCCGCCTGCCGGGCCGCGTGTGGGATGGATCCGCACACGGCCGCGGCCGCTCTCGGGGACCACCTCGCCGCCCTGGAGCTGGTGCCGCCGATCGACCCGAAGGGCCGGGTGCTGAGGCTCGTCGACCTGACCGTTGCCTCCCCTGGATACGCCCACGGCGAGTGGGAGACCGCTGCCGGCGTCGCGGCTGCGGCCGCCGTCGATGCCGGCGAGCTGGCCGTCGGGCGCTACGGCGAGGCGCGGCTGCACCGCTCCGGGCGGCCTGCGGCCGTCGAGGCGGCCACCGTCCACCTGGGCGTCGACCTGTTCGCCGATGCCGGTGAGCCCGTGCGCTGCCCGCTCGACGCGCGGGTTGTCTCAAGTGGCGACGACCGCGTGACGCTCGAATCCGACCTGCCCGGCCACGGCAGCTACCGGATCGTGCTGGAGGGGATCACGCCGGCAGAGCCGCTGACCGCGGGCGCGGGTGACCTGCTCGGCACCGTCGCCGAGGCCTCGGGCCGGCCGCTGCCGCACCTGCACATCCAGCTCGCGCTGTGTGACGCCGAACAGCCCCCGGGCTGGGCGCGGCCCTCGCAGCGCGAGGCGTGGATGAGCCTCTGCCCCGACCCCTCGGCGCTGGCCGGGATCGACGCGGCGGCCCCGGCTCCCGCCCGTGACGCCGTCTTCGACATGCGCGCCGGCGCCGTTGCCAGCGCCCAGCTCCTGTACTACCGGCACCCGCCGCGGATGGTGCGCGGGTGGCGGCACCGCCTCTACGACGAGGACGGCCGCCCGTATCTGGACATGGTCAACAACGTGGCGGTGCTGGGGCACAGCCACCCGGCCGTGGCGGCGGCCGCGCAGCGCGCGCTGCGGCTGCTGAACACGAACTCGCGCTTCCTCTACGACGGCATGTCACGGTTCGCCGCGCGGCTGAGCGAGCTGTTGCCCGATCCGCTCGACCGGGTGTTCCTGGTCAGCACCGGCAGCGAAGCCAACGACCTGGCGCTGCGCCTGGCCCGCACCTACACCGGCCGCCACGACGTGATCGCGGTGGCCGGCGCCTACCACGGCTGGACGACCGCCACCTACGACGTCGGCACCTCGCTGTTCGACAACCCGGCCGCGGCGCTCAGCCCCCCGCCGGGCCTGCGGGTCGTGCCCCAGGCCAACACCTACCGCGGCGCCTACGGGCTCGACGATCCGCAGGCCGGCGCCCGCTACGCGGAGCCCGTGCGCGATGCCGCCGAGGGGGCGGCCGCGTTCATCTGCGAGCCGGTGCTGGGCAACGCGGGAGGCGTGCTGGCCCCGCCCGGCTACCTCGAGCACGCCTTCCGGTACGTCCGCGACGCCGGCGGCGTCTGCATCGCCGACGAGGTGCAGGTCGGCTACGGGCGCCTGGGCGAGTGGTTCTGGGCGTTCCAGCAGCAGGGCGTGGTGCCCGACATCGTTACCATCGCGAAGGCGACCGGCAACGGCCACCCGGTCGGCGCCGTCATCACCACCGAGCCGATCGCCGCAGCCTTCCACCGCAACGCCGGGTTCTTCAGCTCCGTCGGCGGCTCACCGCTCTCGTGTGAGATCGGCATCGCCGTGCTGGACGCGATCCGCGACGAGGGCCTGCAGGAGAACGCGGCCCGGGTCGGATCGCACCTGCACGGCCGCCTGCTGGAGCTGGCCCAGCGCCACCCGCTGATCGGGGCGGTGCACGGCAGCGGGCTGTACCTGGGCGCCGAGCTGGTGCGTGACCGCGAGGCGGCCACCCCGGCGTCCGCCGAGGCCTACGCGCTGTGCGAGCGCATGCGCGAGCTGGGCGTGATCGTGCAGCCCACGGGCGACCACGAGAACGTGCTCAAGATCAAGCCGCCGCTATGCATCGAACACGAGGACGCGGACATGTTCGCCGACACGCTCGACCGCGTGCTGACCGACGGCTGGTAGCCGGCCGGCGAGACCTAGAAGCTGCGATGCAGGTAACTGGCTTCCATGCCCAGCACCAGCAGCCCGATCAGCGCCAGGTAGACGACACCGATCGTGAGCCGCTGGCGCCAGGGGGTGGCGTAGTAGGCCTGTGCCTGCGGATCGTTGCGGTGCCCCCAGCGGTGGAACAGCTCGTAGGCGCCCAGCACCGCGATCACCAGGATCAGCGGGTTGGGGTGCCAGAAGAACAGCAGCGCCACCGCGAACACGCCCACGAACCAGAACGCGGGGTGGAACGCCGCGGCCGCGCGGCCGCCGTCCAGCGGCACCACCGGGATAAGGTTGAACAGGTTCAGGAAGAAGGCCGTGTAGGCGACCGCCCGCAGCAGGTCGCTGTCGGTCGCGACCGCCGCAGCCAGGCAGACGCCGGCCCCCAGCGTGCCCAGCACCGGGCCGGCCAGGCCCACCTTGGCCTCGGCCCAGGCGTTCTTCGGCATCTCCTTCATGCCCACGAAGGCGCCCAGGAAGGGGATGAACATCGGTGCCGAGGCGGGAACGCCCTCGCGCCGCAGCTGGATCACGTGGCCCATCTCGTGCACCATCAAGAGCAGCATGAACCCGAGCGCGAACCGCCAGCCCCAGATGCTGGTGTACGCCGCCAGCGAGACCAGAAACGTCAGGCTGAAGGCGAACAGCTTCACGTTCTTGAGCGCGAGCAGCAGCGGGCCGGCGATCTTCCAGATCAGCAGCGCGATGCCCCCGAGCGGCGCCAGCAGCCGCTTCAGCCAGTGCTTCTGCTGCGGCGGCGGCTCGATCGTGGACGGCGGCAGCGGATCGAAGTGCTCGGAATCCCAGCTCATCCGCTGCCCTCCCGCCCGATCCACTCCTCGCCGCCCTCGAACACCTCTTTCTTCCACACCGGTACCGTCTGCTTGAGCGTGTCGATGGCGTCGCGGCAGGCGTCCAGAGCCGCGCCGCGGTGCGGCGCCGACACGGCGATGATGACGCTGGCCTCGCCGATCGGAACGTGGCCGGTGCGGTGGGCCATCGCGACCCGCGTGACGCCGTGGCGCTCGATCACGCCGGCCGCGATCCTGGCCATCTCGGTCTCGGCCATCTCCGGATAGGCGTCGTACTCGAGGTGTGTGACCACGCGGCCGCGGCTGTGGTCGCGGGTGGTGCCGATGAAGGTCGCGATGGCGCCGT
The DNA here is from genome assembly GCA_025934255.1 of Thermoleophilia bacterium. Taxonomy (GTDB): domain Bacteria; phylum Actinomycetota; class Thermoleophilia; order Gaiellales; family JAICJC01; genus JAICYJ01. The sequence continues at coordinate 17,399 of JAICYJ010000050.1, read as the reverse complement.
CTCCCGGGTCGCCCACCTCGGCCACGATCGCGGCCAGGTCGAGCGGCTCAGGCTGGACGCGGAAGCCGCCGCCCGACACGGGCGGGATCACGGCCACCTCGTCGCCGTCCTGCAGCGGCTGGCCGCGGTCGGCATACTCCCGGTTTCGGGCATACGCGATCCCGGGCGGCTCGTCGCCGAGGGCCAGCGCCGGCCACACGTCGCCGATGCAGGAGCCGCCGCCCAGCTCGATCTCGCGCACGCCCTCGCCTGCGCGCTCGCGCAGCGCTGCGAACAGCCTCACCGTGATCCTCATGCCCACAGCGTACTTGTCGGCTATTTCACGCACCTTGCGGAGTTTTTCGCCGCGGCCCCCTCGACACCGCTGCGGTGGCTGGTAGGTTCTCGCGCACAGAGCCCCGGACGCAGATGCGGCTCCGTTGGAGGCTCGGGGAGCACCGGTTCGCCGGACACCCGAGTCGATGAAGGCGGAGGACGCGGCAGCCGGGGCTCTCGCATGTCTAACATCACGCGATGGCGGCAGACGAGCAGCGGCGCACCGACTCCGGTATCCCCGTGCGTCCCTTCTACTCTGACGCCGACGGCGCCGACCGCCCCGACCCCGGCAGCTACCCGTACACGCGCGGCGTGCGCAGGGATGGCTACCGGCAGCGGGCCTGGACGATGCGTCAGTACGCCGGCTTCTCCTCTGCGGAGGAGACCAACACCCGCTTCCGGCTGCTGCTGGATCGAGGGCAGACCGGCCTGTCGGTCGCGTTCGACCTGCCCACCCAGCTGGGCCTCGACTCCGACCACCCGCTGGCTCGCGGTGAGGTCGGTCGCACCGGCGTGGCGATCGACTCGATCGAGGACATGCGGCTGCTGATGGCCGGGATCCCGCTCGGCGACGTCTCGACGTCGATGACCATCAACGCGCCCGGCTCGCTGCTGCTGCTGCTCTACGAGCTGGTGGCCGAGGAGCAGGGTGTCGCCGGGGAGCGCCTGTCCGGCACCATCCAGAACGACATCCTCAAGGAGTACATCGCCCGCGGCAACTACATCTTCCCGGCCCGGCCCAGCATGCGGCTGACCGTTGATACGTTCCGCTACTGCACCGAGCGGCTGCCGCGCTGGAACACGATCTCGATCTCGGGCTATCACATCCGAGAGGCGGGCTCGACGGCCGCCCAGGAGCTGGCCTTCACCATCGCCAACGGCATCGCCTACGTGCAGGCGGCGGTGGACGCGGGCCTGGAGGTGGACGCGTTCGCGCAGCGCCTGTCCTTCTTCTTCAACGCGCACAACGACTTCTTTCAGGAGGTCGCCAAGTTCCGCGCCGCCCGCATGCTCTGGGCCGAGCTGATGCGCGAGCGCTTCGGAGCCGGCGACGAGCGCAGCCTGATGCTGCGCTTCCACGCCCAGACCGGCGGCTCCACCCTCACCGCCCAGCAGCCCGAGAACAACATCGTGCGGGTTGCGATTCAGGCCTTTTCGGCAGTCTGCGGAGGCGGTCAGAGCCTGCACACGAACGGGTACGACGAGGCGCTGGCGTTGCCCACCGAGCGCAGCGCAACGATCGCGCTGCGCACGCAGCAGATCCTGGCGACCGAGGCCGGTGGCACCAGCACCGCCGATCCGCTGGGCGGCAGCTACTACATCGAAGCGCTGACCACCGCGCTCGCCGATCAGGCGCGTGAACTGATCGCGGAGATCGACCGGATGGGCGGCGCCGTCGCTGCCGTCGAACGGGGCTGGGTGCAGGATCAGATCGAGCAGGCCGCATTCGCCCACCATCGCCGCGTGCAGTCCGGCGAGGAGGTGATCGTCGGGGTCAACAGGTACACCGAGGGCAGCGGCGAGCGGATCGAGCTGCACACGATCGACCCGGAGGCCGAGCGGCGGCAGATCGAACGCACCCGCGCGGTGCGGGCGCGGCGTGACTCGGGCGCGGTCGAGCAGGCCCTGGCCGAGGTCGGCCGCGTGGCCGGCGGCGAGGACAACCTGCTGCCGGCGATGCGAGAGGCGTTGCGCGCCGAGGCAACGGTGGGCGAGGTGTGCGAGGTGCTGCGCGGTTCCTGGGGCACGTACGACGCCCACGGGGCGCCCGGGTGAGCCTGCCCCGCGGCGCCGGGGACGGCCCCTTCTTGGTACCTTGACCGCGATGGACGACCAGCGCTTCGCCTTCATGCTCGGCACCGGCCGCTGCGGTTCGACGATCGTCGGCCAGGTAGCCGCGATGCACGATCAGGTCGGCTTCATCGCGAACGTGGACGACCGGTTCGCCGGCCTCAACCGCAAGGGCCGGATGAACAACCGCATCTACCGCGCCCTGCCGGCGCCGCTGCAGAAGCAGGGCGGCCGCCGCGGCGGTGCCTCCGGCGGCCGTCTCGCCTCCGGCGTGCGGAGCGTCGCGATGACGCCGTCCGAGGGCTACCGGCTGCTCGACCGGCAGGTCTCGCCGATGCTGTCGGCGCCGGTGCGCGATCTGGTCGCCGAGGACGCGTCGCAGTGGCTGTCGCGCCGGCTGCGGACGTTCTTCGAGGGGCGTGCGGCGGCGCAGGGACGGCCGCTGTTCCTGCACAAGTTCACCGGCTGGCCGCGGGCCGGGCTGCTGCATGCGGTGTTCCCAGAGGCGCGGTTCGTGCACGTCGTCCGCGACGGCCGCGCGGTGGCCTGCTCGCTCGTCCAGCAGCCCTGGTGGGACGGGTTCGGCGGCCCCGGTGGCTGGAGCTTCGGCCCGCTGTCCGACTCGGACGACGCGCTCTGGCAGGAGTCGGGCCGGTCGTTCACGGTGCTGGCCGGCCTCGAGTGGAAGCTGCTGATGGAAGCGTTCGCCGAGGCGCAGGCGCTGATTCCGGCGGAGAGCTGGCTGGAGCTGCGCTACGAGGACGTGGTCGAGCGCCCCCGCGAGCAGGTGCAGCGGCTGCTCGACCACCTCGGCCTGGACTGGACGGAGCGCTTCGAGCGGTCGTTCGCCGCCCTCGAGTTCGCTCCCGACCGGGCCGGCGCCTACCGGGACGAGCTCAGCGCGCGCGACGTCGAGATGCTCGACCGGGCGCTCGCGCGGGAGCTGCGCGACCACGGATACAGCGCCGGCGAGTGACCCAGGGGGCAGCGACCGGCCGGCTCCAGAACCTGTCCCTGGCCGGGCCGGCCGGGCTGCTGCTGGCGCTGGTGCCGGTGGCCGCGGCGCTGCGCCTGACCGCCAACGGCGGCGGATACACCATCGACGATTGGGGGATCTGGGGCGCCGCCACGGTGGTCGCGGCAGGCGTGGCGCTGGTCGGCCAGCCCGTCGCCCGGCTGTCGGGCGTGCAGCGCGTTCTGCCGCTGTCGCTGCTCGGCCTGGCGCTCTGGAGCTACGCCTCGATCCGCTGGGCGGCGTGGCCGCAGAGCGCCCTCGTGGAGGGCAACCGCTACCTGGTCTACTCGGCGGCCGTGACGCTGGTGCTGGTGGTGCTGCCGGCTCAGCGCTGGCGGCGGCTGCTCGTGGCCGTCGTCGCCGCCTGCACGACGCTGCCGGCGCTGCAGGTGGCGTTGCAGCTGTGGCACTCGCCGAACGCGCTGGCCCGCTTCGAGGGCGGCCGGCTGGTGGCCGGCGTCGGCTACGGCGGCGGCCTGGCCGCGGCGGTTGCGATCGGCTTCTGGCCGCTGGTCGCGTTCGCGTCCGACCGCTCGACGCCGCGGCCGATGCGCCCGCTGGCGGCCGCCGGCGCCGGCCTGGTGCTCGCGACCGTCGTCCCGACCGAGGCGCGCGCGTCCGTGTGGGCGCTGGTGCTGTCGGCGATCGTGTTCTTCGCGCTGTGCCCATCTCCCATCCGCAGCGGCTCGATCGCCGCCGGTGCGCTGCTGCCGACGCTGGGGATGTGGCACCAGCTGAACGGCGTGTTCGCGTCCGCCGGCGTCTCCCATGCGCATACCGTGGGGGTGTCGATCATGCTGGTCGGCCTGATCGCGGGCAGCGTCGGCCTGGCGCAGGTGATGCTGGACGAGCTGGTGACGCTGCCGCCGGTCGCGCGCCGTGCGGTGGCCGTCGCCGCGCTGGTATGGCTGGTGCTGGTGCTCGCAGTGGGCAGCGTGGCCGCGCTCGCCGTCACCGACGGGCATCCCGTCGCGTGGGCGCGGCACACGCTCCAGCGGACCGTCGACAAAGTCGGCACCGAGGGCGGGCAGGCGGCCGGCGCCGGCCAGGCCGGCAGCCGCTTCGGCTCGCTGGACACCGGGCGCTACGACCTCTGGAAGGTGGCGGCGCGCGGGTTCCGCGAGCGGCCGGCCGAGGGCTTCGGCGCGGGCAACTTCGGCTACCTGAACGTGCTGATCGGCCGGCCCTTCCTGTTCCCCTACCAGGCTCACAGCCAGCTGCTCGAGGTGGCAGCGACGCTCGGCTTCCCGGGGCTGGCGCTGTACCTGGCGGCGCTGCTGCTGCCGATCGGCGCCTGCATCTGGCTGCGCGCGTCGCGCACGCAGCCGAAGACCGACCAGCTGCTGGCCGCCGGCATCGGCGGCGCGCTCGGCTACTTCGCCGTGCACGCCCAGGTCGACTGGATCTGGCAGCTGTCCTCCTGCGCGCTGCCGGCGCTGCTGCTGGCTGCGACGGCGGTGGCGATGCTGCCTCCCGGGCGCGAGCGGCCGCGGTCGCTTGTCACCGGCGGCGCAGCGCTGCTTCTGTCGGTGCTGGCGGCCGCCGTGCTGATCGTTCCGGCCACCCTCGCCCAGCGCTACCTGGAGCGCTCCTACGACGAGCCGGCCGCCGCCGCCCTCAGCGACGCGCACCGCGCCGGCCGGCTCGACCGGCTGTCCGGCCGGCCCGACCTGGCCACCGCCCGGGCGCTGCTTCGCACCGGCGACACCGCGGGCGCGCTGGCCGCCGCGCGGCGCGCGGCGGGCGCCGAGCCCAAGTTCTGGGTGGCCTGGCAGGTGCTGGCCGAGACGGCGGCGCGCGAGGCGCAGCAGCGGTCGGCCCTGGCTGCGCGTGCTCGGGTGCGGCTGCTTGCTCCGCACCTGCCGCTCGAGCTCCGGGCGGAGGTGCCGGGGCCGAGCTTCGACCACTATTGATTCCCAACCAACCGGGTTTACCCTGGGGGTGCTGTGGGCACGAATCACCTGTACGTCGCGTCGATCGCCGTGGCTCTTCTCGCCGCCGCCTGCAGCGGCGGCGGTGGCGACGCCGCAACCAGCCCGCCCGCGATCTCGTCAGGCTCGTCGCCGGCCTCCTCACCGCCGCAGGCTTCGACGTCACCCGACGTGCACGTGGACGGGCCGGTGTTCGTCGACGCCGCCGGGAACACCGTCGCGCTGCGGGGCGTGGCGGTGCACACGCTCGACCCCGTCACCTACCAGCAGGCCCCTGCCCTGGGCGTGAACTTCGTGCGCCTGGCCATCACCTGGAGCGACTACGAACCGACCGGCCCGGTGGATGGCGTCCACCACTGGGACCAGGCGCGGCTGGCCGACCTCGACGCCGAGATCGCGTACTTCAACGAGCACGGCATCCAGGTGCTGCTCGACCTGCATCAGTACGGCTGGTCGCCGTACTTCGCCACGCTGCAGCGCGGCGGCCGTGCCAACGGCATCCCGCGATGGGTCTACCACGGCCGCCGGTTTCCGCTGACGGTGGCCGGCCGCGAGCAGGCGCAGGCGGCCATGTACACCGACCGGCGCGCCACCCAGCTGTACTCGGACTTGGCGGCGATGCTGGCCCAGCGCTATCGCGAGCAGCCGAACGTCATCGGCTACGAGATCCTGAACGAGCCGCCGCTGGGCAACCTGCCCCGGCGCACCTGGGCGATCCAGCGCATCGTCCGCTGGCAGGCGCGGGTCGGCGCCGCCGTCCGCGCGGTCGACCCGCAGCGCGCGATCGTGTTCATGCTGCCGCCGCGCACCGACGTGCGGGCCCTGCGGCTGACCCCGCTCGAGCGTCTGGGCAGGATCGCCCTCGACGTGCACGACTACTACGCCGGCACCGGCAAGCGCTACCGCACCACCCTCCAGGGAGGTGACTACCGCGGCACCCTCGCCAACCAGGCCAGCTATCTGGCGCCGATGGTGTCGATCGCCCGCACCTGGGGCATTCCGCTGATCGTGGGCGAGTGGGGCGCGTTCCCGGAGGAGCGCGGGGTCGACCGCTACCAGCGGCAGATGGTGACCCTGTTCCAGCAGGACGGCCTGAGCTGGTCGCGCTGGAGCCTTGACCGCAACGAGCGGCTGGGGCTGCTGACCCGAGCGGGACAGCCCACCCCGGCCGCCGTGCAGTTGGGAAGGCTGCTGCGCAGCATGCCGCAGCAGCCGGGCTGACCCGACGGCCGCTAGGCCGCGCCCCGGGTTCTGCCCATGAGCGCTGGGATCGTTCGCGCCACCAGCTTGATGTCGCCCCACAGCGTCCAGTTGGTCACGTACAGGTAGTCCAGCACCAGCATCTCGGCGAACGGGATCTCGCTGCGTCCGAACACCTGCCACAGGCCGGTCAGGCCCGGCGTCAGGTCGAGCCGCCGCAGCCCCCAGTCGTTCACGTACTGGTGCTCGTGCGGGATCAGCGGCCGCGGCCCGACCAGGCTCATCTGGCCGCGCAGCACGTTCCACAGCTGCGGCAGCTCATCGATCGAGTACCGGCGAAGAACCCGTCCGACCGAGGTGATGCGCGGGTCCTCGGGGATCTTGAACATGCGCGCGTCCGTGGACAGGTGCGCGTTCAGGTGGGCCACCTCAGACTTGCGGTCCTCGGCGTCGGCCACCATCGTGCGGAACTTGAGGATCGTGAACGGCTGCTGGCCGCGGCCGATCCGCTCCTGGCGAAACAGCACCGGCCCCTTGCTGTTGAGCCTGATCGAGATCGCCACCACCGCCAGCAGCGGTGACAGCACGATCAGCCCGAACGTCGCTCCCAGGATGTCGATCGCGCGCTTGGCGATGCGGTGGCTGGTCGAGAGCACGGGCGGGCTCAGGCCGAGCAGCGGCGTGCCCTGCAGCGAGTGGAACTGGGCCTTGCTTCCCACCACCTCGAACAGGCGCGGAACGATGTCCAGCTCGACGTCGAGGTCGTTGCAGGCGCGGACAACGTCCAGCCCGGCGTCATGGCCGTCGCCGGTGAAGGCCAGCATCACGTGCTCGATGCCGTAGGAACGCACGATCACGCTGAGATCGTCGGTGGTGCCCAGCACGGGTATGTCGGCCAGCTCCGGGTGCAGGGGCAGCGGATCGTTGTCGACGAAGCCCGCCAGCTCAAGGCCGTAGCTGGGGTTGCGCCGGATCTTGCGGGCGATCTCCTGCCCAACCAGGCCGGCGCCGACGATCAGCGTGCGCTGCAGGAAGGCCACGCGCGAGCGGATGAACACACGCATGATCACGCGGCCCAGGGGCAGGATCACCAGCGCAAGGAACCAGAACAGGATCAGCCGGCGCTCGCTGGCGTGCACGTGGTTGGTGAGGCGGCTGGCCACGAACGTCAGCCACACACCCACCGTGACGGCGTGGAACAGCGGCCAGAAGTCGTCGAGGGTGGTCGTGTCGGCCCGCAGCCGATCGCCTTCGTAGAGGCCGTAGAGGCCGGCCAGCGCAAGCCAGCAGGGCACTGACAGCAGAAACAGAATCAACTCCTGGCCGGAGGAGAAGCCCTGCCTTGATGACGTGCCCAGGATCATGTGCACGATCGCGAACGTGAACCCGAGCGACCAGACATCCGCCACGATCAGCGCGCGGCGTACCAGCGTACGCCGTGCGTGCCGGTCTGTGGTGCCTCTCACGTCTCCAGGTGCCCGTACTTCGCCGATGCTTTCGACGTCGCCCACCGGTTCTGCAGAGGTGTACTCTTCGGCCTCTGCGTCGACGGCTGTTCGGCGATCATCGCGCCTCTGCTCATTCACAGCCAGTGCCCTCTCCTTCCCACTGCCTCGCATCCACGACCGTACCCCCCGTTCGGGTAGGCGTCAAGGTGCGCGCGGAGGGGGCCGACCGCCGGGCGGCGGCACCCCGCATGTGGCGCATATTGGAGGCGGGACTTGTAAGACGGGAGGCCCGGCGTACACTGGCCATAGGGCGTCCGTTCGAGGCGGGCGGAGCGTCTCTGTCCTTCCAAGGCACGAGGAGCGTGGGTAGAACGTGAAGCCGGAACTGACGTTTCGCCGCTCTCTGCGGCTGATTTTCAAGCGCTGGTGGCTGCTGCTGCTGGGTGGGGTGCTGTTTGCGGCGTTGGCGTTCATCGTGGCAGGCCAGAAGAAGGCCCACTACGCCGCGGGCGCCGACCTGGGGATCACCGACGTGACCGCGGTCCCGCTGGGCTACCGCCCTGGCTACCAGCTCGTGCAGAACAATCCGAAGTACTACGGCGACTGGTCACCCGACGACTTCGTGAACCCGGTCGCCGCCGGCGCCGCGTCGAAGAACCTTGGCGGCTCGCCAACCGCCAGCCAGATCGTTTCGAACCTGACGATGACGCCGCTCACCACGAACAGCGTGCGCCTCGACTACGCCGGCGGCTCCAACTCCGACGAGACCGTCGCTGTCCTCAGGGCCTACACCATTGCGCTCCTGAACGAGCGGACGAATCGAGAGCAGGTCGCGATCCAGGCCGTGATCAACCAGCTTCACCAGGTCACGCCGCAGACTGCGCGCCTCGCCACCAATGAGGCGGGGTTGCAGAAGGGCCTCCAGCAGGTGCCGGGCAACTTCACCAGCCCCTTCAGTTCGGGCGGGACGGTCCCGGCTCAGCGAGTTGCCGCCGGCGGCCCGCCGACCATCCTCGCCGTCGTCGGCGGGTTCCTTGCGGGAGTCGCGTTCTTCGCCCTGGTCGCGCTGATCATGGGCCGCCTGGACAATCGCGTCCGCCGGCCCGAGGACATCGAGGTCGTGGGCGTCCCGGTCGTGGACATCCACTCCCAGGTTGATCAGGCCTCCGTCCAGCTGCTGCGCTCCGAGCTGGAGCTTTCGGGCATGGGCACGCGGCTGGCGGTGATCGCGGTGACGCGGGCCACCCGCGCCGAGGGCGCGAGCGGCCTGGCGCTGGCGCTGGCGCGCACGTTCGCCGGCGTGGGCACCGCCACGATCCTGGTCAGCGCCGACCTCCGCGGGCGGGCGGTGCGCGAGCAGGAGGGCCTGTCCGCCCTGCTCGACGGAACCGCCACGTCCATGCCGCTGATCGCGCTCGAGGACAACCTCACGTGGCTGCCCGAGGGCACCAGCAACGCGCAGCCGGAGACGCTGTTCTCGGCGCCGCGGGTCGAGCGCATCGTGCGCGATCTGCGGGACGTCGCCGCGGTGGTCGTGATCGACACGCCGGCCGTGCTCGAGGACTCCGAGACGCTGCCGCTGATCGCGTGCTCGGACATCGTGCTGCTCACCGTGCGCCCGGGTGCGACCCGCTGGAACCCGCTTGGCTCGGCCGTGTCGCTAATCCAGCGCGTCGCCAAACGGCCGCTTCACATCTGCTACGACCGCGCGCCGACCAGCAGCTCGGTGCCCGCAGCGGGCGAGCTCAAGCCCGGGCTCGCGGAGCGCGTGCACCAGGTCATCGAGGTACCGGCCAGCTGATGACCCGGCTGCTCGTGGTCGGGCTCGACGGCGGCACCGATTCCGTCATCGGGCTTCCCGACGCGAACCTCCCGAACATCGCCGCGGTGCGCGAGCAGGGTGCCTCTGGCACCTTGATCTCGACCGTCCCGCCGATCACGGCCGCTGCCTGGCCGTCGATGATGACCGGCTGGAACCCCGGCCGCCACGGCATGTTCGACTTCCGCACGCTCGGGATCGAGCGCTACAGCCGGCTGTGGGGCGCCGGCCACTCGTCATCGTTCGAGGAAGGCCGCGACTTCGTCACCTCGCGGCGCTGGTCGGGTGCCGCATTCTGGGATCAGGCGGAGGCGCCGGTCGCGATCCTGTCGGTGCCGATGACCTATCCCGCCTGGGAGGTGGACGGCCGCATGGTGGCGGGCTTCCCGCTGCCCGACTACGACCGAAACCACACCGAGCCGCCGGAACTGGCGGAGGAGCTGCCGCCGCTGCTGGACTTCGCCGACCGCATCGGCAAGCTGTCCGACCGCGAGCTGGCCGACCGCTGTCTGGCCCTGATCTCCCAGCAGCGCGAGATCGTGATGCGCTGGCTGCGTGAGGGCCGCCACGAGGTGATGGTGGTCGTGTTCCAGAGCACCGACTTCGCCCAGCACCGGCTCTGGAAGTACCTCGACCAGCCCGGGCACCCGCTACGGGAGGCGCTGCTGGAGATGTACCGCGGGATCGATGCGCTGGTTGGCGAGGCCCGTGACCTGATGGGCGAGGAGGGCGCGGTCGCGGTGCTCTCCGATCATGGCTTTGGCCCGCACGCGCGCACGTTCGTGCGCAGCGACCGGCTGCTGGCTGACGCGGGCCTCCTGTCGGCAGGCGGCGAGGCCGGACGCGGCGAGCACGTGACCCGGGCGCTGCGCCGCGCGCCGGCGCTGCGGCGAGTGCTGCGGCGGACGCTGGGCCGCCTGCCGGCCGGCGCACGCGACCGGGTGGCCGCGCGCGCGACCGGCGTCAGCCGGGTCGACTGGACGCGCAGCCAGGCCTACCGGATCCCGCTGTACCCGCCCGCCGAGGGCATCGTGGTCAACCTGCGCGGCCGCCAGGAGCAGGGCGCCGTCGAGCCCGGCGCCGAGTACGAGCAGGTGCGCGACCGCATCATCGCAGCGCTCGAGGGGCTCCGCGATCCCGACACCGGCGCCCCCGTGGTGCAGTGGGCGAAGCGGCGCGAACAGCTGTACTCGGGTGCGCACCTGGACGAGGCCCCGGACGTCGTGGCCCTGTTCGACCCTGCCTACAAGGGCGCGTCCGGGCTGGGCGACCTGGTCGAACCGGTGCCCCAGCAGATCATCGACGGCTACTCGGGCGTGCACGCCATGGAGGGGATCTTCGCCATCGCCGGCCACGGCGTTCCGGCCGGGGTCGACCTCGGCGAGCGCAGCATCGTCGACGTGGCGCCGACGCTGCTGGCGCTGCTGGGCCGGCCGGTGCCGTCCGACTTGGACGGCGCCGTGATGGCCGAGGCGCTGCGAGACGGGGTGGCCGTCCGTGAGGGCGCCGGCAGCTACCAGGAGCGCGCGGCCGGCGACGAGCCCGCCCTGTCTGCCGAGGAGGAGGCGACCCTGGAGCGGTCGCTCCGCGACCTCGGCTACCTGGACTAGCCGTGGGCATCTACGTCCCGTCGGTCGACCTGCGAAACCTGCGCCCGGCCAGGGAAGGGCCGCGGCCGGGCGGCGACTTCACCTGGGCGGCGACCGCCGCGGTCGGCCTGATGACCGTGGCGATGGCCCTGGTGCTCGGCGACGGCCGCGAGTTCATGGCGGCTGCCGCCTGCATCGCGTTCGGCGTGGTGTTCGCGATCCGCCCCGCCTACGGCGTGTACGCGATCGTGATCGCCCGGCCGAGCATGGATCTGTGGGCCGACCGCTCTCTTGCAAACGTCGGATCGGTCAGCGTGAACCCGGCGTCGGCCCTGGCACTGGTCTTCATCGCGATCGGCGGCGCCTACATACTCGAGAACTGGTCGCGCGCCAAGGAGGCGCCGAGTGTGGTGCCCTACATCGGGCTGGTCACCATGGCCATCCTCAGCATCGCCGTCGCACCCTCCAAGGGCGGCGCCATCACCGAGACGCTGCGGCTGACCTCGGTGGCCGTGCTGTACCTCGCGGCGTACACGCTGATCCGCGACCGGCAGTCCCTGAAGCGGATGACGATCGCGCTGCTGGCCTCGCTGATCGTGCCCACCGTGCTGGCGCTGTGGCAGTTCGACCACGGCGGATCGACGGTGATCGGCCTGGTCGGCCGGTCGGCCGGGACGTTCCTGCAGCCCGACCCGTTCGGCATCTTCATGGGATTCATGCTGGCGTTCATGGTGCCGCTCGTACTCTGCAAGCAGCTGAAGGGCCGGTGGATCCTGTGGCTGGCGGCCCCGCTTGTGCTGGTCGCGCTGATGGCCTCCTACACGCGCACGGGCTGGGTGGGCTGCCTGTTCGGGCTGTTCGTGCTGGCCCTGATCCGGTACCGCGCGCTGCTGGTGATCGGCCCGCTGGTGCTGGTGCTGGTGGCCGCGGCCGTGCCCAGCACGGTTCACCGCTTCAGCGACCTCACCTCCGGCCGCACACACTACGGCCCGGGCAACTCGCTGCGCGCGCGCCTCGACCTGTGGCGCACCAATCTGCCGAGGGTCGAACACGACCCGGTGCTGGGCAACGGCTTCAAGTCGATCGTCGAAGACACCACGGCCACGCGGGCGATCGGCGTCAACGTGCAGCAGGGGGCCCACTCCCACAGCGACTTCGTGCGCGCCGTGGTGGAGCTGGGCGTCCCCGGGTTCGTGTTCTTCTGCTGGCTCCTGTTCGGCATGTGGGGGGCGTGCCGCCGCAGCTACCGGCGCGCCCGCAAGGCCCGCGACGGCGTGCTCGAGGCCGTTTCACTGGGAGCGCTGGTGGCGGCCTCCGCGTACATCCTGATGAGCGCCGACTCGAACCTGATGACCCAGGTGGCCGTGTCGGGCACGTTCTGGACGCTGGCCGCCATCGGCCACGCGGCGGGTCGCGTCGAGCTGGCCGGGGAATAGCGTGAACGGCGATCGCGCGGGCGGAGCCTTCCAGCGCGTGCTGATGGTGAACAAGTTCCACTACCCGCGCGGCGGAGCCGAGCACTACATGTTCAGGCTGGCCGGCCTGCTCGAGGGCCACGGCGCGCATGTCGACTACTTCGCCATGCACGACGCCCGCAACCTGCCCTGCGACACCGAGCGCTACTTCGTCTCGGAGGTCGACTTCGAGCACCCGCCGAAGGGCGTGCGAGGCCGCGCTCGCGTGGCCGGGCGGATGGTCTATTCGCTGGAGGCGAAGCGCAAGATGGGCGGCCTGCTGGCGCATCGCCCGATCGACCTGGCGCACGTGCACAACATCTACCACCAGCTGTCGCCCTCGCTGCTCGCGCCGCTGCACGACCGCGGCATCCCGGTGGTGATGACCGTCCACGACTTCAAGCTCGTCTGCCCCGTGTACAGCCTGCTTTCGAACGGCCAGATCTGCGAGCGCTGCGTCGGCCACGGCTTCTCGCACGCGGTGCGGCAGCGCTGCAACCGCGGATCGCTGTCCGGCAGCATGCTGGTGGCGGGCGAGACCTGGCTGCACCGCCGACTACGCCTCTACCGCGACGGCATCGACCTGTTCATCACCCCCTCCGCCTTCGCCCGCGACCGGATGGTGACCAGCGGCTATCCGCCCGACCGGATCGTGGTGATCCCCAACTGCGTGGTGGCCGAGGACTACGTGCCGTTGCATCAGCCCGGCGACCACTGCCTGTACGTGGGCCGGCTGTCGCGCGAGAAGGGCGTCGAGGTGCTCGTGCAGGCGGCGATCGAGACCGGTGCGCGCGTCAAGCTGGTCGGCGACGGGCCGATGCGCCCGCAGCTGCAGGCCATGATCGAGCGCTCCGGCGCCGACGTCGAGCTGCTCGGCTTCCGCAGCGGCAACGAGCTGGCCGCCGCCGTGCAGGCGTCCGCGGCCGTGGTGATGCCGTCCATCTGCCACGACAACTGCCCGCTGGCCGTGATCGAGGCGATGGCCTGGGGCAAGCCGGTGATCGGCAGCCGCGTCGGCGGCATCCCCGAGCTGGTCCGCGACGGCCGGGAGGGCGTGCTCGTGCCGCACGGAGATGCGGGCGTCCTGGGCGAGGAGATGCTGGCGATGCAGAGCGATCCCGATCGATCGGAGCGGATGGGCCGGGCCGGCCGCGAGCGGGTGATGGAACGGTACGATGCAGGTCCGCACTACAGCGCCGTGGCAGCGGCGTACGCGCGTGCGGCCGATATCCGCGAGGCGGCTCGATGAGAATCGCGATGGTGGGCCAGAAGACGAACGTGACCCGCTTTGGAGGAATCGAGCGGCACGTCGGCCTGCTGGCCGACCGGCTGGCCGAGCGCGGCCACGAGGTAACCGTGTTCACGCGGGGGCGCTACGGCGATCCCGTGCGTCCCGCCCATGGGGTCACGCTCACCCGCCGCCCGTCCGTGCCCAGCAAGCACCTGGAGGCGATCACCCACTCGACCGTGTGCTCGCTGGAGGCGGGCCTGCGCGGCTACGACGTCGTCCACTTCCACGGCGTCGGGCCGAGCCTCACCATCCCGTTCGCGAAGCTCGGCCGGCGCAGCGCCGCCTGCGCCACGGTCCATGACCAGGACTACAACAAGGACAAGTGGTCGGGGTTCGCTCAGCGGATGTTGCGCGCGGGTGAGGCCAGCGCCTGCCGCCACGCCGGCGCGGTGATCACGGTCGCGCGCTACCTCCAGCAGCACCTCTACGACTCCTACGGCCGCACGGCCACCTACATCCCCAACGGCAACGACCCGCTGGCGGTGCAGCCGGCCGGGCCCGGTCTCGCCGAGCACGGGCTCGAGGCCGGCCGCTACCTGCTGTTCCTGGCACGGCTGGTGCCCGAGAAGGGCTGCGACGTGCTGATCCAGGCGCTGCGCGAGAGCGACACGGGATACCAGCTGGCGATCGTGGGCGGCGCCAGCTACTCCGACGAGCACGCCGCCTACCTGCGGCGCCTGGCCGGCGACGACTCGCGCATCCGCTTCCTCGGCTTCCAGTCCGGCGAGGTGCTGGACGAGCTGCGCTCGAACGCCGGCGCCTACCTGATGCCGTCGCGTCAGGAGGGGCTGCCGCTGTCGCTGCTGGAGATGCTCTCCTACAGCATGCCGGTGATCGCCAGCGACATCCCGGCCGTCCACGAGGTGGACGGCGCGGTGGCCCAGGATCGGTTGACGCTCGTGCCGCCCGGCGACGTGGCGGCGCTGCGCGGAGCCATCGACCGGCTGCCCTGGCCGGGGCAGCCGGGAACGCCCGGCCTGCTGAACTGGCCCACCTGGGCCGACGTGGCCGAGCAGGTCGAGCGCGTCTACGAGTCGATCGCGCTGCGCCGCGCCGCATAGCGCCAGGACGGCATGCCTCGTATACTCGAGTGGGGTCGTCGGGGCGGGGCGACCCGTGGTTCACCTCGAGTGGGAGCAGCTCCAAATTGACTGAGAACACCTCGCGCCGAAGGTTCGTGCGCTGGCCGACGGCCGTTCTGGCCGTCGCGATGCTGGGGCTGATTGCGGCGCCGAGCGCGCTGACTGCCACGCTCAACAGCACCTTCACCAACTCGGTGTCGGTGACCGGCACCAAGTTCCGGACGCACACGATCGCCGTGGTCGCGCCCGGCACCATCAACATCTCGCTCGACTGGGACGACGCGTCCGCCAAGCTGACGCTGTTTCTGACCGACCCCAACGGCGTGCAGGTGAGTGCCGTGACCACCACCGCAAAGCCGAAGGTGATCGCCTACAACGCCACCGTCTCCGGCACGTACAAGATCGGCGTGAAGGCCGCCACCGGCGGCGCCAACTACACGGTCACCGCCAGCTACCCGGGCGCCGACTCCACCGGCTCCGGCCTCGTCCAGTTCCAGAAGGCGATCGGGTTCAGCGGGCCGGCCGGGCTCTACGCCTACGGCATGGACTGGGACTCGACCGACAACACGATCCTGGTCGGCGACTACTGGAACTACCGCGTCTGGCGTTACACGACCGACGGCCAGCTGGTCGGCTCGGTCTCCCAGCACGCGCTGGGCGGGCTCAGCGGCGGCATCACGGCCCCCTACGACGTCGAGGCCGATCCCACCGATCTCAACTCGAGCGGCAAGGCGGCGCTGTGGGTGGCCGACCAGGGCAGCTCGCGCTTCGTCGAGTTCGACCACAACGGCAAGTGGCTGCAGACGATCGGCAAGATGAACGCGGGCCAGGCCACCGGCACCGATGCCGAGCATCCCGGCCACAGCTACGGCCAGGGCTGCGACAACGGGCAGATGCAGATCCCGACCCACATCGCGGTCGACACGGTGTTTGCGACCCACTACATCTACGTCTCCGATCCCCGCTGCCGCAACGTCTACATCTTCGACCACCAGGGCGGCTTCCACGGCCAGCTCGACTGGACCGGGTCCGGCGTGGGCACGCCGATCCCACGCGGCGTCGCCGAGGATGCGGCCGGCAACATCTGGGTGGCCGAGTACAACAGCCGCAGGATCTTCGTGTTCGATCCGACCACGAAGAAGATCATCGGCTCTATCGGCCCGCAGAGCGACGAGAACGACGTGCGCGGCCTGGACATCGATCCGGTCAACCACCTGATCTACACCGTCGGCGCCTACTGGAACCGCACCTACGAGTTCTCCTACGACCCGGCCAAGGTGGCCGCCGGCACCGGTGCCTCCAGCATCGTCGGCAAGTTCGTGAACGAGTGGCGCAACATGGACGGCACCAACTTCGCCTCCGGCCACCAGCAGATGGATTCGATCCGGTTCCCCGCCGTCGACGGCCAGGGCAACGTGTACGTCGGCGAGACCTGGGGCTGCGATGCCTCGTGCACCGGCACGCCGTACGGCTACGGCGTGGAGAAGTACGCGCCCGGCAACATCGCCGCGTTCCCGTCGTGCACCGTCACCAACGCCACCACCGCGCAGTCCACCTGTGCCGGCGCCACCAGGCTGCCGTGGGCCACCGGCCCGCAGCCGCCGCCGCGGGGCGGGTTCAACCAGCAGAACGGCATCGCCATCGATCCAACGGACAACTCGTTGTTCGTGGTCGACACGTTCGAGCAGCGCGTGCAGAAGTTCGACTCGACGTCCACGTGCACATCGGAAGCCAGCTGCCCGGCCTGGGTGCTGCAGTGGGGCTCGCGGCAGCCGGCCAGCCCGGCGTCGGGCGGGTTCGGCTATCCGCGCGCGCTCACGTTCGGCGACGGCATGGTCTGGGTCGGCGACAACAACAACGCCGTGATCACGTTCAAGCCGGACGGCAGCTTCGTCCACCGCTACGGATCGCAGGGCCCGCAGCCCGGGATGTTCAAGGGCGGTGTGCAGGGCATCCACGTCGAGAACGGCAAGGTCTACGCGACCGACGTGGCCGGCTGCCGCCTGCAGGTGTTCGACGAGGCGAAGCTTCTGAGCGCGTCCAGCATCGCCACGGCGCCGGCCGGGACGCTGCTCGAGAACCTGGGCAGCTGCGGATCGGGGGTCAACCAGATGACCGCTCCCCGCGGCGTCGCGGTGTCCCCGGACGGGAACACCGTGTACGTGGCCGAGACCGGCAACAACCGCATCAGCGTCTGGAACCTGAACACCAACTCGGCCACGACCGTGAAGCCGAGCTGCGGCGGCAAGGGCCTGGCCCAGCCCTGGGGCATCACCTGGGATCCGAGCAAGACGTGGCTCTACATCGGCGACGTGAAGAACGCGCGCGTGGTTCGCTGGAACCCATCCACCAACGCCTGCCAGGTCGTGGTCACCAGCAACGACCTGCCGGTGCAGTACCAGATGCTGGGCTCGAACTTCATCGAGTTCGACTCCAACGGTCTGATGTACGTGAGCGACAACGC
>JAICYJ010000093.1 GCA_025934255.1 Thermoleophilia bacterium | reverse complement strand
GGTGTACGCGAAGAACCCCAGCGTTTCGGTGCAGCCCAGGAAGAAGATCGGGCAGATCGATCCGGACATCAGCCAAGCCATGGGCGATTTCGCCGAAACCATGGACCTCCTCATCCAGGCGCAGAGCGAGGAGGCCGGGTTCCGCGACGTGCTCGAGGGAGTGGTGCAGGACATCGACACCCTGGGCATCATGTTCGTCAAGCTGACGTTCATCGAGAGCGAGGGCCGCGACCCGGCCGGCGTCACCCGCCCCCAGGACTTCACGCAGACGCTCGCGAACTACCGCCAGCTGCAGGCTGCGTTCGCCAAGGGCGAGTTCACCGACCAGGATGCGAAGTACGCCAAGCTCAAGAACCTCGCCGACACCATCAAGAAGCAGCAGGAGGGCGAATTCTGGCGCAAGATGGCCTTCGGCACCGGCGAGCTGCCGCCGGCCGAGGACCCGCGCGTGCTGCGCTGGGAAGGGCTGCCGACCCCGCAACAGCTGATCGAGCTGCCGAAGTTCCGCGGCTTCGTGCTCGACCCGCTGGATCCGGAAAACGTCCGGTGGGACTGGTCGCAGAAGCGCCCCGAGCTGCTGCACCGCGGCCGGCACATGACCTACCGGACGTTCATGACCAAGGCCAAGATCCGGGCCGACTACAACCTGCCGGAGGATGACGACGCGTATTTCACCGGCGGCGCTGCCGGCGATGGCACCGAGGTGCCCACCGAGTCGTCCGAGCGCGACATGACCGCCCCGAAGGTGGACGAGACGCAGCGCAATGGCTCCGTGGCCGTGTGGGTGCGCGAGGACCACGAGCTCAACAAGGTGATCACCTGGGTGCACGGCGCCGAGAAGCCGCTGTCGATCGACACGCCGGAGGTCACCAGCCGCGACTGGTTCACGATCTATCCGGCCTACTTCAACCGCGCCACCGGCCGCGTGCTGCCGATCAGCAACGTCACCCTCGGGCGCGACCTGCAGGACGAGATCAACCTGGTGCGCACCCACAAGCGCCAGGCGAAGCGCGCGGCCTACAACCGCTACCTGGTGGAGCAGGATCTCCTCGGCGAGGGTGAGCTGGACCTGCTGGCTACGTGCCCGCCCGAGGGCTGGGTGCCGACGACGAAGAAGGTCGAGGACATCAAGCAGAAGATCTTCCAGATCAACGGGAAGTTCGACCCCCAGGTGCACGACGTGCTCGAGGAGCGCCAAGAGCTCGGCTCCATCCTCGGCATGGGCCAGGCCACGCAGGGCATGACCCGCGGCGGCGCCGACTCGGCCACCGAAGCCTCGATCGCCAACCAGACCGGCGAGCTGATGGACGACAAGCACCGCGACGTGCTCGAGCGCCTGCTCCAGAAGCTCTACACCGCCATGGGCGACATCCTGGTGCAGGTCCTGCCCGAGGAGAACGTCAAGGCGATGGTGGGCCCGGGCGCGGTGTGGCCGCTGGCCGACAAGGTCGCCATCTGGAACCACCTGTCGGTGGAGATCGAAGCCGGCAGCACCGGCAAGCCGGACCAGCAGAAGCAGCGCGACGCCTTCGAGCAGTCGATCGCCATCGGGCAGACGATGGGCATCGGCACCAACCCGATGGCTCCGCAGTGGAACCTGCCCTGGGCGCTCAAGAAGCTCGCCAGCATCAACAACTGGCGCGAGGATCCGACGCAGATCTTCCTGCCTCCGCCGCCACCCATGCTGCCGCCGAATCCGCCGCCGCCCCCGGGCGAGCCTGGTGGTGGTGGGCCCAGCGGCCCCGGCGGTGCGCAGGGGGCCAATCCCGAGCTGGTCGACCCGTCCATGCCGCCCGCGCCGCAGCCGCCCGAGAACCTGCCGGAGCCGTCCCTGGTCGGCGCCGCGCCATCCCCGGAGAGCCTCGGCGCCGCGCCCGGCTGATCGCTCAGCGGCACGGATTCCCATATCTTGGAAGATTTCCCATTCACAAACACGGAGACTGATGTATGAGCACGGAGAAGAGTCCCACGAACGCAGCGGAGCCCAGCGCTCCGGGTCCGACCGGGGATGAGCAGAACGCCGCAGGCCAGCACGACCCGGGAGTCGATGATGGCGGTCCGGATTCTGGCGAGGGCGGTGAAAACCCACCCAGCACCGACAACACCCACACTGACAATTCGCTCGATGCGGATGATGGTGATGATGCGCTGACCAAGGCGTTGATGTCCGGGACGGTCGCCGACCTGGACGACAACGGCGAGGCCAAGCCGAAGCCCAAGGACGAGAAGCCCGACGCCAAGCCCAAGGACGAGCCGCAGGGGGACGACGCTGCCGACAAGGAAGCGGCCGAACCCGGACCGGACGACCACACGGCCGAGGAAAAGGAGCTGATCGCCAAGGCGCCGACGAAGCGGATCGGCAAGGAGCTCGACACCCTGTTCAAGGAGCGCCGCGAGATGCGCAAGCAGCACGAGGAGGCTTCCACCAAGGTCAAGGAGCTCGAGCCGGCCAAGAAATTCGCCGATGCGCTCATCGCCCACGCCACCGAAGCAGGACTCGTTGCCGATCGAGAAGGCATGCCGGACTACACCGGCCTGCAGACCTTGCTCGAGCAGGAGAAGCACCTGCGGTCCCTCCCTCCGGAGGAGGTGGCGGCGTACTACCGGAAGCTCGCGGACGACATCGCTCCGCAGGCCAAGCCGGTCGCCATCCCGCAGGACCTCGCCGACCTGGTCGAGCTGCAGCAGCTCACCCAGGACGAGGCCCAAGCGATCGCCGAGCGGCGCGAAGCCGCGAAGGCGCCAGCCAAGAAGCCGCCGGCGGCTGCGAAGCCACCGGAGAAGCCACCCGCCAAGCCCGCCGCGAAGGGACCGACCCCGCAGCAGCAACAGGCGGCCCAGGCCGGGTTCGCGGCGATCGCCAAGGTCGCTGCTCCGTTCAAGGAGCGCTTCAAGAGCGACTGGCAGGCGATCTCGGACGAGGTGATGAAGCGCGTGCAGCCGCGCCTCGCCAAGAGCGACCCATCAGTGTGGGCAGAGACGGTGCAATCGGAGATCGAGCTGGCAGTCGAACGTCGCCGCACGGCGATCAAGAAGCCACCGACCACTCCGCGCCCGGGCGATGCGCCCCCCAAGCGGGGCGACGACGTCATGACCGAGGCCGAGGAGCGCGAAGCCCTCGCCAAGGGTCGCCTCTGATCCCACCCTGCGTTCTTTTCTAACCCCATCTCAACCTCCATTTGGCGCACAACAGCGCCCAGGAGTCTTCCATGGCCGACCTCACCCAGGCCGAGCTGCTCAAGGTCACCCGTAACGCGTACAAGCGCGTCAACGATCCCAAGAACAACCGCAAGGTCGACATCAAGCGCCGCCCCTGGATCGCGCTGCTCGAGTCGATGCGCGAGGAAACCACCTTCGAGGGTGGCGCGATCCTCTACCCCATCCAGACGTCGTTCAACGACCCGGGCACCACCTGGTCGGGCGACCAGGAGATCGAGGCCCACGACCCCGACTTCTCGCTCAACCTGGAGTTCGGCTACTTCAACTACACGACCGCGATCACCATCAAGCACGACCTGCTGACCCGGCTGGGCTTCACCATCAAGCCCAACGGCGACGGCATGATCGAGAGCCGCGCGGGCATGGGTCCGGACCAGGCGTTCAAGATCCAGAACTACGTCAAGAACCTGGTGTGGGGCTTCAAGGACAACCATGAGAAGTACCTCGATCGCCTCATGCTGCGCAGCGGCGCGGCCAGCTCCACCGACCCGGTGGGCCTGTTCGGCATCCTGACCGAGGACCCGACCACCGGCTTGGTGGGCGGCCTCGATCGCGCGACCTACACCCAGCTCCGGCACATCCGCCAGACCGGGCTGACCGTCAGCGCCAACGGGGACTTCCGCGACCTGTGGGACACCGCGCTGCGCAGCGCGGACCAGTTCAGCAGCTCGAACGGCGTGCCGGGGTCGATCGACTTCTACATGGCCGGCAGCGCGTTCATCCGCGGCTACAAGAACTGGGCCGAGGCCACCAACTACGACGTCCGCCGCGACGTCGCGGTGAAGCTGAAGACGTTCGACTTCGCCATCCCGGATGAGGTGGTGCAGTACGAGGGCAAGCTCATCGTCTGGAACCCCTCGATGGACGACCTGGACAGCGTGGACACCTTCTCGCCCACCTGCACCAAGCTCTGCATCGGCATCAACAAGGCGACGTGGCACTACAAGTCGCTCCGCGGCAAGTACAAGACGCTCACCTCGCCCGCCGATCCGCCCAAGCAGCGCATCACCCGCGAGGACATCGACACCACCGCGCACCTCGCGTGCGATGCGCCGGCGTCGCAGTTGATCCTCGCCATCGACTAAAAAACAGGCGCTTATTTCCGTGGGCCCTGTTCCCCACCTCGCCTTCGGGCGGGGTGGGGTTTGGCGTCGAAAGACACCACCCACACGGAGAAACCCCATGTTCGTCCCCGTCGTCAACGTCATCGTGCAGCCGGTCACCAACGCCGACCGCCCCGGCATCGAGAAGACCCACCGCAAGCAGCGCTACCCCGCCTACATGGTGCCGCTGATCAAGGCGAAGTGGGGGCCCAAGGCCAAGGTCGTGGTCGAGCAGCTGCCGGAGGACGTCGACCGCCACTGGCAGCTCCCGCTGCAGCCGAACATGGCGCCCGAGGAGAGCGAGCTCATCCGCTGCAAGAACTACGTCCGCGAGAGCAAGCGCGACGTGTTCCACGAGGTCTACCGCGACGAGGAGTTCCGCGAGATCGTGCGCGCGGCGCTGGTCGAGGAGAACCCTTTCCGCATCGCCAAGGAGAAGGACGAGGAGGAGATCCGCGCGCGCGCGTCGAAGACCGCCGCCAAGGCCCTCATCGACGCCGCGGCCGATGGCGAGGTGCAGGCCGAACGCAAGGCCGCCAAGTCCCGCCCGGGTCGCCGCCGGCAGCTCGCCCAGGTCTGATCCATCCACCCACCAACCACAGGAACCAACCCATGCGCCTGCTCGCCATCGTCTGTCTCCTCCTCGTCTCCCTGGTCACCGCCGCCAACTGGTGCGGTGCCGCCGACGCGCCTCCGCCGAACGCGCCGCCGGCCGCCGAAGCGCCCGCCGCTCCCGTCCCTGCGCCTGCTCCCGCCGGCGAGGACGCCGCGCCCGCGTGCCGCTACCAGCGTCGCAAGGACGGTCACATCGTGCGCCTGAGCGACGGCGCGACCATCCCGCCCGACGAGGGCAACGCCGACTACCAGGCATTCCTCGCCGAGGGCGGCGCCGTGCCGGCGGACAGCAAACCCGAGGCGTCTCCGGCCAGCAAGGCCAAGACCAAGAAGCCGAAGGCGTAGCGCCGCCGGCGATCCGTCGCACCACCACCAGCCGCCGGCCTTTGATCATGGCCACCGGCGGCCAACCCCAAGGAGTCCGCCATGGATCGCAGTCTCTCTCTCGCCGAAATGCCCCTCCTCAACGGTCGCTACGACCACATGCCGGATGACGCCGACCAGTCGATCACCAGCGCGGCGATCATGGGCATCGTGTCCTCGCTCGTGGCGCTCGGCACCAGCGGCGCCGCGACCGTCTCGCGGCAGTCCTTCACCTTGGGCCAGACCGCGGTCCCGGGTGAGCCGACCTATTTCATGCGCTGGAACCACACCACCGCCGCCACCGCCGGCACCCCGGAGTGGCTGCACAAGATCGAGGACGTGCGCACCTTCGCCGGCAAGAAGGTCTGCGTGCAGGGCTACTACCGCTCGAACACCGCGTTCGACGTGAAGCTCAAGCAGGACTTCGGCAGCGGCGGCTCGCCCAGCGCGGACGTCACCACCGCGGCCAGCGGCCCCAACAGCACCCTGCCCAGCACGGTGGACGCCAACGGGACGGCGCAGTGGAAGCCGTTCAGCCTGTGGTTCAACCTGCCCAGCCTGTCGGGCAAGACCATCGGCAGCACCGCCGCCACCAGCTACCTGGGCGTGCGCTTCCTGTGGCCGCTCAACGTGCTGTTCCAGGTGGACTGGACCGACCTCTGCGTGCACGTCGGGGGCGAGCGCATCCCGGTCGACCGCCGCCGGCCGGTCTACGAGGAGGAGAAGCTGCTCGGCCGCTACTGGCAGACCTTCGCGGCCTACGCGCCGGTTTCGACCCAGTCGGCCAACGGCTTCACCTTCCCGCTCGGCCGCATGCGCGCCGCGCCCACGGTGACCGGCACCGGCGCGACCCACGCGAACATCACCGCGGACGGCGAGAGCATCATCTCCTCGGGCGCCGCCGCGCAGGTGACGGGCATCACCGCGGATGCCCGCATCGCCGACTGATCGCTGCCCACACCAGCGATCCCGAGCCCACCCCGGTCCTCCGGTGGTGGGCTTCGGCGTCAAAAGCCATGCCCCTCCGCCCGCAAAAGAGCCTCGAGGAAATGATCGTCGACGTGCTCGAAGGCATCGGCGAGGGGGGCACCGGCGTGGCCTCGGCGGCGGACCGGTCGATGGTCGCCGGACAGCTGCGCCGGGCGCAGACGCTGATCCGGCAGGAAGCCAACTGGACGATCAACCGCGTCTCGACTGAGGTGGCGCTGCCCGCCGGCGAGACGGCGATCGACTGGCCGGACGACACCGGCCCGGGCGAGATCGAGCGCATTGCCGCGCACATCACCACCAACCCGCAATACGAGTGGGACCTGGTGGGCGGCATCAGCACGGACGATCGCTCGCTGTGGCTCAACCGCTCGTTCAGCCCGTCGACCTTCTGCCCCTACAAGTACGACATCCGCGACGAGGTGATCGAGGTCGGGCCGGCCTCGACCCAGGACACCACCCTGCGCTTGGAGTACCTGCTCGGCGATGAGCAACTGACCGACCCGGGCAGCCGGCCGCGCTGCGACAGCACCGCGGTGGCGATGCGCGCCGAGATCCTGGTGCGCAACATCCGCGGCGGCGACTTCCGCGAGGGCATCCCGCTGCTCGAGGCGACGCTGGCGCGCTACCTCGACCTCATCAAGCCGAAGCAGGGGGGCGCCAAGCGCGCCATCCAGCCTGGCCGCGCCTGGGCGGACAACGATCCGGCGCGCCGCGGCAACCTCTCCGGTCAACGCCATTGGGCCTTCCGCAACCGGAGGCCGTGATGGAATCCATTCCGCTGTCGGAATGCCAGGGCCTCGACACGCGTCCGAGCTTGAAGGACGACGATTTCAGCCTGATCACCGGCGACAACCTGCAGGTGCTGCCCGGTGGCTCCCTGACGCTGCGTCCCGCGCTGGTGCGCTTCGCCGACGTCCACGAGCAGAGCGTCGGGCTGTACAGCCGCGGCGGCTACCTGCGCTGTGTGGTGCCATCCGGGCTGTCGCTGCAGGAGCTCGCGCCGACCGGCTTCATCTATGACGGGATCGGCCGCGGCGGCAGCTTCGACTACAGCGACAAGATCGATCAGGTGCTCGCCGTGGAGACGTTCGGCACCTCGCCGGTCAGCGGCCCGCACGGATATCTGGCGATCAAGCGCTCCGACAGCGACGTCATCGAGCACCACTGGGTCAAGCAGCCGCCGAGCAGCTTCGCCAGCTTCACCGACACCTACATCCGCCTGCCGTTCCAGCCCGGCCGCTCTCTCTCCAAGGTGGGAGAGAAGATCCTCGCCCCGGATCCAGCCAACGGCTACCTGCGCTACTGCTCCACGCTGAATGGCCCGAGCGACTGGACCGCGGTCGGTGATGCAGGCTTCGAGGCGGTGCTCCAGTACGTCAGCGGCTCGCGCGAGATCATCGCCTTGGGCGTGCACCGCGGGCTCGCGGCGGTGTTCTTCGCCGACGCGGTGCAGCTGTGGTTCCTGGATGCCGACCCGGCCAACAACCAGCTGCGCCAGGTCCTCTATGGTCCGGGCACGGAGTTCCCCGGCAGCGTGGTCAACATCTACGGCGACGCGCACTTCCTCGGACGCGGCGGCTTCTCGAACCTGGAGAACGCCAAGATCACCGGGGAAGCGCTGTACGCGGACATCGGCGACCGCATCAAGACGCTCTCCGCCTCCATCCAGTCGACCGACACCCCGATCGGGGTCTGGAGCCAGAAGCGCGCGCAGTGGCTGCTGGCGGTCGGCACGACCATCTACTGCTACGCCAACTACCCGCGCGCCGGCACCACCAGCTGGATGCGCTGGGTGCTCCCGGTGAGCGTGGATGCGATCGCCGAGAACGAGGGGACCGTCTACGTCCGCAGCGGGGATGTGGTCTATCGGCTCGACGACACCATCGGGCGCGACGACGGGCAGAGCAGCGACATCGCCTGGACCTGGCAGACCCGTGGCCTGCGCGGCCCCAAGTCGGTGCGGGCGAAGCGCAAGGCCATCAAGTCGGCGACGGTGGAATGCACCACGGCGGCGACCTACACCCCGGTGGCTGACGAACGCGTGCTCACCGGGGCCAGCTGCCGCGTCCCCGGTGACACGGGCGCGAGACGCCTCCCGCTGGGCGGCAGCGGCCGCCGCGTCGGGCTGCGCGCCGAAGGCACCGGCCTGGTCACCATCACCGGCGCCGAGCTGCTGGTCGAGGAGTGCGGCGTATGAGCGCGCGCGAGTACCTCGACCCTCGGCTCGC
>JAICYJ010000113.1 GCA_025934255.1 Thermoleophilia bacterium | reverse complement strand
GCTGCACTTCCGGACGCGGCGGCGCCGCTTGCGGCACGCGGCATCGAGGTGTCAGTCGACGTCCAGGATGGGCTCGAGCTCCCGATCGAGGTCGAACAGCTCGTCTTCCGAACGGCCCAGGAGGCGATCCGAAACGTCGGCCGTCATCGACGATCACACCATCGTCCGCAACGGGCTCGTCCAGCTCCTGCGGTCCCAGCCTGACCTGGACGTCGTCGCCTGCGCGGGAGACGGCGAGGGCGCCATTGCGGCCTGCGTCGAGCACCACCCAGACGTCGCGCTCATGGATCTGTCGATGCCGGGATCGGCGGTGTCGAGGCGACCCGCAGGATCACCGAGCAGGCGCCCTGCGTCCAGGTGGTCGTGCTGACATCCTTCATGGACCGCGACCGGATCGTCGACACACTGAACGCCGGCGCCATCGGCTACCTGCTGCAGGACTCAGAACCCGAGGAACTCATCCGCGGCATCCACGCCGCCGCCCGCGGCGAATCGCCGCTCGACCCACGAGCCGCCCGGGCGATGCTCACTGCCCAGCGCACGCCGAGCCCGCTCGACACACTCACGAGCGGGAGCGCCAGGTACTCACACTCGTCGCCGACGGCCTACCCAACAAGCAAATCGCCCGCCGCCTCGAGATCACCGAGAAGACCGTGAAAGCCCACCTGACGAACGTCTTTCGCACGATTGGCGTCGACGACCGCATGCAGGCCGGTCTGTGGGCGCGCCGCCATCGGCTCTGACCATGTCCTTGTCAGCCGTTGCTCGTCGAAGCGACGGCAAAGCATGCCGATCCAGGGCGGGGCCCCCAAGGCCCCCGTCTTCAGCGCGATCTGGCAGTCGCCGCCGCGATCGGCAGCCACAGCAGCCTCGCCAGCTTGCGCGAACTTACGAGAGCACTCGGCCGTCCAAGTAGGCGTGGTCGCTCGGTGTTCCGTCTTGATCGCGGTTGTGGCTGCGTGCACTGCGGCCCCGGCGTGCGGCCAGTTTATGGGTGATTGCAGCGGCGGGGTCTACACGAACGGTGGCTGCATGAATACGCAGATCGCAGTGCACTGGACGAATGCCAAGGCGACCGCCGCGGCGCGAGCGTTCGACTTCAGGCCGATGATCCAAGGCCGGATGACCCAGGTGCACTGCAGGATCGTCGCGCGCTATCCGGCGCACGAGGCAGCGAGTGTCTGCCGGGGAGTGTTCGTCTCACCCTCGAAGCGCGCGGGGCCCTTCATCGCCCGGTTTGCTCCAGCGGGATCGGAGTGATGAACCCGGACTGCTCGGTTCACTGGAAGACGAGTCCCTACTGCAACAGGGAGGGCCACGTCATCACGGACGCGAGCCGGTGAAGCCGGGGCGCCTGGTCGCGCTGGGCGCCGAGCTGGGCGGCTTCATCGCCGGACTGCTCGTCTCCCTGGTCACCACCCCGCGGGCCGTACAGGTCACCTACGCGGCTTCAACCGGCGCTGTCCCGCCACCGGCAGCCGTCCACAACTCGTGGAAGACGTGTTCCCAGGAGACGATGGATGCCCAGACGGTCTCGTCGTCGGCCTGCTGGAGCACGAACTCGAAGCCGTCTCCGCCAGCTTCCGTGATCGTCAGCATGGTGATTGCCCCAATCCAGCGCCGACCCCCCGACTCCGTCGCCTGCCACGCCAGACGGCCCGCCTTCGTCCGATCGAGCGCCAGGGCGGCGATGTTTCTGAGGTTGATCTTGTGAAGGTCGTGCTCTTCAGCCACGGCGCAGCACGCTATCAACCGACGCCCTCACTCGTAGTCGCCGCCCGCCACCGCGGCCATACTCGCTGCCGGCGCTCCAACTCCGCCACGCGCGCGGTTTCCTCGGAAGTCCGCCGGGCGGGCGGGGCATGGTGACAAGGCCGGCAACAGCCGCTAGAGGTGGTTGCGTGAGTAGATTCCGGAGGGTGGCAGGGTTCCGGGGGGCATATCGAGCGTTCGACCGATTCCAGCGGCGCCATGGGTGGCTGGGGTTTGTGCTGGCGGTGCGGCAGAAGTACGCCGATGACCAGGGCGGCTACCCGGCGGCGACGCTCACCTGCTATGCCTTCTTCGCGGTGTTCCCGCTGCTGTTGCTGTTGGTGACCGGCCTAGGCTTAGTAGCGTCCCAGGGCGTGGTGTTTGATTCGGCGCCGTCCGGCGCTCCTTCGCAGAGCTGGACGGGCGGCGCCGGCGGCGCGCAGCGCCGCTTGAATCGCAGGTGACCACCGCGTCATCCTCAACGAGTTCGTTCCAAGACCTCAGAGAGGAGACGACGGTGGTCGAGCACAGCATCGACGCGGTGGCGTGGCTGCGCAAGCGGCTGGAGGAGGAGAGCCCGGATTTGCTTCGGGAGATGGTGCAGAGCGTGGCTGAGGCGTTGATGAGCGCCGAGGCCGACGCGATCTGCGGCGCCGCTTATGGCGAGCGTTCACCGGAGCGGATGAATACGCGCAACGGGTATCGCGATCGCGAGTGGGACACACGGGTGGGCACGATCGAGCTGGCGATCCCCAAGCTGCGAGCGGGCAGCTATTTCCCTGACTGGCTGCTCGTCCCCAGGCGCCGTGCCGAGCAGGCATTGGTGTCGGTCGTGGCCGACGCGTATCTGGCCGGCGTGTCGACCAGGCGGGTGGAGAAGCTGGTCGCACAGCTCGGCATCGACCGGATGTCAAAGAGCCAGGTGTCACGCCTGGCGGGCTCGCTGGATGAGATCGTGGAGAGCTTCCGCACGCGCCCGCTGGACGCCGGCCGCTATCCCTACCTGACCCTGGACGCGCTGGTCGTGAAATGCCGCGAAGCGGGTCGGATCGTGAACGCGCATGTCGTCCACGCCGTGGCCGTAAACGCTGACGGGTATCGCGAGTCGCTCGGCCTGGACGTCGTCACCCAAGAAGACGGCGCCGCCTGGACCGCCTTCCTGCGCGGCCTCGTCGCTCGCGGCCTGGGCGGCGTCGTCTTGGTCACCTCGGATGCGCATCCGGGACTGGTCGACGCGATCGCCGCCACCCTGCCAGGAGCAAGCTGGCAGCGCTGCCGCACGCATTTCGTCAGAAACCTGCAGACACGCGTACCCAAGAGCGCACAGAGCATGGTGGCGACGCTGGTGCGGTCGATCTTCGCGCAACCCGACGCCGTGTCGGTCTACGACCAGCACCGCCGTGTCTGCGACCAACTCGGCGAGCGCTTCCCCGCCGCCACAGACATGCTGCAAGACGCCGCTACTGATCTGCTCGCCTTCACCGCCATGCCCAAGGAGCACTGGCGCCAGCTGTGGTCAAACAACCCGCTCGAGCGGCTCAACCGCGAGATCCGCCGCCGCACCGACGTGGTCGGCATCTTCCCCGACCGCGCCGCCATCATCCACCTGGTCGGTGCCGTCCTGGCCGAGCAACACGACGAATGGGCCGTCGCCCGCCGCTACATGAGCGCCGACAGCCTCACCAAGACCACCACCACACCCACCCAGGAGGTGATCGCCATCGAGGCCGCCTAAACCCACGAGGATGACGCGACCTCCTCACACACCACCTTGACGGACGTGACCTGCTCGCGTCCTTCGGCGGAACCCGCACCTTCGCTAGAGGCCATCAGCACCGGTTGGCGCGCTTGAGGGCGAGCCTCATCGCCAGCCCGCATGATGGCCGGAGCCCTCAATTCGGCGGGCCGG
Organism: Thermoleophilia bacterium; assembly: GCA_025934255.1. Lineage (GTDB taxonomy): Bacteria > Actinomycetota > Thermoleophilia > Gaiellales > JAICJC01 > JAICYJ01. The sequence goes on along the minus strand of JAICYJ010000113.1, from coordinate 420 downwards.
ATCGAGTACGGCTGGGCGGCATCAGCTGCACCTCACGTGTCGAGCGGCGGACCGTGCTCGCACGAGGTAGAGTCTGCCAAGGAGAGCCGGGAAGCCTGGTCGGCACGTCTGCGGATGAAGGGTGTCCGGCGTGGCCAAGTGGGATCCGACCAGCTGTTTGGCTCACAAGCTCGAGACGCAGCGCGCTATGCAGCGACAACTGGCGGCGCTCGCCTTGTTTGTGGGGGCTTGCGTGGCCTGGCGGATCGCGCCGGTGCACGAGCCGGAACCGATCGTCGTAATCGTCGCCGGCATCGGGTCGCTGCTGCTGCTGGGCGAGGGGATCGCGGCGCGACACCAGCGCGACGGAGCGATCGACTGCGCGGATGACCTCATTCTGTCCGGCTTTCTGGGGCAGGCGGGCAGCACGCCGATCGATCG
>JAICYJ010000021.1 GCA_025934255.1 Thermoleophilia bacterium | reverse complement strand
CGCAGCCGCGAGATCGAGACGGTGATCCTGGGCGGCTTCCTGACCAACTGCTGCGTCGAGTCGACCATGCGCACCGCCTACGAGAAGGGCTACGACGTGATCACGCTGACCGACTGCACGGCCGCCACCAGCGGCGAGGAACAGCGCGCCGCGACCGCCCGCGACTACCCGATGTTCAGCCAGCCGATGACCAGCGGCGAGGTGACAGAGGCGCTGCAGGGAGCCTCGGTGGGGAGCGCCGGCAGCGGCTGATCCGGCGGCGGGCGGGTGTAGATTCGCGCGCGATCACTTCGTCCTTCCAGTGACGGCCCACCACCGGGCCGCGAACCGGAAGGAGACGACCATGGCTCATCCCGTCATCCACGCGGAGATCCGCTCCGCCGACCCCGACGCAACCCGCGACTTCTTCGGCCAACTGTTCGGCTGGAGCTACAGCGACGGCGCCTACCCCGGCTACACCTTCGTCGACACCGGCGTCGACGGTGCGCTGCCCACGGCCATCAGCCCGCTGCAGGGCGATGAGGATGCGGTGCTGTTCTTCGTCGGCGTGCAGGGCGTCGCCGAGACGCTGACGCAGGCCGAGCGGCTGGGCGGCCGCATCGTCCAGCCTCCCCAGACCGTGCCCGGAGTCACCTTCGGCGTGCTGGCCGACAGGCAGGGACATCTGATCGGGGTCGCCGCCAACTGAGGAACCCAGCGGTCCCTCCGGGGCGGCGCGACGGCCGTCCCGGAGGTGCGACTGCGCCGCCGCCCACCAGCCGGTATTGATACGCCTATGGCGGCAGCGCGCACCGTGCTCGTGCTCAGCGAGAACTGGACGATGGTGTCGCCGCGCGACCTGCCGGCGCTGGTGCAGCTGGCCTGCGACGCCGAGCAGGTGGGCGTGGACACGGTGATGCTGAGCGAGCACGTGGTGCTGGGACCGGACTCGAGCGCCGCCGGCCTGATGGGGAACCCGCGCGACTACGCCGCGCCCGGGAACCAGGACCCCGCCACGCCCTGGCCGGACTCGCTGGTGCTGGCATCGGCGATCGCCTCCCGCACGAGCACGCTGCGGATCGCGCTGGCAGCGGTGATCGCGCCGCTGCGGCACCCGCTGCTTCTCGCCAAGCAGCTGGCAACGCTCGACCTGCTTGCGCAGGGCCGCCTGGTCGTCCAGCCCACCGTCAGCTGGAGCGCCCACGAGTACGCCGCGCTGGGCGTGCCGTTCACCCGCCGCGGGGCGATCCTGGACGAGCAGCTGGAGGCGATGTCGGCAGCCTGGACGGAGACGCCCGCCAGCCACGACGGGCAGCGCTTCTCGTTCCGGGACGTCTACCTGGAGCCCAAGCCGCACCGCCCCGGCGGCCCCGCGATGTGGTTCGGCGGCCAGCGGCTGCACGAGCCGCTGCTGCGGCGGATCGTCCGCTATGGCGACGGCTTCCACCCGTTCGGCACGCCCACACCCGAGGAGCTGGGGACGCTGCGCGAGCGGATGCGGGCAGCCGGGCGCGATCCCGACGGCCTGGAGCTGGTGGGCGGGATCCGCGGCCGCTTCCCCGACGACGACGCGACCGCCTCGATCGACGAGGCGCTCGAGCAGGTGCCGGCCCAGCTGGCCGCCGGATACACGTCGATCTGCTTCAAGCCCTCGATGTACACGGACGATCCGGCGGCCGTGCCCGGGCTGTGCCGCAGGGTGGTCGCGGCGATCGCCGCGATGTGATCAGAAGGCCTGTTCGGCCGGAACGAACTCGCGGTCGAGCCGGAACGGGTTCTCGGTACGCGTGCCGGCCAGCAGCCCGGCCAGGATCTCGGCGCCGGCCGGGCCGGCCATCACGCCGTGCCCGCTGTAGCCGGTGTTGACGTGCAGGCCGTCGATCTCGGTCTGGCCGATCAGCGGCCGCTGGTCGGGCGTCATCGTGTACTGACCGGCCTGCACGAACCAGGCCGAGCCGGCCCGCTCCCAGACATCGCGCCAGAAGGTCGCGGTGCGCGCGATCGCGACCGGGCTGGACGGGTCGAGCAGCGCCAGAGCGAAGCCGGGATCCGCGGTCACGTGCTCGACCGGCTCCGCCCCAGGCTCGGACGCGTCCGGGTAGAGCAGGTAGGCGCCCGACCCTACCGGCCGCCAGTGGCTGGTCGTCTCCTCATCGACCGTCATGGGCGCATCGCGCGGCACCTCCGGCACATCCCACAGCACCACCCGCTGCCGCCGCACCGCCGACACCGGCAGCTCCACCCCGGCCGGCCGCGTCAGCAGCTCGGACAACGGCCCGGCGGCAACCACGGCCGCACCGGCCGCGACCGTCCCGTGATCGGTGACCACGGCCGTCAGCCGGCCGGATGAGACCTGAAAGCCGGTCACGCCGACGCCGGTGATCACGTCGGCCGACGAGCCCTCCAGCAGGCCCATCGCGATCCGCTTCGGCTCGATCAGGCCGTCGCCCTGGCGGAAGCGCGCCTGCACCACGTCGTCGGGCACCCAGGCGAAGCGGCTGCGGGCCTCGTCGCCGGTCAGGAGCTCGACGCCGTCCACGCCCCACCCGCGCTGGCGCTCCACCAGCTCGCGCTGGCGGGCGACCGCGGCCTCGCTGCGGGCCAGCCACAGGTAGCCCTGGGCGCGCAGCCCGGGGTCGTGCAGCGTCTGGCCGGTCTCCTCGGCGAACCGCTCGAACAGCCGCACCGACCGGCCCACCAGCTCCAGCTCCTCGCGGTGCTCGAGCTGCAGCCGGTAGCCGCCCACGGCGATCGCGGTCGTCATCGAACACAGGGCCGGGCGCCGCTCGACGACCAGCACCGAGATGCCGGCGCGCGACGCGAAGAAGGCCGTGGCCGCTCCCACGATGCCGCTGCCGATCACCACCAGGTCGGCCCGGGAGGGTAGGTCGCTCGTGCGCCGCATGGGTCGCTATGCTCGCACACCGATGCACCACCCACTGCTCGCAGCCGCCGTCACCCCGCTCCGCGACAACGGCGCCGCGCTCGACGTCGACGCGATCGCCCCGCTGGTCGCCCACCTCGAGCAGGGCGGCGTCGACGGCGTGTTCTGCTGTGGCACCACCGGCGAGGGCGTGCTGCTCAGCTACGACGAGCGCATCCGCGCAGCGGCGGCCTACCGGTCGGCCTGCGGCGGCAGCCTGATCGTCCACTGCGGCGCGCAGACGACCGCCGAGACGGCCGCGCTGGCGGCCCACGCGGCGTCGATCGGCGCCGACGGCGCCGCCGTGATCGCGCCCCCCTACTACCCCCTCGGCAGCGACGATCTGGTCGAGCACTTCGTGGCCGCTGCGCATGCCTGCGATCCGCTGCCCTTCTACCTCTACGCCTTCACGGCGCGCAGCGGCTACTCGCTGACGCCCGAGGTGATCCGCGCGGTGGCCGAGCGCACCACCAACGTCGCCGGCCTGAAGGTGTCCGAGAGCCCGTACGACAAGGTCGCTCCCTACCTGGCGCTGGGCCTGCGAACCTACATCGGGTCGGAGCCGCTGCTGCCCCAGGCGCTGGCCGACGGCGCCTACGGCTCGGTCTCGGGCCTGGCCAGCGCGTTCCCGGCCGACGTGCGCCGGGTGCTCGACGAGCCCACGCCCGAGCACGCCCAGCGTCTGGCATCGCTGCGCGACACGCTCGGTGCCACCACGTTCATCGCGGGCCTGAAGTGGGTGCTTCGAAACCACGGCATCCCCATCCAGCCGGACGTGCGGGCGCCGTTACCGCCGGTCAGGGACGCGCTCGCCGCGCAGCTCGCGACGCTGTGACCGCTTCCGGCACCATCCGCAGCCAGCTCTGAGGCAACTGCCAGCGGGCACGACGCAGGACGGTGCGCATCGACTCGGTCGCGTCGTGGTCGAGCGGCGGGCCGTGGCCGACCGCGATCACCTCGGGGTCGAGGCCGGCGAACGCCGCCCTCGGCGGCTGCAGCCGCGCGAAGGGATGCATGCCCAGCGGATCACCGCTGCGGGCGAGGTCGAAGCCGGCCGTGCCGAGCGTCTCGGCGCAGACCAGCAGCCGGCGGTCGGGCAGCCACAGCAGCGCCTCCCGCCAGCGGCGGCGCTCGAACACCGACCGCTCCTCGACGCGGTCCACCGCGACCCCGCTGCCGCCGAGGGCGATCGGCGTCAGCCTGGGGGCGCCCAGCCGCTCGGCCACCACAGCGGCGTCGCGCTGATGGCGATCCAGCAGCGTGACGACGCCGATCACGGACGGAAGGCCGGACAGCAGCGCATCCAGCCCGTCACCGTCGACCGGGTCGACCACCAGCGTGCCCGCGTCGACCACGATCGCGCTAGACGCGCGCTGCGCGGGATCGGCGGCTCCCAGCAGCCAGGCGACCGAGCCACGATCATCCAGCGGGTGCACCTCGATGGTAGGGGGCATCGGGTCGAACAGTACCGGCGCTCAGCTCGAGCAGAGCGCAAGGTGGAACGGAGCCGCCAGCCGGTTCGTGGCCGCGAGCTGCGCGCGCAGCGTGGCGGCGTCCGACGCCACCTTCGCGGTGTTGCCCGAATCGGCAGCGGCCACCAGATCCTGCGCGGTGGCGATCCCGGTCTGCAGGCTGTCCAGCAGGTGGCCGAAGGCGGCCCGGTCGGCTTCCGGCGGCGTCAGCGCCCGCAGCGCCTTCAGCTCCGCCGCCTCCAGCGCGATCGCGCGGCGGCCCTGCTGGGCGACCTGGGGCAGCGTGGTTGCGCCCTTCAGCAGCGCGATCCGCTTCTGGTAGGTGGCGCAGATGGCCCGCGCCTGGGCGACGAACCGGGCGTGGCTGACGCCGGCGCTGCTGCTGCCGCCGCCGGAGCCGCCGAAGCAGCCGCCTGCCAGCAGCAGCACCGCGGCCAGCGCCGCGCTAGAGCGCGCCGCCCGCAGCATGCGGCGCCGTGGGATCCGCGGCCTCCGCCGCCGACTCGCGAGCCAGGTACTCCTCCGCCAGCAGCGGGTTCTCGCGCGCCCGCTCGACCACCGTCAGCAGGCTGCTCATGCTGGAGACCTCCTCCACCTGCTCCTTGATGAACCACTGGATGAACTGCTCGCCGGCGTAGTCGCCGTTCTCGCGGGCCAGCGTCGCCAGCGCGCCGATCTGCTCGGTCACCCGCTTCTCCTGGGAAAGGGCCAGCGCCACCGGCTCGACCACGTCTCCGAAGCCCGTGCGAGGCGCCTCGATGCCCGGGATCACCACGTCCTCGCCCGCGTCGAGCAGGTACTGCACCATCATCATGGCGTGGTTTCGCTCCTCGATCGCCTGCCGGTAGAAGTGCGCCGCCAGCCGCGGCAACGTCTCGGCGTCGTAGTACACGGATACCGCGATGTACTGCTGGGACGCGCCGAACTCGTAACCGATCTGGCCGTTCAGCGCCTCTGCGAAACGTGACTGGGACATGCGGGCTATCTCCTGGTGGGAACGGTGCGGTGCTGGCACAGTAGGCTATCCGACACCCGTGGCACGCGTCCGCGCCATCCACCTCTCCCCCATCAAGTCGCTCGGCCTGATGAGCAGCGAGCGGGCCACCGTGACGCCGGACGGCATCGCCGGCGACCGCGCGTTCGTGCTGCTGGACGACCGCGGCGAGGTGGCCACCATGCGCAGGTACGGAGCGCTGGCCCGGGCCGGGTCGTGGTTCGATCCGGACACGGGGCAACTGGTGGTGGTGCTGCCTGACGGCGGCGAGGTGTCGGGCGTCGTCGGCGGCGACCAGCGCGAGGCCGTGCTCATGTTCGGCCGGGACGTCCAGGGCACGATCGTCGAGGGGCCGTGGGCGGACGCGCTGTCCGAGCTGGCCGGATCGCCGATGCGGCTGATGCTGGTCGGCAACGGCCACGCCCAGGATACGTATCCGATGTCGCTGCTGTCCGAGGCGTCGCTGCACGAGCTGGCCGCGCGGTCGGGCGAAGCCGAGGTCGCCGATCCGCGCCGGTTCCGGAACACGCTGCTGATCGACGGCATCGCACCGCACGAGGAGGACGAATGGATCGGGCACGACGTGCGGGCGGGCGAGGTGGTGCTGCACGTCGCCGAGCGCGATCCACGCTGCTCCATGACCACCCTCAACCCGCGCAGCGGCGAGCGCGACATGGACACCCTGCGCATGATCCTCGACTACCGCACGAAGCAGGACGGGAACGTCTGCTTCGGCGTCTACGCCGACGTTGCGCAGCCAGGCATCGTTGCCGTCGGAGACACCGTCGAACCGCTTTCGAAAGGACCACGATGATCGCCCCGTTTCGCAACCACCTGCCGGTCAAGATCCGGTTCGGCGACGGCGTCGCCTCCCAGCTCGCTGCGGTGCTGGACGAGGAGGGCGCCGAGCGGCCGTTCCTGATCATGGACCGGGGCCTCGACCAGTTCGTGCCCGGCGTCGCCGCGGCGATCGCGCCGCTGGACGGAGCCGTGCGGTTCGAGAAGGACGCGGGCGAGCCGACGGTGGCGGTGGTGGAGCAGGCCGCCGAGACGCTGGCAGCATCCGGCTGCGATGCCGTGGTGGCGCTGGGCGGCGGATCGTCGATGGACACCGCCAAGGCGGCGCGGCTGGTGGTCGGACAGGGCGGCCCCTACCTGCGCTTCGCCGCGGGCGGCGTCGCCTACGAGCCGCCGGCGATGCCGCTGGTGTGCGCCCCGACCACGGCCGGGACCGGGTCGGAGGTATCCGGCGGCGCCGTCATCACCGACCAGGAGACCCACATCAAGGCCGGCATCGCCAGCCCGTTCCTGCGCGCCCAGCACGCGCTCGTGGACGCGACGCTGACCCACGGGCTGCCGCCCAAGCTGACCGCCTACACCGGAATCGACGCGCTGGCGCAGGCAATGGCGGCGCTAGTCGTGACGGCGCGCACGCCGGTCGGCGACGCGATCGGCCTGGAGGGCACGCGGCTGGCCGGCGGGGCGCTGGTGCGAGCCGTCCGCGACGGATCGGACGCCGACGCTCGCAGCGAGATGATGTGCGCAAGCCTGCTGGGCGGCCTGGCCATGAACATCTCGGACTGCGGCTCGGAGCACTCGATCGCACAGGCCATCGGCGGGCTGCTGGGGCTGCCGCACGGGCTCACCATCGGCCTGGTGCTGGCCGAGACGATGGACCGCGACCGTCGGTTCGTCCCCCAGCAGTTCGAGCGGATCGCGGACGTCCTGGGCGAGCCGCAGGACGGCTCCGGCGACGGGTCGCGGGCGGTGCGAGCGGTGCGCCGGATCCTGGCCGAGCTCGAGTTCGAGACGCTGCAGTCGGTCGGCCTGGGCGAGGACCACCTCGACGAGCTGGCCGAGAACGCGCTGGCCGACTACTTCATCTCGGTGGCGCCGTCACCCTGGTCGCACGACGAGGTGGTGGCGGCGCTGCGGGCCGGGCTGGCGCTGGGCGACAGCCGCTAATCGGTGGCAGAAGGGCGCTCGGGCTGCTGCTGGTCGAGCTTGTGGCGCTTCTGCAGCTCGTTGCGGGTGGCCAGGATCACCGCCGGCGTGGCCAGGATCGACCAGAACACGCCGTAGAACGCGGCCCGGATGGGCGGCTGGTTGAGCGGCCCCAGGTGCAGCAGGAACAGCAGCACCGAGAGGGTCGGAAACGCGATCGCGATCTGCACCGGTACCGACAGCCGCTCCCATGGAGCGACCATGCGCAGGCCGACCGCGGCCAGCCGCCGCTCGATCGGGCGCCACACCGCGGCCAGCGCGCGCCAGGGTGAGAAGCTTCGAGCCACCTTGACAGGGTAGCGTTGGGCATCGAATCAGGAGGAGCCATGAGCGAGCAGGAGCTACCTGGACCCCGCGGTGCCAGCGTCGCGCTGGACGGTGCGGTGGCGGTCGTCACCGGCGCATCGAGCGGCATCGGCCAGGCGATCGCCCACGAGCTGCACGCGCGCGGGTCGCGGGTGGTGGTGTCGTCGCGCTCGGCGGAGCGTGTCCAGGACGTGGCGGATCAGCTGGACGGCCTGGCCGTGGCCTGCGACGTGGGCAGCTACGATCAGGTGCAGCGGCTGGTGGCGGCGGCCGTGGACTGGGGCGGCAAGCTGACGGTGATGGTGAACAACGCCGGCCTGGGCGCGTTCGGGCTGCTGCACGAGATCGACCCGGCCAGGGTCGAGGTCATGATCCGCACCAACGTGCTGGGCGTGATCTACGGCATGCGCGCCGCCGGCGAGCAGCTGATGCGCCAGCGAAGCGGCGGCGGCATCGTCAACATCTCGTCGATCGTGGGCGAGTTCCCCGACCCCGGCGGCGGCGCCTACGCGGCCAGCAAGGCCGCGGTCGACCTGCTGTCGCGCACCGGCTACCGCGAGCTGCGCGACCACGGCATCCACGTGGTCAACGTGAAACCGGCGCTGACCGACACCGCGTTCTCGGCCACGGCCCGCGGCGTGCAGCGGCGGATGGGCGGCGATCCGCCCGAGAAGGTGGCGCGCTGGGTTGCCGAAGCATTGGAGTCAGGTTCCACAAATACCGGGTACAGGTAGGATTCACATATGTCCGCCACAAGCACCGGCCCCGCCCTGCTTCCCTGGACGGAGGACGATCAGGCCAACCGGCTGCTCGCGGAGGACCCGAACGCCCTGCTGATCGGCTTCGCGCTGGACCAGCAGGTGACCGTCCAGAAGGCGTTCGCGGGGCCGCTGGTGCTGAAGCTGCGGCTCGGCCACCTCGATCCCGCCCGGATCGCGGCGATGCCGCCCGACGAGCTGGAGGCGGTGTTCCGCGACCGGCCCGCCATCCACCGCTTTCCCGGCGCGATGGCCGAGCGAGTGCAGTCGCTGTGCCGGTACCTGGCCGAAACCTACGACGGCGACGGCTCACGGGTGTGGAGCGAGGCCACCAGCGGCCAGGACATGGCCAAGCGGATCGGCTCGCTGCCCGGCTTCGGCGACATGAAGGTGCGCAGCCTGGTTGCAACCCTGATCAAGCAGTTCGGCGTCAAACCCGATGGATGGGAGCAGGTGCTGCCCGCCCATCCCACACTCGGAGACGCCGACACGCCCGAGGCCCTGGCCGCCTACCAGGCGGCAAAACGCGAGCACAAGCGACAGGTGCGCGCTCAAAGAGAGCGAAAGGACTAGCACCGTGCAGACAACCACAGCCGCGCCGCCAGCAGACCTGATCCCCGACTCCAGGGTCGGGTGGAAGCAGAAGGGCACGATGCTGGCCCTCACCATCATCCCCTTCGTCGCCTTCGTCGCCGCGGTGGCGCTGCTCTGGAACACGGCGGTCGGCTGGACCGACCTGGGCCTGCTGGTCGTGCTCTACGTGTTCTGCGGCTTCGGCATCACGATCGGATTCCACCGCATGCTCACCCACAGCGCCTTCGAGGCCGTGAAGCCGCTCAAGGCCGGGCTGCTGATCTTCGGCTCGATGGCGGTGCAGGGCTCGGCCATCACCTGGGCCGTGGACCACCGCACCCACCACGCGCACTCCGACAAGGAGGGCGACCCGCACAGCCCCCATCACGGATTCGGCGGCGGCCTGGGCGGGCAGCTGCGCGGCCTGGCGCACGCGCACATGGGCTGGATGTTCTCGCACCCCGCGGGGCAGGAGCGGGAGCGCATGGCCCGCGACCTCTCGCAGGACCGGCTGGTGCGGTTCATCGACCGCACCTTCGTGCTGTGGGCCGTGCTCGGATTCGTGCTGCCGTTCGCGCTCGGGTTCGCGCTCACCGGCACCTGGCGCGGAGCGCTGACGGGCCTTCTGTGGGGTGGCCTGGTGCGGCTGTTCCTGAACCACCACGTCACCTGGAGCGTCAACTCGATCTGCCACTACTTCGGGCGCAGGCCGTTCCCCGCCTATGACCTGTCCACGAACAACTGGCTGCTGGCGCTCCCGTCTCTGGGCGAGTCGTGGCACCACAACCACCACGTGTTCCCGACCTCGGCCTTCCACGGCCTGGGCAAGATGCAGCTCGACGCCTCCGGCCTCATGATCCGCGCCTGGGAGAAGATGGGCTGGGTGACGCAGGTGCGCCGCCCCACCAGCGACCAGATCCTACGCAAGCTCGGCCGCGGCGACTGAGGGCCACCCGCCGCCGGCCCTAGACTGGCGGCGTGGACGGCGATCAGATCCTGCTCGGCGACAACCTGGGCCTGCTGGGGCAGTTCCCCGACAGCAGCTTCCAGCTGATCTACATCGATCCGCCGTTCAACACCGGCCGCCGCCAGCACCGGCGCAGCCTGCGGACGGTGGCCGACCCGAACGGCGACCGCACCGGGTTCGGCGGCCGCCGGTACCGCACACAGCAGGTCGCGGCCACGGCCTACGAGGACAGCTTCGACGACTACCTTGCCTTCCTCGGGCCGCGGCTGCGGGAGGCGCGCCGACTGCTGGACGAGACGGGCACGCTGTACGTGCACCTCGACCCGCGCGAGGCCCACTACGTGAAGCTGCTGCTGGACGACCTGTTCGGCCGCGACTGCTTCCTGAACGAGCTGATCTGGGCCTACGACTACGGTGCCAAGACGCGACGGCGCTGGCCGACCAAGCACGACACGATCCTGGTCTACGTCAAGCACCCGACCCGCTACCACTTCGACAGCGAGGCGGTCGATCGCGAGCCGTACATGGCGCCCGGCCTGGTCACCCCCGAGAAGCGCGAGCGCGGCAAGCTGCCGACCTCGGTCTGGTGGCACACGATCGTGCCCACCAACGGCTCCGAGAAGACCGGCTACCCGACCCAGAAGCCGGAGGGTGTGCTGCGCCGGATCGTGCAGGCGTCGAGCCGCCCGGGCGACCGCGTGCTCGACTTCTTCGCCGGATCGGGGACGCTGGGGGCGGTGGCCCAGTCGCTGGGCCGCGGCTACGTGCTGATCGACTCCAACCCGGAGGCGGTCGCGGTCATGCGGCGCAGGCTTCAGCCGGCGTCGACGCCGGCCTGAAGCACGCGCACGCCGTCGGCGCAGGCCACGTAGGCAGCCGCGGCCATGCCCAGGAACAGGCCGTGCTCGACCACCCCCGGGATCTCGTGCAGGCCGGCCGCCAGCCCGGCCGGATCACCGCCCCAGTCGTCGCGCCGGCAGTCCAGGATCAGGTTGCCCTCGTCGGTGATCCAGGGGCCGTCGCCGTCGCCACGCAGCACCGGCCGCCAGCCGTCTGCGGCCAGCAGGCGCTCGCACAGCGGCCGCGCGAACGGGATCACCTCGACCGGCACCGGCGCCCGCTCCCCCAGCCGCGACACCAGCTTCGTCTCGTCCGCCGCCACCACGAACCGCTCGGCCGAGCGGGCCACGACCTTCTCGCGCAGGTGGGAGCCGCCGAGGCCCTTGATCAGCGACAGGTCGGGTGCGATCTCGTCGGCGCCGTCGATCGCGAGATCGAGGATCGGCCGCCGCTCGAGGCCGATCAGGGGGATGCCCAGCTCGCGGCAGCGCTGGGCGGTGCGCTCGGACGTGGGGACGCCCGCCAGCTCCGACAGCGTGCCGTCCGACAGCCGCCGTGCCAGGCCCTCCAGCAGCCAGGCGGCGGTCGACCCGGTGCCCAGCCCGAGCACCATCCCGCTACGCACCTCGGCCTCGATCGCGGCCTCGGCCGCCTCGCGCTTCAGCGGCTCCAGATCCACGGTCACGCCAGTGCCTCGGCCACGGCCGCCGGGTCGGTCAGCGGCGCCCGGCAGGCGAAGCGCTCGCAGATGTACACGGCCGGCAGCCCATCCACCAGGGACTTGCCGGCGAGCAGCGGCAGGTCGTCGGGCGATCGCCCGTCGCCGAAGGCGTAGACGGCGTTGGGATGAAAGCCGGAGCGTGCGGCGGCCACCAGCAGCGGCGTCTCGGGGTGGTCGTCCGGCCCCACGATCGCGATCTCCTGCGGCGGCGAGAGCTGCATCTCGAGCGCGCACAGCAGCTGGCCCAGAGCCGGAGCGGCACGCTCCAGGTATGGCTCCGCCAGCCGCAGCACCGCGGTCGCCTCCTGCTCCATCCGCTGATCGCCGCGCAGCCGCGCCAGCCGCAGCAGCACGGTCGCCATCAGCGACTGGCCGGACGGCGTAGGGTTGTCGTCGAGCTCCTTGTGCCTGGCGATCAGCTGCTCGCCGTCGGCGGCCGTGTAGAAGAACCCGCCCCGCTCGGCATCGGCGAACCGCTCGCGGACGCTCGCCACCAGCCGCTCCGCCGCATCCAGCCAGCGGCGCTCGCCGGTGGCGGTGTACAGCTCCAGCAGGCCCAGTGCGACGGCGCCGTGGTCGTCGAGGAAGGCCGGGATGCGGCCGGCTCCGTCGCGGGCGCTCCGCAGCAGCCGCCCCTGGTCGTCGGTCATCGCCTCCAGCAGGAAGCTGGCGCAGCGGCGGGCGGCATCCAGATAGGCGGGCTGGCCCAGCCGCCAACCGGCCTCGGCCAGCGCCGCCAGCGCGAACCCGTTCCAGCAGGCGATGGCCTTGTCGTCCCGGGCCGGCTGCGGCCGCTGCTCACGTGCCTCCAGCAGCGCCAGCCGGATCTGCTCCAGGTCGCCGGGCGGCGGCCCGGACGGGCGCAGGATGTTCGCACCCTCGAAGTTTCCGGGCTCGCTGACGCCGTAGTAGGCGAGCGCGGGCTCGGCCGCGGCCGGTTCCAGCACGGCCGTGATCTGGGCCGGCGTCCACACGTAGGTGAGGCCCTCCTCGCCGTCCGTGTCGGCGTCCAGGGCTGCGGCGAATCCGCCGCCTGGCAGCAGCAGCTCGCGGAGCATGAAGTTGAGCGTGCGCTCGCACACCTCGCGGTAGCGCGGCTGCTCGGTGACCACCCATGCGTGCAGGTAGGCCGATGCCAGCAGCGCGTTGTCGTAGAGCATCTTCTCGAAGTGCGGCACCAGCCACTGCTCGTCGACGGAGTAGCGCGAGAAGCCGCCGCCGAGCACGTCGTACATGCCGCCCAGCGCCATGCCGTCCAGCGTGGTGGTTGCGATCTCGAGCGGATCACCCTCACCGGTGCGCCGCCACATCCGCAGCAGGAACTCGATCGCGGGCGCGGGCGGGAACTTGGGCGCGCGGCCGAACCCGCCCCACTCCGGGTCGAAGGCCTTCCGCATCGCCGCCACCGCCGCCGCCAGCTGCGGCTCTGCCGGGTCCGCCTCGCCCGCGGCCAGCTGCGCCGTCTCGCGCAGGTGCTCGGCCATCCGCGCGCCCAGCTCGTTCACCTGGTCGGGCCGCTCGCGGTAGGCCAGCTCCACCGCCTCCAGCACCTGGCTGAACGATGGCATGCCCATCCGCGGCTGCGGCGGGAAGTAGGTGCCGCCGTGGAAGGGCTCGCCGGCCGGCGTCAGGAACATCGTCATCGGCCAGCCGCCGTGCCCCTGCGTGAACTGGACGACCGCGTTCATGTAGACGGCGTCGAGGTCGGGACGCTCCTCGCGGTCGACCTTCACGTTCACGAACAGCCGGTTCATCAGCGCCGCGATCTCGGGATCCTCGAACGACTCGTGGGCCATCACGTGGCACCAGTGGCAGGCGGCGTAGCCGATCGAGAGCAGGATCGGGCGATCCTCCCGCCGCGCCCGCTCCAGCGCCTCCTCGCCCCACGGGTACCAGTCCACCGGGTTGTCCGCGTGCTGCAGCAGGTAGGGGCTGGTCTCGCCCGCGAGCCTGTTCACGCCACGACCTGGCGGATCTGGTGCACCATCACCATCACCGCCGAGGCATCGTCGACCTGGCCGCCGGCGGTGTTGCCCACCAGCGCCGTCAGGCGCTCGTAGGGATCCGAGCGAGCGGCCAGGTACTCGTCCAGCGCGGCCTCGATGCCGGCGGTGCCGGCGCCCTCGATCACGTGCGTCACGATCTGGCGGCGCAGCAGCCGCAGGTCGTCCAGCTGCGAGCGCCATGCCATGCGCTGCCAGCGGGTCTTGGCCGGCAGCTGCGAGACGCGGTGCTCGACCGTGTTCAGGTACAGCCGCTCGCCGACCAGGAAGAAGGCGTGGGCCACCTCGGGGATCGTGCGCCCGGTCTCGCGGGCGACGGCGATCACGTCGGGCCCGTAGACCAGGTCGGGCACGGTCGCCCCGAAGCGGGCAGCCTCCGGCGGCACGTGCTGCTCCTCGAGGCCGCCCAGCCGTTCGTCGAACTGCTCCTGCCAGGCGGCGGTGGCCACCTCCTGCAGGTGCGCCAGCAGCTCGGCGAAGCCCGGCCGGTCGCGGGCGATGGTCGACTCCAGGCCCAGATCGGGGTCGTTGCGCAGGTACCAGCGGGTGAACTGCTCGACCATGCGATCGACGCCGATCATCAGCTCGGCCGCGACATCGGTCGGCACCTCGCTGGTCAGCGCCTCCACCCGGTCCCAGTGCTTGCGGGCGTTGGTCACGTCGCGGGCGATCAGGAATGCGCGGCAGATCTCGTCGGCCGAGGATCCGGTCTCGGCCGCCATCCGCGCCACGAACGTGCTGCCCATCGAGTTGATCACGTCGTTGACGAGGATCGTGGCGATGATCTCCCGGCGCAGCGGGTGCGTGACCAGGTGCGAGCCGAACCGCTCGACGACGGGGCCAGGGAAGTACATCGCGAGGTCGTCTTCCAGATACGGGTCGTCCGGCAGCGAGGAGGGCAGCAGCTGGTCGCGCACCAGCCGCTTCGCGTAGGCCAGCAGCACGCACAGCTCCGGCCGCACCATGCCGGCCCCGGCGGCCTCGCGCTCGGCCATCCGCTCCATCCCCGGCAGGAACTCGAGCGCCCGGTCGAGCAGACCGGCCTGCTCCAGCTCTTCCATCAGCGCCTCGTACGCCTCCATCCGTTGGGGCGACGCAGCCGACTCCTGCGACAGGATCTGCACCTGCAGGTAGTTGTCATAGAGGACGTGGCTGGTGACGTGGTCAGCGACCGACTCCAGCAGCTCGTTCCTGCCCTCCATGGTCAGCTCGCCGGCCTCGATCGCCTGGGCCAGCAGGATCTTCAGGTTGACCTCGTGATCCGAGCAGTCGACGCCGGCCGAGTTGTCGATCGCGTCGTTGTTGATGCGACCGCCGGCGACGGCGAACTCGATCCGGCCACGCTGCGTGAAGCCGAGGTTGCCTCCTTCCACGACCACCCGGCAGCGCAGGTCGGCGCCGTCGACGCGCAGCACGTCGTTGGCACGGTCGCCGACCTCGGCGTGGGACTCGTCCGAGGCCTTCACGAACGTGCCGATGCCGCCGTTCCAGAACATGTCCACGGGAGCGCGCAGGATCGCCTGGCAGAGCTCGGTCGGCGGCAGGCTGTCTGCCTCGATGCCGAGCGACGCGCGCGCCTGCGGCGACAGCGGCACCCCCTTCGCGGAGCGCGGCCAGACGCCGCCGCCCTCGCTGATCAGTGTCTTTTGGTAGTCGTCCCAGGAGCTGGCCGGCAGGTCGAACAGGCGCTGCCGCTCCGCCAGCGCGCCGAGCGGCGGGCTGGGGTCGATGAACACGTGGCGGTGATCGAACGCCGCCACCAGCCGGATCGCCGGCGACAGCAGCATGCCGTTGCCGAACACGTCCCCGGACATGTCGCCGATGCCGATCACCGTGAACGGCTCGGTCATCACGTCCTGCCCCAGCTCGGCGAAGTGGCGCTTGGCGCTCTCCCACGCGCCCTTGGCGGTGATGCCGAGCGCCTTGTGGTCGTAGCCGGCCGAGCCGCCCGACGCAAAGGCGTCCCCCAGCCAGTGGCCGTACTCGGCGCTGATCTCGTTGGCGGTGTCCGACAGGTGGGCGGTGCCCTTGTCGGCCGCGACCACCAGGTAGGCGTCGGGATCGCGGTCGAGCACCCAGACGCCCTCCGGCCGGCGCATCTCGCCGCCCACGATGTTGTCGGTCAGGTCGAGCATGCCGCGCATCAGCACGATGTACTGCCGGCGCTCCTCCTCCAGCAGCTCGGCACGGCCGGCCGGCGGCTGCTTCAGCACGAACCCGCCCTTGGCCCCGGTCGGGACGATCACGGAGTTCTTGACCATCTGGGCCTTCATCAGCCCCAGGATCTCGGTGCGGTAGTCCTCCAGCCGGTCCGACCAGCGGATGCCACCGCGGGCGACGAAGCCGCCGCGCAGATGCACGCCCTCCATCTCGGTCGAGTACACGAAGATCTCCCAGCGCGGCACCGGCTTGGGCATCCCCGGCACGTCCTCGCAGCGCAGCTTGAACGACATGTAGGGCAGCGCGCCCTCATGCTTGAAGACGTTGGTGCGGACGGTGGCCAGGATCATGCCCAGGAAGCTGCGCAGGATGCGGTCGTCGTCGAGGCTGGAGATCTCGTCCAGGCGGCCCACGATCTCGGCCTCGAGCCGCTCGGAGGCCGCGTCGCCGTCACGGGAGGGGTCGAGCCGGTGCTCGAACAGCGCCACCAGCTGGGCCGCCAGCTCCCAGTTGCGCACGAACGCGTCGTTCACGTAGCGCTTGGTGAAGCCGCCGCCCAGCAGCTGCCGGTACTGGCGGTACGCGCGCAGCACCGCCACCTGGCGCCAGCTCAGCGCCGCCGCCGGCACCAGCCGGTTCAGCGAGTCGCTCTCGGCCCGGCCGTCCCAGACCGCCCGCACGGTGTCGGCCACCAGCTTGCCCACCCGGTCGAGGTCAAGCGGCCAGCCGTTGGCGCCGAGCACGCCGAAGTCGTGCAGGTAGCGGCCGCTTCCCTCAAGCTCCTGGAGCCGGGTCGGCACCTCCTCGACCACGGTCAGGCCCAGCGCCTCCAGCACCGGCAGCAGGTCAGACAGCGGCGCCTTGCCGCCGGTCTTGTACAGCTTCAGCCGGGTCAGCGGCTCTGCCGTGCCCTCCTCGTTCTGGAGCGCGACCGTGTAGGGACGCTCGGCGCCCAGCGACTCGAACTGGTCGACGTCGAACTGGGCCATGCGGATTGGCGACGCGGTCTTGTAGTAGTCCGGGAACAGCCCGGAATAGTGACGGGCCAGGGCCTCGCCCTGCAGCTCTCCGTGGCTGTCCACCAGCGCGTCGGTGAGGGCGTCGTCCCACGTGCGCGTCGCGGCCAGCACCTCGCGCTCGAGCTGGTCGAATGACACGTCCGGGATGCCGCCCTCGGGCACGTGCACCATGAAGTGGAAGCGGGCGGGATCGGTCTCCCCCAGCGACAGGTGGTAGTCGATCGACTCCCCGTGGTAGCGCTCCTCGAGCAGGGTCTGCAGCCGCAGCCGCAGCTCCGTGGAGACACGGTCGCGCGGCAGTGCCACGGTGGCCGTCACGAACCTGCCCAGCAGGTCGGGGCGCACGAACAGCTGCACGTGCCGCTTCTCCTGCAGCCCCAGCAGCGCCATCACGGTCTCACGCAGGTCCTCGGTGCCCGACGCGAACAGCTCGTCTTTGGGGAAGCTCTCGAAGATGCTGACGACGGCCTTGAAGTCGTGCGACCCGGGGAACAGGTCCTCCGACTCCATGATGTAGTCGAGCTTGCGGCGGATCAGCGGGATCTCACGGGCCGGCTCCATCAGCGCCTTGCTGGTGAACAGGCCCACGAAGCGCAGCTCACCCACCAGCCGGCCGTCCTCGCCGACCTGTCGCACGCCGATGTAGTCCATCTTCACGCGGCGATGCACGGTGGCCTCGCGGTTGGTCTTGGAGACGATCACCAGCGGGCTGTCCAGCACCCGCTCGCGCACGCCGGCCGGCAACTCCGACAACGGCACCGGCTGCGCGAACTGTGAGCCCTCGATCTTGGAGAGGATGCCGAGCCCGGAGCCGGGCACGGCCTGCAGGGTGGCGGCGTCACCCTCGCCCGCATTCGCGTACTCGCGGTATCCGAGGAACACGAAGTTGTCGGCGCGCAGCCAGTGCAGCAGCGCCACCGCCTCGCTGACCTCGTCCTTGGGGTAGCGGGTGACGGCGCCCTGCGCGAACTCGACCATGCGGTCGATGCGGTCGACCATCGCGTGGAAGTCGCGCACGCACAGCCGCACGTCGCCGAGCACGCGCGTCACCGCCTGGGCGAGGTCGTCCAGCTGGTCGTCCGGCACGCGCCGGTCGACCTCGAAGTGCATCATCGATTCGCGGTGCAGCGCGCCGCGGGCCGGCCCGACCGACCGCACACCGCCCTGGTCGGTGCGCTCGACCCCCATCACGGGGTGCACGACGTGGCGCACCTCGAGGCCGCGGCCGCGCAGCGCCTCGCTCACAGAGTCGATCAGGAACGGGGCGTCGGCGGTGTTGGCCTCGACCACCGTGCCGGGTGTGCGGTAGCCGTCGCGGTCGACGGTGGGGTTGATCGCACGCACCCCCACCTCTCCGCGACGGGCATCGACGAACCCGTAGAGACCGCGCACCTGCGCCGCCAACTCGACCGGGTCGAGCGGCTCCAGCCGGTCGAGCCGCACCCGGTGCGCGTAGGACTTGGCGAAGGTGGCCAGCGGGCCGTCGCTGACGTCAAGCTCGGCCAGGAGCGCCGAGATCAGCTCGGCGTCGGGATCGCCGGGAGGGGTCGCAACGGGCGGTGCTGCCTCACTGCTCACGTCCGGTGATGCTACCAGCGTGCGCGCGGGCGCCCGCCGGGGCCGATCAGCCGAAGCGGCCTGTCAGGCAAGGCGATTCACGTGCAGCAGGCGGACGCCTCTCCCGCCACCGGCACGCAGCAGGCCGCCACCGGCTCGGGGTCGTGGCCGTGATCGTCGTCATCGTCGACGTCTTCGAGCAGCGTGTAGACCTCCCAGCGGTTGCCGGCCGGGTCCGCCACCCAGACCTTGTCCTGGCGGGCGTAGCAGCAGCTGGTGTCGCGCTCATCCAGCGTCACAAGGCCGCTCTGCTTGAGCCGCGCGCTTGCGCCTTCGACCTCGCCGGTGGTGTCGACGCGGATGCCAAGGTGGGAGAGCGCGGGTCGGCCCGCCTGTTGCAGGGCGAGGGCGACCGGCGGGTCTGCCAGCTCGAACTTGGCGTAGCCCGGCCTGCGCTTGGCCGGCTGCTGGCCGAACAGCTCCTCGTAGAAGGCAACCGCGCGATCGAGATCGGGCACGTCGAGGGAGAGGTGGAAGGTGTTGCTCACAGCGACTCGCTCCTTGGGTCTGGATGGGGGTGGCTCTGACTCAGTTGTAGCAGCGTGCATTGACGATGGCAAATATCTATGTAGATCGATATGGAGCGCGTCGGATGACGTGGATCTGCCGGATATCCATATTCTGATTCGGTGCCGCGGTCGGAATTTCAGCATGAGCTGGACAAGGTCGAGGCGCTCATCCAGGACGAGGCCCGCCTGTGTCGCAGCTCGTTGACCACGGTCATGGATGCGTTGCTGCGTCGCGACGACGAGCAGGCTCGGCTCGTGATCGCCTCCGATCGCGGAATCGACAGCATCCACATCCGGATCGAGTCGGCGATCGAGTCACTGCTGGCCAGGCAGTCACCGGTGGCCGTGGATCTGCGGCTCGTGATCAGCATGATCCACCTTAACCTCCACCTGGAGCGGATCGGTGACCAGTGCGTGAACATCGCGAAGCTGTCGCTGCTGGCGGGCCCGTCAAGCCTCCACGCCGAGCTCGCACTCGACCTGCAGGTCATGGCGTCGCAGGCCGACGAGATGATCCAGGTCGCGATGCGGGCGTTCGGCGCGCGTGATCTGCCCAGCGCCGAGTCACTCGTCGAGATGGACCAGGTGATCAACAAGACGAACTACGGGCTTGCGCGAAACATCGTCACCAGCGTCGGGGACGCCGAGGTCGGCCTGTTCGTGATCGTGATCGGCCGTTGTCTGGAACGGGTCGGAGACAACGCCGTCGACATCGGCGAGCGGACCGCCTACCTCGTGTCCGGCGAGCTGCGGGAGTTCACCGACGCATCCCAGGACTTCGCGCTCGAGTAACCGGCAGAAACGTCTAGCCGAATCGGCCGGTGACGTACGCCTCGGTGCGCGGATCTGAGGGGCGGATGAAGAGATCCGAGGTGGGCCCGGATTCGACCAGCACCCCGCTGCGGTTGCCGGTCTTCTCGTCCGCGTCGACGCTGAAGAAGGCGGTCATATCGGCGACGCGGGCGGCCTGCTGCATGTTGTGGGTGACGATCACGATCGTATAGTCGTTCTTGAGCACGCCAACCAGGTCTTCGATGGCAAGCGTTGCCACCGGGTCAAGCGCCGAGGCCGGCTCATCCATCAGGATCACGTCCGGCTCGATCGCCAGAGCCCGCGCGATACAGAGCCGCTGCTGCTGCCCGCCGGACAGCGACAGCGCGCTGTGCTTGAGCCGGTCCTTGACCTCGTCCCAGAGCGCCGCATGGCGTAGCGCCTGCTCGACACGATCGCTCAGGTTGTCCTTCATGCCGTGAATCCTGAGGCCGAACGCGACGTTGTCGTAGATCGACTTGGGGAACGGATTGGGCCGCTGGAACACCATCCCGATGCGGCGGCGCACCTCGACCGCGTCGACGCCGGCGCCGAACAGATCCTGCCCGTGGTAGGTGATCCTGCCTGCGACCTCGGCTCCCTGGATGAGATCGTTCATCCGGTTCATGCTGCGAAGCAGCGTGGTCTTTCCACAGCCGGACGGGCCGATGAACGCCGTGGCAAGGTTCTCGTGGATGTCGAACGCGACGTCGCGGATCGCCACCATTCCGCTGTAGCTCACGGACACGTCCTCGAGGCCGAATACGACTCGCCGGCCCGACTGCGGCGAGTCGCCATGCTGGCCCGCCATCTCGGCGAGCTTCGCCTGCGACCGCGCCAGCGCCAGCCCCGGCTCGCCCACCACGTCGGCTTCGGTGCTCTCGGACTGCGAGACGTCGTCGCTCATGCTGTCAATGATGCCTGACTTGTCATTGGTGTGCATCTTTTCGCCCGCCTTTGCGGTCGTTTGATCATCGAGGCTGTCGGTCACCGAGCACGCTCGATCTGCCGTCGCGTCTTCGCCGAGAGCAGCCTGCCGACGATGCTTCCGATCAGCACCACCGCGATCAGCACGAGCGCGGCCGCCCACGCAACCTGCTGGGCATGAGGGTCAGGTGACTCGGAGCTGCTGAAGATGACGATCGGAAGCGTCGCCATCGCCTGACGCGGGTCGGTGGTGACGGCGGTCGCGACGAAGATCGAGCACGTGAACAGCAACGGAGCGGTTTCGCCCGCCGCCCGCGCGACCGCGACGATAGTCGCCGTCACGATCCCGCCGACCGCGGTGGGCAGGATCACCGTCAAGACGGTGCGCGTCCGTGAGGCGCCCAGCGCCATGCTGCCCTCACGCAGCGTGGAGGGCACCAGCAGCAGCACCTCCTCGGTCGCACGCGCGATCAAGGGCAGCATGATGATGGAGAGTCCGAGCGCCCCGGCGATCCCGCTCTGACCGCGGCCGACCACGATCAGGCTGAAGATGAACACCCCGATCACGATGGTCGGAACGCCGGCCAGCACGTTCAGCGTGAGCCGGATCGCCTCGGCCAGCCGCTGCGGCGCGAACTCGGTGTTGAAGATCGCAAGCAGCACACCAACCGGCAACGAGATTGCCGCAGCGATCAGGACGATGATCACCGTGCCGATGATCGCGTTTTCGATGCCGCCGCCGGACTGGCCGAACGGCGCCGCGTTCTGGGTGAACAGATCGAGGTTCAGCGCCGGGAAGCCCTTCCTCGCCACCGAGATCAGCACGATCGCGAGCACGGCCACAGCCAGCAGCGCAGCGGCGGTCGCAAAGCCTTCCATGATCTGCCCTGTCAGCCTCCGGCGACGAGCCCGCGGCGTCTGAGCGGTCAGGTTGACGTCACCTGCGGCGCTCACGGTGTTCCCAACCTGCGCCGCATCCGGCGAACGATCAGGTTCGCAATCAGGTTGGTGATCAGGCTGATCACCAGCAGAATCACCGCGAGATACGCGAGTGAAGCCTTCTGCAAGGCGGTGGCAGCGCCTGAGTACTGGGCGGCGAGCCGTCCCGCCATGGTGTCGGCGGGTGCGTAGAGGTTTTGCGGCCGCACAAGGGAGCCACCGATCACCTGGGTGACGGCGATCGCTTCGCCAACCGCCCTGGCGAATCCGAGCATGGTGCCGGCCACCAGACCGGCACCGACCTGGGGCAGCGCCACCCGCCGCACCATCTCCCACCGCGTCGCTCCCAGCGCCATCGCGCCGGCCTTGAGGTCGCTGGGCACGCTCGAGAGCAACTCACGGCTGATCGATGCCACGATCGGCACGATCATGATCGTCAGGATCAGACAGGCCGGGAGCAGCCCGACCGGCGACGGATACCCGTCCAGAAACGGGATGAAGCCGAGGTGCGAGATCATCCACGGCTCGACGTGATCGTTCAGGAACGGGCCCATCACCACGATCCCCCAGAGGCCGAGCACGACGCTTGGGATTGCAGCCAGTAGCTCGACCAGCATCCCGACCGGAGTCCTCAGCACAGCCGGCGCAAGCTCCGTCAAGAACAACGCGATGGCGATGGCGATCGGCACGGCGATCAGGAGCGCGATCAGCGACGTCGCCAACGTGCCGCAGATCAGGTCGAGCGCTCCGAACTTGTCGGTTACGGCGTTCCATTCCGTTCCGGTCAGGAACCCGACCCCGAACTCGCTGATGGACGGCCGTGCCTGGTCGACCACGTTCCACACCAGCAGCACCATCACGAGTGCCAGCACCAGCACGGCCAGACCCGCCAGGAGACGGAGCGCGCGATCGCCCAACCGTCGACGGAAGTGTCCGCTGGTCGAGAGAGATTGAGGTGGGGCTTCGGCGGCCATCAGTGAGTGAGACGCGTGAACGCCGACAGCGGCCAGGCGGTGCCGGCGCTCACGTTTTCGTCCATCTTATGAGTGGATCTTCGCGATCAGGGCCTTGGCGCTGCTTGCAACCGCTGACGGAAGCGCCGGATACACGGGCGGGCCGAAGGCCTGACCCGTGGATCCGACTGCGTAGTCAAGGAACGGCTTCAGGACCGATGCCTTCGGGGAGGTCTCCGGCACGATCACGTACGTGTAGGAGGACAACGGGTAGGCGTCGGCAGCCGCTGCCGGCGGATTGACCAGCTTGATCGTCCCGTCGGAGCGTGTCGTGCCGACTGCGGCGGCCGCGAGAATCGACTTCTCGGTCGGCGACTCGTAGGTACCCGCCGCGTTGGCGATCAGTGCAGCGTTGAGGTGGTCGGCGGCCACGTACGACACCTCGCTGTAGGTGATCGCACCGTCGGTCGCCTGCATCGCGGCGATCACTCCCGAGCTGTGCTCGGCGCCGGTGCCCGTGGGGAAGGTGGGCTGTGTCGACGCACCGACCTTGCTGGACCAATCGGGGCTGACCGCGGACAGGTAGTCGGTCAGCACGAAGCTGGTGCCGGAGCCGTCGCTGCGGTAGATGGGAGTGATGTGCGTGCTGGGAAGGCTGACACCGGGATTCAGCTTCGCAATGGCCGGGTCATTCCACGAGCTGATGTTGCCCAGATAGATATCGGCCAGAACCGGCCCCGTCAGCTTGAGATTGTTGGGCACGCCCTTGACGTTGTACTCAATAGACACCCCACCAAGCGCCCACGGGATCTGCAGGCAGCTCTTGCAGGCTGTTGCCTGATCGGGCGTCATCGGAGCATCGCTCGCGCCGAAGTCCACGGTTCGCGCCGTGATCTGGTCGATACCGCCGCCGCTACCGATGGCGCCGTACGTGACGGTGACGGCGGCGGGAGTCTTCACGTAGGCACCCGCCCAGCTCTGCACCAGCGGCGCCACGAAGGTGCTCCCTGCACCTACCAGAACCTTGCTGTTGCTGTTGCCACCACCACCCGAACTGCCGGTGCTGCTGCCCGACGATCCACAGGCGGCCGCCACAGCCACAAGAGCCAGCGTCACACCCGATGCGACGGTTTTCGTCACTCTCTGCATCCCATTCATCTCCATGTCGATGGCCTCTCGCGGCAGGATCGGTCAACGGCTCTGCAGCCGGGGGTCCAGAATGGTGGCTGTTTGGTGAAGATACGGTGAACCGCGCTTGGGAAGGCCCATGCCGGGGAACGGTTCTGCCAGACTTCCGCCCATGGCAAGCACGCGACAATCCTTCCAGCAGCAGCTCGACCTTCTCGAGGAGGAGCTGCAGAATCACGGCCGCCTGGTGCTGCGGGCGCTCGATCGCTCGGTGCAGGCGCTGATGGCCGGCGATGAGCAGCTGGCCGACATGGTGATCGCTGCGGACGACGAGAACGACGCCTCCTACATGCGCATCGAGGAGGACGTGGAGCGGATGCTGGCACTGCAGACGCCGGTCGCAACCGACCTGCGCCTGATCCTCTCCGTCCTGCACGTCAACCTGCACCTCGAGCGGATGGGCGACCAGTGCGTCAACATCGCCAAGCTGACCAAGCTGACGCTGGGGCTGGTGATCGCATCGGAGCTGCTGGAGTCGTTCCGCAAGATGGGCGACCAGGCGGAGGCGATGACGACCGAGGCGATGGCGGCCTTCGCCGAGCGGAACGTGGAGCGGGCCGAGCGGCTGGTGATCATGGACTCCGTGATCAACGCCGAGAACCGTGAGCTGTCGCGCCGGATCATGGCGCTGGGCGGTGACGAGCGGATGCGCGAGGCGGGCCTGCGCGCGATCCTGATCTCACGCTGCATGGAGCGGATCGGGGACAACGCGGTCGACATCGGCGAGCGCGTGGCCTACCTGGCGTCAGGCGAGTTCCGCGAGTTCACGGATGCGTCGCATCCGGGCGAATAGCCGGGGCTGGTCAGGGTCAGGCTGAAGCGAGACCCGTCGCCGCCGCCTCATCCAGCAGCCACTCCGCGCCCTGCACCATCCCCGCCGGTAGCTGCTCCCCCGCGCTGATACGCCGGATCGCGTCGGACTTGGCCGCGCCGGCGACCAGGAACACGGTGCGCCTGGCCGCGTCCAGCGCGGGCAGCGTCAGCGTCAGCCGCGACATCCCCTGCACCACGTCGGGCGGCGCGATCACCCAGCGCTCCGCCTCCAGCAGCGACACCGACCCGGGGAACAGCGAGGCCGTGTGCCCGTCGTCCCCCATCCCCAGCATCAGCAGGTCGAAGCGCGGTGCCTCGCCGAAGAACGCGCGCAGCAGCCCCTCGTACTGGTCGGCATCGGTGAGGGGATGGATCTGGCCGGCGGGGATCGGCACGTGGTCGAGCAGCGACTCGCGCGCGTTTTGGTAGTTCGACCGGGGATCGTCGAGCGGCACGCGCCGCTCGTCCCCCAGGAACACGTGCCAGCGCGACCAGTGGGCGCGGCCGCGGTACTCATCCGACGCCAGCAGTCGGTGCGTCGCCTGCGGCGTGGAGCCACCCGTCAGGCAGATGGCAAACCGCTCGCCGGCGGCGGCCTCGGCCTCCAGCACGAGCTCGGCCGAGGCTCGCGCCAGCGCTTCTGCGTCGGGCAGCACGCGCGCGTTCATGCCGCCTGCGCCTCCGCCAGCGCATCCTCGAACGGCCGCTCGGCCCCCAGGCGGTCGAGCTCGCCCGCCAGCAGCAGCGCGACCGCAGAGCTGGGCAACGCCACCGTCCGCGGCGCCAGCCCAGGGCCGCTGGCGATGCCGTGCTCGTTTCGGCCGGAGCGCTCGACCAGGAACGACTCGTCGCCGCAGATCAGCCGCACCCGGTTGACGCGGACGGCCCGCCGCGTGTCCAGCCCCACCTCCCGGCCCAGCCGCGAGCGCAGCCACCCGGCCAGCAGCGCCGACTGGTTGCGGGGACCGCTCACCTCGATGGCGACCAGATGATCGAGCAGCTTCCGCTGGCTGCGTCCGTCGAACAGCGCCGCGATCGCCTCCCGCCAGGGCCCCGTGCGCACCCAGGCCAGGTCGACCAACCCGGTCGCCAGCGCGTCCACGCGGGCAACCGCGTCGATGCCGGCCTGGTCGGAGTCGACGATCATCCGCGTCGTCAGCTCGATCATCTCCTCCAGTACGGCGTCTCCCTCCGGCGGGAGCTCGCCCTGCCACCACAGGAACACCGGCAGATCGGCCACCAGCAGCGACGTCACCGAGCTGGGCAGGGCGACACGGTTGCCGCGCAGTTCGACCAGCTCGTTGAACACCCCGCGCCGGTGGTCGTCGCCGCTATCGCTGGAGACGCGGGCGCGCGGGGTGCGCGTTGCCGGCATCACGATCATCGCGCGCAACGGGCGGCTTGAGCCGATCCGGTCGAGCACGCGGTTGGCGGTCTTGAGGTGCTCGGCGTTGCCGCAGCGCACAACCAGGTTGAGCGTGGTCGCCCGCACGCTGGGATGGCCCTCACCGGCGCGGAGCGCAGCCAGCGCGCGCTCCACCTCGCCCACATCGATCCACCCGCTCTGATGCCTGCTCACGGCCGCCTCCAGCGCCGCCCATCGCGTGCCAGCAGCTCGTCGGCGGCGTCCGGCCCCCAGGAGCCCGACGCGTAGGCCTGCGGCTGGCCGGTCTGCCACTGCTCGATCAGCGGATCGCAGATCTCCCACGACCGCTCCACGCTGTCCTGCCGCGTGAACAGGGTGCTGTCGCCGCGGATCGCGTCCAGCAGCAGCGTCTCGTAGGCCTCGGGCACGTCGGCCAGGAACGAGGAGCCGTACTGGAAGTCCATGTTCACGCTGCGGATCGAGAGGGTTGGCGTCGGGGCCTTCGCTCCGAACCGTAGCGAGATGCCCTCGTCCGGCTGGATCCGCAGCACCAGCGAGTTTGCCTCGAGATGCTCCGCCGCCTCGCGCGAGAACGGCAGGTGCGGCGGCCGCTTGAACTGCACCGCCACCTCGGTCACGCGCTTGGCCAGGCGCTTTCCCGTGCGGATGTAGAAGGGCGTCCCGGCCCAGCGCCAGTTGTCGATCTCGAGCTTGGCGGCGATGTACGTGGGCGTGTTCGAGTCCGCCGGCACCTTCGGCTCCTGGTGGTAGTCGAGCACCTCCTCGCCGGCCACGTAGCCGCTGCCGTACTGGCCGCGCACCGAGTCGGAGAACACCAACGGCCGCGTCGCCCGCAGCGCCTTGGCCTTCTCGTCGCGCACGGACTCGGCCTCGAAGGCGGCGGGCGGCTCCATCGCCACCAGCGCCATCACCTGCAGCAGGTGGTTCTGGACGATGTCGCGGACGACGCCGGTCTCCTCGTAGAAGGCGGCCCGGTGCTCGACCCCCAGCGACTCGGCCACAGTGATCTGCACGTGGTCGACGTACGAGTTGCTCCAGATCGGCTCGAAGATGGCGTTGGCGAACCGGAACGCGTAGATGTTCTGGACGGTCTCCTTGCCCAGGTAGTGGTCGATCCGGTAGACCTGGCGCTCGTGGAACGAGCGGTGCACGGTCTCGGCCAGAGCGCGCGCGCTCTGCAGGTCGTCGCCGAAGGGCTTCTCGATCACGACCCGGACGAGGGCGGTGGGCCGGTTCAGCTTGGCCGCTCCCAGCCCCTTCACGATCACGGGGAAGAAGCTGGAGGGCGTGGACAGGTAGAACACGCGGTGAGCGCCGCCGCCGATCTGCTCGTCCAGCCCGTCGACCGTCCGGGCCAGCGCGTGGAAGTGCGCCGAATCGTCGAAGCCGCCGGCGTGGTAGTGCAGCATCGAGGCGAACGCCGGCCAGAAGCGCTCGTCGATGGGTGTGCGCGAGTGGGCCTCGATCGCGGCCTTGGCGAAGCGGCGAAAGGCGTCGTCGCCCATGTGGGTACGCGCGTAGCCGACCACCCCGAAGCGGGGTGGCAGCAGGCCGCGCTTAGCCAGGTTGTAGATGGCCGGCAGCAGCTTTCGCTGAGCCAGGTCGCCGGTCGCGCCGAAGATCGTGAACAGCGCCGGCTCGCTGGCTCCGCCGACCCGCAGGCCCTCGCGCAGCGGGTTGTCCTCCGGCCGTGCGCGTTGGCTCACTCGCGCACCACCGCGTGGCCGCCGAACTGGTTGCGCAGTGCCGCGATCGCCTTCATCGCAAACGGATCGGGGTCGCGGGAGGTGAAGCGCGCCATCAGCGCGATCGCGATGGCGGGGGCGGCGACGCCCTCGTTGATCGCCTCCATCACCGTCCAGCGACCCTCGCCGGAGTCGTCCACGTAGCCCTTGATGTGCTCCAGCTTGGGATCCTCGGCCAGCGCCCGCGCCAGCAGGTCGAGCAGCCACGACTGGATCACCGAGCCGTGCCGCCAGACCTCCGCGGTGGCCGGCAGGTCGAGATCGAACTCGCTCTTCTCGAGGATCTCGAAGCCCTCGCCGTAGGCCTGCATCAGCCCGTACTCGATGCCGTTGTGCACCATCTTCGTGAAGTGCCCCGACCCGACCGGCCCGGTGTGCAGCCAGCCGTCGGGCGGCGCCAGCGTCTCGAAGGCGGGTGCCAGCGCGGCCACGGCGACGTCGTTTCCACCCATCATCAGGCAGTAGCCGTTCGCGTAGCCCCAGACGCCGCCGGAGGTACCGCAGTCGATGAACTCGATGCCGTGCTCCTTCATCGTCGCCGCGTGCTGCTGGGAGTCGCGGAAGTTGGAGTTGCCGCCGTCGACAACGATGTCGCCCGCCTCCAGCAGCCCGGTCAGCTGGGTGACCGTGGCCGATGTCGGGGGGCCTGCCGGGATCATCAGCCAGACCACCCGCGGCCGCTGCTCGAGGGCGGCCACGGCGCCTTCAAGCGTCCCCGCCCAACGGATTCCGTACTGCTTTTCCAGCGACTCGTCGCCGCTGCGCGTCCAGCCCACCACCGTGTGGCCGGCGTCGGAGAGGCGATGCGCCATGTTTCCGCCCATCCGGCCCAGACCGATCATTGCCAGTTCCATGTCACCTTCCTTGGTATCGCACGTCGGCGTGCGCTCAGGCCGCGCCGCGGGCACCGATCCGGTCGAGCCGCTCCTGCAGCGTCTCCACCAGCGAGTCGAACGAGGCCGAGAACGCCTTGACGCCGTCCAGCTCGAGGCGGCGGGTGACGTCGTCGAGGTCGATGCCGGCCTCCTGCAGCCGCTCGAGCTCCCGGCGGGCCTGGTCGACATCCCGGTCGACCGTGCGCTCCACCACCCCGTGGTCCATGAACGCGGCGATGGTCGGGTCAGGCATCGTGTTCACACACTCGGGCCCGATCAGATTGTCGATGTAGAGAACATCCGAGTAGGCCGGGTTCTTGGTGCCGGTGGAGGCCCACAGCGGCCGCTGTACGCGGGCGCCGTGTGCGGCCAGCGCCTGCCAGCGATCGTCGGCCTTGATCTCGAGGTAGCGCTGGTAGGCGAGCTTGGCGTTGGCGATGGCCGCCTTCCCGCGCAGCGGCGATCCCTCGGGCAGGATCGCATCGACCGCCGTATCCACCCGTGAGACGAAGAAGCTGGCCACCGAGTGCACGTCATCGATCGGCTGCCCCTGCTGCACCCGTCGCTCCAGCCCGCGGATGAAGGCCCAGTGGATCGCCTCGTAGTTGGCCAGCGAGAACAGCAGCGTCACGTTGACGTTGATGCCGGCGGCGATCGACTGCTCGATGGCCGGCACGCCCTCGGCCGTCCCGGGGATCTTGATGAAGATGTTGGGCCGGCCGATCCGCTCCCAGAACTCCGGCGTCGCCCTGGTCGAGGCGGCCGTGTCGTTGGCCATCGACGGCGGCAGCTCGAACGAGACGAAGCCGTCCAGGTGGCCGGTGGCGTCGTACACGCCGCGCAGCTGGTCGGCCGCCTCCTGGACGTCGGCGATCGCCAGCTCGAAGAAGACGTCGCCGGGATCCTTGCCCGGCGCCGCGGCGGCCGCGAGCGCGTCGTCGTAGTCGTCGGAGTCGGCGATCGCCTTCTGGAAGATGGTCGGGTTTGACGTGACCCCCACCACCCCGTCGTCCACCCACTGCTGAAACGTGCCCGAGCTGAGCCAGCTCCGGCGGATGTTGTCGAGCCACGGGCTGGTGCCCGCGGCCGCGAGCTCGTGCAGCCTGGTCATTGCGTGATGCCCCCTTCGCGGATCAGAGAAAGTACGCGCGCGGCCTCGTCGGCGACGTGGCGCGGCGTGAAGCCGAGGTGATCGAGCACCGTCTGGCCGGGCGCGGAGGCGCCGAAGCGGTCGATCGCGACGATCGCGCCCCTCGGCCCGGCGAACCGGTCCCAGCCCAGCGACGCGCCGGCCTCGACGCAGACGCGGGCCTCGACGGCGGGCGGCAGCACCTCGTCCCGGTAGGCCTGCGACTGCTCGTCGAACAGCTCCCACGACGGCAGCGACACCACCCGGCTGGTGACCCCCTCGGCGGCCAGCAGCCCACGCGCCTCCTGGATGGTGTGCACCTCGGAGCCGGTCGCGATCAGGATCACGTCCGGGTCCTCGTCGCCCTCCAGCACGTAGCCGCCGCGGGCGGCGTCGGACACCGGCAGCGCGCTGGCATCCAGCACGGGCAGCGCCTGCCGGGTCAGGCACAGGGCGGTCGGATTGCGGCGCTCCATCGCCACCCGCCACCCGACCGTGGTCTCGTTCGCATCGGCCGGGCGAAAGACGGTCACGTTGGGCGTCGCCCGCAGGGTTGCCAGCTGCTCCACCGGCTGGTGGGTGGGCCCGTCCTCACCGAGGCCGACGGAATCGTGGGTGTAGATCCAGATGGCCGGGATGTTCATCAGCGCGGACAGCCGCACGGCCGGCTTCATGTAGTCGAGGAAGTTGAAGAAGGTGCCGCCGTACGCGCGCAGGCGCGACACCACCAACCCGTTGACGATGCCGCCCATACCGTGCTCGCGGACGCCGAAGCGCAGGTAGCGGCCCTCGTGGCTGCCTGGCTGGAAGTCGGTCCAGTCGGGCGGCTTCGTGTTGTTGGACGGCGTCAGGTCGGCCGAGCCGCCGACCAGCTCGGGCACCTGGGCCGCGATCTCGGCGATCACCTTGCCGGACGCGGCGCGGGTCGCCATCGGGCCGTCCCCGGGCGCGAACGAGGAGATGTCGAGCGAGTCCGGCCCCGTGCCGGAGAAGATCCGCTCCAGCTCGGCTCGCTGCGGGTGGACGGCCACGCGCTCGTCCCACTCGCGCTGCAGCCGGGCGCCGGTCTCGAGCGCCTCCCGGTAGCGCGCCAGCGCGGCCTCCGGGATCACGAAGAACTGGTCGGGGTCGAAGCCCAGCGCGCGCTTGGTCTCGGCCTGCTGCTCAGCGCCGCGCGCGTCTGAGTGGGCGCGCGAGGTGCCGGCGTCGCGCGAGCCGAAGCCGATGATGGTCTTGACCGAGATCAGGCTGGGCCGGCCGGTCTCGGCAAGCGCGTCGTCGACCGCCGCCTCGATCGCGGCCATGTCGTTTCCATCACTGACAACGGAGGTGTGCCAGCCGTACGCCTGGTAGCGTGCGTCCCGGTCCTCGGTGAAGGCGATCTCGGTGTTGCCGTCGATGGTGACGTGGTTGTCGTCGTACAGGAACACCAGGTTGTCCAGGCCGAGATGGCCCGCAAGCGACGATGCCTCGCTGCTGATGCCCTCCATCAGGTCGCCGTCGGTGACGATCGCGTACACCCGGAAGCCGGCGTCGGGCCCGTACACGGCCTCCAGGTGCTTGGCGGCGATGGCCATGCCGATGGCATTGGCCGTGCCCTGGCCGAGCGGGCCAGTGGTGACCTCCACGCCCGGCGTGTGACCGTACTCGGGGTGGCCGGGAGTGCGGCTGCCCCACTGCCGGAACCGCTTCAGCTCCTCCAGCGGCAGGTCGTAGCCGGTCAGGTGCAGCAGTGAGTAGAGCAGCATGCAGCCATGGCCGCCCGAGAGCACGAACCGGTCGCGGCCGGGCCAGGCCGGATCGGCCGGGTTGTAGCGGAGGTGGCGCGTCCAGATCACGTGCGCCATCGGCGCAGCCCCCAGGGGCAGGCCGGGATGCCCGGACTTGGCCTTCTCCACGGCATCCAGCGACAGCGTGCGGACGGTGTTCACGCAAAGCTGGTCGACGTCATCGAACGGTCGTGACACGCGCACGCTCCTTCGGAGGTCTCAAAAATCGGCTGGCGATGAGACGTTATCACCGGCCCCCGCAACGGCTGCGACGGGGTACCGGAGGCCAATCATCTAGATTGGTCATACCCCGAAGGGAGTCCGCTTATGCCATTGCGAGCGGGTGTCGACCTGGGCGGCACCAAGATCCAGTCCGTGGTGACCGACGACCAGCACACCGTGCTGGGACAGGCCCGCCACCCCACTCCCAAGGACGATGGGCCGCAGGGTGTCGCCGACGGCATCGTCGCGGCGATCCGTGAGGCGCTGGAGGGAGCAGGCGGTGCGCCAAGCCTGCTCGAGGGCATCGGAATCGGCTCGCCCGGCGTGGCCGATGACGAGGCCGGCACCGTCACCCAGGCCCGCAACGTCACGCCTGACTGGACGGGCAGCTTCCCGCTGGCAAACGCCGTCGGCGAGCCGCTGGGCGGCGTGCGTGTGCGGCTGGGCAACGATGTGGACGTGGCCACTCTGGCGGAGGCCCGGCTGGGCGCGGGGCGCGGACATGCCTCGCTGCTGGGCGTGTTCTGGGGCACCGGCGTCGGCAGCGGCATCATCCTCAACCACGAGCCCTGGTCGGGACGAGGTGCTGCCGGGGAGTTCGGCCACATGGTCGTGAAGCTGAACGGCGCGCGCTGCACGTGCGGCCGAAACGGTTGCGTCGAGGCCTACGCCGGCCGCAAGGCGATGGAACTGCACGCCCGGGAGCTGCACGACAAGGGCCACCACACCGACCTGTTCAAGATCATGGAGAAGCGCGAGCGCGACACGCTCTCGAGCGGCGTCTGGGCCCGTGCCCTGGAGCAGAAGGACGCGATGGCCCAAGAACTGATCGAGCGGGCCATCGACGCCCTCGCCGCCGGCATCGCCTCGGCTGTCAACCTGATGGACTTCGAGGCCGTGGTGATCGGCGGCGGCCTCGGTTCACGGCTGGGCGAGCCCTACGTGGCGAGGATCCGCGAGCAGATGCTGCCGCACCTGTTCGTCGACGACCACCCGCCGCAGGTGGTCCTTGCCGAGCTCGGCGACCTCGGCGGCGCCATCGGCGCGGCCATGCAGGTGGACTCTCCTACGCGGGCGTGATCGACTCGTCCAGATAGACGTCCTGCACCGTGTTCAGCAGCGCGACGCCGTCTGACAGCGGCCGCTGGAAGGCCTTGCGGCCGACGATCAGCCCGGCGCCGCCGGCCCGCTTGTTGATCACGGCCGTGCGCACCGCCTGGGCCAGGTCGGAGTCGCCGGCGGACTCGCCGCCGGAGTTGATCAGCGGCACCCGGCCCATGTAGGTGTTCACGACCTGCCAGCGCGTCATGTCGATCGGGTTATCGGTGGTGAGCTTGTCGTAGACCAGCGGATCGGTCTTGCCGTAGCCCTTGAAGGCCAGGAATCCGCCGTTTCGCTCCGGCTGCTTCTGCTTGATGATGTCGGCCTGGATTGTGACGCCGAGGTGGTTGGCCTGGCCGGTGAGATCGGCCGATACGGCGTAGTCGCCGTCCTCGGTCTTGAAGGCCGAGTTGCGCAGGTAGCACCACAGCACGGTGAACATGCCCAGCGCGTGTGCCTCCTCGAAGGCCTCGGAGACCTCGATGATCTGGCGGCTGGACTGCTCCGAGCCGAAGTAGACCGTCGCGCCGACGCCGATCGCGCCCAGCTCGTAGGCCTGGCGCACCGAGCCGAACATGATCTGGTCGAACTCGTTGGGATAGGTCATCAGCTGGTTGTGGTTGAGCTTGACGATGAACGGGATGCGATGCGCGTAGCGGCGCGCCTCCATGCCCAGCACGCCGAAGGTGGTGGCGATGGCGTTGCAGCCGCTCTCGATGGCCAGCTCGACCAGGTTGCGCGGGTCGAAGTAGGCGGGGTTCTTGGCGAAGGAGGCCGCGGCCGAGTGCTCGATGCCCTGGTCGACGGGCAGGATCGACAGGTACCCGCTGCCGCCCAGCCGCCCGGTCGCGAACAGCTGGCCGAGGTTTCGGAGCACCGGCACCGGCCGGTCGGAGTCCATCCACACCCGGTCGATGAAGTCGGGCCCGGGCAGGTGCAGCTGGCTCTTGTCGATGCCGTGCGCCTCGTACGTCAGCAGCGCCTCCGCCTCGTCGCCCAGCAACTGCTCGATCTGCGAACCGCTTGTGACAGCCATCTGCGCACCCCCGCCTGGAATTCAACCGTTTCTGGTATCACCATTGTAGTCGCGCCGGCCCGGTAGGCTTCTGTTCGTGATCGTCGTGATCGTGATCGTCGTGCTGGTCGTGCTGGTGCTGGGGTGGCTGATGTACACCTACAACCGGCTGGTGCGGCTGCGCAACGAGACCGACCAGGGCTTCTCGGGGATCGACATCCAGCTGAAGCGGCGCGCCGACCTGATCCCCAACCTGGTGGAGTCCGTGAAGGCCTACGCGGCGCACGAGTCGGGCCTGTTCGAGGAGCTGGCCCAGGCCCGGGCCAGCACGCTGTCGGCGCAGGGGGTGGCCGGCGCGGCAGATGCGGCCGGCAAGACGGGGGCGGCGCTGGGCCGGCTGTTCGCCGTGGCCGAGGCCTACCCGCAGCTGCGGGCCAGCGAGAACTTCAAGCGGCTGCAGGACGAGCTGACCGACACCGAGGACAAGATCGCGGCCGCGCGCCGCTACTACAACACCGTGGTGCAGGCCTACAACACCGGGCAGCAGACGTTCCCCGCCAGCGTGGTCGCCGGCACCTTCGGTTTCAGCCCGCGCGAGTTCTTCCGGCTCGACGACGACGGCGACCGCGCCCCCGTCGCCGTCTCGGTGTGACATGACGCTGCAGCAGCAGATCCGCGCGAACCGGGTGCGAACGACCTTCGTGCTGTTCGGGTTCGCGATCCTGGTGGGCATCTTTACTGCCGCCGTCTACTTCGCCTTCCAGCCCGGTGTGGCCGGGTTCATCGGCATCATCGCGATCGTCTACGGCATCGTCTCGTGGTTCGCGGCCGGTGCCATGATCGCCGCCGCATCCGGTGCCCACAAGGTCACCAAGGAGCAGCAGCCGGAGCTGTACCGGGCGCTCGAGAACGTGGGCATCGCGGCCGGCCTGGCCAAGACCCCCGACCTGTACATGATCGACGATCCCTCGCCCAACGCGTTCGCGGCCGGCCGCGACCCCGACCACGCGTACGTCGCCGTCACCACCGGCCTGGCCAAGATGATGGACAAGCGCGAGCTGGAGGGCTTGCTGGCGCACGAGGTGTCGCACATCCGGAACCGCGACGTACGGCTGATGAGCCTGGCCGCGGTGCTGGTGGGCGTGATCGCGCTGGCCTCCGACCTGCTGATGCGAATCACGATCTTCGGCGGCGGCAGCGACGAGCGTGAGGGCGGCCTGGGCGCGGTCGGCGTGATCGTAGGCCTGGCGGCAGCGGTGCTGGCCCCGGTCGGAGCAACGCTGCTGCAGATGTCGCTGTCGCGCCGCCGCGAGTACCTGGCCGACGCCAGCGCCGTGGAGATCACGGGCGATGCCGAGGGACTGGCGATGGCGCTGGCCGCGCTGCGCGACGACACGCAGCCGCTGCACACGGTCACGCGCGCCACGGCGCACCTCTACATCGAGTCGCCGCTGCGAGACCACAAGGGGCTGCGTTCCAGCCTGGGCGGGATGTTCGACACGCACCCGCCGCTGGAGGACCGGATCGCGGTGCTGGAGAAGATGGGCGGGTTCACCCTCCCGGCTCCGGCCTCACAGCCGGCCACCGCCCAGTAGCCTCGCCGCCAGCTCGGCGCCGGCCGCTTCGAGGTCACCCTGCTGCAGGGTGTCAGTGCCCAGCTCCGCGAGCGCGGCCGCCGCCTCCACCTCGACGATGCCGCCCACGGCGATGCAGGTCACGCCGCCGCTGCGGCAGCGCTGCGCCACCGCCGACACCACCTTGCCGCGCAGCGTCTGGGCGTCGATCCGGCCCTCGCCGGTGATGCAGAGGTCGGCCCCGGCCAGGGCTCGGTCGAAGCCGACCTCGTCCAGCACCAGCCGGGCGCCCGGCACCGCCTCGGCGCCCAGCTCCATCAGCATCGCGCCGATGCCGCCGCCGGCGCCGGCGCCGGGCCGTCCCGCCGATGTCAGCTGAAGGGCGGCCAGACGCCGCTCCAGCTCGGCCACCTGCCGCGGGCTCGCGCCCTTCTGCGGCCCGTACACCGCGGCCGCGCCGGTCGCACCCAGCAGCGGGTTGTCCACGTCCAGCGCCGCCACCAGTGACACGCCCTCGGGCACACTCCCCAGCCCCTGCCGCAGGCCGGCACCGCCGTCGGTGGTGGCGGTGCCGCCGACGCCGACGATGATCCGCGTACAGCCATCCCCGATCGCCCGGCCGATCAGCTCGCCGGCACCCAGCGACGTTGACTCCAGCGGATCCGGCGCCAGGTCGGCAACCCGCCACATGCCGCAGGCCTCGGCCACGTCCAGCGCCGCCTGGCCGCCGCCCAGGTCCGCGTACCGGGCCTCGACCGGGCGGCCGCGCGCGTCGTGCGCTGGGGCGACCCGCCAGGTTCCGCCGCGCGCCGCCAGCAGCGCCGCCGCCGTGCCCTCGCCGCCGTCGGCCAGCGGAACCAGCCGCAGATCGTCCTGCCTGCGCGACTCCCATCCCCGCGCAAGCGCCTGCGCCGCCTGATCGGCGCTGTAGGTGCCCTTCAGCTTGTCCGGCGCGATCACGACCCGCACTCGCGCGACCCTATCCGGTGGCGAGGATCCTGGTGCTGGTGGCCTTCCACGAGGCGATCACCCGCACCCCCGGCTGGAGCGCCAGCCGCTCCGCCGACTCGGGCGTGATCTCGGCGGCGATGCCGTCGATGGTGACGCGCACCCGGTTTCCCATCGGCACCACCCGCTCGATCGCGCCGGCGATGTGGTTCTGGGCGGAGTCGTCGACCGGAGCCAGCGAGAGCGTTATCTCCCATGGGGCGACCAGCACCGCGACCCGCCCGGATGCATCGCCCGCGATCCTGACCGAGCCGCCGCGGTCGAGGTGCACCTGGCCGCCGGACGCCGTCCCCGGCAGGTAGTTGGTGCCCGCGAACTCCGCGACGAACGAGGTCAGCGGCGCCTCCAACAGCTCGCGTGGCGTGCCCTCCTGCACGACCCGCCCCTGCTCGATCACGGCCACCCGGCCGGCCAGCGACACCGCCTCGTCGTAGGCGTGCGTGACGACGATGGCGGGCACGGCCGCATCCCGCAGCACCGCGGCCAGCTCCGCTGCGACCGCGCCGCGCGTGGCCGGATCGAGCGCCGACAGCGGCTCGTCCAGCAACAGCGCCTGGGGCTGCAGCGCGAGCGCCCGCGCCAGCGCCACCCGCTGCCGCTCGCCGCCGGACAGCCGCGGCGGGCGGGCAGACGCCAGGTGCCCGATCCCGACCCGGTCGAGCAGTGGATCGATGTCCGTGCCGTCGGCGCCGTAGGCGACGTTCTGGCGCACCGTCATGTGCGGGAACAGCGCGTAGTCCTGGAACACGAACCCGCAACGGCGCCGCTCCGGCGGCAGATCGCGCCCCTCGCCGAACCAGAGGTCGCCGTCGCATTCGATGCGGCCGCGCGAGGGCGCATCGAGCCCGGCGATCAGGCGCAGCAGCGTCGACTTGCCGGCACCGGAGGGACCGACGACGGCCAGCACGCCGTCGACGTCGAGCTCCACGTGCAGCGTGAAACTGCGCAGCTCGCGTGTCACAGAGGCGTGAAGCGCCGTGCCCTCCCCACGCCGAGCAGCTTGACGGTCAGAAGCACGCCGCCGCTGGCGGCGATCAGCACCGCGGCCGTCGCCAGCCCGGCGTCCAGGTTGTCGGACAGGCCCAGGTAGATCTCGATCGGTGCGGTGCGCGTAACGCCCGTGAGGCTGCCGGCGAAGATGATGGTGGCGCCGAACTCGCCCACGGCGCGCGCCCATCCCAGCGCCATGCCGGCGCCCAGCCCGCTGCCCGCGAGCGGCAGTGCAACCCGCCGGAAGGTGCGGCCGCTGCCCGCGCCCAGGGTGCGGGACGCCTCCAGCAGCGTGGTGTCGACCGCCTCGAAGGCCGACACCGCCTGGCGGATGTAGAGCGGGGAGGCGACGAAGGTCATCGCCATCACCACCGCCAGCCGCGTGAACGGGATCGAGATGCCGGCCAGCGCCAGCTGGTGGCCGAGCAGGCCACGCCGCCCGAACGCCATCAGCAGGCCGATGCCGGCCACGGCCGGGGGCAGCACCAGGGGCAGCTCGACCGCGGTCATCACCAGCGAGCGGCTGGGAAAGGAGCGGGTCGCCAGCAGGTAGGCGAGCGGCGTGCCGACCACCACCATCACCGCCAGCGACACCAGGCTCAGCTGCAGCGACAGCCATAGCGCAGCGCGCGCCTCCTCGGAGCGGATGCCGGCCGCGAGGTCGCCGTGCAGGAAGATCGCGATCAGCGGCAGCAGCAGGAACGACAGCGTCAGCCCGGCAGCCAGCGCCCCGATCAGCTCGAAGGGGCCGGGCCGAATCCGTCGTGTACCAGTACCTGCTGCCCCTGCGGGCTCATCACCAAGTCGATCCACTGCTGCGCCGCCTTTGCGTTTTTCGAGCCCGTCACGATACCGATCGGATAGGTGGCGATGGCCTGGGCGGAGGCCGGCAGCTGGAAGGTCTTCAGCTTGTCGCCGGCGGTCTTGGCGTCGCTGGTGTAGATGAACCCGGCGTCCGCCTCGCCCAGCTCCAGCTTGGTGACGATGTCGGTGACCTTGGCCTCCTCGCTGACGATGTTCAGCGAGGAGGGGTTGATGCCCAGGTTGTCGAGCACGGTCAGCGTGTAGGCCCCGATCGGCACGCTCGGATCGCCCACCACCAGCTTGGCGTTGCCGATGTCGTGGACGGACGTGATCCCGGCCGGGTTGTCGGCGGGCGTGGCCAGCACCAGCGTGTTGGTCGCGAAGTTGGTGGTCGGGCCGAGCAGCTTCTCGCCCTGCAGCTGCTCGGGGTACTTGGTGCTGGCCGCGGCGAAGACGTCGGCCGGGTCGCCCTGCTCGATCTGCGCGGCCAGCTGATCGGATCCCAGGAACTCGAAGTCCACCTTCCAGCCGGGATGCTGCTGCTGGTAGGTGGTCGCGATCTTGGGGAAGGCGTCGATCAGCGACGAGGCCGCGAACACGACCAGCTTGCCCCCCGACGGGGCCGACGAGTTGCCGCCGGACGAGCCCGAGCCGCTGCCGCAGCCCGCGGCCACCAGCAGCGCCAGCACCAGCAGCGCAGGCCGCGACATCACAGCCGCGCCACCATCACCGAGGTGGCCTTGACCGTGGCCACCGCCCTCACCCCCGGCACCAGGCCCAGCTCCTCGACGGCATCTCGCGTGATCACGGACACGATGTGGTTGCCGCCGGATTCCATCTCGACCTGCGCGATCACGCCGGTCACCTCGACGCTGATGACGACGCCCTCGAACCGGTTGCGCGCCGAGAGCGAGGCGTCGACGTGGTGGACGACGTGGCCGCCCAGCCGCGCGATCTCGTCCTCGTCGACGACGCGCCGGTTGGCCGAATCGCGCTCGGTTGCGATGCGGCCGCTTCGCTCCCAGCGCCGCAGCGTGTCCACGCTGACGCCGAGCGCTCGAGCGGCATCGCCGACGGGTAGCATCCGTCCCATAGAACCGCGCACGCTAGCACCTACGTATCACCTATGCAAAGTGTGATCTGGACGCCTCCGGCGGACGTGGTCGATCGCGCCCGGGTGACGGCGTTCATGCGCGAGCAGGGGATCGCCGACTGGCGCGATCTGGGCCGCCGGGCGCAGGACGACATCGGCTGGTTCTGGGACGCCGTGGTCGCGCATCTGGGGTTCGAGTTCACGACGCCCTATTCGCAGGTCTACGACCAGAGCGACGGCCCGATGTGGACGCGCTGGTTCGGCGGCGGCCGGATCAACCTGACGCACAACTGCGTCGACCGGCACGCCCGGGACAGCCCCGAGCGCACGGCCGTGATCTGGGAGAGCGAGGACGGCGGGGTGCGGACGGTCAGCTACGGCGAGCTCGAGGCGGAGGTCAACCGCATCGGCAACGCGCTGCTGGAGCTGGGCGTGGAGCCCGGCCAGACGGTCGGCCTGTTCCTGCCGATGTCGGTGGAGGTGGTCGCGGGCTTCTACGCGATCTGCAAGATCGGCGCGATCGCCGTGCCGATCTTCTCCGGCTTCGGCGCGGCGGCCGTTGCGGCGCGGCTGAGGGACGCGGGTGCGGTGGCGCTGCTGACGGCCGACGCCGTACCGCGCCGCGGCAGGCCGGTCTCGATGAAGGAGGTGGCCGACGCGGCGCTCGAGCAGGCGCCGTCGGTGCGGCACGTCGTGGTCTGGGACCGGCTGGGCACGCGGCCGGCGATGCGCGGCGGGCGCGACCACCACTGGCACGAGCTGGTGGCGAGCCAGCCGGCGGAGCTGCCGGCGCCGCCGCTCGACCCTGAGACGCCGATGATGGTGATCTACACGTCCGGCACCACGGGGCGGCCCAAGGGCGCGGTGCACGTGCACGGCGGGTTCCTGGTCAAGATCGCCGAGGAGTGCGCGTTTCAGACCGACGTCGGTGCCGACGACCGGTTCATGTGGGTGACCGACATGGGCTGGATCATGGGCCCCTGGGAGGTGGTCGGCGCCGGCGCCCTTGGGGCGACGCTGGTGCTGTCGGAGGGCGCGCCCGACCACCCCGGCCCGGGCCGGCTGTGGCAGCTGGTGGAGCGGCACCGGATCTCGGTGCTGGGCGTCTCCCCCACGCTGATCCGGGCGCTCCGCGGCCACGGCGATGCGCCGGTGCTGGAGCACGATCGCAGCTCGCTGCGGATCCTGGCCTCGACCGGAGAGCCCTGGAACCCCGACCCCTACCGCTGGCTGTTCGAGGTGGTGGGCGAGCGGCGCTGCCCGATCATCAACCTGTCCGGCGGCACCGAGGTCGCGGCCTGCTTCCTGTCGCCGATGCCGGTGATGCCGCTCAAGGAGTGCACGCTGGGCATGCCGTCGCTGGGGATGGCGATGGACGTGCTGGGGCCCGACGGCAACCCGGTGGCACCCGGGGAGGTGGGCGAGCTGGTCTGCCGCAAGCCGTGGCCGTCCATGACCCGCGGCATCTGGGGCGATCGCCAGCGGTTCCTGGACGCGTACTGGTCGCGCTGGCCCGGGATCTGGGTCCACGGCGACTGGGCGTCGGTCGACGCGGACGGCTACTGGTACCTGCACGGGCGATCCGACGACACCCTCAACGTCGCGGGCAAGCGGATCGGGCCGGCCGAGTTCGAATCGGCGGCGGTGCGCTGCGCGGGCGTGGCCGAGGCCTGTGCGATCGGCGTACCACACGAGGTCAAGGGCGAGGTGGCATGGCTGTTCTGCGTCCCGCAGATCGGGGTCGAGCCGGACGACGCGCTGCGCGCGGACGTGCGGGCAACGGTCGTTGCCGAGCTGGGCAAGGCCTTCGCACCCGACCAGATCCGCTTCGTGACGGGGCTGCCGAAGACGCGCAGCGCGAAGATCGTGCGGCGCGCCGTGCGCGCGGCCGTGCTGGGCGGGGATCCGGGCGACCTCTCCACGCTCGAGGACCCGGATGTGCTCGCGCAGTTCGGGCCTTCGACCTGACGGCGGAACTCGCCGCCGCCGTGCTAGCGTCTGCGCGGTTTCCGGACCACGCGAAAGGAAGGCTGTGACCGAAGGCATCCTCGACGGCAAGCTGGCTCTCGTCGCCGGCGTCGCCAACAAGCGCTCGATCGCGTGGGCGATCGCCCAGGCGCTGCACGGCGCAGGAGCGAGGCTGGCATTCACCTACCAGGGCGACCGCCTCGAGGATTCGGTGCGCAAGCTGGCGGAGACCGTCGGCTCCGACGTGGTGGTGCCCTGCGACGTGTCCAGCGACGAGAGCATCGAGGCCGCCTTCGACCAGCTCGGCCAGCGGCTGGGCGGGCTCGACATACTCGCCCACTCGATCGCCTTTGCGCCGGCCGAATCGTTCGAGGGCCGCTTCATCGACACCTCCCGGCATGCGTTCGTGACCGCCCTTGACATCTCGGCCTACTCGATGGTCGCCATGGCACGGTCGGCCGAGCCGCTGATGGCGCCGCGCGGCGGCGGCGCGATGGTGACGCTCACCTACATGGCCAGCGAGCGTGCGTTTCCCAAGTACAACGTGATGGCGGTCGCCAAGGCCGGGCTGGAGTGCTCGGTGCGTTACCTGGCCTACGAACTGGGCCCCGCACAGATCCGGGTCAACGCCATCTCGGCCGGGCCGGTTCGCACGCTGGCGGCGAAGGGCATCCCCGGGTTCGACCAGATGGAGGCGGTGATCGAGGCCCGGTCGCCGCTGCAGCGCAACATCGAGGCCGGCGACGTCGGCAACGCCGCCCTCTACCTGTGCAGCCCGCTGGCCTCGATGGTGACCGGCACCACGCTCTACGTCGACTCCGGCTATCACGCGATGGGGATGTAGACGGTGCTGTCGTGGACAGTGCTGGGCGGTAGCCCGGCGTGGCCCAACCCGGGCCAGGCGGCCAGCGGGTACCTGCTCGAGTCCGACGAGCGGCGGATGCTGATCGACTGCGGATCGGGGATCGCGCAGGAGCTGCGCGCGGTCAACCCGCCGCCGCTGACCGACATCCTGATCACGCACTTCCACGCCGACCACTGGTTCGACCTGGTGCCGCTGCACTACGCCTTCCGCTACGGCAGCTGGCGCGACCGGCCCAAGCCGCTGCTGCACCTGCCGCCCGGCGGCCGGGCGGTGCTGGACACGGTCGCCTCGGTCTGGGACGGATCGGTGGAGACGTTCGAGGCAGCCTTCGACCTGATCGAGTACGACCCCCACGACGATCTGCGGCTGGGCGACCTGCACATCACGTTCGCCCCGTGCCTGCACTACACCACCTGCTACTCGGTGAAGATCGCGACGCCGTCAGCGGTGATCGTGTTCTCGGCCGACACGGCGCCGACCGAGCGGCTGGCGCGCTTCGCCCACGGCGCCGACCTGTTCGTGTGCGAGGCGGCGCTGGGCGATGCCTCGAACGACTCCAGCGAGCGCGGTCACATGGACGCGGCCGAGGCCGGGCGCGAGGCCCGCCGGGCCGGCGCCAAGCGGCTGCTGCTCACCCACATCCCCGAGGAGATCGGATACGACTTCGTGCGCGAGCGGGCCGGGGCGGAGTACAAGGGGCCGATCGACCTGGCCATGCCGGGGCTGCGCATCGACGTGTAGGCGCCCGGCTCAGCCGCAGCTGCGCCGGCCAAACGCCAGCACCGTCGAGGCAGGCACGGATCCGGGCGACGCGACTTCGAGCCTGGCGCAGCGCGCGCCGGTGACGACCATGCTCCCGTTGAACTGGGTCCAGCCCGCGAAACCGGGCTGTTCCCCGGGCTGCGACGCGCACGCGTGGAACGTCACCGCGGCATCGCCGCCGGCAACCGTGGACGGGACGACACCCGGCCGGTACCCGAGCGAGATCTCCCGCCGCTCAGCAGGTGGGACAGTTAGGGTGACCACCGCACCAGGCCGGACGAGCGCCAGCATCTTCAATACACGCGTCGGGGTGAACGTGGACGCCGCCAGCAGGGATGTCCGGCCGCGATCTGTCATCTGCCCGAACGAGTACAGGGCAAGCGGGCCGACCACGACACCGCTCCGCCGCCACTGGACGGGCAGCGTGCCTCCGACCGCCTGGTCACAACCTCGGCGGTAGGCGGCAGCGGCCGGCGCGCTGGCCACCGGCTGCGACCCGGCCGACCCGTGCGTACAGGCTGCCGTCGTACAGATCAACAAGACTGCGCCCAACACCGCGGCTGAACCGACGCAACGCGCCACACCTGTGTAGACGAGCGCTCAGCCCCGTTGGTTGCCGAATCGAACCACCGCGCTCAGGACGCCAGCGTCACCCGCGACACGCCCATCATGCCCTCGGCCGCCTTCTCGGCGGTGCGCTGCAGGCTCTCCGACATCGACGGATTCACGGCCGCGGTCTCGGCCAGGGCCTGCACGCCCAGCCTCGCGTGCACGGCCAGCGCAACCGTCGTGATCACCTCGGACGCGCGCAGGCCGACCATCGCCCCGCCCAGCACGGTGCCGTCGTCGGGATCGGACAGCAGCTTGATGATGCCGTCGGTCTCGTTCTCCATCACCGCCCGCGGATTTGCCCGGATCAGGTGCTTCGTG
Source organism: Thermoleophilia bacterium (assembly GCA_025934255.1). Taxonomy (GTDB): domain Bacteria; phylum Actinomycetota; class Thermoleophilia; order Gaiellales; family JAICJC01; genus JAICYJ01. Next base: position 4,982 of record JAICYJ010000021.1, on the reverse strand, counting down.
ACGCTGACCGGGATGCCGTCGATGCGGGCCTGCCGCTCCGAGATGCCGGCCTTGGCGATCTCCGGCCGCGTGAACACGCACCAGGCAACGCCGGTGTAGCTGACGGCATCGACCGGCAGGCCGAGCGCGTGCATCGCGGCCGTGCGCCCGTGCATCGCGGCCGTGTTGGCGAGCATGATCTGGCCGGTGACGTCGCCGCAGGCGTAGATGTTCTCGACGTTGGTGCGGCAGAACTCGTCGATCGGCAGCGTGCCGCGATCGCCGAACGTGACGCCGGCCGACTCCAGCCCCAGCTCCATCGTGTTTGGGCGCATCCCGATGCAGAGCAGCACGTGCGAGCAATCCAGCTCGCGGGCGTCCTCCAGCACCAGCCGCACGCACTCACCGTCCTCGGTGTCGATGGCGGCCGCGCGGCCGTTCTTGATCACGTCCATGCCGCGCTTGAGGAACACCTCCTCCAGCACCTCGGCCAGATCGGGGTCGTCGTTGGGCAGGATCTGGTCGCGCGCCGACACCAGCGTGACACGGGAGCCGCAGCGCGAGAAGAAGTCCGCGAACTCACATCCGGTCGGCCCCGCCCCCAGCACCACCAGGTGCTCGGGCAGGTGGCGGAAATCGAACACCTGGCGCGTGGTCAGCACGCGGTGACCGTCGGGCCGCGCGAACGGCGGCACGAACGGGGAGGCGCCGGTGCAGACCAGCAGCGCGTCGAACTGCACCTCGATGTCCTGGTCGTCAACGCTCGTGCGCAGGGTGTCGGCCGATATGACAACACCGTGGCCGGGGAGGACGCGCACGTTCATGCCGTCCATGCGCTCGCGCACGCCCCGGCTCTGGTGCAGCGCCACGGCGCGGGCGCGGGCCAGCGTGCGGCGCAGGTTGACCTCGGGGAAGCCGCGCGCGAAGTCGACGCCCTCCTCCTCGGCCTGGCTGATCTTCAGCATCGCGTCGGCCGTCGTCAAGAGCGTCTTCGACGGGATCGCGTCGGTCATGGTGCAGTTGCCGCCCAGCTGGTTGTCCTCGATCAGCGTGACCTCGGCGCCGAGGTAGGCGGCGGTGGCTGCGGCGGCGTACCCGGCAGGTCCGCCACCTAGGATGGCAAGTCGCATGCCGATCATCGTAGACTGTCGGCATCGGCGCCACAGCTGCCACCTTCGACGTCACCGCGATCCGGGCCCAGTTCCCGTCGCTGCGGCCAGGGCGCATCTACCTGGACAACCCCGGCGGCACGCAGGTGCACGCGTCCGTGATCGAGGCGGTGTCCGGCTACTACCTGCACTCGAACGCCAACCTGGGCGGCCCGTTCGAGACGTCCCAGGCGTCGGACGCGGTGCTGTCCGGCGCCCGCGCCGAGCTGGCAGCGATGCTCGGCTGCGATGCCGGCGAGGTCGTCTTCGGCGCCAACATGACCACGCTCACCTTCCACGCCTCGCGGGCGCTGACGCGCGACCTGGGCGAGGGCGACGAGATCCTGGTCACCCGCGTTGACCACGACGGCAACGTAGCGCCGTGGGTGCTGGCTGCCAGGGACCGAGGCGTCACCGTGCGCCAGGTGGACATCGATCCCGAGGCGTGCCTGATCGATCTCGACGACTTCGCCGCCAAGCTGTCGAACCGCACCCGCGTCGCCGCATTCAACTGGGCGTCGAACGGCGCCGGCACCATCTCGGACGCCGCGGCCATGTGCCGGATGGCGCGCGAGGCGGGCGCGCTCAGCTACGTGGACGCCGTCCAGTACGCGCCGCACGGGCCGATGGACGTGCATGCGCTGGGCTGCGATTTCCTGGTCTGCTCCGCCTACAAGTTCTACGGCCCCCACGTGGGGGTGCTGTACGGCCGGGCGGAGCTGCTGGAGCGGATCAAGCCCTACAAGGTGCGGCCGGCCCACGACGAGCCGCCCGGCTCCTGGGAGACCGGCACGGTCAACCTCGAAGGCATCGCCGGCACGGCCGCTGCCGCCCGCTACCTGGTGTCGATCGGCGCCGAGGCGATCACGGGCTACGAGCGGCTGCTGACCGAGCGGCTGATCGAGGGGCTCGACCGGATCGACGGCGTACATCAGTACGGCACGCGTGATCTCGACCGGCGGGTGCCGACCGTGACGTTCACGGTCGAGGGCCGGTCGCCGGCCGCAGTCGCCGCCGCGCTGGGTGCGCAGGGCATCTTCGTCTGGGACGGCAACTACTACGCGCTCGAGCTGATGGAGCGGCTGGGGCTCGAGCAGAACGGCGGCGCCGTTCGCGTCGGCGCCGCGCACTACACGACGGCCGAGGAGATCGACCGCTTCCTGGAAGCCGTCGCCGCGCTCTAGGCTCACTCGAACAGCGTCAGCTCCGGCGCAACCTCGCCCTTGAGCACGCCGAAGTCGAGCTCGACGAAGCCAAACCCGCGGGCCTCGCACATCACGCGCGCCTGCGGCGCGATCTCGGGCGCGACCAGGATGCCCCGGCACGGCTTGTGCGCCGGGTCGCGGTCGACCCGCTCGCAGTAGCGGCTCAGCTGCTCGACGTGTGCGGCCACGGCGCGGGTGCGCTTCACCTCCACCACCACCGTGCGGCCGTCGGCATCCCGGCAGAACAGGTCGATCGGGCCGGTGTCGGTGAAGCGCTCCCGCTCCAGCACCACCAGGCCCACTTCGATCGCCTCCGGCGCCCGCTCCAGCAGCAGGTGCCACTGGCGCTCGGCGCCGTCGTGCTCGAGCACCGCCTCGTCGACCAGTTCGCGGCGCTCGTCGGTCAGCACCTCGTGCACCACGATCACCAGCGTCTCGTCGGACGCCGCCCGGTAGACGCGGATCACGTCCCCGTCCTCGCTCACGGAGGTGGGGCCGGGCATGTAGTTGAGGGGCTTGTAGCCGCGGTCGGCATGCACGCACAGCGAGCCGTCGTCCTTGAACAGGATCACGCGGTCGCCCAGGGCAAGGCTGGTGGTGGCGCGGCCGTGATAGGCGATCTCGCAGCGGGCGACGAGGAGGCGCATCGCTGGACAGGCTACCGGCGCTGGGGGATGGCCGAGCGAGCGCGTAGGGTCCGACCCGACCATGCAGGCACCAGCGATGTGGGAGCGGTACGCGTGGGCGGGAGGCATCGTCTTCGTGCTCGCGCTGCTGGCCGAGTCGATCGTCGCCGTCGGGATCGGCCTGACCCACCAGGACTCCGCGGCCACGATCGCCGCGGGGCTCCACGCGCACGAGGGGCGCATGATCGCGATCGCCTGCATCTCGATCGTCTACGCGGTCGCGTTCGTCGTCTACCTGTGGAAGCTCTACATCCTGCTGCGCGGCGACCCGACGCGACCCGACGACCTGAGCACCCTCGTGCTCGTCGGCGGGGTGCTGTTCGTGACGCTCCACGCCGTCAGCGACATCGGGATCACCGGGATGCTTGGCGCGCGGGTGGCCTCGTACTCGGCTGCCCACGACCAGGGGATCTCGTACTCGCTCTACTACCTGACCTACGCGCTCGACAGCGTCGCCGACGTGTTCGGGAGCCTGGCGTTCCTTGCCGCCGGCATCCTGATCCGTCGCACCGGCGACCTGCCCCGCCGGCTGGGGTGGGTCGCGATCGCAGCGGCGCCGTTCCTGCTCCTGCAGGCGTTCGGCCTCGGCGGCGTGATCGCGACCTTCGGGCTCGCCCTCGACCTTGTCGGATTCCTGCTCCTGCTGGTGTTCGTCGCCGCGACCAGCGTCGCCGGCTACCGGCTCACCAACAGCCGGTAGCCCAGGTCGAGCTCGTCCAGGTCGAGCGGTCGCCGTTGCGCTCGTGCCCGGTGCTCGTCGCCCGCTGCGAGTCGCCTACCACGGCCGCGCCCCTCACAAGGCGGGAAGATACCGGGCGATCCGCCATCCAACCGGTGCATATCGATCGCGCACGTACCATCAGGCCGGAGGTGTCGAGAAACGGCCACCCCCTTCGTCTAGACACGACGATCCCACGAAGGAGGACACCTTGAAGTACATGCTCCTGATCCACCAGGGCACCACCCCCACCCCGAACTCGCCGGAGGACTGGGCGCGGCTGTCGCAGGACGAGCAGCAGGCCGTCTACGCCGCCTACCAGAAGATCAACGAGAACCCGGGCGTGACGGCCGGTCTCGGTCTGGCGCCGCCGGAGACGGCCACCACCGTGCGCGTGCAGGACGGCCGCACGCTGACCACCGACGGCCCGTTCGTCGAGACCAAGGAGGCGCTGGGCGGGTACCTGATCTTCGAGGCGGACGATCTCGACGCCGCCATCGAGCTGGCGGCCAGCATCCCCGCGGCCTCCATGGGCGGTGCCATCGAGGTACGCCCGGTGGTTGAGTGGTAGCACCGCTCGAGCAGGCCTTCCGCGACCAGTGGGGGCGCGTGCTCGCCACGCTGATCGGCTTCCTCGGCGACTTCGACCTCGCCGAGGAAGCCGCGCAGGAGGCGTTCGCGATCGCCGCCAGGCGCTGGCCGGTGGAAGGCACGCCCGCCAACCCGGGCGCCTGGCTGATCGCGACCGGCCGAAACCGGGCAATCGACCGGATCCGGCGCGACCGCACGCTGGCCGCAAAGACGCGACTGCTCCAGGCCCCCGAGGCCGCGGAGGTGGAGATGGATGACACGACCATATTTCCGGACGAGCGGCTGGAGCTGCTGTTCACCTGCTGCCATCCCGCGCTGGCCACCGATGCGCAGGTGGCGCTGACCCTGCGCGCGCTGGGCGGCCTCACGACCGCCGAGATCGCGCGCGCCTTCCTGGTGCCGGAGCCGACCATGGCCCAGCGGCTGGTGCGGGCCAAGCGAAAGATCGCCACGGCCGGCATCCCCTTTCGGGTGCCGCCCGCCCACCTGCTACCCGAGCGCCTGGACGCGGTGCTGGCGATCGTCTACCTGATCTTCAATGAGGGGTACGCGGCCGCCACCGGCCCGACATTGACCCGCGACGACCTCTGCGCCGAAGCCGTCCGGCTGACTCGGCTGCTGGCCCGGTCAATGCCCGCGGAGCCCGAGGTACGGG
>JAICYJ010000083.1 GCA_025934255.1 Thermoleophilia bacterium | reverse complement strand
TCCGCCGCGGCTGCATCCTGCCACCACTCCGGCGAGGACGAGCCCTACGAAAACGCTCCGCCACATACCTCTCCGACGCTGGCAGCTCGGAAATGGTTCCATGGCTGATCGCCAGCGAAAACGCCGTGGCTCACCCAGATCCGGCAACTGACCGGTCGCGCACGACCGCTCGCTAGACTCACCCGCCGTGCCAGCCGAGCCCTTCGAAGCCCGCTACCGCGCGCGCAGCCTCTGGCTGGATGGCCTGCCCGGGTCGCTGACGCCACGGCGCTCGCTGGAGGCATCGGCCGACTGCGACGTCGCGATCGTGGGCGCCGGGTTCACCGGCCTGTGGTCGGCGTACTACCTGAAGCAGCACCAACCCGACCTGCGCGTGACCCTGGTCGAGAGCGAGGTCGCCGGGTACGGCCCGTCCGGCCGCAACGGCGGCTGGGTCTCATCCGGCCTGTCCGGCAGCGCCAAGCTCTACCGCCGCAGCCACGGGCAGGACGCCGTCGTACGCGCGCAGCGTGAGACGCAGACGACGGTCGACGAGATCGGACGCGTGGTCGAGCAGGAGGACATCGAGTGCGGCTACCTGAAAGCAGGCTGGCTGATGGCCGCCACCAGCCCACCGCAGGAGCAGCGACTGGCGGACAGCGAGCGCTCGGCGCGGGCGCTGGGCGCCACCGCCCAGGACTGGCAGACGCTGACGCCCGAGCAAGTCGACGCCTACGCACGGGTCGAAGGACGGATCGCGGCCGCGTACTCGCCGCACGGCGCCCGCATCGACCCGGCACGGTTGGTACGCGGCCTGGCCGAGGCCTGCGAGCGGCTGGGCGTGGTCATCCACGAGCGCACGCCCGCGCTGGAGCTCGCCTCCGGCCGTGTTCGCTGCCCGGGCGGAGAGCTGCGGGCGACCACGGTGCTGCGCGCGACCGAGTCCTACACCACGCAGCTGCCGGGACAGTCGCTGCGCTACCTGCCGCTGTACTCGCTGATGATCGCGACCGAGCCGCTGCCGCCCGAGGTCTGGGACGAGCTGGGCTGGCGGGACGGCCTCCTGATCGGAGACCGCCACCACCTGTTCTTCTACGCACAGCGGACGGCCGACGGCCGGATCGCGATCGGCGGCCGCGGCGCGCCCTACCAGCTGCGCCATCCGATCAGCGTGCAGAACGAGCGCTCCGACTCGGTGCGGGCGCGCCTGGAGCGGGTACTTCGCCGCCACTTCCCGGCCGCCGCGGATGCGGCCATCACCCACCACTGGGGTGGCCCGCTGGCGGTGCCGCGCGACTGGAGCATGGCCGTCCACTTCAACCCCGGCACGGGCCTCGGGTACGCGGGCGGCTACTCCGGCCACGGCGTGGTTGCGGCCAACATCGGCGGCCGCACGCTGGCCGACCTGGTGCTGGGGCGCGATAGCGACCTGACCACGTTGCCCTGGGTCGGCCACCACAGCCGCCGCTGGGAGCCCGAGCCGCTGCGGTTCCTCGCCTCGCGGGCGATCGTGCGGGTGCTGGAGAGCGCCGACGTCCACGAGGACACCCACGGAACGCGTGCCTGCCGCACGGCCCTGCTGTCGCCCGTCATGCCGCCGCACTGAACTGGTACATTTGTACCAGTAGCGGTCACTCAAAGAACCAGGGAGCGGGCGATGCACGATGTGGTGGTGGTCGGCGGTGGATTCGCCGGGGTCACCGCCGCCCGTGAGGCGGCAAGGGACGGCCGCAGCGTGCTGCTGCTGGAGGGACGCGACCGGCTCGGCGGCCGGACATGGACGGCGCCCTGGAACGGGCACCAGATCGAGTACGGCGGCGGCTGGGTGCACTGGCACCAGCCCCACACGTTCTCCGAGATCACCCGCGCCGGACTGACGGTCGAGCTGTCGGGCGACCCCGATGTGACCGCCTGGTACGTCGGCGCGGAGCGGCGCACCGGGACGATCGCCGAACGCGACGCGATCGCCAACCGCGGCTGGCTGCAGTTCGTGGACGGCGTCGAGCGGTCGCTGCCGAACCCGCACGACCCGACGCTCGCGATCGATCAGCTGGCGCGCATCGACCGGCTCACGATCGCCCAGCGGGTGGACGAGCTCGACCTCGACGACGAGCACCGCGCGGTGCTGTGGGCCGAGCTGGAGTCGCTGGCACACGGCCCGCTGGACGTGGCCGGCGCCGCCAGCGTGCTTCGCTGGCACGCGCTCTCCGGCTACAGCCTGGCCCTGACCCAGTACACCGGCGGGCGGGTCACGCTGACCAGGGGCACCCGCGGGCTGCTGGAGGCGATCGCCGGCGGTGCCCAGTACGAGACGCGGCTGTCCACGCCGGTCGCGGCGGTGCGACGGCGCGGCGACGGCGTCGAGGTGGAGACGCGCGCGGGCGAGCTGCTGCCGGCGGCGCGGGCGGTGGTGGCCGTGCCGCTGAACACGCTCGGGGCGATCGAGTTCGAACCCGCGCTGTCGGAGCTGAAGCTGGAGGGGATCGCCCTGGGCCAGGCGTCGCGCGGGATCAAGATCTTCATCCACGCCGACGGCGAGCCGATCTGCCAGAACGCGATCCGGCCGGGGCACCCGTTCGGCTACCTCGACACCGAGTTCGTGAACGACGACGGCACGCAGGTGATGATCGGCTTCGGCTACGACGCGGCGCTGAACGACGCGACCGACCTGCCCCGCGTCCAGGGCGACCTCGATCGCATCATCCCGGGCTACCGGGCGCTCGACGCGTCGGCCCACGACTGGCTCGCCGACGAGTTCTCGCGCGGCACCTGGGCGATCCACCGGCCGGGCTGGTACAGCCGCTACTACGACGAGATGCGGCGGCCGGAGGGGCCGGTGCTGCTGGCCGGCTCCGACCTTGCCGCGGGCTGGTCGGGCTTCATCGACGGGGCGATCGAGTCGGGCCTGCGGGCCGGCGCCTGGCTTCGCCAGACCGGGCCGTGAGCGATCGCCGGGCCGTGATCCTGGCGGCGGCGCTGCGGGTGATCGCCGCCCACGGCGCGGACGGCGCCACGCACCGGGCGGTGGCCGCGGAGGCGGGCGTGCCGCTGGCCTCGACCACGTACCACTTCGCGTCGAAGGACGCGCTCGTGCACGAGGCGCTGGAGCTGGCGATCGGTCGCTCGATCGCGGCGGTGGAGCGCGAGTCGGCAGCGCCCGGCCCGGCCGATCCGGCGCAGCTCGTGGGCCGGTTGCTGAGCCTGGTGGCGGCCATCTGCGACGACGACCAGGCGCCGCTGGCGGCGCAGTACGAGCTGGTGCTGGAGGCGGGACGGCGGCCCGAGCTGCGGCCGCTGGCCGAGCGCTGGAACCAGGCCTACCTGGCCGGCATCGAGTCGCTGGCGGCGAGCGCCGCGCTGCCCGAGCCCGGCCAGGCGGCCGAGATCCTCAGCAACCTGATCGAGGGGGCGCTGCTGACGCAGCTTTCGGTTCCGCAGGACGCGTTCGCGGAAGGGCCGCTGCGATCGATGCTCCAGCGGACGGTGGCCGGTCTGGCACGCCCGCCTGCCCCGGTCTGACCGGTCAGGCGGCGCCCAGCGTGCGCGGCGCCTCGACCACCTCGTCGTCGCTGACCGCCGTCAGCTCGGGTGCCTGCGGCGAACGGGGCACGCGATCGACCGGCTCCAGCATCTGGATCTGCTTGTCCTCACCGACCACGCTGTGCTCGGTGAAGCGACGGGCGCTGACCAGCACCCGCGTCTCCAGCGATCCGACCGCCGAGTTGTAGGCGTCCACCGCGCTGCCCAGCCGCTTGCCGAGCGCGTTCACGTGGCCGGCGACGGTGCCCAGCCGCGAGTGCAGCTCGCGGCCCAGCTCGCTGATCTCGCGCGCGTTCTCGGCCACCTTCTCCTGCTGCCAGCCGTAGTGCACGGCGCGCAGCAGCGCGATCAGGGTGGTGGGCGTGGCGATCAGCACCTTCTGCTCGACACCCTGCTGGATCAGCGTGGGGTCGGCCTCGAGCGCCGCGTTGTAGAAGTGCTCGCCGGGCAGGAACAGGATCACGAAGTCGGGCGCCTCCGGGAACTGCGCCCAGTAGCTGCGCGCCGACAGCTTGCGGACGTGGTCGCGCAGCAGCCGCGCGTGCTCGGCCAGGTGCCGGTCGCGGTCGACGTCACCGGTGGCGTCGTAGGCATCGAGGAAGGCCTGCAGCGGCGCCTTGGCGTCGACCACCACCTTCTTGCCGCCGGGCATGTTCACGACCAGGTCGGGGCGCAGGGTGCGATCGTCGTCGCGCACCGTCACCTGCTCGGCGAAGTCGCAATAGCCGACCATGCCGGCCATCTCGACCACGTTTCGCAGCTGCAACTCCCCCCAGCGGCCACGCGCCTGGGGCTTGCGCAGGGCCGCCACCAGCGCTCCGGTCTCGCCGCGCAGACGCTCCTGCGACTCGACCATCGTGCGCAGCTGCTGCTGCAGCACGCTGGAGCTCTGGGCGCGGTCCCGGTCGAGCCGCTCCAGACGCGTGTCCACCAGCTTGAGCTGTTCCGAGATCGGCGCCACCAGCTGCTGGACCGCCTTCTCGCGCTTCTCCAGCTCGCCCTTGGCCTCGCTCTGATACGTGCCCAGGGCCTGCCTGGCCAGCGTCAGGAACTGCTCGTTGTTCTGCTTCAGCGCATCGGCCGACAGCGCCTTGAACCGGTCCTCGGCCATCGCCCGCTCACTCTCCAGGCGGCCCTCCAGCCGCGACGCCTCATTCGCGTAGGTGTCGCGTTCGCGCCGCAGCACACCAACCTCGGCCAGGCGCGGCCGCAGCGCTGCCAGGGCGACAACCATTCCGATCACGATTCCGACTATCAACCAGAGCATGTGAGGACCGTCCTTTCCGCCTGCGCCGACCTTACGGGCCGGACAAAGAAGCATCGCAGGGGGGTCGGACGGAGCCGGATCCGCTGAGCCGGATCCGCTAGTCGCCGGCTTCTGAAGCGACCCGTCGCGGCGCGTCGTGCGCCATGTGCGGCAGGCGGCGGTCGAGCCAGCCAGGCAGCCACCAGTTCCACTGGCCCAGCAGCCGCATGGTGGACGGCACCAGCACCAGCCGCGTGATGGTGGCGTCGACGGCGATCGCGACCGCCAGGCCCAGCCCGATCTCCTTGATCGCAGGTACCCCGGTCAGCACGAAGCTCGCGAACACGATGGTCATGATGGCGGCGGCCGAGGTGATGGTGCGTGCGCTCGACGCCAGCCCCTCGGCCACGGCCCGCGTGTTGTCGCCGGTGGCCTCGTAGCGCTCGCGGATGCGCGACAGCAGGAACACCTCGTAGTCCATCGCCAGGCCGAAGGTGATGGCCAGAATCAGCGCCGGATTCAGCGTGTTGATATGGCCCAGCGAGTGGTAGCCGGTCCAGTCGAACCAGCCCCACTGGAAGACGGCCACGATCACGCCGTATGAGGCGCCGATCGAGAGCAGGTTCATGATCACCGCCTTCAGCGGCAGCAGCACGGAGCGAAGCAGCATCAGCAGCACCAGGTAGGACAACCCCAGCACCAGCGCCATCACCTTCCAGAGGTCGTCGCCGACCTCGGTGTTGAGGTCGTGGTTGAAGGCGGACAGGCCGCTCACCAGCCCGCGGTCGCCGACCCAGGAGCGGACGCGCGGCACCAGCAGGTCGACCGCCTGGCTGGACTCGGGGTCGACCCGCAGCAGCCCGACCACGATCTGGCTGGGCCCGGCCGGCTCCACCGTCGCGGCCTGAACCAGGGGATCGCGGGCCAGCCGGGCGCGCAACTGAGCGGCGACGGCAGCCGGGCTGGAGCCGCCGGCGTCCTGGGGGCGCACCAGGATCGTGAGCGCGCCCTCGCGGCCCTGGCCGGGGCCGGTGATCTGCCTGGTCAAAATCACGTTGCCAACTCTGACATCGGTGGACGACGGCAGCTGCTCGAGCGACCGGTTGGCGGTCACCATCGACAACGCGGGAAGCGACAGCACGATCAGCAGCGTGGCGGCCCCCAGCGCGGACAGCAGCGGACGGCGCATGACGCCACGCGTCCAGCGCATCCAGAAGCCCTCGCGGCCGGGCCGCTCCTTGCGGCCGGGGATGCGCAGCGCGTTGATGCGCGGGCCGAGCAGCATCAGCACCGCGGGCAGCAGCGTCATGGCCGCCAGCACGGCAATGGTCACCACCATTATCGCGGCCAGCGCCATCGACTGCACCGCGCGCACCGGCACGATCCAGATCGAGGCCAGCGAGACGATCACGGTCATGCCCGAGAAGGCAACAGCCGTGCCGGAGGTAGCCATCGCGGTCGCAACGGCCCTGTCGGTGGGGGCGCCGGCCAGCAGCTCCTCGCGGAACCTGGCGAGGATGAACATCGAGTAGTCCACCGCGACGCCGATGCCGATCATGGTCACCATCGTGGTCGCGTAGACCGACACCTCCGTGTGCGAGGCGACCAGGTAGACGAGTGCGAAGGTGATCAGCACCGAGAGCGCTCCCAGCGCGGCCGGCACCAGCATCGCCACCACGGCGCCGAACAGCACCAGCAGCACGATCAGGATCACCGGCGAGGACAGCAGCTCGGCGCGCTGCAGGCCCTGCTCGGTGATGTCCTGGAAAGTGGCGTAGTTGGCGGACGGGCCCAGCAGGAAGGTGCGCACCGGCGGATCGGTGCGCTGCACCAGGGTCTTCAGGTCGCGGGAGATCGTGAGCGAGCGGTTCTGGTCGACCGACGCGAAGCCGACGAACGAGATGGTGCTGCCGTCGGGCGAGTCCTGGGGCGCTGTCGTGAAGTGGATCTCGGGATAGCGCGCGGCCACCTGCGCACGCACCTGCGCGACCCGTGCCTGGGCGGCCGCGGCGGTGGGGGCGTCGACCAGGAACGAGAACGAGTAGGCGCCGCGGCCGGGCTGGTTGTTCAGGTAGTCGATCGCCTGCTGCGACTGCGAGCCGGGGACGTCGAAGCCGCCGGAGGAGAGCACGCCCTGGGCCTTGCCGGAGAACGGCAGGGCGGCGGCCAGAAGCACGATCCAGATCGCCACCACCCACCATGGGCGGCGCGTGCAGACCGCTGCGCTGCGCAGGATCAGGCGCTCCATCGGGTGGTCATGGTAGCCCGCGTCGCCGGGGCGACCGGCCGGGCCGGCCGCCCCTACGGCGGTACTATGTCGAGGCCGCGCGGGCGTAGCTCAATGGCAGAGCAAGAGCCTTCCAAGCTCAAGACGGGAGTTCGATTCTCCTCGCCCGCTTCACAGCTACTGCGCGACCGCCCCCTCGGTGGCGACCAGTTCCTTCAGGAGATCCTCCAGCTTGTCGAAGCTCTGCTGCTGGCCGCTGGATTCGCCCTGGATGTCCTCGTTGCTCTTCATGTCCTCGTCACGGCTCGCCTTGTCGCGGTACGTCAGCCGGATCGTCATCGTCGTGACCCCGTTTGATTCCTGAAGCTCCACGGTTTCGACGGCATCCAGATGCGGCCGCCCCTCGAACACCCAGGTCTCGACCGTCCGGGTGGGCGGCTCGATCTGCAGGTAGGTGCCGCGAAACGAGCATTCGCTTCCGTCCTCGGTCACGAACACCTGGTGGTACTCGCCGCCGACGCGTAGGTCGATCGTGCACTCCTTCATCTCACACCCGCTCGGCGGGAACCATCTGCTCATGTGCTCCGGCTTCGTCAACGCGTCGAAGACGAGGTCGATGGGAGCTTCGAACTCCCGGGTGATGAGCACGTCGAGGTCATTCGGCAGTTCGTAGACTGCTGACCCATGACGATCAGTCACTGCGGCTCTCCTTGTCCTTGGATCTCTGCGAGGTAGTCGTCCAACCGATCCAGCCGGTCGTTCCACGCCTGCTCGTACTTGGCCAGCCACTCGTGCAACGGGCGAAGGTGCTCGGGGTCGAGGCGGTACAGCCGGCGACGGCCATCCGCCCGGCACCTGACGAGCCCCACGTCGCTCAGCACCCGGAGGTGCTTTGACACCTGAGGCTGGGACATCGGGAGGTCGTTCACAATCGCCCCGACCGCCTTCTCGCCTGTGATCAACGCGTCGAGGATGTCGCGGCGGTGCACCTCGGCAACAGCGTTGAAGACATCCGACGTCGCCGATGAGCGGGCCATGGTGCTTCGATTATATGCCTACTTAGGCATATGTCAAGGACGACGCTCACCCCGTCAGCCCTGTTGGGAGAGCGGGCGTACGACCTCGGCGATAGTGCCGAGTCGTTCGATCAGGATCTCCAGGAGATCCGTGTCGATTCTCCACGCGTCGCCGTCTAGGACGAGGTGGAAGGTGATGTAGTGCTGTTCGCCGGCGCGGATCGCGGCGAGGTCCACCACCGGTTCTGGCTGATCGCCGCTCGATGACGACACCAGCGCGAACCCGACCGAGGCGTTGCCCCGACCCGTGGGTGGAGCGGCATGGTGGAGTGAAATGCGCATCAGCGCGGACCCATCCTCCTGCAGCCTGGGGTAGTCGCCGCTGCTGCCGTGTCCTGAGATCGGGCGAAGCATGGTGTGCAGCCACAGGAGTCCTTGGTAACGCTCGCGGCCACCCCATTTCTCGCTGACGCGGTCAGTGAACAGGCTCGCCATCTCCGGAGCGCCCGCGTTTCGGTGGATCGAGCTCATGAGGTCGTCGATGACCGCGCGGATCGCGACGCGCGCTTCGCGCTGTTCGGCCGAAGCGGAGCGGCGTTCGGCAATCCTTTCGAGCGCCTCGCGGGTCATCATTTGCTGCATCCGCTCCCGCATCCGCAATCGCTCGTGCTCGGCGTAGGGCGTGAGGTCGCTGATCGACTCCAGCGCGACATCCTGCCGCGGGTAGCCCAGGGCGATGATTGTGATCATGGTGTCGCCAGCACGGCCAACGGCCGCCCAACGATCCTCCCACTGGATCGAACGGAACTCGACCGCCTCGCCATCCACCGGCAGGACGACCGTCTCCCAGTCCTGTGCGAGGATCTCCTCCGTGATCGCGCGACGCCGATCGTGTTCCTGCTCGGCGTGCGCCTGCCACTGTTCCCGAGACCATGACCAGTCGGGCGCGCTCTCGTCGTGTGGCGCCAGTTCCGATGCGACGCCGAAACGCGCCATCTGCGTGTCGGTCTCGCGCGAGGATGTGACAGCGAGCCAGCGAACCTGCTGCTCGGGATCGCCGAACGTGATCGTCATGTCCGATGGGATGCCGCGTGTCGAGCCAAATCCACCTGGGGAGCCAAGCTCGCCGACCAGGCCATACACGGCGAATCGGATCGATCGCGCGATCTCGACCAGCCGGGCCAGCGATACCGAATCGCTCGGGTCATCGAGGTCGACCGAGTTGTCGCCCGGGTCGAATCCCTCCGGCGGTAACTCGACATCGCCGAAGACCAGGTGGCGAAGCTCGCCCTCGAGGGACGACCCAGCCCACACCGCGGCATCTCGCAGCCGCACCCACCGTTCCGCCGGGGATCCGCCAAACCGGACAGCAACCATCGTGCGGTCGCCCGACCGCCACCGGGTTGCGCGAACGTCAACCGGCCAGCGCTGCCAGAACTTCGCATCGCTGACCACCGACGCCTCGGGGTCGGGCGAGATCGGCTCCCCTTCCTCGACATCGTCAACATCAAGCGTCTCCAGCACGTCCGCCGCTGCCCTTCCGAGCCACGCATTTCCGCGCGCCGACTCAAGCGACTCCGCGCAAGCAACGCCAAGCTCTTCCGCACTCGATGACGAGGCATGCTGGACGGAGAGGAAGCGGTCGGCCTGCAGTTGCGCGATCCATCTGCCAGCGCTCAGCGTGACAGGTATCCGAATCGGTTCTGGCCGAGGCCTCTCGACGATCAGACTGACGATCGAATCATCGGCGGAGAGGCCAAGCCAC
>JAICYJ010000055.1 GCA_025934255.1 Thermoleophilia bacterium | reverse complement strand
ACTCCCGGCAGACGAAGATCGGGCACTTGATGTGGAACCGGAAGGCGTTGTGCTCGGTCGGGCTGCCGTGCCGTTCTCTGATCAGAAAACGGATGAGGCCCTCCTCGCGCTCCGTCATCTCGCTCGAGTGCTGCGCGAACGAGACGCGCGCGGAGTTGACCACCGACAGGTCGTCGGCCATGCTCGCGTCGAGCCGCACGAAGCCGTGGTCGAGCACGTCGATCTGGTCGCTGGCGGCGTTCACCGGCTGCTCCATGGTGGCCATGATCTCAAGGATAGGCGGGGCCGCGGTCGGTAACGGTCACGGCCGCAGGATGCGGCCGCCGTCCACGATCAGGTTCTGGCCGGTGAAGAAGTCGGCCTCGATGCAGTAGCGGACGGCCTGGGCCACGTCGGCCGGATCGCCGAGCCGGCCCAACACCGTCTCCTCGTTGTTGCCGCGCACCTGGTCGGGCATCAGCACCGGCCCGGGGGCGACGCCGCAGACGCGCACGTTGTCGCGGCCCCAGTCGGCGGCCAGGCACTTGACCAGGTGGATCTGCGCCGCCTTGGCCGCGCCGTGCGCCGCGAACCTGGGCCAGGGCTGGATCCCCGCCACGTCGGTGATGGCCACGATCACGCCGCCACCCGATTCGCGCATCAGGCGGTACGCCGCCTGGGCACCGAACATGAAGCCCTTCGCTGTCGAGTCGATCGCTGCGTCCCACAGCGGCTCGTCGATCTGCTCCGCCGGCCGCGCCTCGAACCCGGCCGAGGGGCAGTGCACATAGATGTCGAGGCCGCCCAGCTCGGCCGCCGTCTGCTCGACCAGCTTCCGCATCGCCTCCGGCCGCGAGGCGTCGGCCGGCCGTGAGCAGGTGTGGACGCCCAGCTGCGCGATCTCGGCGACGGTGCGCGCCGCCGCATCCCGGGAGCTGTGGTAGCTGATGCCGACGTTGGCGCCGCCGCGGGCGAGGTCGAGCGCGATCTCCCGGCCCACCCGGTGGGCGCCGCCGGCCACCAGCGCATTCGTGCCGATCAGCCTCACGGGAGGTCGGGGAATGCGATTCGAGGGGGCGTCATGGCGGGGTATGCTAGTCGGCACGCACAAGGACAGAAGGAGTGAGCCAGCATGGCCTATGAGGTCCCCGCACTGCCGTACGACTACAACGCGCTGGAGCCCCACATCGACGAGCAGACGATGCGGATCCACCACGACAAGCACCACCAGGCATACGTCGACAAGGCGAACGCCGCGCTCGAAGGCACCGAGTGGGCCGACAAGCCGGTCGAAGAGGTGCTCAAGAACCTCTCATCGCTGCCCGCCGACAAGCAGGGCCCGATCCGCAACAACGGCGGCGGACACGCCAACCACTCGCTGTTCTGGACGGTGCTCGGCCCGGGTGGCGGCGGCGAGCCGTCCGGCGACCTGGGCGACGCGATCGCGTCCACGTTCGGCGGCCTCGATCAGCTCAAGCAGCAGATGACCGACGCCGGCGTGAACCGCTTCGGCTCCGGCTGGTCGTGGCTCGTGGTCGACGGCGGCGACCTGAAGGTGACCAGCACCGCCAACCAGGACTCCCCGATCTCGGACGGCCAGACGCCGATCCTGGGCATCGACGTGTGGGAGCACGCCTATTACCTGAAGTACCAGAACCGCCGGCCCGACTACCTGGCCGCGATCTGGAACGTGGTCGACTGGAGTGCGGTGGGCGAGCGCTACGCGCAGGCCCGCTCGGCTGCGGCCGCGGTCTGATCCGGCGACATCCGTGAACTGACGGCGGGGTGGGGCCACGGCGGCCCCGCCCCGCCGTCGCGGTATTTCGACGAGGGAGCGATGTGAGCGCAAGGACGGTCGTGTTCTTCCCGGAGGGCGCATTCGGCCCCACCAACAACTGCGTCGGCATCGGCGAGCAGCTGCGGACCCGCGGCCACCGCGTGGTGTTCATCGTCGAGGAGTCGTTCGCGGGCACGCTCGAGGCTCGCGGGTTCGAGGAGCGGCTGATGCGGCTGGGCCCTCCCCCGGAGGTTGAGGAGGCGCCCGGGCAGTTCTGGAAGGACTTCATCCGCGACACGGCGCCGGTCTTCCGCAAGCCCACGATCGAGCAGCTGGCGGAGTTCATCCAGCCCACCTGGGCGGCGCTGCTGGACGGCGCCCGCTACGTGGAGCCGCGGCTGCGCGAGATCTTCGACGAGCTGCGCCCCGACGTGATCGTCGAGGACAACGTGTGCGGATTCCCGGCGGTCGTCACCGCTGAGGCGCCATGGGTGCGGATCGCCTCGTGCAACCCGCTCGAGCTGAAGGACGCCGACCTGCCGCCCGTGTTCTCGGGCTACCCGCTGGCCGACCGCAGCGGTTGGGCCGGCTTCGTGCGCGAGTACGACGCCGTGCACCGGCCGCTCTGGCAGGACTTCAACGAGTGGGTGCAGGAGCAGGGTGCGCCGCCGCTTCACGACCTCGAGTTCATCCACCAGAGCCCCGACCTCAACCTGTACCTGTACCCGGCCGAGGCCGACTACCCGCGCAGCGCCCCGCTCGACCCGACCTGGCACCGGCTGGAGTCGTGCGTGCGCACCGGCGACGGCGAGTTCCAGCTGCCCGAGCAGCTGCGGGGCGGCGACGGCGCGCTGGTCTACCTGTCCCTGGGCTCGCTGGCATCGGCCGACGTGGCGCTGATGGAGCGGCTGGTAGCGGTGCTGGGGGCGACCGGGCACCGCTACATCGTGTCCCGCGGCCCGCAGCACGACCAGTACCAGCTGGCCGCCAACATGTGGGGCGAGGAGTTCCTGCCCCAGCCGGCGATCCTGCCGATCGTCGACCTCGTCATCACCCACGGCGGCAACAACACCACCACCGAGTGCTTTCACCACGGCAAACCGATGGTCGCGATGCCGGTGTTCTGGGATCAGTACGACAACGCCCAGCGCGTGGACGAGACAGGGTTCGGCGTGCGGCTGCCGACCTACACCTTCGAGCCCGAGCAGATCACGTCGGCGATCGACCGGCTGGCCTCCGACCGGGCGCTCCACGATCGCCTGGCGGGCATCTCGCGGCGGCTGCAGGCGGAACGTGGCACCGTCCTTGCGGCGGACCTGATTGAGCGTCTCGCTGCCTGACGGCTCGGCGCTGGCCGAGCAGATCGCCGCGGCCCGCTGGTACGGCGGCAAGGGAGCCGCGATCGAGACCGTCACGGAGCAGGATCGGCTGGAGCTGCCGGGCGGGGCCGCGCTGCACGTGCTGGCGGTGCGGTCGCAGGGTCGCGCCGACGAGCGCTACCTGTACCTGACCGGCGAGGAGCGGATCGGCGAGCCGCTGGTGCAGGCGATCGCGGCCGGCGGCGACCAGGGAGACTGGTCGTTTTCCCCCGGGATGGTGCTGCCCGGGCTGCTGCCCGCCGACCTCTCGCAGCGGCCGATCGGAGCCGACCAGTCGAACACGACGGTGGTGGTGGGCGAGCGGCTGGCGCTGAAGATGTACCGGCGGCTGGAGCCCGGGCGGCATCCCGACATCGAGATCGGGCAGTACCTGACCGAGCAGGCCAGCGTCGCGTTCGTGCCCGCGTACGCCGGCGCCGTGCGCTGGCGCGGGCACGCCATCGCCATGCTGCAGGCCTACGTGTCGAACGCCGCGGACGGGTGGGAGTGGGGAGCCGCCGCGGTGCAGGCCGGCGAGGTCGGCGACATCGCACGGCTGGGTGCGAACAGCCGCACGCTGCACGGGGCGCTGGCGCAGCTGCAGTCGCGCCCCGCCACGGCCGCCGAGCAGCACGAGTGGCGGCGGTCGGCGGATGCACAGCTCGACCGGGTGCTGGCGCTGGTGGACGCGGACACGCGCTCCGAGCTGCAGGGCTACGCGCCGCGGCTGCGCGAGGAGTTCGCAGCCGTCGGGCAGGGGCCGCCGCCGCTGCTCACGCGGGTGCACGGCGACTACCACATCGGGCAGATCCTGCGCTCCCGCGACGGCCTGCGGGTGGTCGACTTCGAGGGCGAGCCGACCAAGCCCCTGGCCGAGCGCAACGGCCTGGGTACGCCGCTGCGCGACGTTGCCGCGATGCTGCGCTCGTTCGACCACCTCGCCCGCCACGTCGACCGCGACCTCATGTCCGGCAATGCCCGGCAGATCGAGGCCTGGATCGTGAGCGCGCGGGAGGCCTTCCTGGAGGCGTACGGCGATCACGACCCGCGGCTGCTGCGCGCGCTCGAGGTGGAGAAGGAGACCTACGAGTTCGTCTACGCCGCCACGTTCCTGCCCGAATGGACGTACGCGGCGATGGGCGGGATGCGATGGCTGATGGGGGTACGGGCGCAGTGAACAGCGAGGGGTTCCTGGTCGACATCCTGGGCGAGCCGGAGGCGCTCGAGCGGGTCGTCGCCTCCTACGGCGACCGGCACCTCGAGCGGATGCTCGACCGGCCGCGCCTGCTCCTGATCGGGATGGGCAGCTCCGGCTACGCGGCCGGCACGGCCGTCGCGGCGCTGCGCGGCCGCGGCCTCGACGCACACGCCGAGCTGGCGTCGACCGGCACACCGCAGCCGGCCGCGTCGGACACGCTGGCGGTGCTGATCTCGGCGTCGGGCGGATCCGGCGAGACGCTGGAGGCGCTGCGGCGCCACAGCGGTGCCAGCCGCGTGCTGGCGATCACGAACACGCCGTCGAGCGTGCTCGCCGCCGAGGCGGACGAGTCGCTGGACGTGCTGGCCGGCCCGGAGCCGGGCGGGGTCGCGTGCCGCAGCTTCGCCTGCACCCAGGCCGTGCTGGCGCTGATGTGCGGCGCGCCCGCAGACGACATCCGGATGGCGGCCGCCGCGGTCGCGCAGCTGATCGAGGGTCGTGAGCGATGGCTGCCCGCGCTGGTCGAGGTCGCGGAGTCGAGCCGCGGCGTCTGGGTGTGCGGGCCCGCCGAGCGGTTCGGGTCGGCCCAGCAGTCCGCGCTGATGCTGCGCGAGGGGCCGAGGATCATCGCCGACGCCTGCGAGACCGGCGACTGGCTGCACGTGGACGTCTACCTGACCAAGCCGCCGGGCTACGCGCTGCTGCTGCTGGGCGGATCGCGCTACGACGCGGAGGTGGCCGGCTGGCGGCGGGAGCGCGACTTCCGGCTGGTGTCGGTGGGACGCGAGCCGGCCGGAGCGGACGCGGCGATCGCGTTCGGCGGCGCCGGCCGGCGGGTGGTGGCGGCCATC
Source organism: Thermoleophilia bacterium (assembly GCA_025934255.1). GTDB lineage: Bacteria > Actinomycetota > Thermoleophilia > Gaiellales > JAICJC01 > JAICYJ01. The sequence continues at coordinate 16,685 of JAICYJ010000055.1, read as the reverse complement.
GCCGAGACGGTCGTGGCGGAGCTGCTGGCAGCCGAGCTGTGGCGGAGGAACCCGATCTGACGCGGGGCGGCCTGGCACAGGGGCCGGATGGCCGTGAGCGCTGCTGGTGGGGTGTTTCCACGCCCGACTACATGGCGTACCACGACGACGAGTGGGGCCGGCCGGTGACCGACGACCGGGGCATCTTCGAGAAGCTGACGCTGGAGGCGTTTCAGTCGGGGCTGTCGTGGCTGACGATCCTGCGCAAGCGCGAGAACTTCCGCGCGGCGTTCGCGGGGTTCGAGATCGAGCGCGTCGCGCGGTTCGACGACGCCGACGTCGCGCGGCTGATGGCCGACGCCGGGATCGTGCGCAACCGTCTGAAGGTGGCGGCCGCGATCACCAACGCGCGGGCGGCACGGGCGATGCTGGCGGACGGCGAGTCCCTGGCGGAGCTGGTCTGGTCGTTCCGCCTGGACCGGCCCGACCCGCCACCGACGGCCGCCGACCTGCCCGCGACGACCGACGGGTCGAAGGCGCTCGCCAGGGAGCTGAAGCGGCGCGGTTTCGCCTTCGTCGGCCCGACCACCGTCTACTCGACGATGCAGGCCTGCGGCGTTGTCAACGACCACCTGGCGGGCTGCTTCGTGCGGCGCGAGGTCGAGCGGCTCAGGCGTTAGGCTTGTGCGGTGTCGCTTCCAAACTGGCTTTCGCTGGGCCGGATCATGCTGATCCCGGTGTTCATGGTTGCCTTGCTCGGCAACATCAGCCACGGTGATCTGATCGCCGTGGTGGTGTTCAGCGTGGCCGCGGCGACCGATTCGCTGGACGGGTACCTGGCGCGGTCGCGGCAGTCGATCACGACGGTCGGCAAGCTGCTCGACCCGCTGGCCGACAAGCTGCTGATCTCGGCCGCGCTGATCTCGCTGGTCGAGCTCGACCGGGTGGCGGCCTGGGTGGCGATGGTGATCATCGCGCGCGAGTTCGCGGTCACCGGGCTGCGGCTGATCGCGGCGACGCAGGACGTCGTGATCAGCGCCTCGGTGTGGGGCAAGGTCAAGACCACGGTGCAGGTCGCGGCGATCATCGCGCTGATCGTGGACGATCCGCCGCACACGGTGACGACGGTGCTGGTGGCGTGTGCGGTCGCCGTCACGATCTGGTCGGGGATCGAGTACTTCATCGCCGGGCGCGACATCCTGCGGGAGCCGGCGTGAACGGCGTCGTGCTCTCGATCGTGATCGGCTACCTGCTCGGCTCGTGCCCCTTCGGGTACTGGGCGGGCAGGCTGCGCGGCGTCGACCTGCGCAAGGAGGGCAGCGGCAACACCGGCGGCACCAACGCGGTGCGGGTGCTGGGTCCGGCGCTGGGCGTGCCGGTGATCATGCTGGACGTGCTGAAGGGCACGGCCGCGGTGCTGATCGCGGCGCAGCTGGGAGGGGTCGGCGCCGAGGCGCTGGCGGGGGCGGCGGCCGTGGTCGGGCACACGTTCCCGGTGTTCCTGCGCTTCCGCGGCGGCAAGGCGGTGGCCACGGGAGCGGGTGCGATGCTGGGGCTGGCGCCCGGCATCTCGGTGATCGTGGTCATACTGTGGATCGTGTTGGGACTGGTCACGCGGTACGTCTCGGTGGCGTCGATGCTGTCGGCAGTCGCGTTCGTGCTGCTGGCGATCTTCACCGGCCAGCCGTGGCCGATCGTGGTGTTCACGCTGTTCGGGGCCGGGCTCGTGTTCTGGCGGCATCGCACCAACATCGCCGCGCTGAAAAACGGCACCGAGCGGCGGCTGAACCTGCGCGGGGTGCGGTCATGACGGCGCTGTGCGCGGCCGTGTACACCGGCATCGACCGGCCGCTGCAGCTGGAGACGCTGGAGCTGGACGAGCCCGGGCCGGGCGAGCTGGCGGTGCGGATCGAGGCCTCGGGGCTGTGCCACTCCGACCTGCACGTGATGCTGGGCGAGTGGAGCGAGCGGCCGCCGATGGTGCTCGGCCACGAGGGCTGCGGCGTGGTGGAGGCGGTGGGCGAGGACGTGCACCAGTTCGCGCCCGGCGACCGGGTGGTGCTGTGCTGGTACGCGCCCTGCGGCGAGTGCGCCCGCTGCCGCGCGGGGCGGCCCTGGGTGTGCCTGAACACGCGCGCCAACTCGAGCCTGATGCCCGACGGCGGCACGCGGCTGCGCAGGCTCAACGGCGAGCCGGTGCGGTCCTACCTGGCGGTCGGCTCATTCGGCCAGCGCGCGGTGGTGCCGGCGTCGGGCGCGGTGCGGGTGGACGGCAGGCTGCCGGCGGAGCTGGGCGCGCTGATCGGCTGCGGGGTGGCCACGGGCGTCGGCGCCGTCACGAACACGGCTGCCGTCCAGCAGGGGCAGAGCGTGGTGGTGGTCGGCTGCGGCGGGGTGGGGCTGTCGGTGGTGATGGGGGCGGTGCTGGCAGGTGCCGACCCGGTGATCGCGGTCGACATCAGCGCCCCGAAGCTGCGGCTGGCCGGCGACGTGGGGGCGACGCACATGGTGCGCGCGGGCGACTCCGCCGGGGCCGAGGTGGCGGCGATCCTGCCGCACGGGTCTGACCACGTGTTCGAGGCGATCGGGCTGCGCGAGACGATCGAGTGGGCGATCTCGCTGCTGTCGCCCGGCGGCACGGCCACGCTGGTGGGGATGACGCCGGAGGGGACGAAGGTGTCGTTCGATCCGCTGCCGTTCACGTCGGCCGGGCGGTCGATCCTGGGGTGCACGTACGGCTCCTGCGTGCCCGACCGCGACTTCCCGCGGCTGGCGGAGCTGGTGATGCAGGGCAAGCTGCCGGTGGCCCGGCTGATCGCGGAGCGAATCGGCCTGGAGGACGTCAACCGGGCGTTCGACCAGATGCGCGCCGGCGACGGCGCCCGGCGCGTGCTGATCCACTAGAAGCCGCCTGCGCGGCGCCTCGATGCGCGTCACCTAGCGCGTCTGCAGCCACTCGCCGGCGGTGATGTGGTGCGCCGCCCCCGGTTCGCCCGCCAGCTCCGCGCGCAGCTCGCGCACGGCACCGTGCCGTTCCGCCACCACGTCGTGGTTGTGGATCGTCTCGAAGTTGACCTGGCGGGCCAGCACGAAGCAGCCGTCCGACAGATCGTCGTAGTGGTCGAGCGTGCCCGCCACCATCAGCCGCACCGAGTCCTCCACGAAGCGTGGGTGCAGGTGTGCCTGCTCGACGACGTGCAGCTCGTCGGGCCGCTTCAGCAGCTCGAAGATGGGCGCGCTCATCGACCGCTCGGCGATCCCGATCAGGTCACGCGCGTCCACCTCGCGGCTGGTGCCCAGCATCAGCGTGGCCTCGGCCCGCTGGTTGTGCGTCGCCGCCGGCAGCAGCTCGAAGATCTCGCGCGTCTGGCCCTCGTCGTAGCCGGCCTCGCGCAGCCGCACAGCCGCGTGCTCACGCACCAGGCCCTGCGCACACGGGCACGCGTTCAGCCCGCGCACCTCGACTCCCACCATCCGCCGCGAGTGGTCGGTGTTGGAGAGCGCGTGCCCGATCAGCGTGTAGATCTCCTGCGTCGGCAGGTCGGTCACCGGCGTGCGCCGGGTGACGGGGAACTTGGCGCGGATCATGACCTCGCTGCGCAGCGCCTGCTGGCGCTCCACGATCTGCGACGCGATCCGCTCGGCCAGATCCTCCACGTGCAGCGACTCGCCGATCACGACCTGGTCGATCGCCTCCGAGACCGTCTCCGGGAAGCGCGACATGTGCACGCCCTTCTGCTTCGGATCGAGGTCGACGTAGGCGTCGATGTCGGCGTAGTAGAGGAGCTCGCTGCCGGCGTGCGTGATCCGGATCACCTTGTGGACGCCCGTCACCCCGGCGCGCGTCAGCGCCAGGTGCACCTCGGGCGACGCCGCCTGCAGGTCGTTCGCGAAGATCTCGGTCTCGGTCTGGCTCATGGATGCCATGGTAGTCCTCTCAATCTCGCAGCAGCCGCGATAGCCGCCGGTCGGCAAGCACCCGTCCATCGGTCTGGCATGTCGGGCAGTAGTAGATGGTGTGTTCGTCAAACGAGACCTGCCGGATTTCATTCCCGCACACCGGGCACTGTCTGCCCAGCCGGTCGTGCACCCGGTAATCGTGCCCGGCCTTGGCCGCCAGCCCCTTCTGGGACAGGGGAATCAGCCGTTCCGTGGCCTCGCTGAGCTGCCCCACGATGGCCGCGTGCAGCCGCTCCAGCTGCTCTGGGGTGAGCGAGGCGCCGTTCGCGTAGGGCGACAGCCGCGCCGCGTGCAGGATCTCGTTCGCGTAGGCACGCCCGATCCCGGCGATCGCCCGCTGGTCGCGCAGGAACGCGTGCAGCCGGTGCGGGTGCTGCTCCAGCGCCGCCTTCAGCGCGGCCGTATCGAACGCCGGATCGAGCGGCTCTGGGCCGAGGTGCGCCAGCTGCTCGGCGACCGCCTCCGGCGTCAGCAGCCACGCTCCCGCCCGCCGCTTGCGTCCGCCCTCGGTCATGGCCAGCTCGGTGTCGTCCTCGAACCGCACCGCCAGCACCGATGACTTGGGATGGCCCGGCCCCACCGCCAGCCGTCCGGCCGACATCAGGTGCACCATCAGCACCGGCCCCGCATCCTCGGTCTCGAACAGCAGCCGCTTGGCCCGCCGCCGCACCTCCGAGAATCGGCGGCCGACCAGCGCCGCCGGCGGCGGATCCACCGTCTTCAGCGTCGCGAAGTGCGCAACCGGCACCTCGGCCACCGGCTCTGAGCGCAGCCGATCGCGCTGGGCGCGGACGAAAGCCTCCAGTTCCGGTAGCTCGGGCATCCCCTGTACCGTAGGCGCTGATGACGGTCACCGTGGTGCGAGGAGAGCTCGAAGAAAGCCGCCACAGCGTGCACGTGGCCGTCGTCGACGGCGACGGGCGGCTCGTTGCCTGGCACGGCGACCCCCACCGCCTGACCACGATGCGCTCCGGCGCGAAGCCGTTCCAGGCCCAGCCGCTGGTCGCATCGGGCGCTGTCGAGGCGCTGGGCCTGGACTCCGAGACGCTGGCCGTCTGCTGCGCATCGCACGAGGGCCGAGACGAGCACGTCGCCGCCGTGCGACGCGGTCTCGAGGCCTGTGGCCTCGGCCCGGAGGCGCTGCGCAACTCGAACGGCACCCCCGAGCAGCGTCTCCGCCACAACTGCTCCGGGAACCATCTCGCCTTCCTGGCGCTGTCCGTCCACCAGGGCTGGGACGTCCCCAGCTACCGCGACCCCGCTCATCCCTCCCAGCAGGCGGCGCTTGCGGAGGTGGCCCGCGCCTCCGGCGTTCCCGCAGCCGAGATCGCCACCTGCACCGATGGATGCGGGGTCGTCTGCTTCGCCCTGCCGCTCACCACCATCGCCTCCATGTACGCGCGGCTGCCGGAGCTGCTGCCGCGCCAGCGAGCGGCGATGCGCAGCCACCCGGGGATGATCGCCGGCCCCGGCGACCTCGATACCGAGCTGCCGCCGGCCGTCCCCGGTGCCGTCGCCAAGGGCGGCGCCGAGGGCCTCGGCTGCGTGTCGCTGGGCGATCAGGGCCTGGGCGTGGCGGTGCGGGTGGAGGACGGCCAGTACCGCGCCGTCGACCCGGCGCTGATGGCCGTGCTGGGCCAGGTGCTCGGCTGGCCGCAGCCGCCACCGCCACTTGCCAGGTTCCGGCAGCCCGAGCTTCGCAACTCCCCCGGCGACGTTGTCGGTTTCCTGCGCGCGGACGTGCCGCTGACCCAGGCGTAACACTTGTGACGATGGTGAACACAAGGTGACATTTTGGTTTTCAGAATGAAATTCCGCGGTTATACTCCGCCCGTCTGCGTTCCCACTGCCACTTCTTTATGGCGGGGTCTTCTTCCATTCCGACGTCGTATACGAGGGCGCCCATGTTGACGGTCGACATCTCCTTGCCCGATATCGATGAGCTGAAGGCGCTCGTCACCGAAGGACAGGAAAAGGGGTACCTCACCTTTGACGAGGTAGCAGCGGCGCTGGAGGAGATCGAGCTCACCAAGGAGCAGCTCGAGGACTTCTACACCTACCTGCTCGACCACAACATCGAACTCCTGGACGGCGAGTCCAAGCAGCAGGCCCAGCAGGAGCGGCTGATCCACGGCGAGAAGCCGCCCGAGCTCGACCTCACCGTCGAGCCCAGCCTCGACTCTCTGCGCCTGTACCTGCGCGAGATCGGCAAGGTGCCGCTGCTCACGGCCGACCAGGAGGTGAGCCTGGCAAAGCGCATCGAGCGCGGCGACATGCGCGCCAAGCAGCAGATGATCGAGGCCAACCTGCGCCTGGTCGTGTCGATCGCGAAGGGCTACCTGGGCCGCTGTCTCAGCTTCCTCGACCTGATCCAGGTGGGCAGCCTCGGCATGATTCGCGCGGTCGAGAAGTTCGACTACCGCAAGGGCTACAAGTTCTCCACCTACGCCACCTGGTGGATCCGCCAGGCGGTCACGCGCGCCATCGCCGACAAGGCCCGCACCATCCGCATCCCGGTGCACATGGTCGAGAAGCTGAACCGAGTCGTGCACATCGAGCGCCAGCTGGTGCAGCGCCTGGGCCGCGAACCGCGCCCCGACGAGATCGCGCGCGAGCTGTCGATGACGGCCGACGAGGTGCGCGACATCCTGCGCATGGCGCAGCTGCCGGTCAGCCTCGAAAAGCCGATCGGCGAGGAGGAGGAGTCGGAGCTGGGCGATTTCGTCCAGGACGAGCAGGCGGTGTCGCCGTTCGACTCGGCCACGATGACGCTGCGCAAGGAGGACATCGAGCGCGCGCTGGACTCGCTGCCGGAGCGCGAGCGCAAGGTGATCGAGCTGCGCTTCGGCCTCAAGGGCGAGCACCCCTGCACGCTCGAGGAGGTGGGCCGCGCATTCGGCGTCACCCGCGAGCGCATCCGCCAGATCGAGAACAACACGCTGAAGAAGCTGGAGAGCCTGCCAGAGGCGCAGGCACTGCGGAACGCGGAGTAGGCGAGCAGCGATACAATCCGCCCGCTCGGGGGGGTGTCCGAGTGGCTAAAGGAGACGGGCTGTAAACCCGTTGGCTCTGCCTACACAGGTTCGAATCCTGTCCCCCCCACTGGATCAGGGCCCGCCCCGGCCGCCATCGCGCGGCCGGGGCGCCGGCCCACCGCCTCAGTGGTCGTGGGCCATGCTCAGGATCTGCTCCCGGGAGTACGACCCGACCATGTCCGGATGGTCGCTCTCGATGTGCTGCTCGACGTTCGTGACCAGCTCGTCGTCCGAGTCGCCGCTGACGTCGACGCCGCATGGGCAGTGCACAACCTTCATCTCCGGCCTCCTGGTTGGTGGTCCGATGCTACTACCCTGAAACCGGGGTCTCTGGCACCTAGACTTCACAGATGGCGGTAATCGACGGAGAACGGCGTGTGGTCTCGGTGCTGATGGCCGACGTGGCCGGCTCGACTGCGATCGGCGAGCGGCTCGGCCCGGAGCGGTCGAAGTTCCTGTTCGACGAGGTCATGCGCCTGATGACGACCGAGATCGAGCGCTACGAGGGCACCGTCGCGCAGCTGCTCGGCGATGGGCTGCTGGCCATGTTCGGCGCTCCGATCGCGCACGAGGACGACAGCGAGCGGGCCGTGCGCGCCGGACTCGCCATCCAGCGTGCGCTGGCGGAGTACGCCGAGGGTGTGGCCGAGGCCTACGGCGTCGAGCTGCGCGCGCGCATCGCCGTGAACACAGGCCCGGTGGTCGTGACACCCGGCGCCGGCGACGACAGCCGGCGCTACAACGCGCTCGGCGACACCGTCAACGTCACCGCGCGGCTGCAGGCGCTGGCCGACGAGGCCGCGGTCACCCTCGGTCCCCAGACTGCCGCCCAGGTGCGCGGCTGCTTCGAGCTGGAGCAGCTGGGCGAGACCACGCTGCGTGGTCGCGAGGCTCCGATCGACCGCTTCCGCGTGATCGGCGAGCTCGAGCACGCGCGCCGCCGCCCGGCCGAGCCGCTGGTCGGCCGCGACCGCGAGCTGGCCGATGTCAGCGACGGGCTGGAGCGGCTGGCCCAGGGCATCGGCATGATCGTCACGGTCACCGGCGAGCCCGGCATCGGCAAGTCGCGCCTGGTGGCCGACGCGGTCGAGCCGCTGCGCGACCGCCTGACCGTGCTCGAGGGCCGGGCGCTGTCCTACACCGAGAGCTTCCCCTACTGGCCGGTGCGGGAGCTGCTGCGCGACTGGCTGGGCGCCGGCGCCACCGCCGCCGAGGCGCGCGTCCGCCTCGACCTGAAGACCGCCCTGCACGGCGTGTTCGGCGACGACCCCGAGCCCTACCCGTTCCTGGCAGCGCTGGCCGGCCTGCCGCCCGACCCCGAGACCAACCAGGTGCTGCGCGAGTTCAGCCGTGAGGCGATGCACCGCCGCAGCATGGAGGTGATGGCCGAGCTGCTCTGCCGCCTGTCCCGCGACCGCCCGCTGCTGGTGGTGTTCGAGGACCTGCACTGGGCGGACGAGCCGACGCTCGACCTGATCGACTCCCTGCTGGAGCTGACCGAGTCGGAGCCGTTCGGGATGGTGCTGCTCTATCGCACCGACCGCGAGGCGGGCTCATGGCGGGTCGGTGAGCGCGCCCGCCAGCGCTTCCCGCACCGCTACCGCGAGGTCGAGCTGCGGCCGCTCAGCGACTCGGCCGGCAACGAGCTGCTCGACGACCTGGCCGGCGCCCCCGTGTCCGACAACGTCTCGGCGCTCCTGACCCAGCGCGCCGGCGGCAATCCCCTGTTCCTGAGCGAGGCCCTGCGCGACCTGATCGAGCGGGGCGCGCTGCAGCGCAGCGACAACGGCTGGTGGGCCGACGACGCCGATCCGCTGGAGGTGCCGGTGCTCGTGCAGGGCGTGCTGCAGGCCCGGCTCGACCGGCTCGACCCGCCCGCCCGCGAGGTGGTGGCGGTGGCCGCCGTCGCCGGGCGCCGGTTCGGCACGCCGCTGCTCGAGCAGCTGGTCGATCCGGCCACGCTGCCGGCCGCGCTCTCGCAGCTGCAGCGCATGGAGCTGATCGTCGAGGAGCAGCGCCGCCCGTTTCCCTCCTACCGGTTCCGCCACGGGCTGGTGCAGGAGGCCGCCTACGCCACCATCACCGACGCCCGCCGCAAGGTGCTGCACGGCCAGGTCGGCCTGGCGCTGGAGCGGCTGATCGACGACGAGGGCGGCCCCAGCCCGCGGCTGCTGGCCCATCTCGCCCGGCACTTCAGGGAGGCTGACGACGCGGGCCGGGCCGCGACCTACCTGATCCGGGCCGGCGACGAGGCACGTGCGCTCTACGCCGACCAGGAGGCGATCCACCACTACCGCGAGGCGCGCCGCTTCCTCCAGCAGCTGGGCGACGACCGCCGGTCGCGGGAGACGCTGTTCAAGATCGCGCTGGTGCACCACCTGGCGTTCGACTATCCGGCCGCCGAGGACGCCTACGACGAGGCCTTCGCGTGCAAGGTGGAGCCGATCGTCCAGGTCGAGGCGACGCAGCGCCTGGTCACCGCCACCAAGCGCCCGACCGCGCTTGCGCCCGGCCTCGACTACGTAGCCGAGTCCTACATGATCACCGAGCACGTGTTCAGCGGCCTGCTGCAGGTCGACGCCGACCTGAACGTGATGCCGGCGCTGGCCGACAACTTCCGGGTCTCCGCCGACGGCCTCAGCTACTTGTTCCAGATCCGCGGCACCGCGCGCTGGAGCGATGGCGTCCCGGTCACCGCACACGACTTCGTCCAGACGTGGAACCGCACGCGCGAGCTGGAGACGGTCACCGCGTTCCTGCTGGAGGACGTCGAGCAGGCCGAGGCGCTCGATGACCACACGCTGGAGCTGCGGCTGCGCGAGCCGCGCAACTACTTCCTGTACGTGCTGGCCGCGTGTCCCTCCTACCCGTGGCCGGCCCACCTGGTGGCCGAGCGCGGGGACGACTGGCACCACGACGAACCGTTGGTGTCGAACGGCCCCTACGTCGTCGAGAGCTGCGACGACGAGCAGCTGGTGCTGCGCGCGAACCCGCAGTTCGACGGGCCCCGCGGCAACATCGACCACGTCTGCATGCAGTTCAAGCCGACCGCCGTGCACGGTACCGCCGCGCTCTGGGAGGACGAGGAGCTGGACGTGCTCAGCAACGTCGAGCACCTGCTGACCGGCGCGCACACGCTGGCCGAGGTGAGCCCGGCGCTTGGCACCAGCATGGTCGGGTTCCGGCCCGAGGGCGCATTTGCCGACATCCGCGTCCGGCAGGCGCTGACCGCGCCGCTGGTGCAGCTGATGGAGAACCTGGAGGACGCGGGGATGATGGTGCGGCCGGCCCGCGGCGGCGGGCTGCTGCCGCCGGCGATGCCCGGGCACCTGCACAATGTGCAGGCGCCGGTCGGCATGGAGCGCGCCGCCCAGCTGCTGGCCGAGGCCGGCTACCCTGGCGGCGAGGGCCTGCCGGCCGTCCGGCTGGCGGCGATTCACCCGATGGAGCCGATGCTGGCCGGCCTCGAGGAACTGATGGGCGGCCGGCTCGGGGTGAAGGTGGAGCTCGACCTGATGGATCAGGGCTCGATGGTGAGCACGGTCGATGCCGATAGCTGGATCTCCGGATGGGTGGCCGACTATCCCGACCCCCACGGCTTCTTTCGCGGGCTGCTGTCGAAGCGGCACCTGGGCGTGCTGAACGATCCCACCCTGACCCAGCTGCTGGCCGATGCCAGCGCCAGCCGCGACCGCGACGCGCGCCTGGCGCTGTTCGCGGAGGTCGACCGCCGGCTCGTGTCCGAGGCGCTGATGGTGCCGCTCTCCTACGCACGGTCGGTGCTGCTGAAGCGGCCCTGGGTGCACGGCATCTGGTCGAACGCGCTCACCAGCCTCCGCTTCGACCAGGCGACGGTCGACCGCTAGCCGAACAGGCGCTCGACCAGGGCCAGGTCGATCGTCTCGACCAGCTCGTCGGCCGCCGACAGCCGGTCGGCGGTCATCGTGCCGAGCAGGCCCAGGCAGTACATGCCGGCGGCTCTGGCGGCAAGCACGCCTGCCTCGGTGTCCTCGATAACCGCCACCTGCCCCGGCTGCAGGCCCGCCGCCGACCCGCGCAGCAGGCCCAGCGCCACCAGGTAGCCCTCGGGGTGAGGCTTTCCTTCCAGCACGTCGTCGGACGTGACAACGCAGCTGAACTCCTCGGCGATGCCGGCCGCGTCGATCACCGGCTGGATCTCCGCCAGCGCTGCGCCGGACACGATGCCGATCGGCGCACGCGCCGCCGCGGCGCGCACCACCTCTCGCATCGGCTCGTCGACGGTGCTGCCGTCGTGCACCAGCCGGCGGTACGCGTCGATGCGCTCGGCCACGATCGCATCGACGTCCTCGCGGTCGCCCAGCCATGTCCGCACCATCATCTCGTCGGAGAGCCCCGCCAGGCGATCGATGTACTCGCGGTGTGTGGGCGGCCTCGCATGGCGGGCAAGCACCTTTGCGGTGACCGCCTCCATCACGTCCTCGTCGTCGGAGAGGGTGCCGTTGAAGTCGAAGACCAGCGCGCGGAAGGGCATGGCGGAAGAGCCTAGATGGTTGGTTCCACGGGATCCGTGGCTATGGGCGCAGGACGAGGTGTTCCTGACGACGGGATCGACCGCAGGTCAGGCTGGGTGAAGCCTGTTCAAGGGCGATCGTGGCGTCTGGGGCGGCTCGGACCAGCTCCAGGGTCACGCAGCTCGTGGAACCAACCATCCAAACGACCGGGGTACAGTCCCCGGCATGAATGATCGGCCGATCCGTGTCGGTGTCCGCCTGCGGCCTCGGCTACGAGTTCAGCACCGCGCCCGACCGGCTGCGCCACCTCGACCGCTCGCTGGCCACGATCGTGAAGCGCTGGGGCAAGCTCAACCCGCCGCCCGTGCATGGCCGGCCGCCGATCCTGATCGGCGGCGGTGGCGAGAAGGTGACCCTGCGCATCACCGCCCAGTACGCCGACATCTGGAACGGGTTCGGCCTGCCCGACGTGGCCCGCCACAAGTGCCACGTGCTGGACGAGCACTGCCGCCGGCTGGGGCGCGATCCGGGCGAGATCGAGCGCTCGATCGGCGGGTTCAATGCCGAGCGGATCACGCTGCTGGATGACTACCTGGCGGCCGGCGTGACTCATTTCATCATGGGCGTGGGCGGCCCGGACTGGGACCTCGGCCAGCTCTCCAAGCTGATCGCCACCGCGACCAGCACAACGGGGGCTAAGCGCTGCTGGGCAGCGGCGGCGGCGCCGCCACCTCGCGGCCACGCGGCACCGACACGGGTGCCCGGTAGATGAACGCGATCGTCGCCCACAGCAGCACGAACCCGGCCATCTGCCAGCCGTTGATGGTCGCGTCCAGCCAGATGTAGTTCACGACCAGCGCCGTCGCCGGGAAGGCCAGCTCGGCGATGGTCGCGATCGGCGCCGGCGTGGTGCGCAGGCCGCGGTAGTAGAGCATCATCGCCAGCAGGCCGGAGCCCAGCGCCAGCAGCACCAGCCGCATCCAGTCGCTCGCGCCGGCGCTGTGCGCGGGCAGCAGCGCGTGCTCGGGGATCGCGATCACGGCCAGGAACGGCAGCGCCAGCGAGAAGCGCAGCGCCATCAGGGTGTTCGGCTCGACCTCGCGCAGGCCGCGCCGGCCAAAGGCGGTGGCGGCGCCCCACAGCGCGGCCGCTCCCAGCGCGTACAGCGCCGGCTTGGCCTGGCTGCCGGTCAGCGCCTCGCCCGGCGACAGCCAGCCGAACGAGAGCAGGTAGGTGCCGATCACGGCCGGGATCACGAGCACGCCGAACTCGGCCTTGGGGCGCTCGCCCAGGATCACCGCGGCGGCCCCGATCGCCCATAGCGGCTGCGTCTTCTGCAGCAGGATCACGACGTCGGGGTTCGAGTAGGCGGCGGCGAAGGCCTCGGTGAAGAGCAGCGTGGCCAGGGCCGACCCGCCCCAGCCGATGGCGATCGCCGACAACCAGCCCATGCGCGACATGCGCCGTATCTGGTCGCGATGCCGCCACAGGATCGGCGCCACCACGCAGGTCAGGATCACGTGCTCGTAGAGCACGATCGTCCAGGCCGACCACTCGGTCGTGAGCGGCTTTCGAAGGACGCCGTCGATGCCCCACAGCGAGGCGCCGGCCGCGATCAGCATCACGCCGGCGAGCGGCGCCCGCCATACGACCGTATCTCTCCCGCTGCCGATCGCCTCCACGGCGGTCATGATACGCGGCGATGCACGACTCTCCCATCACCGTGCTGGCCGGCGGCGTCGGCGGGGCCCGTTTCCTGCAGGGCGTGGTCGAGGTGGTGCCTGCGGCGGATGTCGTCGTGGTGGGCAACGTGGGCGACGACGTGGAGCCACACGGGCTGCACGTGTCGCCTGATCTGGACACGGTGCTGTACACGCTGACCGGCTGGATCGACGAGGACAAGGGCTGGGGCGTCCGCGGCGACAGCGACCGGGCGCTGGAGCAGGCCCGAACGCTGGGGGCGGATGCGTGGTTCTGGCTGGGCGACCTCGACATCGGTCTGCACCTGGCCCGCACCGAGGCGCTACGGCGGGGCGAGCCGCTGAGCGCGGTGACCGCCCGACTGGCGCAGCGGCTCGGTCTGGATCTGACGCTGCTGCCGGCCACCGACGACCGGCTGCGCACGATCATCGGCACCGCCCAAGGCGAGATCGACTTCCAGACCTACTACGTGCGCCGCGGGCATGCCGACGTGGTCACCTCGATCCGCTTCGACGGTGCCGAGACGGCGCGGCCGGCGCCGGGGGTAACCGAGGCGCTGCGCGATGCGCGGGCGATCGTGATCGCGCCGTCGAACCCGCTGATCTCGATCTCGCCGATCCTGGCGGTGCCGGCGATCCGCGAGCAGCTGGCAGCACGGACGGCGATCTGCGTCGCGGTCAGCCCGATCGTGGCCGGCAGGGCGCTGCGCGGCCCGGCGGCGGCGATGCTGGAGTCGCTCGGGCACGAGGCCTCTCCGGCCGGGGTCGCGGCCATCTACCAGGGCCTGGCCGACGTGCTGGTGCTGGACGAGCAGGACGCGGAGCTGGCGGCGCGTGTCGAGCAGCTGGGCATGCGTGCCGTGGTGGTGGACACCATCATGCGTGACGCCGCGGCGCGGGAGCGGCTGGCGCGTGCGGCGCTGGACGCGGCCGGGATCGCCGCGTGAGGCTCGAGATCCTTCCGTTGCCCGTGCCCGGAGAGATCGAGACGGGCGCGGATCTGGCAGGACTGCTGCTGGGCGCCGCGCCGCCGCTGGAGCGGGGCGACGTGGTGGTGGTGTCGCACAAGGCGGTCAGCAAGGCGGAGGGCCGGGTGGCCGACCTGCGGGAGGTGACGCCGTCGGCGCAAGCGATCGAGCTGGCCCGGCCGGACGGCGACCCGCGTTTGGCCGAGATGGTGCTTCGCGAGAGCCGGCGGATCGTGCGGCGGCGCGGGTCGCTGCTGATCGCCGAGACGCACCACGGGTTCATCTGCGCCAGTGCCGGCATCGACCGCTCGAACGCGCCGGGCGCGGAGAAGGTCGTGCTGCTGCCGGTCGACCCGGACGCGTCGGCGGGCGCGCTGCGGGCTGAGCTGGAACGGCGGAGCGCGGTGCCGCTGGCGGTGGTGGTGGCCGACACGATGGGCCGGCCGCTGCGAAACGGGATCGTCGGCACCGCCATCGGGGTCAGCGGCCTGGAGCCGCTGCGCGGCTACCATGGCCAGGCGGACGCGGCCGGCTACACGCTGCGAACCACGCAGGTGGCGGTGGCCGACGAGCTGGCGGCGGCCGCCGACCTGGTGCTGGGCAAGCTGGAACGGGTGCCGGCGGCGCTGGTGCGGGGCTACCCGGCCGCCGGCGAGGGCACCGCCCGCGAGCTGATCCGCGAGTCGCAGCGCGACCTCTTCATCTAGCCGGTGGCGCGGTAGAAGAGCGCACCGGCGGGCACGTAGAACGCGGCCAGGATCAGGGTCAGGATGACGCTCACCAGCGGGTTCACGAAGGCGATCGCCAGCACCACCAGGTAGAGCACGATGCCGGGGTCGAAGGCGCGCGAGATCGCGTCCAGCTTCGACTGTGGCACGTACTCGGCGATCAGCCGGCGGCCGTGGCGGGCGTAGCGCCACCAGACGTTGTAGAGCACCGACATCGCCAGCAGGGTCAGATCGTACGCGTAGACGGCGGCGTGCTCACCCTGGTTCTGGAGGTGGTCGGCCACGAGCTTGGTGGGGAAGGGGATGAAGGCGACCACCATCAGGAACACGATGTTGATGAACAGCATGGTGCGATCGACGCGGGCCATGCAGGCCATGCACTCGTGGTGGTTGACCCAGATGATGCCGATGGTCAGGAAGCTGGTGGCGTAGGCCAGGTACGAGGGCCAGAGGTCGACCAGGGCGCGGCCGAGGTGCTGGTCGGCGCCGGTGCCGACGCCGATCTCGAGCACCAACAGGGTGGCGGCGATCGCGAACACGCCGTCCGAGAACGTCTCCATGCGCGCGGTGCCGAGGTCCTCCATGCCGCCATCTTCGCCGCGGCCTCGGACGCCGACGAGTCGGGGGTAAGGTCAGAGGTGACCACAAGCAACGGATCAGGAGGGTGGTATGAGCCTGCCCAAGATCGCATCGCGAGACGAGTGGATGGCCGCGCGCATGGAGCTGCTGGCGCGCGAGAAGGAGCTGACCCGCCAGACGGACGCGCTGAACGCCGATCGCCGGCGGCTGCCGATGGTGCGGATCGACGAGGACTACGTGTTCACCGGGCGGGACGGTGAGGTGCGGCTGGCCGACCTGTTCGAGGGGCGGCGGCAGCTGATCGTCCAGCACTTCATGTTCGATCCCGAGTGGGAGGATGGCTGCTCCAGCTGCTCGGCGGGTGCCGACGAGATGGCGAACGGGCTGCTGGATCATCTGCACGTGCGCGACACGACGTTTGCGGCGGTGTCGCGGGCGCCGTTCGAGAAGCTCGAGGACTACCGCAAGCGCAAGGGCTGGGAGTTCCCGTGGTACTCGTCGAATGGCAGCCGGTTCAACTACGACTTCCACGCCACGATCGACGAGTCGGTCGCGCCGCTGGAGATCAACTACCGCACGAGGAGCGACATCGAGCGTCCGGAGGGCGCGGCCATCGCCTGGGCGGCCACGGCCGACCAGCCGTTCGAGATGCCCGGGATCAGCTGCTTCCTGCGCGACGGCGATGACGTGTTCCACACGTACTCGACGTTCGCGCGCGGCACGGAGGCGCTGGTCGGCGCGTACGCGTTCCTGGACATGACGGCGCTGGGCCGCCAGGAGGAGTGGGAGGAGCCGAAGGGCCGGGCCGACTCGGCCCGTGCGGCGATGCCGAACTTCGCCACGTAGGCACGTTCAAACGGTGCCGGTCTCCGTCTGGACGCCCGTGACCTCACCGCGGCGTTCCTGTGACGTTTCACCGCGTCACGAGATCGTCACGGCCGGGCCACGGCTGGTACGACGGTGCCCGGCACCTCCGTATCACCCGCGGACGGGGCGTTCGCGTACGCAGGCCGCGTCGCGGCCGAGACCGTGCCGCCGGGTGGAACGGGGGTGCCGGGCTACGTCGTCACACACGTGACGCCGGCGTGACCGCGGCGTTGCAGGTCGTTGTCACGCTGTCAATGACAGCTTTGCGCGGAGTACGTCGTCGGGCGTATCGACGTCGAGCGCCAGGCCGGGGCGGTCCAGCATGACCGACTCGATGCCGGCCGTCGCCGCCAGCTGAGCATGGACGAGCGCGCTT
>JAICYJ010000103.1 GCA_025934255.1 Thermoleophilia bacterium | reverse complement strand
CACCTCCCTAAATTTTCTCGCGTTGGGGGGGAAAACCTTGTTCCCCCCACGGCGCCCCCTTCTTCGTCTCACGCAGGGAACCTCCCGGTTCCCCGCACCCCTCCCCGCTCATGCGTCGACGGAGGTCGCCGCATGAGCGTTCAGACGAAGGAACAGGCACGGCATCGCCGGCATCGCCGGGTGCGTGCGAAGCTGTCGGGGACGGCGGCGCGGCCGCGCCTGGCCGTGTACCGCTCGAACGCCCGCATCTACGCACAGCTGATCGATGACGAGGCCGGCCACACGCTGGCGGCGGCGTCCAGCGGCGAGAAGCAGCTGGTGAAGACGTCACGCGCCGACGCGCCGGCCGCTGTCGGCAAGCTGATCGCCGAGCGGGCGAAGGCGGCCCGCATCGAAACTGTCGTGTTCGATCGCGGCGGCTATCTCTACCACGGCAGGGTGAAGGCGCTCGCAGACGCCGCCCGCGAAGGGGGACTCAACTTCTGATGGCTCGAAACGAACGTGATACCCGCGAGCTGCAGGAGCGCGTGGTCAAGATCAACCGCGTGGCCAAGGTGGTGAAGGGCGGCCGGCGCTTCTCGTTCACCGCGCTGGTGGTGGTGGGCGACGAGGTCGACCGCGTCGGCGTCGGCTACGGCAAGGCCAACGAGGTGCCCTCGGCGATCGCCAAGGCGGTCGAGGACGCCAAGAAGAACATGTTCCAGGTGCCCAAGTACAAGACCACGATCACGCATCAGACGGTCGGGCGCTACGGCGCCGGCCGCGTGATGCTGAAGCCGGCCAGCGAGGGCACCGGCGTGATCGCCGGCGCCGGCGTGCGCGCCGTGCTGGAGCTGGGCGGGGTGCGCGACATCCTGGCCAAGTCGCTGGGCACGGCCAACCCGATCAACCTGCTGATGGCGACCGTGGACGGGCTCAAGAACCTGAAGCGGCCGGAGGAGGTGGCGAAGCTCCGGGGCAAGACCGTCGCCCAGGTGATCAAGCCCCACTCCGAGGTGGTTGCCGAGAAGGCCGCCGCAGTCGAGGCCGCGGCCGTAGCCGCGGCGGAGGGCGCCTCCTGATGGCCAAGCTTCGCATCACCCAGGTGCGCAGCACCATCCGCACCCGGCCCGAGCACCGCGGCACGATGCGGGCGCTGGGGCTGCGCAAGATCAACCAGTCGTCGGTCCACGAGGACTCGCCTGTGCTGCAGGGAATGCTGCGCAAGGTGGCCTCGCTCGTGAAGGTCGAGAACGATGAGTGAACTGAACCTGCACACACTGAAGCCGGCCGGGGGCAGCCACCGCGAGCGCAAGCGGGTGGGCCGCGGCCACGGCTCGGGCAGCGGCAAGACCTCCGGGCGCGGCCAGAAGGGCCAGAAGTCGCGGTCGGGCAGCCACAGCATGCGCCCGGGCTTCGAGGGCGGGCAGATGCCGCTGTACATGCGGCTGGGCAAGCTGCGCGGCCCCAACCACAGAAAGTCGATGCCGCTGGGCCCGTTCCGCACCCACACCACGCCGGTGAACGTGCGCGAGCTGGCGCGGTTCGACGCCGGCACCGAGGTCACGCCGGAGCTGCTCAAGCAGGCCGGCGTCGTGCGCTCCCTGAAGCACCCGATCAAGGTGCTGGGAAGCGGCGAGCTGACGGTCAAGCTGACCGTCCACGCGCATCGCTTCTCGGCGAAGGCGGTCGAGCTGATCGAGGCCGCCGGCGGCAGCGTCGTGCTGGTCGGCCCCCAGCCCGACCCCGACGCCAAGCCCAAGAAGCGGCGGGCCAAGGCGCCCGCGGCCGCCGAGCAGGAGCAGCCCGAGGCCGAGGCGGCGCCCAAGCCGAAGCAGAAGCAGGCACCCAAGGCCGAGCAGGCCGAGCCCGAGGCTGCGGCAGAGGCCAAGCCGGAGGCCGAGCAGGCGCCCGCCGAGCCCGACGAGGCTCCCGCCGAGGAGGAGCCCGTGGCCGAGGCCACGGACACCAACGACGACGAGGACGAGACTCCCGCCTAGTGCTCGAGAACTTCCTCAACGCCTGGCGCGTCCCCGACCTGCGCACGAAGCTGCTGTTCACGGCGGCGATGCTGGCGGTCTACCGGCTGGGCTCGCACCTGCCGGCCCCGGCCGTCAACCCCGACGCGATCAACGTCGGCGGCTCCAGCTTCCTGAATCTGCTGAACACCTTCTCCGGCGGCGGCCTCAGCCGGCTCTCGATCTTCGCGCTGGGCATCATGCCCTACATCACCGCGTCGATCATCCTGCAGGTCATGACGCCGGTGTTCCCCTCCCTGCAGGCGCTCCAGAAGGAGGGCGAGCTGGGCCAGCGGCGCATCACGCAGTACACCCGCTACCTGACCGTCGCCCTGGCCGCCGCCCAGTCCCTGGGCTACGCCTACGCGTTTGCGAACAACTCCAGCCTGCTGGGCGCGACCAGCCTCGGCAACGTGCTGGTCGACCACTCGCTGCGCAGCTACGTGCTGGTGGTCATGACGCTCACCGCCGGCGCCACGCTGCTGATGTGGATCGGCGAGCTGATCACCCAGAAGGGCATCGGCAACGGCATGAGCCTGCTGATCTTCTCGTCCATCCTGACCAGCGCCCCGGCAGGCATCAACGCGTGGTGGAACGGCTCCGGATTCGAGAAGCTGTCGCTGCCGATCGTGATCCTGGCGGTCGTGACCGGCGTCGTCTACGTGCAGGAGGGGATCCGCAAGATCCCGATCCAGTACGCCAAGCGCATGGTCGGGCGGCGGATGACCTCGGGCGGTAGCACCTACCTGCCGCTGCGCGTGAACATGGCCGGCGTGATCCCCGTGATCTTCGCCTCGGCCATCATGATCCTGCCGGCGACCGTGGCCAGCCTGCTGCCGGGCACGCTCGGCCCGAAGGTGGCACAGTGGTTCCAGTTCACCTCGTGGCCCTACATCATCGGCGAGTCGCTGCTGATCTTCGCGTTCACGTTCTTCTACGTGGCGGTGGTGTTCAACTCGCTCGAGCAGGCCGACAACCTCAAGAAGTACGGCGGCTTCATCCCCGGCATCCGGCCCGGCCGCCCCACCGCGCAGTACCTCGAGTCGGTGCTGGTGCGCCTGACCGTGGCCGGGTCGCTGTTCCTGGCCACCGTCGCCGCCGCGCCGACGCTGTTCATCAAGTTCGGCGGGTTCAGCACGGCCACCGCGCGTGCGCTGGGCGGAACCTCCGTGCTGATCGTGGTCGGCGTTGCCATCGACACCATGCGTCAGATCGAGTCGCAGCTTTCGATGCGCAGCTACAAGGGCTTCCTGAAGTAGGCCGCAGGTGCCTCTCGACCTGATCTTCATGGGCCCCCCCGGGGCTGGCAAGGGCACCCAGGCTGCGCGCGTGGCGCCGTTGCACGGGCTCGCCCACATCGCCACCGGCGACATGCTGCGCGAGGCGGTGCGGGACGGTAGCGAGCTGGGCCGGGTGGCCAAGGAGATCATGGCCCGCGGCGACCTCGTGCCCGACGACGTGATCATCGGCATGTTTCGCGAGCGCCTGTCGGCGCCGGACACTGAGGGCGGTTTCATCCTGGACGGCTTTCCGCGCACGCTCGCCCAGGCACAGGCGCTGGACTCCATGCTGGCCGAGCTGGGCCGCGGCATCTCGTCGGTGCCGGTCTTCGAACTGGGCCTCGAGCAGCTGCTGGAACGGGTGAGCGGGCGTCGCGTCTGCCGCGAGGCCGAGCACGTCTACCATGTGGTCAGCGCACCGCCGAAGACCTCCGGCACCTGCGACATCGACGGCTCCGAGCTCTATCAGCGCGACGACGACACCGAGCCGGTGATCCGCGCCCGCTACCAGAAGCAGTGGGTGGAGGCGGCCAAGCCGGTGGTCGACCACTACGACGCGGCCGGCCTGGTCGTGTTCATCGACGCCGGAGGCTCCCGCGAGCAGGTCTCCGCCGAGATCGATGCGCTGCTGGCCCGATTGGGGGATGGATCATGATCGTTCGCAAGACCGCAGCCGAGATCGAGATCATGGCGCGGGCCGGCCGCGTGGTCGCCTCGACGCTGGAGCTGATGGAGGCCAGCGCCCGCGAGGGCGTCACCACCGCAGAGCTGGACGCGCTGGCCGAGGAGTACATCCGCTCCTGCGGCGGCGTGCCCACCTTCAAGGGCTACCGCGGCTTCCCCGGGTCGATCTGCGCCTCGCCCAACGAGATGATCGTGCACGGCATCCCCGGCCCCTACCGGCTGAAGGACGGCGACCTGCTGTCGGTGGACGTGGGAGTGACGCTCGACGGCTTCGTGGCCGACTCGGCCATCACGATCCCGATCGGGACAGTCTCCGAGCAGGCCTACGCGCTGATCGATGTCTGCCAGAAGAGCCTCGAGGCCGCCATCGCCCAGTGCCGCCCCGGCAACCGGCTGGGCGACATCTCGCACGCCGTGCAGGAGGTGGTCGAGGCAAACGGCTTCGGCGTCGTCCGCGCCCTGGTCGGCCACGGCGTCGGCCGCAGCATGCACGAGGATCCGCAGATCCCCAACTACGGGCCGGCCGGCCGGGGGCCGAAGCTGGCCCCGGGGATGGTGTTCGCGATCGAGCCGATGATCACCGCCGGCAGCTGGGGCGTGGTCAGCGGCGAGGACGGCTGGGCCGTCTATACCGACGACGCCAGCCTGGCAGCGCACATCGAGCACACGGTGGCCGTGACCGAGGCCGGTCCGCGGGTGCTGACACCGCGGTCGACCGCGCGCCAGGTTGCGACGGGATGATAGGATTCTCGTTTGCCCGGCGGGGTGAATGCGTATGCCCGCGGCCGTTTTTGCCCCGTGCAGGGGCGTTTCCCCAAGGAGTCCTCAGTTGAAGGTTCGACCCAGCGTGAGAACGATGTGCGAGAAGTGCCGGATCATCCGCCGGCACGGCAACGTGCTCGTGATCTGCACCAATCCGCGCCACAAGCAGCGGCAGGGATAAGGGAGGCTCGATATGGCACGCATTGCAGGCGTCAACATCCCGCGTGAGAAGCGCGTCGAGATCGGCCTCACCTACATCTTCGGGATCGGCCGTTCCACCTCGAACAAGGTGCTGAAGGAGCTCGGCCTCAACCCCGACACCAAGGTGCGTGACCTGACCGAGGAAGAGGTGGCGCGGCTCCGCAACCACATCGACGCCTCGCTGACGGTCGAGGGCGACCTCCGCCGCGAGCGCTCCCAGAACATCAAGCGCCTGATCGAGATCGGCTGCTACCGGGGCGTTCGTCACCGCCGCGGCCTGCCCGTGCGCGGCCAGCGCACACGCACCAACGCGCGCACCCGCAAGGGGCCGAAGAAGACCGTCGGCAAGCAGCGCAAGAAATAACCGTGAGTTTTCGCGTCATTGAAATCGGAAAGGACTGAATGCCCCCAGCACCACGTAGAGGCGGCACCCGTGGCCGCGTCCGTCGCAAGGCTCGCAAGAACGTTGCAATCGGCCAGGCGCACATCAAGACCTCGTTCAACAACACGCTCGTCGCCCTCACCGACAAGGAGGGCAACGTGATCGTGTGGAAGAGCGCCGGCGCCGTCGGTTTCAAGGGGTCGCGCAAGTCGACGCCGTTCGCGGCGCAGGTGACGGCCGACGCTGCCGCCCGTGAGGGCATGGAGCACGGCCTCCAGAAGGTCGAGGTGTTCGTCAAGGGCCCCGGCTCCGGGCGCGAGACCGCGATCCGGTCGCTGCAGGCCGCCGGCCTCGAGGTGATGGGCGTCAAGGACGTGACGCCGCAGGCTCACAACGGCGTGCGCCAGCGCAAGCGGCGGAGGGTCTAGGCCATGGCTCGAATGAT
>JAICYJ010000019.1 GCA_025934255.1 Thermoleophilia bacterium | reverse complement strand
GCGCCTGGACGAAGGTGGCGGGCCGGGTGGCGATCGGCACCGGAATCGGCCTGCTGGTGGCCTTCATCCTGGCCACGTTCGTGGCGCGGCGGATCACGCGGCCCCTGAAGGAGCTGGGAGCGGCCGCCGACCGGGTCGCCCGTGGCGACCTCGAGGTGCACGTGGCCGGTGACCGCACCGCCGACGACGAGCTGGGGCAGCTGGCCCATCGCTTCCAGGGGATGGTCGATCGCCTGCGCGAGGTGGACGAGCTGGAACGAAACTTCCTGATGCGCGTCACCCACGAGCTGCGCACGCCGGTGACCGCCATCTCGGGCCATGTCCAGGCCATGAACGAGGGGCTGGTCGGCCCCGAGGACATGGACACGTCGCTCGACGCCGTCAGCGAGGAGGTGCGCCGCATCGGCCGGCTGGTCGACGACCTGCTCGACCTCACCCGCCTCGAGGCCCACCAGTTCCGCCTCGTGCGCGAGGAGGTGGGGCTGGAGGCGCTGCTGGAGCAGGCCGCAGCATCGTTCCGCGACCGCGCCCGCGCCAACGAGGTCAGCTTCGACACGCCGATTGCCGGCGCGCCCACGATCCTCTCCGACGGCGACCGCGTGCTGCAGATCGTGTCCAACCTGCTCGACAACGCCTTCCGCTGGACGCCCCGCAAGGGCACCGTCACGCTCAGCTACGCGACCGCCAACTCGACCGCCGCGATCCACATCTCCGACACCGGCCCCGGCATCCCGGCGGCCGACCAGGACGCCGTCTTCCACCCTTTCTACAGCCGCCGCGGTGAGGGCGGCACCGGGCTCGGCCTGTCGATCGGGCGCGAGCTGGCACACGCCCTCGGCGGCCGGTTGACGGTGGACAGCGAGGTCGGCCAGGGCACCACGTTCACGCTGTCGCTGCCCTCGAGCCAGCTGAACGGGGGCGGAGTGCGCTGATGCGCTACCGGCTGTGCGACACGGCGCAGGACGTGTCGGGGATCTGCGTCGAGCTGGAGCTGACGGTCGAACCGTTCGCGGACGAGGTGCCCTACGCGCTGTCCCTGCACGCCGGCGGCCTGCAGGTCGCCCAGGTCGAGCGCGGCGCCCTCACGCCCGCCGAGCTGTTCGCGCTCGGTCACGCGCTGCTGGACGCCGCCGCCGACGGGTTCGGCCACTTCGTGCCCGCCGACGAGGTGTTCGGGCTCGACCTGGCCCCACCCAGCGTGCCGGTGGCGCTGCACGAGGTGGGGGTGACGGTGTGGGTGGACGCTGGCCGCGCGGCGGCGACCAGGGCCACCCGCAGCGGCGTGGCGGTGCAGCTCGTGATCGACGCGCCGTCGCTGGCGATGGTGGCCGAGTCGGTCTGCGACGACGCCGCCCGCGTGCTCAGCCGCTGAGGACGACGGGCAGGCCGAGGTCGCCCGCCGCGGCCACCCAGGCGGCGTGGTCGCGCTTCGAGAACAGCACGTGCCGCACCGTCCGCACGCTGCCCGACGCGAGCGCCGCGGAGTGGGACACCCCGACCGCGATCGGAGCCGCCCGATCGACCGGGTACCCGAAGACGCCGGTCGAGATGGCCGGGAAGGCCACCGTGGCGCATCCCAGCCGGGACGCCACCTCGATCGAGCGGCGGTAGCACGACGCCAGCAGCTCCGGCTCGCCGTCATCGCCGCCGCACCACACCGGCCCCACCGTGTGGATCACGTAGTCGGCGTGCAGATCGCCGGCGGTGCTGACCTTCGCGTCGCCTGTGTCGCATCCGCCCAGCAGCCTGGTCTCGGCCAGGATGGCGGGGCCGCCGGCGCGGTGGATTGCGCCGTCCACGCCGCTGCCCCCGAGCAGCGACGTGTTCGCGGCGTTCACGATCGCATCGGCTGTCTCGCGGGTGATGTCCCCCTGCACCAGCTCGATGCTGACCGCCATTTGCGCGTCAGTCCCCGTCCGAGGCCATGGCCAGCTCGCCGTCGCCCGACTCGACCACCGGGCGCACGTGCTCGCCGCCGTGGACGTACTTGCCACCCCGGAACCACGAGGCTGCGGCGGCGGTGAGGCAGGCGAAGATGGCGAAGTCGAAGGCCTCGCTGAGGCCCTGCTCGAATGGC
Source organism: Thermoleophilia bacterium (assembly GCA_025934255.1). Taxonomy (GTDB): domain Bacteria; phylum Actinomycetota; class Thermoleophilia; order Gaiellales; family JAICJC01; genus JAICYJ01. Next base: position 47,621 of record JAICYJ010000019.1, on the reverse strand, counting down.
TTGGCGATCAGCTGGGGGAAGTACTGGCGGCTGGTCAGATAGGCGGCCTGGTGTGGGCTGAGGTGGTTGATCGAGCTGCCCAGCAGCTGGTGCATCGGGTTGTAGCCGAGGAACGACGAGAACAGCAGGCCCACCGGCGGCAGCTGCGAGATGCGCTGCGCGGCGTCGGGTGCGACCCCCTGCGCGCGCAGCCCCTGGTCGAGCGTGCCCGGCAGCGACCCGGCCAGGCCCAGCACCATCAGCGTGAAGAAGATGCCGATCGAGAGCACCAGCGCCGAGTTCTGGAACGTGGTGGCCATGCCCGCTCCCGCGCCGCGGCGGTTGGGCGGCAGGCTGTTCATGATGCCCGCCTGGTTGGGCGAGGTGAACAGGCCCATGCCGATCCCGATCAGTACCAGCAGGGCCGCGAACTCGGGGTAGCCGAAGTTCACGGGCAGCCGCTCCAGCAGGTAGAAGGAGAGCGCGGCGATCAGCATGCCGCCGGTAGCGAACGGGCGCGCACCGAACCGGTCCGAGAGCAGCCCCGAGGTGGGGCCGGCGATCAGGAAGCCGACCGTCAACGGCAGCATGTAGACACCGGCCCACAGCGGCGTCTGCTCAAAGCTGTAGCCGTGCAGCGGCAGCCAGATGCCCTGCAACCAGATGATCAGCATGAACATCAGGCCGCCGCGGCCGAGCGAGGCCAGCAGGGTGGCGATGTTGCCGAAGCTGAAGGCCCGGATCCGGAACAGGGAGAGCCGGAACATCGGATCCTCCGTGCGCATCTCGATCACCACGAACGCTGCCAGCAGCGCCAGGCCCGCCACCATCGCGCCGACCACGCGCGGGTTCGTCCAGCCCAGGACGTGCCCGCCGTAGGGCTGAATGCCGTACGTGATCGCGACCAGCACGGCGATCAGCCCGAGGGCGAAGGTGATGTTGCCCCACCAGTCGATGCGGGCCTGCTGGCGGATGCCGCGATCCTCGAGCTTCATCCACGACCAGACCGTGCCGAACACGCCGACCGGCACCGACACCAGGAACACCAGCCGCCAGTCGATGGGGCCGAGGATGCCGCCGATCACCAGGCCGATGAACGAGCCGGCGATGCCGGCCACCGCGTTCACACCCAGCGCCATGCCGCGCTGGTCGGACGGGAAGGCGTCGGTCAGGATCGCCGAGGAGTTGGCGAACAGGAAGGCGCCGCCGACGCCCTGGCCGATGCGCATCACGATCATCCAGATCGCGGCCGGCGGCCCGGTCATCCAGGTCACGGACAGGAGCAGCGAGAAGACGGTGAAGATCGCGAAGCCGAGCGTGAACATGCGCACGCGCCCGTAGATGTCGCCGACCCGGCCGAAGCTGACCACCAACACCGCCGTGGCCACCAGAAAGCCCATGATCATCCACAGCAGATAGCTGGAGTTCTCGGGCTGCAGCGGGTTGAGGTTGATGCCGCGGAAGATGTCCGGCAGCGCGATCAGCACGATCGACGAGTTGATCGTCGCCATCAGGATGCCGATCGTCGTGTTCGAGAGCGCGATCCACTTGTAGCGCTCGGGATGGGTGGGGCTCACGCCTGCGCCTGCTCGATCTCGGCCAGCATCGAGCGCACCTTCCGCCGCTTGGCCGACAGCTCGTCCTCCAGCTGCTCCAGCGATCCCAGGCGCGAACGCACCAGCAGCAGCTGCGTGTCCATGTGCGCGATCGCCTCGCGGATGATGCCGGCGCGGGTGCTCTCGTCGGGCGCCGGCTGCTCGTTCCAGCGCTCGCGCAGCCGCGCGCGGGCGTCCTCCGCGTCCATCCACTCACGCAGCTCGACCAGGGTCAGGCCCAGCAGCTCGCGCACCCGCAGCAGGTCGCGCAGGCGCGCCTCGTCCTGCTCGTCGTACACGCGGTGGGCGCCGTCGGAGCGATCGCTACCCGGCAGCAGCCCCAGCTCCTCGTAGTAGCGCACGGCACGCGGCGTCGTGCCGACCCGGCGGGCCAGCTCACCGATCCGGAACTGGGGAGGCGTCATCACCATGATTCTCACGATAACGTAAGGTTCCGATCCGCGCAAAACCCTACCAATCACAGTGATAGAGTGACGCTCATGTCAGAAACACGGAGGGACACATGAACATCGAGTGGCACGGCCAGTCCGCCTTCACGCTGCGCGGAAGCGAGCATTCGGTGCTGATCGACCCGTTCGACCAGCGCCTGCGGCCGGAGGGGATGTCCATCCGCTTCGACTACCCCCAGATCCCGCAGCAGCAGGTCGACCTGCTGCTGATCACGCATGAGCACTTCGACCACAACGGCGCTGCCGTCGCCGACGGCAGCCCGCACGTGGTGCGAAGCACGGCCGGAAGCTTCGACGGCACGCCGCTGGGCGAGGTGATCGCGATCGCGTCGGAGCACGACGATCAGGCCGGCACGCGCCGCGGCCCGAACACGATCTTCGTGTTCGCGCTGGACGGCGTCCGCATCTGCCACATGGGCGACTTCGGCCAGGCCGCGCTGCGGCCCGAGCAACGGGAGGCGATCGGAACCGTCGACCTGCTGTTCATCCCGGTCGGCGGCGGGCCCACGATCGGGGCCGAGGACGCGGCCGAGATCACACGCGCGCTTGACCCGCGCTGGGTGGTGCCGATGCACTACCGCACCGACCTGATCGACTTCCTGGAGCCGGCCGATGCCTTTCTGGCCGCGTTGGACGGTGCGCACACTCCGGGCGCCGGCGAGTTCGACCTGTCCGGCGTGCCCGCCGGCGAGGGACCCCGGGTCGTCCAGCCGGGCATGGCCGCCGTCCCGGCCTAAGCCGCGCCGCGGATACACTCAGGGGCGTGAAGCGCTACCACGTCCAGACCTTCGGCTGCCAGATGAACGTGCACGATTCCGAGCGGATCAAGGGCCTGCTGGAGTCGCTGGGAATGGGGGAGGCGCGGGATCAGGGCGAGGCCGACGTGCTGGTGTTCAACACGTGCACGATCCGTGAGAAGGCCGACGACCGGTTCGTGGCGCACCTGATGGAGGCGCGCGCGGCCAAGCAGCGCGACCCGGAGAAGCGGATCGTGGTGGGCGGCTGCTGGTCGGAGTCGATGAAGCAGGAGCTGTTCGACCTCTACCCGTTCGTCGATCTGGCGTTCGGCCCGGGCGCCATCCACAAGCTGGGCGACTACATCGCCGCCGGCGGCGACCTGCCCGAGGGCCACTTCTCGACCTTCGACCACTTCGCGGGCCACCTGCCCGGCAAGCGCGAGCGCCGCCACCAGGCCTGGCTGCAGATCTCGCAGGGCTGCAACTCGAAGTGCAGCTACTGCATCGTTCCCAGCGTGCGCGGCCGCGAGCAGAGCCGGTCGCTGGAGGACCTGGTCGGCGAGGCGCGCCGGCTGGCCGCCGACGGCGTCCGCGAGCTGACGCTGCTGGGCCAGAACGTCAACTCCTGGGGACGCGACCTGCCCGCCGGGCAGCGAGCCGGGTTCGGCGGTCTGCTCCGCCACCTCGACCAGGTGGACGGGATCGCGCGCATCCGTTTCACCAGTCCGCACCCGAAGGACATGCGCGACGACGTGATCGCAGCCATGGCCGAGTGTGAGTCCGTGTGCGAGCACCTGCACCTGCCGCTGCAGTCCGGTTCCACGCGTGTGCTGAAGGCAATGCGCCGCACCTACAGCGCCGAGCGCTACCTGAGCCTGGTCGGGCGGATCCGCGCGGCCATCCCCGGCATCGCACTCACCACCGACATCATCGTCGGCTTCCCGGGCGAGACGGAAGCCGACTTCGAGCAGACGATGGAGGTGGTGGACGCCGTCGGCTACGACCACGCCTTCACGTTCGTCTACTCGCCGCGGCGCGGCACCGAGGCGGCCGCCATGGCCGAGCAGGTAGCGGAGCACGTCAAGCGCGACCGCATCACGCGGCTGGTCGACCTCGTGCAGCGTCACGCGGCCGAACACAACGCCGCGCTGGTCGGCAGCGTCCAGGAGGTGCTGGTGGAGGGGCCCAGCCGCACCGACCCGTCCATGCTGCGCGGCCGCACCCGCGGCAACAAGACCACGCTGTTTCGGGGCGATGCCGGCGAGGGCGAGCTGGCGCTGGTCGAGATCCTGCGATCGACCTCCCAGACGCTGGGCGGCCGCCCCGCCGTCATCGCCGCGGCCTGACCGATGGCGCGCGTGATCGCGGTCTACGGGCCCACCGCGTCCGGCAAGAGCGCGGCGGCGCTGACCCTGGCCACGCAGCTCGATGCCGAGATCGTCAACTGCGACGCGATGCAGCTGTACGCGGGGCTGCCGGTGCTCACCAACCAGCCCTCGCCCGAGCAGCTGGCGCAGACGCCGCATCACCTGGTGGGCGTCTGGCCGCTGTCGCACCAGGGGTCGGTGGCCGAGTACGCCGGGCTGGCCCGCGCTGCGATCGATGACGTGCAGGGACGCGGCCGCGACGTGATCCTGTGTGGTGGCAGCGGCCTCTACCTGCGCGCGGCGCTCTCCCCGCTGGAGCTGCCGCCGGCGCCGGCCGACGGCGTGCGCGAGCGCTACCAGCGGATCTACGACGAGCGCGGCGCCGGTGCGGCGCACGCGTTGCTGGCCGAACTGGATCCGGCCGCGGCGGACGCCGTGCACGAGAACGACCGCCGTCGGGTGGTGCGGGCGCTGGAGCTGGCCGACGCGGGCGCCACGCTCGCCCCCGCTGCCGGGACGCTGTGGCGGGAGCCTCCCGAGGGCACGGTGATCCTGGGGCTGCAGGTGCCGGCCGATACGGTGCGGGAGCGGATCGAGGCCCGCACCCGGGCGATGTTCGAGCTCGGGGTCGAGCGTGAGGTGGCCGACGCCATCGCGGCGGGGCCGCTGTCGGCGACGGCCGCGCGCATCCACGGCCTGTCCGACGTGCGTGCGCTGCTCGACGGCGAGATCGACCGCGACGAGGCGGTGCGGCGGCTGGTCGTGCGCACCCGCCAGTATGCCCGGCGCCAGCGGATCTGGATGCGACGGCTGCCGGGCGTGAAGCCGGTGGCCGGACAGGATCAGCTGCTGGCCGGGGCGACGGCATGAGCAGGCGAGAGCACGACGCGGTGCGCGAGGCCCGGGACGCGCTGCTGCTGATCGCGGTGATCACGCCGCCGCTGATCGTGGTCGCGATCCTGTTCGGGGTTGCAAGCAGCCAGCTGGAGGAGTTCCTGCGCTGGGTGGGCGGGACGCTCGTGATGGCGGTGGTGCTGCTGGTCTGCCTCGCCTCGGCGCTGCTCGCGGCCGATCGCGTGGGCCGCCACCTGTGGAACCTGCGCCCCTATCCGCTGCGGCGGATGCAGCTGATCCCGGCCAGCCTCGGGGTGGGTCTGCTGCTGGTGGCCGGCTACCCGACCACGAAGCCGGTGATCCTCGGCCTGGTGCTGGTGGCGGTGCTGATGGGCGCCCTGGTCGTGGCCGCCGCCGCGCTCGACCTCTAACTTCGCCCGGGCGGGGCCGTCCAAGCGGTGTCGGGGTCAATCGGGGGGCGGCCGGGCCGCTTCGGCTCGTCGCCTCCCGATCTTCCTACGGCGGGATATCCTGCCGCGATGCGCTTCGAGAAGTGGCACGGCATCGGCAACGCCTACCTGGTGATGGAGCAGGACGAGCTGCCGATGGAGGCCAAAGCAGCGCGCGTGCGCCGCATCTGCCATCCCGACCTGGGTGCGGGCGGCGACGGCATGCTGCTGATCCGCGACGGCGGCGCCGGGCGCCGGCACGTGCGCATCTTCAACCCGGACGGCGGCGAGGCGGAGTTCTCCGGAAACGGCACCCGCATCGCGGCCGGCTACCTGATGGAGCGCGACGGCGTGGACGCCGTCGAGATGCTCACGATCAAGGGCATCATCCGCGGCGAGCGCCACGACGGCGTGATCACGATCGACGCCGGCCGCGCGGCGCTGGAGTCGCCCGACCACGTTCCCGGCCCGGGCGCGGCTCCCGCGGAGCGCTACACCTTCGTCTCGGTCGGCAACCCTCACTGCGTGATCGAGGTGGATGACCCCGAACCGCTCGACCTGACGGCGGTGGGTGCGCCGATCGAGCACCACCCGTGGTTTCCCAACCGCACCAACGTCGAGTTCTACCGGCCGGTGTCGCGCCACGACCTGCGCATGCGGATCTGGGAGCGCGGCGCCGGGGAGACGCTCTCCTCCGGCAGCGGCTCCAGCGCGACCGCCGTGGCCGCGGTCGTGAACGGCCTGGCCGACTCGCCGGTGACGGTGCACCTGGACGGCGGCGACCTCACGATCGAGGTGTCGGCCGACCTGGACGTGCGGCTGACCGGGCCGGTCGAGCGGATCCTGCGCGGCGACTTCGACAAGGCCTTCGTGAACGAGCTGGGGTCCCTTTGAGGATCGCCGACCGCGTGACCCAGCTGCCGCCCTACCTGTTCGCCGAGCTGGAGCGGAAGATCGAGCAGAAGCGCGCCGCCGGCGTGGACGTGATCTCGCTCGGCATCGGCGATCCCGACCTGCCGACGCCGGCGGCGGTGGTGGAGGAGGGCCAGCGTCAGCTGGCCCGGCCCGACACCCACCAGTACCCGTCCAACCGCGGCCGGCCCGCCTTCCGGCAGGCCGTGGCCGACTTCTACCGACGCCGCTTCGGCGTCGAGGTCGACCCCGACACCGAGGTGCTGCCGCTGCTGGGCGGCAAGGAGGGGGTCGCGCACATCTGCTGGGCGATGCTCGACCCGGGCGACGTCTGCCTGGCCGCCGACCCCGGCTACCCCGTGTACACGTCCGGCTCGCTGCTGTGCGGAGCCGAGCCGGTGCTGATGCCGCTGACGGCCGCGCACGGGTTCCAGCCGAACCTGGACGCGATCACGGCGCCGCAGCGCGACCGCGCCAACCTGCTCTTCTGCAACTACCCGAACAACCCCACCGGGGCCGTGATCGACGACGACTTCTTCGAGCGGCTGGCCCGCTTCGGACTGGAGCACGAGATCCCGATCGTGCACGACAACGCCTACTCGGAGATCACCTTCGACGGCTACGTGGCACCCAGCTTCCTGCAGGCGCCGGGGGCGAAGGAGGCAGGCATCGAGATGTTCTCGCTGTCCAAGGCCTACAACATGACCGGCTGGCGGACCGGCGCCGCGGTCGGCAACGCCGCCATGATCGAGGCGCTGTGGAAGCTGAAGACGAACATCGACTCGGGCATGTTCGAGGCCGTCCAGATGGCCTCGGTGCGGGCGCTGGCCGAGGGCAGCGGGGTGGCCCGCGAGATGTGCGAGGTGTATCGGCGCCGCCGCGACCTGGCGGTCGCTGCGCTGCGCGCCGTCGGCATCGACGTCGATCCGCCACGTGGAACCATGTACATCTGGGTGCCCGTGCCGGAGGGCCACAGCTCCGTCTCGTTCACGGAGCTGGTGCTGGAGCAGGCCGGCGTCGTGGTGTCGCCCGGGTCGTCCTACGGGCCCAACGGCGAGGGCTACGTGCGGATCTCGCTGACCCTGTCCGACGAGCGCCTGCGCGAGGCGATGCAGCGGATCGAGCAGCACCTGCGCGTGGCCGCCTGATCCCGGCCGGGCGCGCCTCCCTATACTGATTCGATGGCCGAGATGTCCCGAAACGGGGCCGCGCCGGGCCCAGCGCCCGAGCGCGGCCTGATCATGCTGACCTTGCCGCAGGGCGGGGACCCGGCACCGATGCTGCTGGAGATGGAGGAGCTGCTGCGCACCGCCGGCGTGAACACGGTCGCGACGGTCGTCCAGCATCGCGACAGGCCGCACCCCAGCACCTATCTGGGCCCGGGCAAGCTGCGGGAGCTGAAGGAGCTCGCGGAACGGCTGTCGGTCGAGGTGATCGTCTGCGACGACGAGCTGACGCCCCGCCAGCAGCGCCGGCTGGAGGACGAGCTGCAGTCACGCGTGGTCGACCGCACCGCCGTGATCCTGGACATCTTCGCCCAGCACGCCCACACGGCCGAGGGCAAGCTGCAGGTCGAGCTGGCCCAGCTGGAGTACAACCTGCAGCGCATGCGCGGCATGTGGAAGCACCTCGAGCGGCTCGGAGGCGGTATCGGCACCCGCGGCCCGGGCGAGTCGCAGCTGGAATCCGACCGGCGGATGGCGCGGCGCCGGATCACGCTGGTGCGTGGCCGGCTGCGCGACGTGGCCGCGCGGCGCGACGTGATGCGCCAGGAGCGGGCGCGCAACGAGACGCCCAGCGTGTCGCTGGCCGGGTACACGAACGTCGGCAAGTCGACCCTGCTGAACGCCCTCACCGGCAGCCACGTCAGCGTCAACAACCGGCTGTTCGAGACGCTCGACCCGACCACCCGCGGGTTCAGCGAGGGCGGGCGGTCATACCTGGTGACCGACACGGTCGGGTTCATCCGCAAGCTGCCACATCAGCTGGTGGAGGCCTTCGCGGCCACGCTCGAGGAGACGCTGGCAGGCGACCTGGTGCTGCTCGTGGCGGACGCGTCGGCGAGCGAGGAGGAGCTGGCCGGTCAGCTCCAGAACGTGCGCGACGTGCTGGACGAGATCGAGGCCGAGGAGATCCCGCAGCTGCTGGTGCTGAACAAGGTCGATCTGGTGGACGAGGTGACGCGCCGGCGGCTGGCCAACCGCAACCCCGACGCCGTGCTCGTATCGGCGCGAACCGGCGAGGGGCTCGATCGCCTGAAGCAGCGCGTGGCCGAGTTCTTCGCCGGCCGCTTCGTCGACGTCCAGCTGCTTTTGCCGCACTCCAGCGGCGCCGAGCTGTCGGCGCTCTATGAGTCGGGCGCGCCGATCACTGCTCGCGAGGACTCGGCCGAGGGTGTGTTGGTCTCGGCGCGGCTCCCGCAGCGTCTGGTCAGCCGGTTCGCGGCCTACCGCGCCGACGACCCGTGAGCGCCGCCGTCTCGATCAAGCGGCTGCATCCGGATGCGCGGATTCCGTCGCCGGCGTACGCCGGCGACGCCGGGCTCGACCTGTCCAGCGTCGAGCGGCTGGTGCTGCGGCCGGGCCGGCGCAGCATGGTCGCAACCGGGCTGGCGGTGGCGATCCCGGCCGGCCATGCCGGCTTCGTACAGCCCCGTTCGGGGCTCGCTGCGAACCATGGCATCGCCGTGGTTAACTCTCCCGGACTGATCGACGCCGGCTACCGCGGGGAGCTGCGGGTGGTGCTGCTGAACACCGATCCGGAACGGGACTTCACCATCGAGGTTGGCGACCGCATCGCACAGCTCGTGATCCTGGCGCTGCCCACGATCGAGCTGGTGGAGGTCGACGAGCTGCCGGGATCGGAACGGGCCGACCGCGGGTTCGGCTCCTCGGCGGTCGGGTCGGCGTGAGCGAACCGCGCATCAGGGTGGCCGCGCTGATCCGCCGCGGCGACGACCTGTTGCTGATCAGGCACGCGAAGCTGGGACGCTCCTACTGGCTGCTGCCGGGGGGCGGGGTGGAGGAGGGGGAGTCGATGCACGAGGCGCTGCTGCGCGAGCTGGACGAGGAGTGCTCGCTGCGCTCCGTGCGGCTGGAAGGCCCGATCGCGATCGCCGAGTCGATCGCCCCCGCCAGCGAGTGGCCGCGAAAGCACGTCGTGCACCTGATCTTCTCGGGCACCGTCGCCGACGACCAGTTCTCCGGGATCACCTCCGAGGATGCGACGGTGCGCGGCCACCAACTGGTGCCGATCGCGGACCTGGCCTCGTTCGACCTGCGCCCGCCCATCCACCGCTTTCTGGAGCGCTGGACGCCGGGCGACCCGTTCGTGCATCTGGGCCAGCTGTGGGCGCGCTGAGCGCCCGGTGTTGACCCCGCGTTAAGCGGCTTGACGGGTCCGGGGTGTCCGCCTACCCTAATGTCCACTAACCTACTGGACAATACTTGGAGGCAGACCCCATGATGCGACCGATCCCGATACCCAGGCCCCACGCACACCCACCCCGCGAGTCCGAGCGCGACCTGCTGATCCGGCTGGCCCGGGAGGGCCGCGCCCAGGATCGCCGCGACCGGCGTGGGCGGCTGCGGGGCATGCGTCGCCTGCTCGGAGAGCGTTAGCTCACCGCGACTCGCTCCGGCAACACCTCCCGCCGGAGCGCCTGCGCGGAGCGGGGGAGCGGTCGACCTGCGGCCGCTCCCCCTTTGGCGCTCAGCGCGCGGCGATCGCCGCCGCCACCCGCTGCGCCTCCAGCTCGAGGCCGTCGTCAAGCGGCGTCAGCTGCTGATCCTGTCCCTGCCGCTCGAGCGCACGGCCGATCAGCCAGTCGCTCAGCCAGGGGTTCTTGGGCAGCAGCGGGCCGTGCACGTAGGTGCCGATCACCGAGCCCTGTTGCACGCCCTCTGCGCCGTCCTCGCCGTTGTTGCCGTGCCCGTGCACGACCTGGCCCAGCGGCTGGACACCCTCGCCCAGAAAGGTGCGGCCGGCGTGGTTCTCGAATCCCACCAGCCGTTGCGGGGCCGCCCCGTCCAGGCGGCAGTCGAGCATGATGTTTCCGATCATGCGCCTGCTGCCGGCCTCGGTGACCAGGTCGACGAGGCCGATGCCGCGCATCTCGTCACCCTGATGGCCGCGGTAGTAGTGGCCGAGCAGCTGGTAGCCGCCGCAGACCGCCAGCACGCCGGCGCCGTCGTCCACCGCCGCGCGCAGGGGCTCGGCGTGGCGGGCGATGTCGTCTGCGATCAGCAGCTGGTCGCGGTCCTGGCCGCCGCCCAGGTAGTAGAGGTCGGCGTCGGGCAGCACGTCGCCGGGACCGATCGCGATCGCCTCGAAGCCGATCCCGCGCCAGGCGCAGCGACGCTCCAGCGCGGCGATGTTGCCGCGGTCGGCGTAGATGTTGAGGTGCTCGGGGTAGAGGTGGCCGATTGTGATGCGGGTCATGCCGCCTCCTGCCAGAACGGCAGCACCAGGCCGCGCTGCTCCAGCCGCCCGCGCAGGTCGAGCATCGCCGTGTAGGTGGCCAGCAGGTAGGAGCTGCCAGCGGCCGCGGCCAGCCGGTCGAGCGCCTCGTCCATGTCGGTACGCACCTCGATCCGGTCGAGCGCAACCCCGGCGTACTTGAGCCGCATCGCCATCTCGGCCGCGCGCGTGCCGCAGCAGATGACCGACCCGATCTGGGGCGCGAGCCGCTCGAAGTCGACGTCCCAGATCCAGGACACGTCGCGGCCGTCGGCGATGCGGTCGTTGAGCGCGATCAGCATCCGCTTCGGGGCCTCGTCGACGGCCAGCGTGCGGATCACCTCGTTGCCGCCGGCCGGGTTCTTGACCAGCAGCAGCACCGCCTCGCCGCTGCCGAGGTCGATCCGCTCGAAGCGGCCGAAGGCCGCCGAGAACCGCTCCAGGCCGGCCCGCACCTGCTCCAGCCCAGCACCCAGCTCGAGCGCCAGAGCGGCCGCTGCCAGGGCGTTGTAGACGTTGTAGACGCCGGGCAGCGGCAGGCGCACAGCCACGTCGCCGGCGGGCGTGCACAGCCGGAAGCCGACGGCGTCGAGCCCGTCGATCTGGATCTCGCGGGCGGTCACCGAGGGCCGGGGACGGCCGTCGCCGCAGGACGGGCAGCGCCAGTCGCCGAGGTGGCCCAGGTACACGGCCGTATAGGCGTAACGGGCGCCGCAGCGCACGCACCACTTCGAGTCGGAGGCGTGCTGCATCTCGGGCAGCGCCGCGGCGGGGTCGTCCAGCCCGAACCAGGTGTGGCGCTCACGGTCGCGGCCGATCGACGCCACCAGCGGATCGTCCGCGTTCGAGACCAGCGTGGTGGCGGGGCCGAGCGCGGCTGCGAGGCCGCGCCAGCCGGCCGCGATCAGCTCCAGCTCGCCGTAGCGGTCGAGCTGGTCACGGAACAGGTTGCCGAGCACCAGCGCGCGCGGGGCCAGCGCCTCGGCCACAGCCGGCAGGGCCGCCTCGTCCACCTCGAACAGGCCCAGGTCGGCGTCCTCACCGCGCAGCATGGCCGACGCCACACCGGAGGCCAGATTGGCGCCGGCGGCGTTCCGGCACAGGCGCAGAGGAGGGGAGAGGATGGAGGCCGCCATCTTCGCGGTGGTGGTCTTGCCGTTGGTGGCCGAGACGACGGCAGCGCCCTTCGGCAGGCGTTCCCCGAGCCGCTGCAGCGCGTCGGCCTGCAGACGCAGCAGCAGCCGGCCAGGCAGCGTGGTGCCGCCACCGCGGCCGGTGGTTCGGGACGTCACCGCCGTCACCCGGGCGAGGCCGACCTTGGCTTCAAACAGCATCGCTACGCACCGGAGCTGTGCGCCAGCAGCAGCTCGGCATCGATGTCAGCCAGGCGGTCCTGGAGGCGCCGCCACGCCTCCTGCTCAGTCGCCTCGTACTCCTCGCTGTTGCGCGTGGCCTCGAGGTAGGCCTGCCAGGCCCGCCGCCGCAGGCGGTCGACGGCCTCGTTCTGGGGTGCGCGTGATGCCGGGTGCGTGGTCATGGCTGCGGGCCTCATACTAGCGGCTGCCCCCGGATCGGCCGACACGCTCGCACCTCCTATCACGATGACAAGAACGCAAGATGCTTCGGCGCGGTACCGAAGCGGTCAGGGTTTGCTATTGTCGTTGGCGCCGCAGCAAGCGACCGGCGTCAGCCAGCCGGTTGGCGGAGGTGAGAAACCCCCGGAGAATAGGGTCTATGCGTCGAAAGACCGTGTACAGCGCGATCGAGGGGATCGATCGCAGCCAGCTCGAGGCCTTCCAGGCCGGAATGCGCAAGCGTTACTCCGACGAGCACATCCTCGAGGAGCTGAACGCCTGTGCCAAGCGTCTGGGCCGTTCGCCGACGATGCGGGAGTTCGAGGCCGACCCCGAGACGACGGTGCACCCGCAGACGGTGATCGAGCACTTCAAGTCGTGGAACCGCGCCAAACGGCTGGCCGGCCTGGTGCCGCGCCGGTTCGCCACCCGCGAGGAGCTGCTGCGGCTGCTGCGCGACCTTGGCGACGAGCTGGGCCGGGCGCCGACCGCCAAGGACATCGAGGCGCGCAAGGGGTCGATGCCGTCCAAGTCGCTCTACTGGCACACCTTCGGCTCGCTCAACAACGCGCTCAAGGAGGCCGGGTTCGACGTGCCGGTGGGGGAGGAGCGGCTGGAGCGCGCGATCGACCAGGGCGCCGCGCTGGCCGTGCGCAGCGGCCGGCTGCCGAAGTTCGCCGACTGGGCGCAGGCGCGCCGCGACGACCCGTCGATGCTGACCGAGTGGCAGGTCTACCGGATGTTCGACGCCCGCCGCGGGGCCTGGTCGACGTTCCAGTTCCTGATCCGCAAGCGGCTGGAGGGGCGCGGCGTGGCCGTGGCGCCCGACGGCCGTATCAGCTAGTCACAGCAGAGCGGGCACTCCTCGTCGGTCAGCAGGTCGAGCTCGAGCACGGCCTGCAGCGCGGCCCGTGCCAGCAGCGCGGAATCGCCGGGGAACAGGTCGGGCTCGCAGACCTCGTGCCACGGGATCGGGCGAGCGCCCACCGACAGCACCACCTGTGCGAGGGCCGGGGCGCCGCGCTCGGCGTCCAGCCCCGATGAGAGCTCGACCGGCGCGATCAGGCTGACGGCCGCCGTGCGTGTGCCCAGCCGGAACCGGCGCAGATAGAAGCTGGGCGCGGCGCCGCCCAGGTCGTAATAGCGGTAACCGGCCGCGGCCGGCGTCTGTGGTAGCCGAGCGTGCGTGCAGCATCGAGCGAGCCGTCCCATGTCGTCGGGATCGACCTCCCCCCGCATACGCCCCAGCATCTCGATTGTCATGGGTGAGTTGTCGACGATTTGGGACGCCCGCGCATCCCCCACAGGCGCTAACACAAGCACGAACAATCGCAACTGCACCCGAATTGCGCTCAAGAGTCCGCACGATCTGGCCGATTGCAAAGGACACGGGGACGATCTTCGCGTCCCCCCGATGGAGGATTCCTGATTTCGTGACTCAAGCGCCCGCCGACGACGACGCCAAGCCCCTTCCGGAGCCGGATGTGGGCCTCGACTCGCCGGAGGCCGGGGTCGAGGAGGAGCTCGACCTGGTCGAAAGCTCGGCCCCGGCCATCGACCTGCTGCACACCTACGTGCGGCAGATCGGCGACGGCGCGCTGCTCACGCACGAGGAGGAGCTGGACCTGGCCCGCCGCAAGGACATGGGCGACGAGGCCGCGAAGGCGCGGCTGGTCGAGTGCAACCTGCGGCTCGTGATCAGCATGGCACGCGCCTACTCGTCGTCGGGCGTGCCGCTGCTGGACCTGATCCAGGAGGGCAACCTGGGGCTGATGCGCGCGGTCGAGAAGTTCGATTACAAGCGCGGGTACAAGCTCTCCACCTACGCCACCTGGTGGATCCGCCAGTCGATGTCGCGGGCGATCGCCGATCAGGGCCGCACGATCCGGCTGCCGCTGCACATCCTGGACGTGATTAAGAAGCTGCACCGCGCCCGCCGCAAGCTGACGCAGTCGCTGGGACGCGAGCCGCTGCCCAGTGAGCTGGCCGCCGAGCTGGAGCTGACGCCCGAGCGGGTGATGGAGCTGCAGCGGATGATCGAGGATCCGGTGTCGCTGGAGACGCCGGTGGGCGACGGCGAGTCGCTGTTCGCCGACATGGTCGAGGATCTCAACTCGCTGCGGCCCGACGACCAGGTGGCCGGCAGCGAGCGCACCAAGGAGTTGCAGGAAGCGCTGGAGGGTCTCAACGAGCGCACCCGGCACGTGCTCGAGGCGCGGTTCGGGCTCGGCGATCGCGAGCCGGCCACGCTCGAGCAGGTGGGTACGGAGATCGGGGTCACGCGCGAGCGTGTGCGACAGATCGAGACGCGCGCGCTGCGTGAGCTCGAGAACCGCAACCCCGACCTCAGGGACTTTCTGCCCGGACACGAGTGAACACGCTCGCGGCGGCCGCCGAGACCTTCGCTTCGCGGCTGTCACACATCAGCGTGACGCTGCTGGTGGTCGCGGTCGCACTGCACGTGGCGGGCCTGCTGCTGCGGGCCACGGCCTGGTGGTCGGTGCTGTCGGCGGCGGTGCCGTCCCGGCGGGCGCCGTGGCGGGGCGTGACCGGGGCCTACCTGGCCGGCACGGGCGTGAACAACGTGATTCCCGCCCGTGGCGGTGACGTGGCGCGCGTGGTGCTGGCCACGCGGGCGGTGCCGGGGGCATGTTGTCCCACGATCGCGTCCAGCCTGCTGGTGGAAACGCTGCTGGACACGCTGATCGGGGCCGGCCTGATCGTGTGGGCCGTGTCGACCGGCGCGCTGCCGTTCCAGCTGCTGAGGACGCAGCTCCCGGGCGGGTCGTGGACGCTGATCGCTGCGGCGCTGGCGGTGCCGGTCGCGCTGGTGGTGGTGGCGTGCCTGGTACGCGACCGGGCGGCGGCCGCGCTGGCGGAGGCGCGGCGCGGGTTCGCGATCCTGGCGTCGCCGCGTGCCTACCTGGTGCGCGTGGCGCTGCCGCAGGTGACGGCCTGGATGCTGCGGGTGCTGGCGATGTACTGCTTCCTGCACGCCTTCCACATCGACGGGCAGATGAACCACGCGGCGCTGGCGCTGCTGGCGGGGAGCGTGACCACGCTGGTGCCGCTGACGCCGGGAGGCGTCGGCACCCAGCAGGCGCTGCTGGTGGTGTTGCTGGCGGGCGTGGCGGCTCCGGCCGCGGTGCTGTCGTTCAGCCTGGGCACACAGCTGGTGATCACGGTCGTGAACGTGACGCTGGGCGGCGCCTGCATGGCGTTCATGCTGGGCAGGGTGCCGTGGCGGATGCGGGTGCCCGCGCCGGTCGAGCCGGCTCCGGTGCTGGTGCCGGTGGCGGTGCCGGCCCCTGCCGTCAGTGGTGATTGACCCGGCGGAGCAGGGTGGCACACTTCATATGTGGACTCAGTTCACGACTTCTGGAATGCAACCACCACCTTCGCCGATCAGCTGTCTGAGGTTGGATTCGGCGCGCTCCTGATCGCGATCGGGTTCCAGGTGGCGAACCTGGTGCTGCGGGCAACGGCCTGGCGCAACATCCTGATCGCGGCGCTCCCGGGGCGGCGCGTGCGATGGCGCACGGTCACCGGGGCGTACCTGGCGGGTGCCGGCGTGAACGCGGTCGTGCCGGCGCGCGGCGGCGATGTCATGAAGCTGTTCCTGGTGCACCGCAGCGTGCCCGAGTCGCCGTATCCAACCATCGCCAGCAGCCTGATCGCCGAAACGCTGTTCGACATGTTCGTGGGCTCGGCGCTGCTCCTGATGGCGTTCAGCCGCGGGCTGATTCCCGGCACACCGCAGCTGAAGGGTCACCTGGGCGCGTTCGAGTGGTCGTTCTTCGCCGGCCACGGGCGGCTGCTGGCATTCGTGCTGGCCGGGCTGCTGATCGCGCTGGCGTTCGCGATGACCTGGATCGAGGGGCACGTGAACCGCTTCTGGGAACGTGTAAAGGACGGCCTTGCGATCCTGCGGACGCCGGAGCGGTACCTGCGCGGCGTGGTCAGCCTGCAGGCGCTGGGATGGGCCTGCCGGGTGCTCGGTATGTACTTCTTCCTGGAGGCGTTCCACGTGCCGGCCGGACTGCCGGACGCGGCGCTGGCGCTATCGGCCGGCAGCATCGCCACGCTGATGCCGCTGACGCCGGGCGGCGCCGGGCCGCAGCAGGCGCTGCTGCTCTACATGTTCAGCGGCAAGGCGTCGCGCTCGGCGGTGCTGTCGTTCAGCGTCGGCATGCAGTTCGCGGTCACGATCACGACGGCGATCCTGGGCGCCATCTGCATCACCCTGATGCTGCGCCGGCTGCCCTGGAAGGCGCGGGTGTCGCACCAGTCGCCGCCCGGCCCGCCACCGGGGCCTGCGCCCCTGAAACCGTGATTCTCGCTCCACGCACGATAATGCTGGTTATGACAAGTTGAAGATGAATGACCGTGAACGGGTACCCCCGCGCCAGGGTACGGCGGCGGGCCCGGGCTAGCCGGCCAGCGGTGTGGTCGGCGGGCTGCCGGGGCCGATCGGCCCGGTGTAGGCGTGGCGCACCCGCGCGGTTCGCAGGCGCTCCAGTGCCGCCGCCAGCAGATCCTGGGTTCCGTCCTCGTCCAGCTCGGCGAAGCCGGCCTGGGCGCAGCTGACGCCGTCACCGTCGATGTTCAGCTCTCCCAGGTGGTCGCGCACGCGCTTGAACGCGGCGCGGGCCTCGAAGGTGCCGGCGCGCGGGAACAACAGCGCGAACCGGCCGGCGCCGAGGTGGCCGACCACGTCACCCTGGCGGACCGACCGCCGGGCGGTCGCGCCCACCAGCTCAACCAGGCGCGACTCGTCGATGCCCGGGCCGAGGGTCAGGCCCTCGACGTCGAAGACGCAGAGGCTGAGCTGGCGGTCGCGCCAGCGGGCGGCCGACGCGCACCGGTCGAGCTCGGCCAGAAAGCTCTGCGGGTTGAGCGTCACGTCGCTGTCACGCCCGATCGCCTCGCGGGCAAGCGCCAGCACGTCGCCCAGAGCCTGCTCGAATGCGACCTGGGCGGGGTCTCCGCCGCCGGCCGGCCAGCGCACGACGACGCGCTGCTCGTCGTCGAACGAGACCTCTGCACCGGTCTGCTCGCGGACGTGCACGAGTGCGGCCTCGAGCGACGCCTCGTCGGCCTCCGGCGCGGCCAGCTCACGCGCAACCTGCGCGATCACCTGGATCAGGGTCGGCTCATCCATGCGTTTTTCAGTATCGGGATGCAACGGGAGGCGCTTGAGCGGTTTCCCCCACCGTTGACACCCGGCTTCGCCGTCGTGACATCCTCGCGGTCGACGACCTATTTATGACACTATCGCACCCGCCCGGCGTCGGCATCTCGTCACGCCTGCCCGACCGGTCCGGCGGATCATCCCGACGAAGATCACGGCGACCGCCACCTCGCCCTCGGCCGACTCGGCGAACCGCCTGGTTGGGCCGATTCGGCCTGCTTCAACCGCTCTTGGTCGCTCGCTCAGGGGTTTGACTACGAGGCGGGCACCGTGGCGTTCCGGCACGGGTTTGTGATGGTCTGTCACAGCCGCACCCGCATGGTTGAGCTGTGTAGTTTCGGTGGCGCGGGTCGAGGTGTCCGGCTCGTGCGAGAGGGTGCGGCAGTATTGGAAGCGGGCCGTCAGGCGGCCGCGTGTCGCAGGCGCGGCGCTCGCGGGGTCAGCTCGGGATGCTGCATCGACTCCAGCGAGAAGTCAGGCTTGACGCCCAGCCGGTAGGCCTCGGGCTCCCGCTCCAGCACGCGCACGAAGGCATCCACCATGTCCGCCTGGAACTGGCTGCCGCGCCCGTTGACCAGCTGCTGGATCGCCACCTCGGGCGTCATCGCATTGCGGTAGGGCCGGATCGTCGTCATCGCGTTGTAGGCGTCGGCCACCGCGATGATCCGCGCCAGAAACGGGATCTCATCCCGCGCCAGGCCGTCCGGATATCCGGCGCCGTCCACGCGCTCGTGGTGAGAGCGCACGATCCGCGCCACCTCCTGGTAGTCCTCCACCTCGATCAGGATGTTGGCGCCGATCTCGGAGTGCCGGCGCATCTCGGCCCACTCGGTGTCGTTCAGCGCCGACGTCTTCTCCAGCACCTCGGCCCGCACGCCGATCTTGCCGATGTCGTGCACCAGCCCCGTCAGGTGCACCAGATCCACCTCGCGGTCGTCCATCCCCATCTCGCGGGCGATGTCGCGCGAGTAGACGGCCACGGTGGCGGAGTGGCCCGCCGTGTACGCGTCTCGCGCGTCCAGCGCACGCACCATCGCCGCCGCGAAGCTCAGGTTCACGCGCCGCAGGCGCCGGTTGGCGTCCTCGAAGCTGGAGTTGCTCGCCGTCAGCTGGTCGATCAGCTGGCCCTGGCGCGCATAGAGGCTGTAGCTGAGGTGCGCCGCCAGCAGCGGGATCGCGACGAACGCCAGCACCACCGCACCGCTGCCCTGGTAGGCGTAGGCGTACAGCGCCGTCAGCGGCGTGTACAACGCCATCGTCAGCGATTCCGCCGCCCGCAACTGCCCCCACACCTGGCGCGGCGTCATGATCCCGCGCAGGTGGCCCACGACCATCGTCGACAGCAGGTCGATCGAGATGTACCCGATCGCAGCCGCCAGCGTCACCGCCAGCACCTCCAGCAGCGTGCTCTGCCCGACCGTATCCCCCACCCACAACGCCGCCCAGCCTGCCACCACGCCGGCCAGCGACCGTGACGACGCCCAGATCGCGAACCGCTCCCACGGGCCGCGCCGGTCGCCCAGCATCCCGGCCAGGCCCACCAGGCCGCCGGCCGCCGGCCCGAACAGCACCGCGGCCAGCACGATCGGGATGAAGGACACCGACAGCTCGAGCTTCTGCGTGACCGGCATCGCGCGCCCCTCCGCGATCCAGGCGACGGCGCCCAGAACGACCAGTACCTGCCAGCGACCGAGGTCGTGCGCGGCGAGTCCCAGCGCGACGCCGGCCACCGCGAGCGCGGTCAGACCGCCTGCGAAGATGCGGATACGCGTCAAGTTATCAGCGGGCACACACGCTCCTGCGGTCAATACTTGACATTCCTCTGCCAAGTGTGTATCTTCTCCCCCAATCGGGGGACACCCCACTCACTCGAGCGAGGGAGCATCATGTCTTCGAAGATCTGGTAAATCCGTCTGATTCTCAGCATCGGCCATATCGGCATCGAACTTGAAAGCTTGATAGCCGGATGCGGCCGGGGGCTGCCAAGAGTTTTCTCCACAGCCCACGTTGATCCCTGCTCCCCGCTTCGTCGGGGCAGGGGCAAAGCCGATGCAGAATCCCTCTGCGGTTCGAAATGCGCCCTCCCTCGGAGGGCGTTTTCGCGTTCTGCCACCACTCCCACCCCGGAACGAATCCGGCGGGCGCTGGAGCCACGCGCCCGCCGGTCGGAATAAGCCGGCCAACGGCCGGATATCGGCGAGGCGCCTGCACCTGCCCACGAAGGCGAAGGCTGCGCTCGCTGTGTGCCTTCTCAGTATCGGCCGTGGTCCGCCCGCTGGCGATCACCATTCCGGGTACCCTCGCCCACTCCTACTCAACCCCTCAAGGCGGGCCCCCTGGCGTCCGATACCACCTTTAAAGGGTCACTGGTCCACCACTGTTCTCCGACGGGTAAGAGGGTAGGCATTCAATGAGCGACGCGGATACCGACGGCACCGAGATCGAGCCCGAGCCCGAGCGCGACGAAGCCGAGGCCGGCGCAGGCGGCCTGCGGCGCGCGATGGAGCAGCGTGTCAAGTCGCTCCAGGACGCCGAGGACAGGATCCGCCGCGAGCAGGCCGCCCTGCAGGAGCAGGCCAAGGTCGTGTTCGCCGAGCGGGAGGCCCGGCTGGCCCGCCGCGAGAAGGAGCTGGCCAAGCGCGAGGCCTCGATCACGGTCAGCGAGGGCATCGCCGACGGCGCCCCCCACTCCAGCCCCGATCTCGAGGAGCGCGAGCGCGCCCTCGCCGCCCGCGAGGCCGCCCTGGAGCAGATGGCCGCCGAGCTTGAGGCGCGCGAGCAGGCTGCTGCCGAAGCCGCCCAGGCCAAGCCCAGCGGAGCCAAGCAGCGGCAGCTGGCCGAGCTCGAGCAGACGATCGCCTCACTGGAGCAGCAGCTGGCGGCCGCCACCGCCGACGAGGACAGCAGCGCCGTGCGGTCGGTGGACGCCCGCCAGGCGGAGCTGGAGGATCGCGAGCATCGAGCCGTCAAGGTCGAGCAGGTTCTGCAGCAGAAGGAGCTGCACCTGGACGGCGCCCGCGCCGATCTGGACGAGCGCGAGGCCCAGGTGCGGCAGACCGAGACCACCCTTGCCGACCGCGAGCAGGCGCTGCTCAAGCGCGAGCAGGAGGCGGCCGCGGCTCTTGCCAAGGCGGAGGAGGAGAACGCCGCCGGCAAGCAGCGCGAGAGCGACCTGCTGCGTCAGGCCGACGAGCTGGCTGCGGCCCACACCACGCTGGCCGAGGCCACCCAGGCGCTGGAGGGCCGCGAGGCCCAGATCCAGGCGGCGGAATCACGCCTGACCGAGATCAAGGCCGAGAGCGATCGCCGCTCCGCCGAAGCTCAGGAGGCCGTGAAGGCAGTCGAGGAGCGATCCCGGCAGCTGGCCGACCTGGAGCAGCGGCTGTCCTCGATCGAGGCCCGGGCGCTCGAGGTCGAGCAGGCCGAGCAGGCGCTGGCAGAGAAGCAGGAGGCACTGGCGAGCGCCGACGGGCGCATCGCCGAGGCCGAGTCGCTGGTCGAGGCCGCCCGCGAGCAGTACGAGCAGCTCGAGCAGCAGCGAGACGAGGCCGAGAAGGCCGTCGCCGAGGCACAGGAGCGCGTCAAGGGCCTGTCGGACAAGGAGCGCAAGCTGGCCGCCGTCGAGGCCCAGCTGGCAGATGTCGACGCGCGCCAGCACGCTGTGGAAGAGGCCGAGGAGGCTGTCCGGATCGCCCGCACCCAGGCCGACATGATGACGCGCGAGGCCGAGCGGATGAACAAGGCCGCCGAGCGCGCCCTCGTCAACGCCGAGAAGCAGGCACAGGCCGAGGTCGAGCGCCTGGCCGCGGACCTGCGCGAGCGAGAGGCCCGCATCACGCTGGCCGAGGGCGACGTCGAGCGCCGGGAACAGCGGCTCGACCGCCGACAGGACACGCTGGACGAGCGCGAGCGCGGACTCGACGATCGCCACGACTCGATGGAGCTGCGCGAGGTCACCGTCAGCGAGCGCGAGGCCGAGATCGCACGCATCACCAATCGCGCCGACCGCGTCGAGGCCGAGCTCGAGGCCCAGCGCGAGGCGCTGCGCGACGCCGAGGAGGCGGTCGTGCGCGAGCGCCAGGTGCTCCAGCGCCGGATGGCCGAGATCGAGGACCGCGCCGATGCCGCTCGCCAGGCGCGCGAGGAGGCTGTCCGTCGCGTCTCGGACGACCCCAACGCCGGTTCCGGCAAGAAGGGCCTGCTCTCTCGCGGGGCGCCCACCGCGAAGGCGGTCGAGGAGCTGCACGTCGTGCTGCGCGAACGGGAAGTCGAGCTCGAGGAGCAGGAGCGCCGGCTGGGCGAGCTGTCCACGTCGCTGCAGCGCCGTGAGGCCGACCTGAACGCGATGGCCCGCAAGCTGCAGCTGAATGCCGGCTCGAGCTCCGCCTCGAACGGCGGATCCGGCTCTGATGACGACGATGAGCCGCGCCCGAGCAAGCGCGAGGACATCGATCCGACCCAGAAGCGCCTGCAGTTCTGGAGCCGCTGAACCAGCTCTGATCCGGTCCGGATCCGTCCGCAGCCGTTGCTACGGTGCTGCTGTGCCGGGCACTGGCGAGCGTTCACACCTTCGTGCGGGCGCGGCCATGGTCGCGTTGCTTGCCTACGCCGGGGCCTGGCTCGCTCCCGTCGCAGCACGTCCGGCGTTGGCCGTCCTGGCCGTCAGCGCGGCGGCGGCGATCGGGCCGATCGGCGCCCTGGCGGTTGCGATCGGCTCGCTTGCAGTGCCGGTGCCGTGGAGCGTGCGCGCCGCCCTGCTGGTCGCGGCGGCGATCAACGGCGCGCTGCACGCGCAGCGGCGCCGCCACAGCCGTGAGCTGGTGGCGCGCTCCTTCACCGACCGGCTGACGGGCCTGCACAACTACGACTACTTCGCGGAGGCGATGCGCTCGGAGCTGGCCCGCGTGCGCCGCTACGGCGGCTGCGTGACGCTGGTGATGCTCGACCTCGACCGGTTCAAGAGCTTCAACGACCAGCACGGCCACGCCGCCGGGAACCGGCTGCTGAACGGCGTCGGCCAGGCGATCACGCGGGAGAAGCGCGACGCCGACATCGCCGCCCGCTTCGGCGGCGAGGAGTTCGCCGTGCTGGTGCCGGGCCGCGCCGCCGACGGCATGATCGTGGCCGAGCGCATGCGCCGCGCGATCTCCGACCTCACCCCTGCCCCCACCTCCCAGCGCGACTTCGCGCCCGCCATCAGCGCCAGCGCCGGGATCGCCTCATTCCCGGTGGACGCGCGCACGCCCCAGGAGCTGTTCGAGCTGGCCGACCGCGCGCTCTACGAGGCCAAGCGCCGCGGCCGCGACCAGGTGGTCGTGATCGGCGACATCGTGGCGCCGCCGCTGCGCCTGGCGCGCACCAGCTAGCCCGGCCGGCTCAGGACGCCAGCTTCGCGCGTTCGGCGTCGAAGCCAGCCGACCACAGGCGCTCGTGGAAGTCGTCGACCGTGAGATCGCGCGAATCCAGGAAGGGCCGGTCGATCAGGCGCACCACCCGGTCGTGGTAGAAGGGCACGTCCAGGTGCGCCTCGCTGACCACGTTCAGGGACAGCTCGCCGCAGCTCGGGCAGTGCATCGCGACGCCCACCAGCTCGCTGTCGGCCGGGGACACGAGCGCCAGGCTGGACGGAAACACCGGCTTCAGCTTGGCCTCGCGCCCGCAGAACAGCTTCCAGGGCCAGTTGCCCTTCTGCACCTGCGCCCGGGTCAGCTCCACCAGCTCGCCCGCCACCGGCTCCGTGCGGCCCGTCACCAGGTTTCGGAACTCCACCGGCGTGGCCGCGATCGGCCCGTAGTCCAGGTCGTCGTGCGCCACCAGCCCCACGTGGTCGTCGCCGCAGTCGCACAGGTAGGTGACGCGGAAGACGGCCGGATGGGCCGCGCCCGGCAGCCGCTCGATGCTGCGGAACCGCGACAGCGCCACCGTCCGTAGCTGCCCCTCAGGCCTGTGCGGGCAGTGGAACCGGTAGCTGGCTCGTAACACGTCGTACATGACACCTCAATTATCGACCGCGCGGCGCCTCTGGATTAGCCGCGGGTCGCAGTCCGGCCGCTACAATCGCGACGCCCATGGGCCACCCCGACCTTCGCAGCAAGATCCGTGACATCCCCGACTTTCCCCGGCCGGGGATCGTGTTCAAGGACATCATGCCTCTCCTGGCGGACGCCGAATCACTGGAGGCGGCCGTCGACGACCTGGCGGAGTGGGCACGGCCGCTCGACGTCGACTACGTCGTCGGGGCCGAAGCGCGCGGGTTCATCCTCGGATCGGCGCTCGCCTACAAGCTGGGATCGGGGTTCGTCTGCGCTCGCAAGCCGGGCAAGCTCCCCTACCTCACCGTCGGCGCGAAGTACGCGCTCGAGTACGGCTTCGACGCCCTCGAGATGCACGTCGATGCCCTGCCCAAGGGGGCGCGCGTGCTCGTGCACGACGACCTGCTGGCCACCGGCGGCACCGCCAAGGCCAAGATCGAGCTGGTCGAGCAGCTGGGGGCCGAGGTCGTGGGGCTGGCGTTCGTGGTCGAGCTGACCTTCCTGGGCGGGCGCGACAAGCTGTACCCCTACAGGGTGCACTCGCTGATCAGCTACGACAGCTGAGCTCAGCGCACGGAGTGGCGCAGGTCACGCACCAGCAGCAGGTGCGTGAGATCGCTGGTCAGCTCCGCCAGCGCCTCCAGCTCCTCCAGCCCGGCCTCGCGCCGGTCGGCGTTCGATGAGCGCAGCGACGGCGCCAGGATCTGCTCCAGCAGCCCCGCCTCGCGGCCCACCGCCGAGCGGAACGCCTTCAGATGGCGCGCGGCCACGCCGTAGCGGGCCAGCCGCTGGCAGAGCGCCACGATCTCGACGTCCGTGCGCGTGTATGGCTTCGGCAGGCCGGTGCGCCGCCCCTCGAGCAGCCCGTACTCCTCCAGCTCCTGGATGAAGCGCAGGTCGGCGTCGGTCTCGCCGACGAGATCCTCGAGCGTCAGCTGCCGATCCGCCTGCGCGAGGGCGCGTGCGCGCCGGCGGCGGGTTCCCGTGGGGCGCGAGACGCCCTGCGTCAGCATGTCGCGGATCACGGCCAGCGGCAGGAACTCGTCGCGCTGCATGCGCAGGATCGCCCGCAGCCGCTCCACGTCGTCCAGGCTGAACAGGCGATAGCCGCCCTGGGTGCGCCGGGGGGCGATCAGCTTCTGGTCCTCCAGGAACCGGATCTTCGAGATCGAGATGTCGTCGAACTCCTCGCCCAGCATCCGGCAGACCGCGCCGATGGTGAGATTGGAGGGAAGGGTGTCAGGTTCTGCGGCCATTGCTCAGTTCTCGATGAATGCCAGCCGGTACTTGCCGATCTGCAGCTCGTCCCCGTCGCTCAGCCGGGCGTCCTCGACCCGCTCGCGGTTCACGTAGGTGCCGTTCAGGCTGCCCTGGTCGACGATGTGGATGCCGTCCTGGCGCTGCTCCAGCACCGCGTGCTCGCGGGAGACGGTGACATCGTCCAGGAACACGTCGCTCTCCGGGGCGCGGCCGATGGAGGTGATCGACGGCCCCACCGGGAACTGGTCGCCGGCGCGCCCGCCGCCCAGCCGGATCACCAGCGTCGCACCCTCGACCACGGCCTCCATCACGCCGCTGTCCGCCCCCGGCTCTGCCGGCGGGGTGAAGCTGACGGTGGCCTCGCCCTCGGTCAACTCGATCAGGCTGGCACCACACCGCCCGCAGAACCGCGCCGATTCGCGGTTGTGGTGTCCGCACTCGGGGCAGTACACGCGCTACGTCGCCTCGTCGGAAAGCTCTGGAGGCCCCTTGTGGGCGAGGATCTCGGTCAGCCGGTCGATGTCGACCGCCAGCGTCTCGTCACCGCCGTGGCGGCGCTTGATGCGGTCGACCAGCTCGGCCCGCAGGATGTCGATGCGGCCGTGCAGCAGCCGCCGGCGGTAGGAGATCTCCTCCTCCTCGCGCACGTGCTCGTCGATCAGGCTGCGAAGTGCGTCGTCGTCAAGGGTCGCGAAATCGGGCAGAACGTCCATGCGGTTTCCAATCGGCGGGGTTAACGAAGTCTACCCGGCACATCGAGATTCCTCAAGCTCTAGTTGAGGGTTTCAGCCGGCTGGGCGGAGACGATCTCCTCCAACATGGCGCGGTACTTCGCCTCCAGCCGCATGGAGTCCTGCCGCGTGCGCCCCTCCGCGTAGATGTGGAACACTGGTTCGTCGGGGTCGGGGATCAGCTGCGCCCACCCGCCTTTCTCGAACACCTTGAGCCCGTCCGTGTGGTCGGTGCGCAGCCGTTTGGTGGATTCGATCAGCAGCCGCATGGCCGTGCCCTTGACCGCCCACGGGCAGGGTGCCTGGGTGTGCACGCGCGTGATCTCGGGCAGGCCCGAGGCCAGCTCCGACAGGGTGGCCGGCGAGCGGGCCATGATCTCGAGCACCTTGCCGGTCGACGCCAGCGCGTCGTAGGCGGGCAGGAAGTCGGGAAACACGTAGCCGCCGCCGGATGCGCCAGCGAACAGCACCCCATCCTCGGTGGCCGCCGACAGCAGCGAGTGCAGCGTAGCCTGGGTGCGCTCGACCCGGTTGGAGGAGCCGTTCACCACGTGCTCCACCTCGTACGTCTCCGTCACCGGCACCAGCAGCGTCCCGACTGCGGTCTGGGCCGACAGCTCGCGCAGCAGCAGCAGCAGCGTCGTCTCCGCCGCGATCGGCTGCCCGGTCTCGTCGACCAGCCAGATCCGTTCGCCCGCGATGTCCAGCAGCACGCCCAGCGCGGCGCCGACGGCCCGCACCATCTGCGCCGTCTCCGCCAGCGACTGCTCGTGCGTCTTGGTCGGCAGGTCGCCGACGTCGACCGGCGTGTTCATCGATATCAGCTCGACCCCGAGGTCGCCGATCATGTTCGGCACCACCAGCGAGGCCGGCGAGTGCGCGTAGTTCAGCACCATCCGGAACCCGCGTGCGCGGATCGCGGCCACGTCCAGGATCTCGAGCAGGTCCTGCACGTAGATCTCGGTCGCCCGCGACGGGTAGCTGAGCCGGCCGATCTCGGTTGCCGAGACCCGCCGGAACTCCTGCCGCGAGTAGGTGCGCTCGATCGACTTGATGGTGGCGTCGGAGACGAGGATGCCGGGTGCCTCGAAGAACCGGATCTCGACCACCTCCGGGTCATCCTGCGAGATCTGGACGTGAACGCCGCCCGCCCGCTCGTCGATCTTGAGCTGGTGCCGCGCCACCGCCGGCATCGCCACCCGCAGGTCGGAGACGTTGACGCCGGTCGCGGCCAGGCCCGAGATCAGCGACCGTTTGATCATGCGCGCGGCCGGGTTGGCGTCGCGGCTGACCACGATCCGCGCGTCGCGCGCAAGCGTGGTGCCGTAGGCCATCCCGATCCGGGACGCCACGTCGGGCGTGATGTCGACGTTGACGAGGCCGCTCACCTCGTCGCGGCCGAACAGGGTCGTGATGCCGCGAGACTCCCAGATCAGGTTGGAGTGGATGGCTGCGCCGGCCTCGATCGTCTTGAACGGGTACACCTTCACGTTCGGCGCCAGCACCGACTGCGAGCCGATCGAGCACTCGTCGCCGATCGCCACGCCCTCGTTGACCACCGCGTGCGCGCGCACGTCCACGCCCTTGCCCAGGATCGCGCCCTCGATGCGGACGCTCTGGCCGATGTAGCTGCCGGAGTCGATCACGCTGCGCTCGATCTGGGCGCCATCCTTGACCACGGCGTTCTGGCCGAGCACCGAGTAGGCGCCGATGCGGGCGCCGGGCTCGATCTTGGAGTAGTTGCCGACGAAGGCCGGGCCTTGGATCTGACCCAGCTCGGGCAGCTGCACGCCGTCACCCAGATAGACGTTGTCTCGCAGGCGGATGCCCGGCAGGTCGAGCTCGATGCGGCCGTCCAGCGCGTCGAAGTTGGCCTGCCGGTACTGATCCAGGTTGCCGACGTCCTGCCAGTAGCCCTCCAGGACGTGGCCGTACAGGTGCTTGCCGCGCGACAGCAGGGCCGGGAACAGCTGCTTGGAGAAGTCGTAGGGCTCGTCGGCGGGCACGTTTCGCAGCACCTCCGGCTCCAGCACGTAGACGCCGGTGTTGATCGTGTCCGAGAACACCTGCCCCCACGACGGCTTCTCCAGGAAGCGCTCGATGCGTCCATCCTCGTCGATGATCACGACGCCGAACTCGAGCGGGTTTTCGACCGACTTGAGACCCAGCGTCGCCACGGCGCCGGCGGCCTTGTGGGCCGCCACGATCGCGGTCAGGTCGAAGTCGCAGAGCGCGTCGCCCGAGATCACGAGGAACGTCTCGTCCAGCAGCGCCTCGGCGTGCTTGACGCTGCCCGCGGTGCCGAGCGGCGTCTCCTCGACCGAGTAGTGCAGCGTCACGCCCATCGACTCGCCGTCGCCGAAGTAGCCGCGGATCACCTGCGGCAGGTAGGCCACCGTGACCACGATCTCGTCGATGCCATGGCGCCGCAGCAGGTCGATGATGTGCTCCATGCAGGGCTTGCCCACGATCGGCACCATCGGCTTGGGCTGGTTCGAGGTGAGCGGGCGCAGGCGCGTGCCCTCGCCGCCTGCCATCACGACGGCTTTGATTCGAGACCCCCCTCCTGCTTCAGGTAGCGCGCCCCGGCGGCGACCGACAGGACCAGCCCGAGCACGTAGAGCACCTTCGGCCAGTTCTGCTCGGTCAGCATCAGCAGGAACAGCGACAGCATGATGGCGGCGGTGCCGGCCTTGCCGAGCATGTTCACCTGCACCTCGGTGGCCTCGTGGCGGGCGCGGAACACTGCGGCCAGCAGCGCGTCACGCAGCAGCACCGGCGCCGCCAGCCACCACTCCAGCCGCTGGTGGTAGACCAGCAGCACCAGCGCCAGGTCGATCAGCAGCCTGTCGGCCAGCGGGTCGGCGATCCGGCCGAACCGGGACTGGGCATTGGCGTGACGGGCCAGGTAGCCGTCCAGGAAGTCGGTCGAGGCGGCGGCGGCGAACAGCAGTGCGGCGGCGGTGCTGATCGCGTCGTCGGACCGGGCCAGAAGTATGGTGAACGGGACGATCGCCACCAGCCTGGCGGCCGTCAACGCGTTGGGCAGCCATTTGGGCACTGTGCAGGGCAGTCTACCGGGCGCCCCGCGCACGGGCCCCTTCAGACCGGAATCGTGACCGCCTCTCCACCGCGCCAGGACGAGTGCCGGGTGGCCCCGGGGTGGTGCATCAGCCAGATCGACGCCAGCCCCTGCCAGGCGCCGTACTGCGTAAGCAGCTCGCGGTCGCTCTCGACGCCCAGCGCCCGGGCCAGGCGCACCAGCGCCAGGTCGCCGGCCAGCCCGTGCTCGTGGCGACCGAACCCGTAGACCATCACCACGCCCACCGACCACTCCCCCAGCCCCGGCTCGCGGCGGATGCGGACCTCCGCCCGCTCGGCGGGATCGCCGGCCAGCGCCTCCAGGCGCAGCCGCCGCGCGGCTCGGGTCAGCACCACCGCCCGTTTCGGCGACAGGCCGGCCCGCTCGAGCAGCGCCGGGTGCGCCGACGCGAGCGTCTCGGCGGCCGGCGCCAGCGTGAAGCGCCCGCAGGGACGGCCGAGACGGCGGATGATGCGCCGCTCGATCGCGAGCGCGTCGGAGGAGCGGATCAGCTGCCCGCACACAGCCCGGATCAGAGCGTGTACGGGCGTGGCAAGCATCAGCGGCCGCAGCCCGCGCAGGCGCGACGTCATCGGCCCCAGCAGCGGGTCCTCGGCCGCCGTGCGCAGGAACGGCGTCGTGTCCAGGCCGACGCCGAGCAGCTGGTGCAGGCGGTCGTGTGCGAGGCACGGATCGGGACTGTCGATGCGGGCCCCCAGGGTGCCGTCGTGCCGCTGCCAGACGTGCGCGGTGGCATCGTGCTCTCCGGCCGGGTATGCCAGCTGCAGCACGCTTCCCCGGAAGCTTCGGGACAGGTCGGGCGAGCCGATCGACCGTGCCAGCAGGTAGGGCGCGGCGGGGGTGAAGGTGACATCGAGCACCGGCCGCATCCTAGAGAACGGATCTACGGAGGCGGAGGCGCGGCCTCGGTTGCCGACAGCCGCACCGGCATTCGTACCTCGCCGCTGACCTGGACGATGACAGCGACCAGCACCACCAGGCCGCCCACCAGCGTGGCGGTGTCGGGCGTCTCGGAGAAGGCGATCCACACCCACAGCGGCCCCAGCACGACCTCGAGCAGCGTGATCAGGGCCACCTCGGCGGCGTTGATCAGCCGCGCGCCGACCGCGAACAGGGCCAGGCCGATGCCCATCTGGAAGGCGCCGATCAGCACCAGGAAGAGCAGGTCGTGGCGGGTGATGGTGCTGGGCGCCGCGAACGGCGCGGCCACGCAGACGACCATCACCTGGGACAGGCAGACGGCCGGGATCATGGACACGTCGCGGCGGTGGCGCGTGATCACGATCGCAACGGCGAACGCGAACGACATCAGCAACGAGACGCCGTCGCCGATCACGTCCGCGTCGGCGGGCGTCCCGAACATGATGGCGACGCCGGCCAGCGCGATCACCATCGCCGCCCATGTCCGGCCGGTGACCGGCTCCCGCAGCACCACCCAGCCCAGCAGCGCGGCCAGCACCGGCGAGATCGCCTGGGTGAAGAGCACGTGCGCGACGGTGGTGTGGTTGAGCGCGACGATGAAGCTGCCGGAGGCGATCGCCGTGCATGCCGCCACTCCGACTCCGGCGATGCCGATCGAGCGGAACGCTCCGACCACGTTGCCGCGCTCCGTCAGCCATACGAGCCCGAGCAGCGCCACCAGCGCGAATCCGGCCCGGCCGGCCAGCTGCGTGGCCGTGCTGACGCCGAGCTCACGCTGGAACAGGCCCGCCGTCGACCAGGCGATGGCCGCCAGGGCAACGGCCAGCTGGCCGCGCCTACGTGAGGAGAGGCGCCGAGGGTTCACAAGCGAAGAGCATAGGTGCGCTACCCGCCCTCATACCCTGCCGTCCCCCACTCCACGCGGTAGCTCAGGTGCCAGACCGCGCCGCAGCCACGGCACGTCTGCGCGCCGTCACCCTCGACGACGAAGCGGCCGGACGCCACCTCGGTGCCTATCGACTCGATCGGTGTGTGGCAACTCGGGCAGTAGACCATGATCCAGGGCTCCCCTTTACGCGGAGCGCGTTCACCGGCCGATCCGGAGAGCACGTGCATGATCTCGCTGCGGATCCTTTCGTCGTCGGCGTCGAAGTCGAGCAGGATGCGGGCGGCGACGCCCTCGTTCTCGCGCACCAGCCCCAGCAGGATGTGCTCGGTGCCGATGTAGTCATGGCCCAGCGACAGCGCCTCGCGCAACGCCAGCTCCAGCATCTTCTTGGCTCGCGGCGTGAACGGGATGTTCGCCTCCGCCGGCTCGCCACCAAGCCCGACGATGCGGACGACCTGCGCGCGCACCTCCTCCACCGTGATGCCGAGCGAGTCGAGCACGCGCGCGGCGAGCCCCTCCTCTTCGCGCAGCAGTCCCAGCAGGATGTGCTCGGTACCGATGTAGTTGTGCTTGAGCGTGCGCGCCTCGTCCTGCGCCAGGACGACGACGTACCGGGCACGCTCGGTGAAGCGCTCGAACATGCGACCTATTCTCGCACCGAGACTGCTTCGAGCGATCTGCGCGGTCCGCCTTCGCAGGAATCGTTAAGCCGACCCCAAGCTTCCGCTCATCTCGCATCCGTACGGTTCGGGCATGGAACCGACGTCGAACGATCGGCCCGGCCGGATGGTGGCCGCACGCCGCCGTGCCGCACTCGGCAAGGGCGCTTTGGCCGCCGCCGCTGTCGCCGTGTTCGCCGGCGGGATGCTTGCCACGCGCAGCACCGCATCGGGCCACGCCCGGCACTCGGCAACGCCGTTGACGGCGCCGCGGCGGTTCGCCGACACGGTGCGGCGCAACGCGCTGCAGTCGGGCTCGATAGCTCCGCCCCAGTCGGCGCCTCCGCAGGCGAGCACCAGCCAGTCGTGAGCGCGCCGCTCCTGCGATTCCGGGCGATGGGCTGCGACGTGCGCGTGTCCGGGGCGACGGCCGAGCAGGCACGGCGGATCCGCGCGCTGTTCGATCACCACCAGCGCCGCTTCAGCCGCTTCCTCGAGGGCAGCGAGCTGAACGCGGTGAACGCCGGCGCCGGCCGGGCGATCCGCGTGTCCCGTGCGTTCGCCGACATGCTGGAGCTGTCGCTGTGGGCCGCCCGCGAGACTGGCGGGCTGGTCGACCCCACCATCGGCTCCGCCCTGCGCGCGGCGGGCTACGACCGCGACTTCGGAGACGGCCTCGACCGGTCGGAGCCACCCGCAGCGGCGTTGGCAGGTTGCTGGCACCGGATCGAGGCGCGCGACCAGCTGCTGCGCGTGCCCGCCGGAGTCGAGCTCGATCTGAACGGCGTGGTCAAGTCGCGCGCCGTGGACGAGGCGCTGGCCTGCCTCAGCGGCGAGGGCTGGATCTCCGCCGGTGGCGACGTCGCTGCGCGCGGAGCGGTCGACGTGCAGCTACCCGGCGGCGACGCCGTGCGGCTCGAGGCCGGTGGCCTTGCCACCAGCGGCCGGGGACGGCGGGCGTGGCGCCGCGGCGGACGGCGGCAGCACCATCTGATCGATCCCGCGACCGGCCGGCCGTCCCAGACGCGCTGGCAGCAGGTGACCGTATCGGGCGCCACGTGCCTGGATGCCGACGTCGCCGCCAAGGCGGCGTTCCTACTGGGCGATGAGGGCCCGGATTGGCTGGACGAACGGGGCCTGCCCGGCCGCTTCCTGTGGGCGGACGATCGGGCCGTCACCAACCGCTCGTGGCGGAGATCGCTGGAGGGTGACCTGGTATGCACCTGACATCGAACCCGATCGACTGGTACGCGGCCCGCGCGGCCGGCATCGCCGCCTACGTGTTGATGACCGCGGTGATCGCGCTCGGGCTGGCCCTGGCCGGAAAGGCGCCAGGCCGGCGCTGGCGGAGGTGGCCGATGTTCGCGGTGGAGGACGTGCACCGCTAGGGCGGCCTGCTGGTGGGGACGTTCATCGTCATCCACATCGTCGCGATCGGCATCGACTCGTTCCTGCCGTTCTCGCTGACCCAGCTGGCGGTGCCGCTGGCGGCCGGCTACCGGCCGATCTGGACCGGCCTCGGCATCGCGGCTGCCGAGCTGCTGCTGGCGCTGGCCCTCACCAACCACTACCGCGGGCGGATGTCCCACCGCTGGTGGCGGCGGGCGCACTACGCGAACTTCGCGGTGTGGGCGGCGGCCACGCTGCACGGGATCGGGGCGGGCACCGACAGAAACGCGCCGTGGATGCTCGCGATCTACATCGTCTCAACGACGCTGGTGGTGTCGCTCGTGCTGTGGCGGATCGCCGAGCGGCCGGGAGCGCCGGCGCGGCTGCTCACCCGGCGGCTGCTGGTCGTGGCCGTGGTCTCGGCGGCCGTGATCCTGGGCGTCGCGTTCGGGCCGCTGCGCGTCCACTCCCACCAGTGGAACGCGGCCAGCTTCGACGACCATCTGAGCGGGCGGATCCTGCAGCAGCAGGGATCCGACGTGGCGCTCGTGTCCATGACCGGTGTCGGGCACGGCAGCCAGAACGTGCTGCTGCGGGCCGACCTGCTGGTCCGTTCCACCAGCCTGCAGGCGACCACGTTCCAGATGGAGTACCTGCCCAGCGGGCTGGTCTGCAAGGGAAAGGTGACGGCGGTGCGGCCGCTGGGCTTCGACGGCGCCTGCACGACCGGCGGTGTGCAGCGGCACGTGGTGGCCAACTGGCGGCTGACCCATGACGGGCTGCTGTCGGGACGGGTCACCGCGCACACCTGATCGTTGGCCCTCGGATCCGGTACGTTGCCTGGTACCGATCGGAGGATCAGATGAGCGGCGAGCAGTATCTGCACTGGCACGACGGCGTCGAGTTCGATGAGGCGACGCAGACGTGGCGCGGCTACATCGAGGACAACAACTTCAGGTCGAACAAGCACCTGACCGAGCAGACGTTCGACGACAAGGGCGACGCGATCGTGGCCGCGAGCAAGATGCTCTCCGAAGCGCGAAAGGGCCGCCCGCCCACGTAGGGCTGCGGTCGGTCGGCGGCACGGCCTCCACGGGACATACCGCGCGCTCGATCTTCGGCCGCGCCCTGACGACCTACCGGGCGCGCTTCCGGGTGCTGGGCCCGATGGCGCTGCTGGTGTTCTCGATCGGCGGCGTGGCCGACGCGGCCGCGCAGCTCGTCGCGGATAGCGTCGCCCACGGGCACACCGGCCACTGGGGCACGCTGCTCCGGGCCGGGGCGCTCCTGACCGGCGCCGTCTCGTCGGCCGGCATCGTCTTCTACGGCGGGTTGAGCGAGCGGATCGTGTCCGAGCATCAGCACGGCAAGCGTGCGGCTCCGGTGTCGGAGGTGCTGCGCACGCTGCCGTGGGTATCGCTGCTGGTGGCCGACGTCGTCGTGATCGCGATCAGCGTCGGCCTGACCCTGCTGCTCGTGGTGCCAGGGCTGGTTGCCTTCACGCTGATCTCCCTGACGGGGCCGGTGATCGTGATGGAGCGAGCCGGCGTGGCGGGCAGCCTCGTGCGGTCGGCCCGGCTGGTGTGGCCGCGGTTCTGGCTGACGGTGCGCGTGGTGACCATCCCGGTGCTCGTCGAATCAGCCGCGCTGCATGCCCTCTACGTCGTCGGGCTACCGCACCCGTTCCTGGCAGGCGCCGCCTACGAGGCCGCGCTGGGCGTCACGATCGGGGCACTGGTCGGCCTGGCCGAGGCGACGCTGGCCATCGACCTGGTCAGCCTCAACCCGCGGCCAGCGCCTTCGCCTTGAGAGACTCGTACTCGGCCTGGTTGATGGCGCCGCTGTCGAGCAGCTGCTTGGCCTTCGCGATCTCCTCGGTCCCGCTGGCCGGCGCCACCGAGCGGATGTGGTCATCCAGCTGCTGCTGGACGGCCTGCTGCTCTCTGACCGCGCGGTCTGTCATGCCGTCGTGGTTGACCAGCAGGTAGATGAATACGCCCAGATAGGGAACGATGATCACGAAGATCATCCACAACACCTTTTCGAACCCGCTGGCGTCGCGCCGCCGGAACAGGTCCGAGAAGACCGTGATCAGCAGCCAGAACCAGATGATCCAGGCAAAGAACACGGCCATCGTCCAGAGCACGTCCAGGAACGGTGGGTAACTCGTGAGCAGCGTCATTCGAAAACTCCTTCCGGCGCGCACAGCCGACGCACCACGACCGCCATCCCGACACCGGGAGACCGCGGATTTTCCAGGGGAATCACGCTAGATTCGCAGGTCTGGCCACCGCGCGCAAGCCACGTCTGGGCTCCATCCTGGCGGCCGCCCGGCTCGGCTAGATCAGTTCTTCCGACTCCACGGGCCGGTGCTGGCGGCGCCGCTGCTCGTCGAGCATCTCGGCTTTCCAGTGGCGGATCGCGTCTCCCAGCTCGAGGTAGGCGTCGTCGGCATGAGCGGCCGGGATGAACGGCTCGCCCGCGTCGAAGTAGAAGTTCGCACCGGCCGCGGTGATCGCGTCGCCGAGCGCGACCAGCAGGCGGCTGGCAGCATCGTCGACTGCCGTCACCGGGTCATCCGCGACGAACCACACGTCCCGCTGGTCGAGCGTCAGGAGATGCTGAGCCGCCTCGAGCCTGTTGTCGAGGCGAGGGTCGTCATCCCACATTGCGATCAGCGCGGCCAGCAGCCGTCGCCGGGGGTCATCGTCGTTCGCCGAGACGAGGTGCCCGAGCCGTCCCAGCAGCAACCGCATCTCGGCATCCCCCTGCAACGGGGAAACCATGTCCTGGGTGTCGTCGAGTGGGCGGTCCACGGCGAGAAGGCCAAGCGGTGCAGCAACGGTCAAGCTAGACCATCACTGCCAGATCCATGAAAGGCCCGTGTAAGGATTCTGATGGGGCTGTTGAAATCGGCGGCTCGACCGGCGCCCACCGCGACTGCGGACTTCCATCCTGGCAAACGTCCACAATGGCGAAGTGAACGACTCCTTCCGCTCGCGGTCACCCTGGTACCGGTAGTTGGCTGACGTCAGTGTCACCGGCTCGGTACGAGCCGAGCATCCTGCGCCGGCGCGGTCGCGGATCTTCCGCCGTGGCGTGCTCGAGAACGCGGGTCTGCTGATCGCAGCCACCCTGCTGACGCTGCGTGCGGAATGGGCCATCCTGTTCAACGCGCTCACCTTCCAGCCGGACGCGCAGACCCACACGTTCTGGATGCGCCGGTTCCAGGACCCGGGGCTGTTCACCGACCCGCTCACCAGCGCCCTGGTCAAGGCCGGCTACGTGCCTCTCGGCCTGCAGACGCTCTACCGGCTCGCAAGCTACGCGGTCGACCCGGTCACCCTCGGGCCGTGGCTGGCGGTGGTGCTGGCACCGCTCTCGGCCTGGCTCGTGTTCCTGATCGTGCGCGAGCACACCGACTGGTGGCCGGCGGCCTGGATGGGAGCCGCGCTGTTCCTGCTGCCGGTGAACTCGCTGCGGTTCAGCGGCGGCCACGCCCGCGCATTCGGCCAGCCGGTGGTGCTGCTCACCGTCTACCTGCTGCTGCGCCGGCGCTACTGGATGGCCGCCGCGGTACCTGCCGTGGGCAGCCTGTTCTATCCGCCGGGTGCTGTCAGCGCGCTGGCGATCATGGCCGCGTCCTGCCTGACGCTGCGCGGCCGCCGGCCGTCGCTCGAGCGGGCACGGACGCTGCCGGCGCTGGCCTGCATCGCCGTGAGCGGCATCGGCCTGCTGCTGCCCGGGCTGATCGGCCGCGAGCAGGCTCTGATCACCAGGTCCCAGGCGCACGCGCTGCCCGACTTCGGGCCGCGCGGGCAGATGCACTTCTTCAGCAACAACGTCCTGTCGATCCTGAAGGGCACCTACTCGGGGCTGGACATCGGGCCATCGCTTGCGATCCTGCTCTTCACTCCGGTCGTGCTGCTGCTGCTGCGCCCGCCGAACATCCTGCTCCTGCGGCGCGAGCTGCTGTGGATGCTGGTCACAGCACTGCTGCTCTACGCCCTGGCCTTCGCGGTGCTGTTCCGGTTGTACCTTCCCAACCGCTACACCTACCCGCTGCTGCCCTTCTCGTGCGTCGCCATCGCCGTCGCCTGGCGCCCGACCTTCGAGTCGCTCGGCCACCGGCTGCGGCCCGCCCTGGCCTGGTTGCTGATCCCGCTCGGGCTTGCCATCAGCCTGGTCGCGGCCTACCTCGCCGTGCGGGTGGTGCCGCTGGGACCCAGCCTGTCCAGCGCGCGGCTGCGCTACTTCCTGGATCACGGTGAGCGGCCGGTGGTGGCCGTGTCGATCGTGGTCGCGGTGGTGGCCGGCGCGCTGGTCTGGAGGCGCGGCGCCGCGGCGGCCAGGGTCGTCGGAGTGGCGGCCGTGCTGGCCGGAACCCTGCTCCTGGCCGAGGTGGCGATCGCCGGGCGCGGGGTCAGCCTGGCTGGGCACTGCGGTCGCGATCGCGGGATGCTGCAGTACGTTGGCACGCTGCCCAAGAGCACCATCATCGCGGGCGATCCGACCACGATCGGATGCGTGACGCTCGTCTCGAAGCGGCCGGTGGTGATCTCGCGCAAGCTGTATCAGGTCTTCAGCGCCAGGTACCTGCGCATCGCGCGCTCGCGCATGTTCGCGATGGTCGACGCCTACTTCGGCGACTCGCGGTCGAAGATCCTCGCGCTGCGCCAGCGCTACGGCGCCGACTACCTGGTCGTGGAACCGGGGTCGCTGGCCGGCCGCACGCCCGCGCCGCGCTGGCGGCGGATGGCACCGTTCACCGGGATCGTCAGGCGGCTGATGCGCTCGACCCATCCCCGCGCGGCCCTGCAGCTCCCGGCTCGCTGCCGCACCTACGAAGATGGTCACAACGAGGTCTACGACCTGCGCTGCGTCGCGGGCGGCTAGAGCGGACAGTTTCGTGTGCGGTGCCTCCGAAGCTAGCATCCGAGCCCGATTGACCCGCGGAAACGAGGAAGTGACATGAGAGCAGTCGTGTATTCGCAGACCGGTGAGCCCGAGGTGCTGCATCTCGCCGAGCGACCCGTGCCGGAGCCGGGGTCCGGGGAGGTTCGCGTTCGCGTGGCCGTGTCGGGTGTGAATCCGACCGACTGGAAGGGGCGTCGCGGGGATGCCGCGGGCGAGCCCGTCGACCCGGCTCAGGTGCCGAACCAGGATGGCGCCGGAACTGTCGATGCCGTCGGTGCGGGCGTCGACCCGTCGCGCGTCGGCGAGCGGGTGTGGCTGTGGGAAGCAGCCTGGCAGCGGATCGACGGAACCGCACAGGAGTACGTGGCCTTGCCCGAGCGTCAGGCGGTGCCGCTGGCGGAGGGCGTGTCCTTCGACGTCGGGGCGAGTCTCGGCATCCCGGCGCTGACGGCGCACATCTGCCTGACCTCGTCGGAGGCCGGGCCTCGTCGCCTCGAGCCGGGGGCTCTCGCGGCCCAGACGGTGCTGGTTGCCGGCGGGGCGGGTGCAGTCGGTCACGCTGCGATCCAGCTCGCGCGCTGGGCGGGGGCGCGGGTGATCGCGACCGTCAGCGGAGACGAGAAGCGGGAGCTCGCGCGTGCGACTGGGGCTCAGAACGTCGTCAACTACCGCGCGCCCAGCGCGGCCGAGGAGATCCTCCGCATCGCGCCGGGCGGCGTCGATGTCGTCGTCGAGGTCGCCGCGGGCGCGAACGCCGCACTCGACACCGCCGTTCTGGCGGCGAACGGCACCGTCACCCCGTATGCGACGGATGGTGGCAGTCAGCTTGGCATCTCGGTCGGAGACCTGATGGGACGCAACGTCCGCTACCAGTTCGTGCTCGTCTACACGGTGCCACCCGCGGTCAAGGACGCGGCCGTCGCAGACGTCGCCAAGGCGGCCGCGGATGGCGCCCTCGAGGTGGGAGCCGACGCCGGCTTGCCGTTGCACCGGTTCCCGCTCGAGCAGACCGCCGCCGCCCACGCGGCGGTCGAAGGCGGTGCCGTCGGCAAGGTGCTTATCGACGTCGGCTAGCGCGAGCCAATTCACGCTGGCACGCTGGCACCCAGAACGAAGGGACGCTGGCCGTGATGCCGGTAGAGGAGGCACAGCGTCAGCGCGTCGGCCAGGGCGATGTGCTCGAGATCGCGCGCTGCAGACTAAGCGATCCCGGAGTTCCCTGTTGCCAGGGCGCGGCGGAACCGAGCGTAGCGATGGCCCTGGGACGTCGCGAACACATGTTCGCGCACTGCTCCCCACCGTCGAAGCCGGCGCCGCCGGTCGGCCGTTGGAATCCGGATAAAGTGGCCCTATGGCGATCTTTGACGTTCCGCAGCGGTTCAGCCAGAAGTGGGTTCACGACAAGGTGCCGACGATGGACTCGACGGAATTCCACGCGATGTTCCACGAGGCCGCGACCAGGGGCTGGGACGAGGACGAGCTGCGCCAGCTCGCGCGGATGTGGTCCGAGGAGAGCGGCCCGGCCAGCGCGTCACCTGGCTGACGGTGCCGATGGGGCGCGCCCTGGTCCGCTCGAGCTAGGCACACGCACACCTCCACCAGCACGGCGAGCTCCCTTGATCACCCTTCGAAAGCTCCTGGCAGCGGGCAGGTTTGAGCTTCTTGGAGTCGTTCAGTCGCGCGTGCCGGTCAAGCTCGGCCGGGGTAAGCGTCTTCCAGTCAAACGGGCACGCGGCGGCGACGAGCGGCCCCGCGAGGCATACGCAGCCGACCTCGTCGGCGCCTGCGACCAAGCGGGCACCGTCGCACTGCAGACCCCACTATTCGACCGCGCGCCCCAGGTCTAGAGTTGCGCCCGAAGCCGCGGACACGAGGGTAGGGCCGGGCGCGACACACCCGGCATAGGCCCACCATCCCTCGACCCGGAAGCCACTACCTGCGTGGCATCAAGAAGGCCCGCCAAGGGGCGGGCTCCCAACACGCCCCGGCGGGCCTTCAGGGTCTCTCCTCTCATCGAATCTACCCCCGTTGGGCGTAGGTGTAACGCGTCTTGTGCGGGATTTGTGAGGAATGCATGCGAGCTTGTCAGCGGCCGGCCTGCGTCGGTGGGCAGCGCCGGCGGACTCAGTGGGTCGCCGCGACGATCAGCAGGGCGCCGAGTATCCAGATCAGGATGATTGTGCCGTTGACGCGGGCGACGGCGATCGCGGCGTCTCGGTCGGTCTCGAGCCGGGTCGGGCGTTCGTGCTGGACGCCGCGAAGCGCGCAGATGTAGATGAGCGCGCAGACAGTCCACAACGCGATCTCACACTTCTTTGACGCCACCGCGAAGCAGTGGTTCCACGCAGCGCCGCTTTTACGCGGGGGTCCCATCCCGCGTAGGAAGCGCCCGAACGTGGCTGGGGCGGCTGCCTGCCGGGCAGCCGCCCCATAGTCGTTGCGTGTTACGGGGATACGGCGCCGTAGATGTTCTGGTCGAGTCCGCCGGCGTGTGGGCAAGTGTCCGGTCCGTACGTTCCGGTGGATGGATCCAGGGTGCGGCACTGCTTCACGTCCGCCCCGTCAAGGTCGGCGTCTCCCGCCTCGCGGGGGTCGCTCCCGGCGACGGTGTTGCGCCAGTCGGTCCATGTGCTGAAGGCGAACGATCCGACTGACGACACCCACAGGTAGTCGCCGCCGAAGGGTACTTGGCGGTCGTCGAACTGTTCGAAGTTGCCGTTTGACATGACATTCGTCACCTTCGCGGCCGTGGTCCAGGTGTTGCCGGCGTCGGTGGATCGGGCGGCGTACACGTCGAGCGCTGGAACGGTCGAGCGGTCGGCGCAGTTGCCGATCGGCCGGGTGGCGGAGTAGCAGGGGTCGTTTCGGCTGTCCCACCACAGTGTGTGTAGGTAACCGCCATCGGCGCTGATCGCCGGGTAGGACTGATCGCCAACCCGTGACGGCGAGATCAACCTCGGCGTGGTGTGTGTCCCGGTCGCGCCGTCGTAGCGGACGAAGTACGTCCCGGCCTGGCTGCCGGTGCCGCCGCCTTCTGTGCCATACGTGTTGCCGGTGGCTACCTGCGTCCCCGGGATGGCAGCGTTGTAGACGAGGTAAACATACTGGTGCGCGTGGTCGCGCTGATCGGTGGTCGAGTCCGTGGACGAGACATTGCGGAAGAACGTGTACCCGGCAACACAGGCGTCAATTCCGTCGCCGCAATCGCGGTTCGCGCCACCCGCCGTCGACTGATCGGTCTCCTCCCACGGCGCGTAGGTCACTAGCTGGGTCGGCTTCGAGAACGTGACTCCGCCATCCGTCGACTTCACGATCTGAACCCCGGCCGGCTGACCGTTCTTCAAAGCGCTGGTGTCGTAGGTGACGTAGACATCGCCGTTTCCGGTGACATCGATCCGCGGATCCTGAAGGTTTCCCGAGCTGGGTGTCAGCAGCATCGGCGCCGAGAAGGTGGCGCCATGATCGGTCGATCGCACGAAGTAGATATTCGAGACGTTGAAGCCGGTGAACCGCGACCAGGCGAAATAGACGTTGCCGTCAAACCGGCCGCCGGTGCGATCAGCCTCGATGGCGGTCTTGTCGTTGAACTTGCCGGTCACCGCAGCCGACGAGCCCTTCGCCACCGTAACCGTTCCTACGTAACGCTTACCATCATTGATCGAGCCTCCGCCCGAGTTCACATACGTCGCAACCCACTCGTCGCCGAACCCCTTGGGGCTACCGCTGGGGTCGCCGGAACTCTCAGAACCAAAGAACGCACGTCCATGACCGTCCCACGCAATCACCGGGTCACCGGCGCTGGCGGTGCGAATGTTCGCAAGTGCCGCGAACGGCGACGTGTCACCGGGATAGCCCGGAACCAGCGAGCTTTGGAAGCTCGCGCCGGCATTCTCGGAGCGGTAGTACCCGAGCCAGATCGGACCGGCCGGATTGCCCGTGGTCGGATCGCCAGGCGGACCGAACACGCCACAATAATCGTTTGAACTGCCTAAGATCACGCTGGCATTGCGCGGATCGACAACCCCTGCCGGCTCGTTCTGGCGCCCCCTGGCGATCGAGCATTCCCGCAAGATGCCGTCCGTGTACGCCCGCCCGGTGGCAAGCGTATAGGCGCTCACATAGCCAGCACCACCATTGTCATTCGACAAACGCACGTTTGTGCTCGGCGCCGCAGTC
The DNA here is from genome assembly GCA_025934255.1 of Thermoleophilia bacterium. GTDB lineage: Bacteria > Actinomycetota > Thermoleophilia > Gaiellales > JAICJC01 > JAICYJ01. The sequence continues at coordinate 5,978 of JAICYJ010000019.1, read as the reverse complement.
GCGCCGGCGATGTTCACCATGAAGGCGCCCACCAGGACCGCCGCCCCAATCAACTTTCGCATCCCGACCCCCCTCCCCGACAATGGAGCTTACGGCGAAGCACCGTAGCCCCTGCCCGCGAATCGGTCAAGCCATTCCTCCTTTTGCTCACTCCAACCAGCTCTAGTAGACGCCGCGCAGCCGGACGCGGTCAGGAGACGACGCCGCACCCGCCTGGCGGCGCACGCGGCGCACCCCGGCTCCGGTGATCGTGGCAACGACCAGGGCTAGCACCAGCAACGGCGGCTACGTGGAGCCGGCGAGCTCGGCCGAGCTGCGCGGCCCTGCCCGCGATCGACCGGGGCGTGATCGGCGCGTAGCGGGCACCCGGCCCGGCGAGCACCTCAAATCGACCGCGTGGTTCTGCGTGTCGGCGTGCTGCTCCCGGGTCTAGCCGCCGCTAGTGATGCTGGTCTGCGCGAAGAACGCGAGCACCAGCACGACGAACAGCGACACCACGGCGAGGACGATCAGTGTGTTTCGTGCTGTCATCATGATCCGTTCCACACTGCATTCGCGAGGCATTTGGCGACACGGTCATGGACCGTGGCGCGGGTTGCACACCCTACGCCCCTGCTGCGCACCGCGCACCGGTATCGGCACCGTGCGGCAATCAGCCTGAACCCGTTGGTGCGTCACGTCCATGACCTCGGGTACGCAGCTACCGATCGGCGCGCCCTGCGATGTGTAAGTGCTGTTGGCCTCCATGCCACGCAGCCACCCCGTTCCGGCTCGGAGCCGCATGGTTGAGCCGGAAAAACAGGTCGGGGCGAGAGGATTTGAACCTCCGACCGCCCGGCCCCCAGCCGGGTGCGCTACCAGGCTGCGCCACGCCCCGAAGGGCCTGAGTATACCGGCGGAACCACCGCGGCCATGCGGCCGTCAAACGGGGTGTGAACGACGCAATGGTACTCCCGCGCCTGCCCGCAGCGCCCGCAGCCACGTACGATGGCCGCATGCGGCTGCAGGATGCATCCGACGAGTGGCTGGCCAAACGGGCGGCACGCGGGGACGCCGATGCCTTCGAGCAGCTCGTGCTGCGCTACCAGGACCGTCTCTACACGCTGGCGCTGCGCGTCACCCTGTCGGAGCCGGACGCGCGCGACTGCGTGCAGGAGGGTCTGATCTCGGCGTGGCGCGCGATCGACCGCTTCCGCGGCGACGCCCGGTTCTCGACCTGGATCTACCGGATCGTGCTGCGCAAGGCCTACGACGTGCTCGATCGCCGCAAGCGCACCGCCGAGCCGATGGAGGAGATCGTCGTCGCGTCCACCGACCGCCCCGCCGATGACCGGCTCGACCTGATCGCCGCGCTGGCAACGCTCGAGCCCGAGTTCCGCGCGGCCGTTGTCGCGTGCGACATCATCGGCATGAGCATGGACGAGGCCGCAGCCGCCCTCGAGGTGCCGGCCGGCACGATCAAATCGCGCCTGCACCGGGGGCGCTCCCGTCTCGCTGCCGAGCTGGAGGCTCACCGCGCGTCATGACCGACAACGGCCACACCGACCACGAGCAGCTGGCCCGCCGGCTGCACGAGCAGGGCCAGGCACAGGCGCCAGACGGCCTGGCCGGAGACGTCATGCGCCAGGTGCGCGCGGAGCCGCGGCAGCGCGAGCGCGCGTGGCTGCGACCGGTCGCCCTGTGCGCCACGGTCGCGGTGCTGCTGTTGGCAGGGATCGCGGGCCTGACCCGAATCGGCGGCACCGGCCAGTCAAGCTCCGCCGGCAGCGCCGCAGAGACACACGCGGGGGCGATCGGTGCCGTGCCCGAGACGGGCCAGGGTAGTCAGCTATCCGACGGCGGAGGCAAAAAGGCACCAAACGCTATTACCCGAGTGCTTCGGGTGGCCGGCGTCCCCACCGACAAGCTCGCGACCCTTTCGCCGCTGCCGTTCTGTCCGGCTCAGGCGCACACCTACGCGCTGCGCGTCCCGTTCGGCCGCTATGCCACGGTCAGCCGTCAGCTGCAGGTGTGGGCGGCTGCAAAGCCGGCTGGAGCCCCTGCCTACGACGTGCAGATCCGCCGCGCCGCCGCATCGGCGCGGCTCGCGCTTACTTGCCCTTGACGATGTCGATGTAGACCTTGTCGACCAGCTCCGGCTTCTTGGCCAGAGCCTCTGACACCTTGCGGATGCGGAACTCACGGAAGCTGTCGGCCTTCATGCCGACCGCCTTCGCGATGCTCTGGATCACGGGGTTGGCGGGCACCGGCCGGTTGCCGTGCACCAGGTGGTTGAGGTACCCGGCGGAGAGGCCGGTCTTCTCGGCCAGCGCGCGGTAGGAGATGCCCTTGTCGTGCATGCGCGCCTCGAGCGCCACGCCGAACGGCCGGCTGCTGCCGTTGCTTGCGGCCGATCGCTTGCTCGGAGCGGACTTCTTGGTTGCTGCTGCGGTCTTGCGTGCCACCGTCAAGCTCCTTCCTGAAGGATCGCCTGAGCCCGTTCAGGCGCATCCCGCACACTCGTCGAGATCTGCTCGCGCCCCCTGCGAGCCTGAAGGTCGACCGTGCCCTCCGACACGGTGCGCTTGCCGATCGTGAGTCGCACCGGTGCGCCGATCAGCTCGGCGTCGGCGAACTTCACACCCGGGCTGACGTCGCGGTCGTCGAACAGCACCGATGTGCCGCCCGCCGTAAGCTGGCCCTCCAGCTCCTCTGCGATCGCGAACTGCTCGGAGCCGGCGTCGCCGATCACGACCATGTGGGCCTGGAAGGGTGCGATCGACGCCGGCCAGATCATGCCGTTGTCGTCGTGTCCCTGTTCGATCGCCGCAGCCATGATCCTCGCCAATCCGATTCCGTAGCTTCCCATCACGATGGGCTGCGATTGCCCTGACTCATCCAGGTATGTCGCGTTCAACGGCGCCGAGTACTTGGTGCCGAGCTTGAATATATTCCCTATTTCGATCACGCGCTCAACCCGGAGCGTCCCGTCGCAGTCGGGACAGCCCTCGCCGTCACGCACCTCGCGCAGGTCCGCGAACTCGGGCGAGTAGTCGCGGCCGGCTTCCACGCCCAGCAGATGGAAGCCGGTGCGGTTGGCGCCGGACACGTACTGGCCCTCGCGCAACGTCTCGTCGGCGATCACCCGCGCGCCCACGCCGACCGGCCCGATCGAGCCGGGCTCGGCGCCAAACGTGGCAACGATCTCCTCCGGCGTGGCCGGCCGGTACGCGCCGCCCAGCGCCTTGGTCGCCTTCAGCTCGTGCATGCGATCGTCACCGCGGACCAGCAGCAGCACGACCTCGCCGTCCCTGGACAGCACCATCGCCTTGGCGGTGGCGGCCTGGTCGATCCCGAGCTGGCCGGCCAGCGCCTCGATCGTGGTGGCACCCGGCGTCTCGATCTGCTTCGGCGCGTCCAGGCGCTCGGGGAACTGCGGCGTGCGCGGCCGCGAGCGGGCCAGCTCCACGTTGGCCGCGTAGTCGCAGCTGGAGCAGAGCGCGACCTCATCCTCCCCCGCGCTGCTCGGCGCCATGAACTCGTGTGCGCCCAGCCCGCCCATCATGCCCACGTCGGACTCAACCATCCAGTACTCCAGCCCGCAGCGGTCGTAGATGCGCTTGTAGACCTCGATGTGGCGCTGGTAGCTCGCCTCCAGGCCCTCCTCGTCGCGGTCGAGGCTGTAGGAGTCCTTCATGATGAACTCGCGGGTGCGCAGGATCCCGCTCTTGGGCCGCGGCTCGTCCCGCTCCTTGGTCTGGATGTGGTACCAGATCTGGGGCAGCTCCTTGTAGGAGCGGATCTCGCGGGAGGCGTGGAAGGTGACGCACTCCTCGTGGGTCATCGCCAGTGCGTAGTGCTTCCCGGAGGAGTCGGTCAGCTTGTAGAGCTGCTCAATGTCCCAGCGGCCGGTGCGCTGCCACAGCTCGGCCGGGTTGAGGACGGGCATCAGCATCTCCTGGCCGATCGTGTCCATCTCCTCGCGGATGATGGTGTCGATCCGCCGCATCACCCGCCAGCCCAGCGGCAGGTAGGTGTAGAGCCCGGATCCGACCTGCCGGATGAAGCCGCCCCGCACCAGCAGCTTGTGGCTGATCGCCTCCGCGTCAGTCGGATCGTCCTTGAGCGTCGGGATCAGGAGCTGTGAGCCGCGGACGCCGCTCACCGGGCGGCGGCTGCCTTGGCGCGGGGCTTGGCCGGCGGCAGGTGGATCGGGCGGCCCAGCGCGACCAGGGCCGCCTCCTTGACCGCCTCGGCCAGCGTCGGGTGCGCCGCCATCGAATCGCCGATCGTCTCGATCGTTGCCTCAGCAGACAGCCCCACCACGCCCGCGTTGACCAGCTCGGTGGCCTGCGGGCCGACGACCACGAGGCCCAGCAGCTCGCCGTAGCGGTTCTCGTGGATGGTCTTCACCCACCCGGTCTTCTCGGCGTACATCTGGGCACGGGCGTTGGCCGAGAACGGCATCCGCCCGATCGACACCTCGTCGCCGTGCTGCTCGCGCGCCTGGGCCTCGGTCAGCCCCACGCCCGCCACCTCCGGGTCGGTGTAGATGCAGCGCGGGACGGCGGTGTAGTCGATCTCCGCCTCGTGGCCGGTGGCGTTCTCGGCCGCCACCTCGCCCTCGCGGAACGACGTGTGGGCCAGCTGGAAGCGACCGGCCACGTCGCCGGCGGCGAAGATGTGCGGCACGTTCGTGCGCATCGCCAGGTCGGTCTCGATGCCTTTGCGGGGGTCGAAGGCGACGCCGGCCTGCTCGAGGCCGATATCCGCGACGTTGGGCCCGCGACCGGTGGCCACCAGCACCAGGTCGGCGGTCACCTGGCCGGCCGTGCCGTCGGAGGACTCGAAGTGCAGGACGGCTTCGTCGCCGTGCTCGATGCGGGTGGCACGGGCGCCCAGGTGCATGGTGATGCCGCGCTTCTTGAAGGCGCGGCTGAGCTCCTTGGCAGCGTCGGCATCCTCGGTCGGGATCAGGCTGTCCAGCATCTCGACGATCGTGACCTCGCTGCCGAAGTGCTGCAGGATCGAGGCGAACTCGACACCGATCACGCCGCCGCCCAGGATCGCGGCCCGGACCGGTACCTGCTCGACCTCGAGCAACCTGGTCGAGTCGACGCAGAGCGGGCCGTCGATGCCGTCCACCGGCGGGCTCAGCGCGTGCGACCCGGTTGCGATGATGGCCTGCTTGAACGAGATGTCCTCCCCACCTTCGACCGCGATCGTGTTCGCGTCCTTGAAGGCGCCGCGGCCGGTCACGACCTCGATCCCGTTTGCCTTGACGACGCCGGTGATGCCGTTGACGAGCCCGCCGACGATCGTCTCCTTGTTCTTCTGGGTGGTCGCGAAATCGAGCTCGACGCCCGACACGTTGACGCCCAGGTGCGCGAATGTCTGGCTCGCGTCCTTCAATGCGTGCGCCGTCTGCACCCAGGTCTTGGTCGGGATGCAGCCGACGGTGATGCAGGTGCCGCCGACCCGCGCCTGCTCGATCATGACCACCTGCGCGCCCAGCTGGGCAGCCCGGATGGCAGCGGGGTATCCGCCGGGGCCTCCGCCCAGGACGACAACATCACACTCCATCGGGCTCCACTCCTCAGTCGGTCGGTCGACGTGCGAGGGGATCGTATCTCAGGCGAAGCGGCCTGCCCGGAAGCACCGCCTGGGGTACTACGTCCGCGCAAAGGCAGGTCACGATCCGGTGCCGGTGTGCCGGCAAGCCGCGGTCGGTGTTTGACACCGTTAAGGCGCCGTTTCGCTCAACCAGGCGCTTTGGCTGTCACGCAGCTGGCAACGACCGTCCCGCTGGCGTCACGAAACGCCACGGGCGCGCGAGCCGGTGTTTGACACCTCCCCGCCGCGCCGGCGCGGTGCCTCAGACCTCGTCGCCGGCCAGCCACGACCGCAGCAGCGCCGCCGTCTCGTCGAACGCGTCCCAGTAGACCATGTGCCCGGCCTCGAGTCCCTGCACGGTCAGCCGGTCGCCCAGGTCGCGCTCG
>JAICYJ010000121.1 GCA_025934255.1 Thermoleophilia bacterium | reverse complement strand
GCCCACAGGTTGCCCTTGGTGCCGCCGCCGTGGCCGCCCACGTAGACGTAGTCGCCGATCACCGTCGGCGAGGCGGTGGTGCGGTAGGGCAGCGTGTGCTGCCACTGGAGGTTGCCGGTGCGCGCGCTCAGGGCCTCGACGACACCGGCGTAGCCGGTCTCGAACACCAGCCCGTTGTGCACGGCCGGGCTGCCGTAGACCCAGCTGCCGAACGAATGCGTCCAGGCGATCTGCCCGTTCGACGCAACGAACGAGTAGAGCTTGCCGTCGGTGTTGCCGATGTAGACCCGCCCGTAGGCGAGCGACGGCGTCGAGTAGAACGAGCCGCTGCGATAGCCGCTGGAGAGGCCGGCCGTGTGCGTGCGCCACAGCAACTTGCCGTTCGAGATCCGCAGCGCGTACATCGTGCTCGAGTAGTCGCCGAAGTAGAGCCGCCCATCCGCGGTGGAGATGCCGCTCTTGACCTCGCCGTTTGCCTGGAACGTCCACAGGATGTGGCCGGTCCTGGCGTCCATCGCCCGCACCTGGCCCGAGTGGCTGCCGCTGTAGACGCGGCCGCGGTAGTAGAGCTGCGAGCACTCGACCTCGCTGCCCACCTTCGTCTTCCAGATGATCTTGCCGCTCGTGCGGCTGAGCGCATACACGTGCCCGTCGTGGGATCCGACGTGCTGATCAAGACGTCGCGGCGGGGAGCACTGCGGGCGGCGCTCGTGGGAGCGCTGGTGGTGACTGCCGGCTTCGTTCCGTTCCTAACCGCCTCGCCAACTGCGGTCTGGAGGGACACCGTCGCCTACGGGGCCGCCACTCCACGGGCTACCCCTTCTTCGGGCTGGTCGCGCTCGTCTGGGCGCCCATCACCGCCTACCTGACCGTGCTGCAATACCGATCCCAGGTGGCTTGGACGGCGGGAGCCTTCGTGCTGATCGCGATCGCGCGAGTGTTCCAGGAGAGCTACATCATCTACCCGCTGTCCGGCCTGTTCGTCGGGCTGCTGCTGGCGCTCGACGAGCGTGCCCAGCCCACCACCGCGAGTCCCTGAGCAGAAACGGTAACGCGGCGGGCGACCCTATCCCATCGTGCGGATGGTGACAAGCCGCGCAGCGGGACAGGCCGGGTACTGTGCCGGGCATGGGCAGCCAGGAGCGCAAGAACTACTTCGGCGAGGGAGTGGCCGAGCGCTACGACGACAGCAGCTCCGAGATGTTCGACCCGGCCGTGATCGAACCGACGGTCGACTTCCTGGCCGATCTGGCCGGGGACGGCGCTGCGCTGGAGCTCGGTATCGGCACCGGCCGGATCGCGCTGCCGCTCTCCCGGCGCGGCGTCACCGTGTATGGCATCGACCTCTCGGGCGAGATGGTGGAGCAGCTGCGGGCGAAGCCGGGCGCCGACCAGATCCAGGTCACGCTCGGCGACTTCGCCACCACCAGGGTGCCGGGCGAGTTCACGCTCGCCTACCTGGTCTACAACACGATCAACAACCTGACCACGCAGGACGATCAGGTGGCCTGCTTCCAGAACGCCGCTGCGCACCTGCTGCCGGGCGGATGCTTCGCCGTCGAGGTCGGCGTCCCTCAGCTTCAGCGGCTGCCTCCGGGCGAGACGGTGCGCCCGTTCACGGTCACTCCCACGAGGCTCGGGTTCGACGAGTACGACGTCGCCAGCCAGGGGTTGGTCTCGCACCACTACTGGATGGAGGGCGATCGGCTCCGCGGACTGTCGGTGCCGTTTCGCTACGTCTGGCCGGCCGAGCTCGATCTGATGGCGAGACTGGCCGGGATGACGCTGCGCGAGCGCTGGAGCGGCTGGAACCGCGAGCCGTTCACGAGTGAGAGCCGCAAGCACATCTCGGTCTGGCAGAAGGACACTTGACGAACATATGTTCGGTGTGCCAGTATCCGGCTCGTGCCGGAGCACCTCGCCACCCAGCTGATCGCCACCTCGCTGAACTTCGTCACCACCCGCCGCGCGTTCGAGATCGCGATCGACGAGGCGCGCCGCGCGGGGTGGCCCGACGACGAGGTCTGCCGCATCACGGGGCTGTCGCGCCAGACGGTGGAAGCGGTCGCCGGACGGCGCCACGACGGCCGGTAGGATGGCTAGCTGTCGTCCGCTTCGGACTCGGGTAGCGACGACCCGGCCAGGTCGCGGACGTACAGCTCGAGCATCGGGTCGACGAATGCGAACTCGCCCTTGCCGGTCTGCCGCAGCATGTAGGCGCCGACCAGCGCGTCGCTGACCCGATCGACGCTCCCGATCGGCACGCCGACGGCCTCGGCCGCCTGCTTCTGGAAGGGCCGGCCGCCGTTCAGCGTGACCGCGCGCAGCACCCGCTGGGCCGAGCCGCTGAGGCTCCGCCACTCGGCGTCGAGCGCGTGCTCCTCCTGGAGCTTCGCGGCATCGAGCGCCGCCTGCCAGGCCTCGATCGTCACCGGCTCGCGCGGCTGCGACCGCTCCCACAGCTTGGAGCAGAGGTACATCGTTCGCTGCGGGTGGCCCTGCGCCGTCGACAGCACGAGTCGCAGCACGGGGCCGACATCCCGGCCGTCCGCCGCAAACTGCGCGGTCACGTATTCGGCCACGTCGGCGGGGGCCAGCGGCCCCAGCTCGAGCGGCTCGGCCTGGTTCCAGAACGCACGCCGCTTGTCGGAGAAGAGCGCGTTCATCAGCCGCGGCTCCGAGCCGGCGAAGATATAGGCGCAGCCGTCCGAGTGGTGCTGGATCGCCGACCGCAGCTTGTCGTCAGCCGCGGGCACGGCCAGCACGTCCTGGAACTCGTCGAAGCAGACGATCACCGCCTGCCACCCCTTGCCGGCGAATCGCTGCGGCAGGTCGAGCAGCGCGAACAGCGCCGCCTCCTCGTTGCCCGGTCTCGCGCCCAGCTTCGCGCCCGCGCCGGCGCCCATGAAGCTGACGTTGAATTCGAGCTCGATCGACGTCAGTACGGGGCGCAGCATCTTCTCGAGCGGGCCGCGCAGTTGCGCGTAGGAGCGGCCCAGCCTGGTGATCACGTCGGACAGCGTGAGCACGCCCTTCAGGTCGCAGAGGACGCCGACGGTGCCGTGTTTGCCGGCCTCGTGGAACACCTTGCGAACGAGGCTGGTCTTGCCGTAGCGCCGGGGCGCGTCCAGCCGCACGAGCATGGCCGAGTCGCACCAGGACAGCAGCTTCTGCACCTCGACATCTCGGTCGATCACCTGCTCGGGGAGGATCGGTCGCTGGTAGGGGAACGGGTTCATGCGTCGCATTCTACTCGCGATCCGAGAAGGTTTCTACT
>JAICYJ010000015.1 GCA_025934255.1 Thermoleophilia bacterium | reverse complement strand
GGCACCGCCTTCGCCGTGACGGGGTTCAACCTGTTCGGTTGGCACACGGACACCACCATCGTCAAGAGCCCGCGCGAGTGGCAGCGGCTGTACCGCGACGCCACCCGCCGGCTGACGCTGCCCCCGGGCGAGCACTGGCCGGACCGCACGCTGCCGCCCGACACCGTCACCTCGCGCACGGGGCCCGGCGGCACCGCCGTCGCCATCTCGCAGACGGCGTGGGAGTGCTACTGGGTGGACGCCATCCGCCACGGGGACGCGGCGGCGGGGCGGCAGGCCCACGCGGCGCTCGACGACCTGCTGGCGCACCACGTCGTGGTGGCACCGCCGGGCTCGCCCGAGAACGTGGCCCCGCCCGCCGGCACGAAGCCTCCGTTCGCCATCTTCGCCTCCGACGGCGGCATCCAGTACACCCGCAAGATGTACCGCGACGCGGCCGCCGGCCATCCCGCCACCCTGATCCAGAGCTGCCGGGCGAACGGCCCGGTCGGCACCGGCTGAGGCTCACCGGCAACGACGCGCAGGGCCGTCTACGATAGCGGCCATGTTCACCAAAACCGTCCTTCCCAACGGCCTGCGCGTCGTCACCCACCCCATGACCGGCGCCAAGTCGGTGGCGGTGATGGTGATGCTCGCCGCCGGCAGCCGCTACGAGAGCCGCGAGACCAACGGCATCGCCCACTTCGCCGAGCACATGTTCTTCAAGGGCACCGAGAAGCGCCCCACCGCCAAGGACATCTCGGCCGAGGTGGACGGCATCGGCGGTGAGTTCAACGCGTTCACCGGCAAGGAGTACACCGGCTACTACATCAAGTGCGCGGCCGAGCACCGCGCGCTGGCCCTGGACGTGCTGGCCGACCAGCTGCTCTCGTCACGCTTCGACGCGGAGGAGATCGAGCGCGAGAAGGGCGTGATCATCGAGGAGCTGAACATGTACGTGGACACGCCCCGAGACCGGATCGATTCGGTCTACGAGACGCTGCTGTTCGGCGACCAGCCGCTGGGCTGGGACATCATCGGCACCAAGGAGACGATCCGGGCGGCCAACCGGCAGACGTTCGTCGACTACCTGCACGACTGGTACACGCCGCGGCGGATGGTGGTGGGCGCCGCCGGTGCCGTCGACGGCGACTTCCTGGCCGAGGTGGAGGCGCAGTTCGGCCACCTCGACGACCGGCCCAGCGGCGACTGGAGCCCGGTCGACTTCGTCCAGACCGAGCCGCGGGTGCTGCTCGAGACCCGCGACTCCGACCAGGCCCACCTGCGGCTCGGAGTCCGCGGCATCCAGACCACCAGCCCCGACCGCTACGCGATGCAGGTGCTGACCGCCGTGCTGGGCGGCGGCATGTCGTCGCGCCTGTTCATCGAGGTGCGCGAGCGGCTCGGTCTCGCCTACTACGTGTTCGGCTACCACCAGAGCTATCACGACACCGGCACCCTATTCGCCCAGGCGGGCGTCGACACCGAGCGGATCGACCAGGCGGTGGCCACGATCGTGGCCCAGTTCCGCAAGATCGCCGACGAGCCGATCGCCGACGACGAGCTGCGGCGCTGCAAGAACTACCTGAAGGGCCGCATGGTGCTGCAGCTCGAGGATCCCAAGGGCCTGCTCATGTTCGGGCTGCGGCGCGAGGTGCTCGAGGACCGGGTGGCCGAGATCGACGAGGTGCTGGACGGCGTCGAGGCCGTGACGGTCGAGGACATCCAGCGGGTGGCGCGGCAGGTGGTCGTCGACGACGGACTCAACTTCAGCCTGGTCGGCCCGTTCGAGGACGAGCAGCGCTTCTTCGACATCCTGACGGCCTGAGCCGCCTTCCGCCTACGCGCGGATCTCGAGCTCGTAGTCGAACTGCGTGAGCACGTCCGGCTCGCCGCTGGTGACGACCACCAGGTCCTCGAGCCGCACGCCGCCGAAGTCCTTGCGGTAGACGCCGGGCTCGACCGTGACCACGTCGCCGGCCGCCAGCGGCTGCCTGCAGCCGAGGCCCATGTACGGCGCCTCGTGCACCTCGATTCCGACCCCGTGCCCGAGCCCGTGGAAGAAGTCCTCGCCCAGGCTCTCGCCTTCGGCCAGCCCCCGCTGGGTGCGGAAGCCGCCCGCTTCGATCGCGTCGCAGGCCACCTCCCAGGGCACCGTCCCGGCCACGCCGTCGGTGATCGCCTCGGTGCTGCGCCTGAGCGCGTCCAGCACGGTGGCGTGCATCACCCGCAGCCGCTCGGGCGCCTCACCGAAGCAGAACGTGCGGGTCATGTCGGCGCAGTAGCGGCTGGCCGCGTGGCGCGGGAAGATGTCCACGATCACCGGCTCGCCGGCGTGGATCGGGCCGCGGCCGAGATCGTGCACCAGCGCACCGCGAGGGCCGGCGCCGACCAGCGGCGGCTCGCCCTCGCAGCCGTGCTCGCGCAGCGTGCCCACGATCGCATCGCGGACGCGCTCGCACGTGACCTGCTCGCCGTCCGCGATCAGCACACCCGACTCCTGCGGCGTTGCCGAACCAAGCAACTCCCGCACCGAGTTGAAGGCCTGCTCGGTGGCACGCTGGGCGACGTTGATCGCTGCCAGCTGGGCGGCATCCTTGCTACGCCGCCGCCGCTCGAACAGGTCGCGGTCGGGGGTGACCGTGTGGCCCTTTCCGCGCAGGTAGTCGGCCAGGCTGACCGGGAACGATGGCGGGACGACGACGGACTGGGCGCCGGCCTTCTCGAGCACCCGCCGCACGACCTCCATCTCGGCGTCGTGGTAGCTCCAGCCCTTGGCCATCAGCTCGCGGCCGCCGAACTCGTCGTCGGTCCAGACATCGCTGGCTCGCGAGTCGCGACGGATCACGTCGGCCTCGAGCACGCTGGCCACGATCACGCGCTGCCCATTCAGCTCGAGGTAGGTGAACGGGTCGACCACGGCCACACCGGTGGCGACGAACATGTCCGCGTCACGATGGGAATCCGCGTGAATAAGCAGGTTGTCGGTCATGGCGGCAACCTACCACGCAGGCTACGGTTGGCCCGTGGACGACGCACCCCGCGAGACGATCGCCGCCGTGGTGCTGGCCGCGGGCGAGGGCCGGCGCTTCGGCGGCCCCAAGCAGCTGCACCCGACCGAGGGCGTGACGATGCTGGAGCGGGTGTTGATCGCGGTGGAGCGGTCCGGGATCGCGACCCGGCTGGTGGTGCTCGGCGCGCGCGCCGAGCAGATCAGGGCGGACGTGCCCCTGCACGGCGCGATCGCCGTCGTGTCACCGCGCTGGGCGGACGGGCAGGCGGCATCGCTGAGAACGGCCCTGGAGGCGCTGCCGGAACCGATCGACGAGGCGCTGGTGGTGCTGGGCGACGGCCCAGGGCTCGACCCGCGGGCGATCCGGCGCACCGCGGCCAGCGGGAACGGCGTTCGAGCGGCGGACTACGGGGGCGGACGCTCGCACCCGGTCGTGCTGCCGCGCGCGGTCTGGGCGGCGCTGCCCGACGCCGGCGACACGCCCGCACGCGACCTCGAGGCGAGGCTGATCGACTGCCGCGGGCTACCCGAGCCCGGCGACGTGGACTACGCGGCGCCCTGACCGCGGCAGTGCAGCCGCACCCGTTCGACCAGCCCCTCCGGCACCGGATCGCCGCAGCAGACGGTCTTCACGGTATCGCGCAGCTTGGCCTCGAAGTGGTAGCGCTCGCGGCAGTAGGCGCAGGTGCCGAGGTGCTGCTCGATCATCGATACCTCCCCCGGCGTCAGCTGCCGGTCAAGGTAGGGCTGCAGCTGGCTCTCGACGCCCAGACATGGATCAAGGCTCATGACGCGTCCTCCGATGCTCTGCTTGCCAACGCCTGCTTGAGGGCACGGCGTCCGCGGTGCAGCCGCGACATGACCGTCCCGATCGGAATGCCGAGGATGTCCGCGGCGTCCTGGTAGCTGAAATCCCCGATGTCGACCAGCACCACCACCTCGCGGAACATGGGTGGGATGTCGCCCAGCGATTCGGCGATGGCGCCGCCGGAGAGGCGGTTCAGCACCGCCTCCTGCGGCTCGGCGCCGGCCTCGGAGAGGTGGTTGTAGAGGTAGTACTCGGACGTGTCCTCGAACGACTCCTGGGCCGGCCGACGGCTCTGCTTGCGGGCCTCGTCGAGGAACACGTTGCGCAGTATGGTCGCCAGCCAGGCCGCGAGGTTGCTGCCCGGCCGGTACCCGCGCCAGCCACGGAACGCGCGCAGGTATGTCTCCTGCACCAGCTCCTCGGCCGTCTGCTGCGAGCCGCTCAGCCGCAGCGCAATCCGGTACAGCTGGTCGGCGTGCTCGAGCGCCTCCTCCTCGAAGTGGACGCGATCGCGCGCCTCCGCCGCCCGTTCGGCGGCGGCCGTCGGCTCCGCCTGATCGGAAGGAGGATCGGCCACGAGCCCCACGCTATCAGCAACCAGCAACATCCGAATCGGTCAACGTCGCCGACGCCCGCATATTCCCCACGGCAAGTTTTAGTCACTTGAGCTAATATGCGCTGGCCGTGATCCGAGACGACCATCACACGGTCGACCTGCTCGTCGCCGGCGCCGGCCTGGCGGGCCTCTACGCGGCTCTGCAAGCGGCCGAGCTGGGTGCACGCGTGACCCTGGTCAGCAAGGGATCGCTGCAGTCGTCGAACTCGTTCTACGCCCAGGGCGGCGTCGCAGCCGCGATCGGGCCCGATGACGACCCGTCACAGCACATGGCCGACACGATGCTGGTCGGACGCGGGCTCTGCGACCCCCGCGCGGTGGAGCTGCTGGTGTCCGATGCCCCGCACCGGATGGCCGACCTGGAGCGCATGGGCGTCCCGTTCGACCGCGACCGCAACGGCCGGCTGGCGCTGGGCCGCGAGGGTGGCCACGGCCGCCGCCGGATCCTGCACGCGGGCGGCAGCGCCACGGGCCAGCACATCGCCGAGGTGCTGATCGCCCGCGTCCGCTGCCAGCCGCTGATCAGCGTGCTCGAGCACACCGCGATGCTGGAGCTGATCGCCGAGAGCGGCGGCTGTGCCGGCGCATGGGTGATCGGTCACGACGAGCTGCGGCCGCTGCGATCGCGGATGACGCTGATCGCCACCGGCGGCGCCGGCGCGCTGTACGCCCGCACCACCAACCCGCCGGGAGCGCTCGGCGACGGCATCGCGATCGCACGCCGGGCCGGGGCGACCATCTCGGACATGGAGTTCGTGCAGTTCCACCCCACGGCGCTGGCGGTCGGCGACCGGGCCTTCCTGATCTCCGAGGCGGTGCGCGGCGAGGGCGCCCACCTGGTCGACGAGCGCGGCCGGCGATTCATGCGGGACGTGCACCCGGATGGCGAGCTGGCGCCTCGCGACATCGTGGCCCGGGAGATCCAGAACCGCCTGGCCGCCGGAGAGGCCAGCTACCTGACGCTGGGTCACCTGGACGCCGCCGCCGTGCGCGAACGGTTCCCGAACCTGGTCGAGGGCGCCGCACGCGCCGGCCTCGACCTGACCTGCGATCGGTTGCCGGTGTCGCCGGCGGCGCACTACCTGATGGGCGGGATCGCCACCGGCCTGGACGGCGCCAGCGACATCGCCGGCCTCTACGCCGTGGGCGAGTGCGCGTCCAGCGGCGTGCACGGCGCGAACCGGCTGGCGTCGAACTCGCTGCTCGAGTGCTTCGTCTTCTCGCACCGCGCGGTCGCCGCCGGGCTGGACGCGGCGCCGGTTCAGGTGGAGACCGACCCGCCACGGCAACCGCTGGCCCGCGCGCCGCTGGCCGAGCTGCGGCGGCGGATGTGGAGCGACGCCGGACCGCTGCGCGAGGCCGCCGGACTGGAGCGGATGCTGGAGTGGCTCGCCGACCAGCCGGCCTCCAACCCGCGTGACGTCGCCCAGCTGATCGCCGCTGCCGCGCTCCGGCGTCACGAGAGCCGCGGCGCCCACGTGCGGCTCGATTTCCCCTCCGAAGACCCCGCCCTCGCCCACAGGATGCCGTGCCCGGCCCAGCCCCAGACAGTGTGATCGCCCGCGCCCTGGCCGAGGACGTCGGCAGCGGCGACGTCACCACCGACGCGATCGTGCCGGCCGACCTGCGCGGCAGCGCCGACGTCGTGGTGCGCGAGGCGGGCGTCATCTGCGGGCTCGACCAGGCGTTCGCGGTGCTGCTCGCACTCGACCGCGAGGCTCGCATCGAGCGGCTCGCCGTGGACGGCGACCGCATCGAGCACCCGCCCCAGGTGGTGGCCCGGCTGCACGCGTCGGTGCGGGCGCTGCTGACCGGCGAGCGCACCGCGCTCAACCTGCTGCAGCGGATGTCCGGCATCGCCACGACCACACGGCGCTACGCCGACCGGGTGGCCGGAACCGGCGTGCAGCTGCTGGACACGCGCAAGACCGCCCCCGGCCTGCGCGCACTGGACAAGCACGCCGTGGCCTGCGGCGGCGGCACCAACCACCGCGCCGGGCTGCACGACGCCGTGCTGATCAAGGACAACCACGTGGCGGTCGCCGGAGGCGTGCCGGCAGCGGTCGAACGCGTCCGCCTGCGCCATCCCGGACGCCCGGTCGAGGTCGAGGTCGACACGCTCGACCAGCTGCAGCAGGCGCTCGACGCCGGCGCGGACGTGATCCTGCTCGACAACATGCCGCCCGCGCAGCTGCGCCGGGCGGTGGCAGCGACGGCCGGCCGGGCACGCCTGGAGGCGTCCGGCGGCATCACCACCGACACCATCCGCGAGGTGGCCGAGACCGGGGTCGACGCGATCTCGGTGGGGGCGCTCACGCACTCGGTGCGCGCGCTCGACATCGCACTGGAGGTACCACCATCAGCATCCTGACCGAACCCGATATCGAGACCATGCAGGACGAGGTGCGCGCGCTGGCACGCGAGCGCAACGCCGTGATCCTGGCCCACAACTACCAGGTCGCCGAGGTGCAGGACGTGGCCGACTACGTCGGCGACTCGCTGGGCCTGTCGCAACAGGCGGCCGCCACCGACGCCGACGTGATCGTGTTCGCCGGCGTGCACTTCATGGCCGAGACGGCCGCCATCCTGGCACCCGAGCGCACCGTGCTGATCCCCGACCTCGAGGCGGGCTGCTCGCTGGCGGCCAGCATCGACGCAGAGGCGCTCGAGCGCTGGAAGCAGGAGAACCCGGGCGCCGTGGTTGTCAGCTATGTCAACACCACCGCCGAGGTGAAGGCGTTGTCTGACTACTGCTGCACGTCGGGGAACGCGCGCGCCATCATCGAGGCGGTGCCCGAGGACCGCGACATCCTGTTCTTGCCGGACATGTTCCTCGGCGCCTACCTGGAGCGGCTGACCGGCCGGCGCATGAAGATCTGGCCGGGCGAGTGCCACGTCCACGCCGGCATCCGCCCGCAGGACGTCAGCCGCATGATGGAGGAGCGGCCCGAGACCGACCTGCTGATCCACCCGGAGTGCGGCTGCGCCAGCCAGTGCCTGTACGCCGCTGCGCACGATGCCAAGCTGGCCGAAACCACCCACGTGCTGTCGACCGAGGGAATGGTGCGCCATGTGACAACGTCGAAGCGCAGCGAGTTCGTGGTCGCAACCGAGACCGGCATCCTGCACCGGCTGCGCAAGGAGGCGCCCGATAAGCGCTTCTACGCGATGTCGGAGCAGGCGGTGTGCCGATACATGAAGCAGATCACCCTGCCCAAGCTGCGGGACAGCCTGCGGGAGATGCAGTACCCGGTGACCGTCCCCGACGACGTCGCCGCGCGGGCACGCGGCGCGATCGAGCGGATGGTGGAGATCGTGTGAGCAGTGCGGCCGTCACGCTCGTGCTCGTCCCGACCGAGCTCGAGGCGCGGCGGCTGGCGCTCACGCACGCCCCGCTGGAGCTGTGCGGGTTCGGCCTGGCCCGGGCGGGCGTGGGCGCGATGCACGCGATCGCCCGGCACCGGCCGCAGCGAGTGGTGCTGGCGGGGGTGGCCGGAAGCTACGACGCCGAGCTGGCCCCGATCGGCGCGGTGCTGGCCCCCGGGCTGGTGCGCTGCCACGGCGTCGGGGTCGGCGACCAGACGCCGGCCGACCTGGGGTTCGCAGACAGCGACGAAGCCGCGCTCGACGGACAGGACGGGCTGGCGCTGTCGGTGGCACGCGCATCGGAGTCGCTCGACCAGGCCCGATCGCGCCGCGCGGCGGAGCCGCGGGCGGTACTCGAGGAGATGGAGGGATACACTGTTGCCTTGGCGGCAATGACAGTGGGGATCCCCTGCACGATGCTGCGGGCGGTGTCGAACATGGCCGGCGACCGCGATCTGGCCGGCTGGTCGCTCGATCCGGCGCTGGATGCGCTGCGCGAGCGGCTGGATAGCATGCTGGCATCGTGAAGCTGCGCGTCGGCATCTCTCCCTGCCCCAACGACACGTTCGCCTTTCACGCGATCCTGGAGCGCCGCATCGACATGCGCGGGTTCGAGCTGGACGTGGAGCTGGTCGACGTCCAGCAGCTGAACGACGGGCTGTTCGGCGGCCGCTACGACATCTCCAAGGCCAGCTTTCACGCCGCCCTGCTGCTCTCCGACCGGTTCGTGGTGCTGGCCAGCGGCGCCGCGCTCGGGTTCGGCGTCGGTCCGCTGCTGGTCGCGGCGGGGCCGGGAACGCAGCCGTCACCGCAGTCGCGGGTGCTGTGCCCGGGCAAGACCACCACAGCGACGCTGCTCTACCACTGCCTGCACCCACACCAGGGCACGATCAGCCAGGCCGTGTTCACCGACATCGGGCCGGCGCTGCTGCGCGGCGACGCCGACCTGGGCGTGCTGATCCACGAGGGCCGGCTCACCTACCAGCGCGACGGCCTGACGCTGGTCGAGGACCTGGGCACCTCGTTCGAGCAGCTGGCGGATGCGCCCGTGCCGCTGGGCGGGATCCTGGCCGACCGGGCGCTTCCCGACGGAGTCGCCACCGAGTTCGCGAGCCTGCTGCGGGACTCGATCGCCTACGGATGGGTCAACCGCGACGAGGCGCTGGTCACCATCCGCCGCCATGCCCAGGAGATGGACGAGAGCGTGATCTGGCCCTACGTCGAGCTGTACGTCAACGACCACACCGTCGACCTCGGCCCCGAGGGTGCCCGGGCGCTGGCGGTGCTCGAGCGAACCGGGCGCGCGGCGGGCCTGGTCGCAGGGGATCTGCCGCCGCTCGCCGTAATCGGTTGATTCCAGGTTTAATCTTGGCTAAACTTCGGTTTGCATGCAATCCGAAGCTGTTCAGGACTACGTCAAGCAGATCCACCTGCTGCAGGCGCAGTCGGACAGACCGGCGACCACCAACGAGATCGCCGAGAAGATGGGCGTATCGGCCGCAGCCGCCACGGCGATGGTCAAGAAGCTGGCGGAGCTGGGGCTGGTCGAGCACCGCCCCTACCACGGCGCGCAGCTGACCGATGCCGGCAACCGGGTGGCGGTCGAGGTGCTGCGCCACCACCGGCTGCTGGAGCTATACCTGACCGAGGCGCTGGGGCTGCCATGGGACAGCGTGCACGTCGAGGCGGAACGGCTCGAGCACGTGCTGTCGGAGGAGCTCGAGGCGGCGCTCGATCGCGCGCTCGGCTACCCGGACACCGACCCCCACGGCGATCCGATTCCGGGGCCCGACCTGAAGCTACCGGCCGAGACCAGCCGTGCGCTGCTCGAGCTGGAGCCGGGTGACGATGCCGTGATCTGCCGCGTCCCCGACGACGCCCCGCTGCTGCGCTACCTGGCCAGCCTGGGCATGGTGCCGGAGGCGCGCGTGCGGATGGTGGACAAGGCGCCGTTCGACGGCCCGGTGTCCCTGGAGGTGGACGGCGTCGAGCAGTCGCTGGGCGTGGCCGTGGCCGGGAGGATCCGGGTGGGGCCGGTATGACCTCGCGATCGCTGCAGACCGCCGTCGCCCCGATCCAGGGCCTGCGGTCACCGTTCGCGCGCGTGCGGCGCGTGCTGCCGTTCCTGGGCCCGGCCTTCGTCGCCAGCGTGGCCTACATGGACCCCGGCAACTTCGCGACCAACATCCAGGCCGGCGCTGACTACGGCTACATGCTGCTGTGGGTGCTGCTCCTGTCGAACCTGATGGCGATCCTGATCCAGTCGCTGTCGGCCAAGCTCGGCATCGCCTCCGGCATGACGCTGCCCCAGGCGATCCGCACCCACAGCACCCGCCGCACGCGGATCTGGCTGTGGCTGGCCGCGGAGGCGGCGGCCATGGCCACCGACCTGGCGGAGTTCCTGGGCGCGGCCGTCGGCATGCAGATCCTGTTCGGGCTGGGGCTGTTCTCGTCGGCGTTGATAACCGCGGTGCTGTCGTTCGCGATGCTGGCCGTCCAGCAGCGCGGGTACGGCCGCTTCGAGATGCTGATCATCGCCTTCGTGGCCGTGATCGGCGCGTGCTTCTTCGTCGAGGTGTTCATCTCCAACCCCGACCCGGCCGAGATCCTGCACGGCATGCTCGTGCCGAGCCTGACCCCGGGCGCGGTGTACGTGGCGGTGGCGATGGTCGGCGCCACCGTGATGCCGCACGTCGTCTACCTGCACTCCGGGCTGGTGCAGCCGCGGAACAAGCTGCTCGATGGCAACAGCAAGCACCAGCACTTTCGCCGCGAGCTGGTCGACATCGCGCTGGCGATGAACGGCGCCTGGCTGATCAACTCCTCGATGGTAATCATGGCCTCCGCCGTGTTCTTCTCGAGCGGCGTGCCGGTAAGCGGGCTCGAGGACGCCCAGGCCACGCTGAAGCCGCTGCTGGGAGAGGGTGCGGCCTACGCGTTCGGCATCGCCCTGCTGGCCTCCGGCCTGTCCTCATCGACGGTCGGGACGATGGCCGGCCAGATGATCGTGGACGGGTTCATGCAGTGGAAGGTGTCGGTGTTTCTGCGGCGGTTCATCACCATGATCCCGGCGCTCGTGGTGATCGCCCTGGGCGCGAACGTGCTGAGCACGCTGGTGGCCAGCCAGGTGGTGCTGTCGCTGGTGCTGCCGTTCGCGGTGATCCCGCTGGTGTGGCTGACGCGCCGCCGCGACGTGATGGGCGACATGGCCAACGGCCGCATCCTGCACGGCCTGGCCGTGCTGGTGTCGTGCCTGGTGATCGCGATGAACGTGGTGCTGCTGGCCGTGACCGTGCTCGGCTAGATCACCATCTACCTACCGCGGGGAGCGGCCGAAGAACCACCGCTCCAGCGGCTCCAGCAGCTCTCGTTCCTGGAACGGCTCCACCGACTGCGGCCGGCCCTCGTCGCGGCTCACGTCCAGATCGGCCTGCAGCGCCTCGTTCGCCGCCTCCAGCGCATCGCCCATCTCGAATCCCTCGAACACGTAGTCGTCCGCGTGCACCGCGCCGTCGGCGCGCTCATCCAGGCCGACCGCGCGGCCGACGGCCCACACCGCCCCGGCACGGCGCTCGATCCAGATCGTGATCCGGTCATCGGCGCCGTCGTCGCCGACGCCCTGCACCCGCCGCTCCGCAAACCCTGCCGCGCCGCTCCCATTGCGCTGCATCGGGGCTCCTTTCTCGTGGACCCCCTAGCAAAGCAGGAGTCGCCCGCCGAGGCAAGCCGCAGTCCTATGATCCGCGGATGACCGCCGCGGAGCCGAGCGTCGATCGGGCACGGGCCCTGGTCGACGACCACGTACGCGCGGAGCTGCCGGGCTGGGAGCGCAGCGGCCGTTACCCGCGCGAGCTGGCGGCGGCCTCGGGACTGACCGCGCTGTTCGTGTCGGAGCCCGCCGGCGGCCTGGGGCTGTCGTACCCGGACGGCATGCGGGTGTTCGAGCAGCTGGGACGCGGAGACGCCGCGTTCGCCTTCTCGCTGTCGATGCACAACGCCGTGGCGGCCGCCCTGCACGGCGCCGGGTCGCCGCAGCTGATCGCGACGTGGGGTGAGCGGCTGCGGGCCGGCGACGCGCTGGGCGGCTTCTCGCTGACCGAGCCGCAGGCCGGATCAGACGCCACCGCGATCACGACGGTTGCTCGTCCGGACGGGCAGGGCTGGCGGGTCAGCGGCCGCAAGGCGTGGGTGTCGCTGGCGGGCGAGGCCGATCTGTTCCTGGTCGTGTGCCACACGGGCGAGGGTGCCGGCCACCGCGACATCGCGATCATGGCGGTCGACGGGCAAGCGCCCGGCGTCTCGTTCCCGCGCATCTACGACAAGGCCGCCTCGGCGTTCCTGCCGATCGGCGAGATGCTGCTGGAGGACGCGCCGGCGCAGGAGCTGGTGGCGGCCGGGACGGGCATGCGGGCGGCGCTGGCCGCGATCGACGTCGCCCGCTGCGACATCGCCGCGATCGCAACCGGCCTGCACGCGGAGTCGCTCGACACGGCCCTGCGCTACGCCCGCGACCGGCAGGCATTCGGCGAGCGGGTGCTGGACTTCCAGGGCATCCGCTGGCAGCTGGCGGACGCCGCCACCGACCTCGAGGCGTCACGCCTGCTGGTGCAGGCAGCCGCGGAGCGGCTGGGCACACCCGATGGGCCGGTGGCGGTGGCGCACGCGAAGCGGTTCGCTCCGGACGCCGCCCTGCGCGCGGCGATCACCTGCAGCGAGGCGATGGGCGCCTACGGCTGGCTGAACGACCACCCGCTGGCGCGGTTCATCGCGCTGGCGAAGATGCTGCAGGTGGTGGACGGTACCGCCGAGGTGCAGCGCCTGGTGATCGGGCGCGACCTCGACCGGCAGGCTGAGCGACTGTAGCTTCCGGCGCAGCCTGCTCAGCTGGCTGCGAAGTCGTCCGGGTTCACGTTCTCCAAAAACTTCTTGAACTCGTCGACCACCTCGGCCTCGTCCTCCGGCTCGCCGCCGAACTCGATGGCCGAGTCGTCGATCACCTGGTCGGCCACGAAGATCGGCGCGCTGGTGCGCACCGCCAGCGCCAGCGCGTCCGACGGCCGCGAGTCGACGTCGATCTCCGAGCCGTTCACCTGCAGCGTGATCACGGCATAGAAGGTGCTCTCGCGCAGCTCGGTGACGGCGATCTTGGTGACCTGGGCGTTCATCTCGACCAGCATGTCGGCGACCAGGTCGTGGGTCATCGGCCGCGGCGTGGGCGAGCCCTGCAGCTTGACCAGGATCGCCGCCGCCTCCGGGTGGCCGATCCAGATCGGCAGGAACTTGTTCCCGTCCAGGGTCTTGAGCAGCACGATCGGCTGCTTCCCGACCATGTCGAACGAGACCCCGTAGATGCTGACCTCCTGCACACCCTCGATTATGCCACCGACTTCGGCGGAGATCGGTACGCGGTGTGACCGGGATGGGCGATCCTGGATTCGAACCAGGGACCTCCGCCTTATCAGAGCGGCGCTCTAACCGACTGAGCTAATCGCCCGGGGAGGCAAGTATACCGAGCCGCCAACCCGCGCCGGCGGCAGTCGTCAGTCGGCCCAGGACACCCTCTCTGCCCGTAGCTGGTCGATAATGCGACCCAGCTCGGCGGCCGAGCTGAAGCGAATCTCGACGCTGCCTCCGCGCGGGCCGGAGCGCACCGCCGCGCGCAGCTTCAGCGACTCCCAGGCGGCGTCCACGGCCAGGTGCGCGAGCTCCTCGTCCACCCAGCTGGCGCCCGCCCGCTTGGCCGGCCGCGCCCGTCCCATCCGCTTGGCGGCGGCCTCGACCTCGCGCACAGACAGCCCCCGCGCCACCGCCCGGCGGGCCAG
Source organism: Thermoleophilia bacterium (assembly GCA_025934255.1). Classification (GTDB taxonomy): domain Bacteria; phylum Actinomycetota; class Thermoleophilia; order Gaiellales; family JAICJC01; genus JAICYJ01. Next base: position 46,406 of record JAICYJ010000015.1, on the reverse strand, counting down.
CGCCAGCCGCTCATCGTGCCCGGGCGTGAGCAGCAGGGCACGGCCGTGACCCTCGCTGAGCTTGCCGCCGGCAATCAGCTCCAGCACGTCGTCGGGAAGCTCCAGCAGCCGCATCGTGTTCGCGACGGCCGGGCGGCTCTTGCCGACCCGGCGCGCGATCTCGGTCTGGCTGAGATCGAGCTCGTCGGACAGCACGGCATACCCGCGCGCCTGCTCGACCGGGTTCAGGTCCTCGCGGGCGACGTTCTCGGCCAGCGCCACGATCATGGCGTCGCGATCGTCCAGCGGACGCACGATCGCCGGGATGGTGGTCACCTCGGCCTTCTGTGCCGCGCGCCAGCGACGCTCGCCGGCCACGATCTCGTAGCCGTCACCGGCATCGCGCACGATGATCGGCTGCACCATGCCCTGGGTCTTGATCGATTCGGCCAGCGCCGCGATCGACTCCGGGTCGAAGCGGGTGCGCGGCTGCCGCGGGTTGGGGCGCACCTGGGTGATCTCGAGCTCGACCAGCGAGACGTGGCCGGCCGGGAACTCGGCGACGAGCGCCGCCAGGCCGCGTCCCAGTCCTCGATTCTTAGCCACGCTCGACCACCTCCAGCGCGACGCGGTAGTACGCATCGGCGCCCGCAGAGCGTGAATCGTATCGGGTAATCGGTACACCATGGCTGGGCGCCTCGGCCAGCCGGATGCTCCTGGGCACCACCGTGTCGAACACCAGCGGACCGAAGTGCTCGCGCACCTCGCTGGCGACGTCGCGGGCCAGGTGCGTGCGCGCGTCGTACATGGTCAGCAGCACGCCGGTCACGCCCAGCCGCGGGTTCAGCCGGGTGCGCACCAGCTCGACGCTCTGCAGCAGCTGGGCCAGGCCTTCCAGCGCGTAGTACTCGCACTGCACCGGCACGATCAGCCGGTTGGCGGCGGAGAGGGCGTTCACCGTCAGCAGCCCCAGCGACGGCGGGCAGTCGACGAACACGTAGGGGTAGCGGTCACCGATACCGGCCAGCAGGTCGCGCAGCAAAGTGTCGCCGGCCGCAAGCTCGACCTGCGCGGCCGCCAGGTCGGGGTGCGACGGCGCCAGGTGCAGGTTCGGCACCCCTGTTTCGACCACCACGTCGTCGAGCGCGCTTCCGTGCAGCAGGTCATAGGTGCTGAGCTCCAGCTGGTCGGGGCGGAATCCGAGCCCGGTGGTGGCGTTTGCCTGGGGATCGAGATCGATCAGCAGCACGGGCGTACCGGCCTCGGCGACGCACGCGGCCATGTTGATCGCCGTCGTGGTCTTTCCGACGCCGCCCTTCTGATTCGCCAAGGCGTAGACCCGCGAGTTCATCAGCGCGATGGTAGCGGTGCCAGCGGACGCTTGGCGGCCATTCCGGGGCGTCTCGGGAACCGCTCCGGCGTCGCGCCCAGCTTGGCCACCTCGACCAGCCGGCGGCCACCGTAGCGCTCGACCCGCGACACCCGCGCGGCCAGCTGCCCGGCCACCTGGTCGATCGCGTCGCGGTCGACCTCGCCCGTCCACAGCACCACCCGGCCGCCGGCCCGAGCCAGCGGCAGGCACAGCTCGAGCGCCACCGGCGGCGGTGCCAGCGCCCGCGCCAGCACCAGGTCGAAACGATCGCGACCGGCCGCCCGCGCGTAGTGCTCCGAGCGCTCGGCGACCACTGGCGCGTCGATCCCCAGCTCCGCCACCAGCCGCTGCAGGAAGGCGGCCTTGCGCGAGGCCGCCTCGAGCAGCGTCACCGGCCGGCCGTAGTCGATCGCCAGCGGGATGCCGGGCGAGCCGTTGCCGCTGCCCACGTCCACGACCAGCTCCGGCAGCGCCCCCCCAATCAGCGGCCGCGCCCGCAAAGCGTCCTCCACCAGCTCCCGCCAGATGGCGGCCTGATCCGGCAACGCCGTCACCGAGAGCGGCGCGTCCGCCACCAGCCGGCTGTAGTGCTCGAGCGCCGGCGGTGGGTGTTTCACGTTTTACACCGCGTCCTCGTCGGCTCGCACCACCACGTACCGATTCGGCTCGACGCCTTCGCTGGAGGTGGTGAGCCCGCCCATCGACTGCACCTTGGTGTGGACGATCTTGCGCTCCACCGACGTCATCGGCTCGAGCTCGACCGGCTCGCCGGTGCTCAGCGCATCAGCTGCGGCGCGCTGGGCGACGTCATGCAGGGTGCGCTCGCGGCGCTTGCGATATCCCTCAGCATCGACCACGACCTCCAGCGGCTGCCCCTCGCGCCGGTGCTGGATGGCGTTCGCCAGATACTGGATGGCGTCGATCGTCTGGCCGTGCTTGCCGATCAGCAAGCCCAGGTCGGGACCGTGGACGGTGACGGTGACGACGACGCCGTCCTCCTCGACGTCGATGTCGCCCTCCAGCTCCATCGCGATCAGAATCCGGCCCACCATCTCGCGCACGCGCGCGGCGCCCGGCGAGTCATCGGCGTGCGCCGGTGCCGGCTCGCGGTCGGCCGGCGGCGCCGACGCATCCAGGTCGACCGTGACGGAGGCCAGCACCCGCGCCGGCTGGTAGCCGACGCCGAGCAGTCCTCGCTCGCCCTCGGACACGACCACGAACTCGACGGCGTCACGGTCGAGCGACGGATAGCGGCGCTCCAGCTCGTGCAGCGCCGCCCAGCGGGCCTCGCCCACCGTCTCACCGGTCGATTCGACTTCCGCCCGCTGGTCGCTCATCGCCGCTTCTTGCGCGACGAGCCGGCCGGCTTCTTGGCAGCCGGCTTCGCGGCGGGCTTGGCGCCGTCGGGCTTTGCGCCGTCGGCCTTTGGCGGGTTCCGCGAGCTGCGCGGCTGCTGCGCGTGCTTCTGCTTCTCTTCCTTCTGCACCACCGGGAAGTGGTGCCCCATGGTGCGCTTGACGATGCCCTGCTGCCCGATCGTCCACAGGTTGGTGGTGATCCAGTAGATGCCGACGCCGGCCGGCACGCGCAGGATGAAGGGGATGAAGATCACCGACATGCTGGCGAACAGGAACTTCTGCTGGCGGTCCTGGACGAACGAGAACAGCAGCGTCGAGCCCAGCATCGAGAGGCTGTAGGCCAGCACCATCAGCACCTCGGTCGCCCCGCCGATCTGGTTCAGCGGCACGAAGATGTCGTTGATGCCGAGGAAGGCGACGTCGCTGGTCGGGTGGAAGTTGCGCAGCGTCTGGTAGAGGCCGATGAACACCGGCATCTGGAACACCAGCGGCAGGCACGACGCGAACGGGTTCACGTTGTGTTCCTTGTAGAGCGCCATCAGCTCCGCCTGCTGCTGCTTCTTCGCCTCCGGGTCGGTCTTGCCCTTGTACTTGTTCTGGAGCGCCTTCACCTTCGGCTGGATGCGCTGCATGGCGGCCATCGACCGGAACTGCTTGATCGTGAGCGGCAGGATCGCGATCCGCACCGTCACCGTCAGCAGCACGATCGACCAGCCCCAGGAGACGCCGAAATGGTCGTGGTAGAACTCGATGACGTGCTGCAGCACCTCCTCGATCTGCTGCAGGACGATGAACAGCTCGATCACGAGGACACCACCCGCCCCTCGTCACCCGGCACCGGGTCATACCCGCCCTTCGACCAGGGGTTGCAGCGCAGCAGCCTCCAGCTCGCCAGCATCAGCCCATGCAGCACGCCGTGGCGGCGGATCGCCTGCTCGGCGTAGTGCGAACAGGTGGGCTCGTACTTGCAGGTGCGGGGCGTCAGCGACGTCATGGCCTGGAACGGCATCAGCAAGATCCGCAGGCAGCGCAGCATCCAGACCGTGATCGTTCTCACCGTGGGCCGGACCTGTCCGCGGACTGGCGCAGCAGCTCCTCGACCTGGGCCACCAGCCAGTCGAAGCCCTGGGCCTCGGCGGCGGCGGCCAGCCCCGGCCGTGCGATCAGCACGTAGTCGGTGGCGGGCGCGAGCAGCCCGTCGCAGCGGGCGATCGCCTCGCGCAGGCGCCGCTTGACCTGGTTCCGGTCGACGGCGCCACCAACCTTGCGGGGCACCGCATACCCGACCCGAGGCGCGTCGCCGCCTTCGGCGGCGCGATAGCGCAGGGTCAGGTAGCGGCCGCTGACCGCTCGTCCCAGCTGCGTGACGGCGTCGAACTCGGCGGCACGCGTGAGGCGCCCGCGCTTGGATACGGCGGCAGGGGCGGACGCGTGGTCGCCGGTCATGGGGCTGTCACTCTATGCGGAGAGGCGCTTGCGGCCACGGAGCCGGCGACGTTTGATCACGGCGCGGCCGGCGCGCGTGCTCATGCGCTTGCGAAAGCCGTGGGTCTTGGCGCGCTTGCGGGTGTTTGGCTGATAGGTGCGCTTCATGCGGTGGGCAGTATAGAGCAGCGATGCCCGTCACCGCCCCGGCCCGGATACGCAGGCATCACAAAAGATTTCTGCTGTGGATAACGGGCGCAGACCCCCGCCCCGACCGTCGCCGGGAACACGCCCACACGCAGGTCTTTTTGTCGGCGCCACCGTTCACAGGTCGGTTTCCACATCTGTGGACGCCTGTGTGGGAAAGGGACGAAATCCCTGCAAATCGCGGCATTTCTGGGTGTGCACGGCCGAGCGCTGCTGGTGTTGTACCGGCCCTGGGTGCCGGGTTACACTCGCCGTTCGCATGTCCCTCGACCCCGCCGCCGACACCAGCTGGGAGACCATCTCTCAACGCCTCGCCCAGATGCTGAACGCCGGCACCTTCGCGACATGGTTCGGAAACGCGACGGCGATCGAACAGGACGAGGCGCGCCTGGTGGTGGGCGTCCCCAACGAGTTCACCAAGAACTGGATCGAGGGCCACTTCTCCAGCCTGCTGGACGCGGCCGCAGCGGAGCACGACCTGGTGGTCGAGCTGCGCGTCGAGGTGGCGCAGGCGGCGGCCCGAGCACGCGAGGCCGATCTGCCCGACGTGGTCGAGGCGCCCGCCGACCCGGAGCAGCCCGCCGCCGACCCGTCCGAGGACGCCCGCTTCGGAGCGGCCACCGGCATCAATCCCAAGTACACGTTCGACGTGTTCGTGATCGGCGCCAGCAACCGTTTCGCCCACGCCGCAGCGCTGGCCGTGGCGGAATCCCCGGCGCAGTCCTACAACCCGCTTTTCATCCACGGCAGCACCGGCCTGGGGAAAACCCACCTGCTGCAGGCGATCGGCCACTACGTGCTGCAGCAGCACCCGCAGCTGAACGTGCGGTACGTCACCACCGAGACGGTACTGAACGAGTTCGTCGATTCCATGCGGGATGGACGCATGGTCACCTTCAAGCAGCGCTACCGCACGTACGACCTGCTGCTGGTCGACGACATCCAGTTCATCGAGGGCAAGGAGCGGCTGCAGGAGGAGTTTTTCCACACGTTCAACAGCCTGTACGAGGCCGGGAAGCAGATCGTGCTGTCATCGGATCGCCCGCCGCATGAGCTGGCAACGCTCGAGGCTCGGCTGCGCTCGCGTTTTCAGTGGGGGCTGATCACCGACGTCACGCCGCCTGATCTGGAAACACGCATCGCCATCCTGCGCAAGAAGGTGATGACCGAGCGGTTCCAGATCGACGATTCGCAGGTGCTCACCTACATTGCCGACAGGGTCACGACCAACATCCGCGAGCTCGAGGGTGCGCTCACGCGAGTCGTGGCCTACGCGTCGCTGACCGGCCGGCCGATCTCAACCGAGCTGGCCGAGGAGGTGCTGCGCAACCTGTTTCCGCAGGGGGCAACGCGCTCGCTCACGATCGAGCAGATCCAGGGCGCGACCGCCGAGCTGTTCCACGTCTCGATCGCAGACCTGCGCGGCGACCGCCGCCAGCAGTCGATCGCCTACCCGCGCCACATCGCCATGTACCTCTGCCGCGAGCTGACCGACGCGTCGCTGCCCAAGATCGGCGCCAAGTTCGGCGGCCGCGACCACTCCACGGTGCTGCACGGCGTCAACAAGATCACGCGCCTGCTGAAGGAAGACCGCGAGGCCTTCAACGTCGTGCAGGAGCTGACCACGCGCATCAAGCAAGGCCGTTGACGAACATGTGGGAAGCTTGTGGACGAGTGGCGATGGTCCCACCGCCGTCCACCGAAATCCGCGCCGGCCGGGATTCCCTGGGGAAGGGCTGCACAGATCGTCACCAGCCAGTTACGTGGCCTGATGCGGGATCGCGACGGTTTTCCGCATCCTCCACAGCCCCTACTCCTATAACCTCTTAATTTCTTAAAAACACAGAAGCTGCAGCAGTGAGGAGCATCTCAGCATGAAGATCGTCTGTTCCCAGGATCAGCTCCTGGCAAAACTCCAGATCGCGGCGCGTGGCGTCTCGCAGCGCTCGACCGTGCAGATCCTGTCGGGGATCCTGCTGAATGCATCCGGCGAGCGCATCGAGCTGTCCTCGACCGACATGGAGATCTCGCTGCGGGTGCCGCTCGAGGCGCGCGTGGAGGAACCGGGCGACGTCGTGCTGCCCGGGCGCCTGCTGCTCGACATCGTGCGCGCGCTGCCGGCGGCCGACGTGACGATCGCGCAGCCCGGGGGCACCGGCGCCGCGCAGATCGAGTGCGGCCCCAGCCGCTACTCGCTGAACACCCAGAACGCCGAGGACTTCCCGCAGCTTCCGGTCCCCTCCGGCTCATCGTTCTCGGTCGACCGCGCAGCCTTCGTCGACACGGTCAGCCACGTCGGCCGGGCGGCGTCGAAGGATGAGTCGCGGCCGGTGCTGACGGGCGTGCTGGTGGAGCTGGGCGAGGGCACCGTGACCATGGCCGCGACCGACAGCTACCGGCTGTCGGTGAAGGAGTCGGCACTGCCGGGCGCCACCGGCGACGTGCAGGCGATCGTGCCGGCGCGCGCGCTGGGCGAGGTGGTGCGGATCTCGACGGGCGACTCGCTCGAGGTCTCGGTGCAGGAGAACCAGGTGCTGTTCGGGATGGACGGGGTGTGGCTCTCGGCGCGCCGCATCGACGGCCAGTTCCCGAACTACAAGCAGCTGCTGCCCCAGACGTTCGAGCACGAGATCGCGATCTCCAAGGAGGAGCTGCTGGACGTGATCCGCCGCACCTCGCTGATGGCGCAGCGCAACCTGCCGGTGCGGTTGAGCTTTGAAGAGGGGTCGCTGACGCTGGCCGCCCAGACCCAGGACGTGGGCGAGGCTCGCGAGTCGCTGCCGGTCGATTTCCACGGCGACCGGCTCGAGATCGGCTTCAACCCGGACTTCCTGCGCGATGGGGTGGAGAGCGTGGAGGGCGATACGGTGCGGCTGAAGCTGATCAGCTCATTGCGCCCAGGGCTGCTGCAGGGCGAGGACGGCTCGTTCTGGTACCTGATCATGCCGATCCGTCTGCCCTCCTAGCGCGGCGCGGGTTGTGCGCGCGGTGACCGTGCGGGGCAGCGACTTCCGGTGTTACGAGCGGGTCGCGGTCGAGCTGCCGCCCGGCCTGGTGGGTGTCGTCGGCCCCAACGGCGCCGGCAAGACGGCGCTGATAGAGATGATCCACTTCGGATGCCTCGGCTACTCGCCGCGTACGACCAGCGAGGCGCAGGTGGTGCGGTTCGGCGCCGAGCTGCTGCGCGTTGAGACCGACGTGGCGGTGTCCGGCGGGCCGGTGTCCGTGGAGATCGGCTACCGGCCCGGCGAGCCCAAGCGGATTACCGTGAACGGCGCCGCCGAGCGCTCGGTCGAGCGGCTGCTGGGGAGGTTCCCGGTGCTGGTGTTCACGCCCGACCGGCTGCGGTTGGTGCAGGGCGCGCCGGCGCTGCGGCGGGCCTACTTCGACCGCGTGCTGGCGCGGCTGTGGCCGGCGCCGGCGGCCGCGTCGGCCGAGTACGCGCGCCGGCTGTCACAGCGAAACCATCTGCTGCGGCGGGTGCGTGCCGGCCGCGCCGAGCCCGGCGCGCTGGATCCCTGGGACCGGCTGCTTGCCGAGGCCGGTGAGCAGCTGATCGCGGCACGCGCGCGCCTGTGCACGCGGCTGGCCGGACCGTTCGCCGGGCGTCTCGGTGCGCTGGGCGGCGACCCGGGGGAGGATCCCCTCCGCTACCGGCCGAACGTCGAGCCGGGCCGTTCGCTGGAGGCGGCGCTGATCGAGCGCCGGGGTCGCGACATCGAACGCGCCGTGACCGGCGCCGGCCCCCACCTCGACGATGTGCTGCTGTTCGAACACGACCGCGACCTGCGGCTGTACGGGTCGCAGGGCGAGCAGCGCCGCGCGCTGCTGGGGCTGATCCTGGCCGAGGCCGACCTGCTGTCCGAGGAGCGGGACGAGCCGCCGCTGCTGCTGCTCGACGATGTCACCGGTGAGCTCGACGGCGAGCGGCGGCGGCTGTTGCTGGAGGCGGTGGCCGGCTTCGACCAGGCCATCGTCACCACCACCGACCAGGCCGACCTGGGCGGCGCGCATGCGTCCGTGCTGACGGTGTCGGGCGGCAGGGTGGCGGCGTGAGCGACCTGCGGCCGATCCGCGACGACGTGCGGCGCCTGGGCCGGGTGCCCGAGGTCGATCCGCAGGTGCTCGAGGCCAGGCGGGTATGGCGGGAGGCGGTGGGCGAGCAGGTTGCCGCCAACTCGTTGCCGGTGCGGCGTTCGGGCGACGCGTTGATCGTGCACTGCGCCAGCTCCGGCTGGGCCAGCGAGCTGACGCTGCTGGAGCGGCAGATGCGCTCCCGGCTGGAGTCGCTGATGGATCCGCCGCCGGCGCGGCTGCGGTTCGAGGTGGGCGACGTGGACGTTCCGGAAACGGTCGTGTCGGCCGGTCCACCGGCGCCCGCGATCGAGCCCAGCGACGACCAGCGGGCACGGGCGCGGGAGCTGGCGGCGGACATCGGCGACCCCGATCTGCGGCGGGCCGCGGAGCGGGCGATCGCGGCCGGTCTGGCGCGCGATTCGTAACGCCTTTGTGACCGTTTTGGTGGGGGCTCCGGCGGACCGCTCTGGTAAACTACGTGTAGCTGGTTTTCCTCTATTTCAAGCGGGTTTCTGTTGTCAGAGTTGGGCTATGACGCAAAAGACATCACGGTTCTGGAAGGGCTCGAGGCGGTTCGCCGCCGGCCCGGCATGTACATCGGTTCGACCGGCCTTCGCGGCCTCCACCATCTCGTCCACGAGGTGGTCGACAACAGCGTCGATGAGGCGCTGCAGGGCTACTGCGATCACATCGTCGTAACCCTGCACCCCGACGGCAGCTGCACGGTCGTCGACAACGGCCGCGGCATCCCCGTTGCCGTGATGGACTCGGTCGGCCTGCCCGCCGTCGAGGTGGTGCTGACCAAGCTGCACGCCGGCGGCAAGTTCGGCGGCGAGGGCTACAAGGTGTCCGGCGGGCTGCACGGAGTCGGCATCTCGGTGGTGAACGCGCTCTCGCAGCACCTGCGGGTGGAGGTGCGCCGCGACGGGTACGTGTGGACGCAGGACTACGAGCGCGGTGACCCGCTCGGCCCCCTCACCCAGGGCGAGGCCACCGAGCTGACCGGCACCACCATCACCTTCCGGCCCGACGTCGAGATCTTCGACGAGACCGACTTCGTCTTCGACACGCTGGCCCAGCGGCTGCGTGAGATGGCCTTCCTGACTCGCGGCCTGCGGCTCGAGCTGCTGGACGAGCGCGCCGGTGGCCAGCAGGCCGACTTCCGCTTCGAGGGCGGCATCCGCGACTTCATCGCCCACGTCAACGAGGGCAAGGAGCGGGTTCACAAGGAGGTCATCTACTTCGAGAACGAGACCGAAGAGGGCCAGGTCGAGGTGGCCATGCAGTGGAACGGCAGCTACGTCGAGTCCACCTTCTCGTTCGCGAACAACATCAACACCCACGAGGGCGGCACCCACCTGTCCGGCTTCAAGGCGGCCCTGACGCGCACGCTGAACGACTACGCCCGCGCCCAGGGACTGCTGAAGGAGAAGGAGGAGCCGCTGACCGGCGATGACTGCCGCGAGGGGCTGGCCGCGATCGTCTCCGTGAAGCTGCGTGAGCCTCAGTTCGAGGGCCAGACCAAGACCAAGCTGGGTAACCCCTCGATCCGCGGGCTGGTCGAGACCAGCTGCAACGCCAAGCTGGCCGGCTTCCTCGAGGAGAACCCGAACGAGGCCAAGGCGATCGTGAACAAGCTGATCGCCGCCAGCCGCGCCCGCCAGGCGGCGCGCAAGGCGCGCGACCTGATCCGGCGCAAGTCGGCGCTGGGCGGCGGCGGCCTGCCCGGCAAGCTGGCGGACTGTTCCGTGTCCGATCCGGAGGCGGCTGAGCTGTTCCTGGTAGAGGGCGATAGCGCCGGCGGCTCGGCGGTGGATGCGCGCGACCGCAGCTTCCAGGCGATCCTGCCGCTGCGCGGCAAGATCATCAACGTCGAGAAGGCGCGCATCAACAAGGTGCTCTCCAACAATGAGATCCAGGCCATGATCACGGCCATCGGGTCGGGCATCGGCGAGGAGTTCGACGTGACCGTCGCGCGGTACCACAAGGTGGTGCTGACCTGCGATGCCGACGTCGACGGCGCTCACATCCGCACGCTGATCCTGACCTTCCTGTTCCGGCACATGAAGGAGCTGATCGAGGAGGGCTACGTCTACATCGCCCAGCCGCCGCTGTACCGGCTGAAGCAGGGCAGCGACGCGCGCTACTTCGAGAAGGACCACCAGCTCGAGGAGTGGTTGATCCGCGAGCGGCTCGACAAGATCGAGATGGAGGATCGCGACGACTCTCCGCTGAAGCTGACCGAGGCCCGCCTGCAGCGGTTCCAGCGCGCGCTCAAGGAATACGAGGGCTGGGCCGGCAAGCTGAAGGAGCAGTACGGCGCGGCGGTCGTCTCCTACGCCAAGGACCACCGCCTGGTGGAGCACGACATCGCCTCGCTCGACGAGCTGTCGACATATCTGACAACGCTGGTCGGCGAGAGCGAGCTGCACCGGGTGGAGGTGGTCGACGCCGAACCGGATGCGCTCCGGGTCAAGGTCAGCGAGCGTGCCACCGGCTCGTCGCAGGTCGTCAAGTTCCCGCTCGAGCTGTTCACCAGCCATGGCTATCGCAACCTGCGCGCGGCCCACGAGAAGCTGACCGAGGCGATCGGCAAGCCGCCGTTCGTGGCTCGGATGGGCAAGCGCACTGTCGAGGTGGGCACGTTCGAGGAGCTGCGGCCCACAATCCTCGACTTGGCCAAGGAGGGGCTCAACCTGCAGCGCTTCAAGGGGCTGGGCGAGATGAACCCCGACCAGCTGTGGGAGACGACCATGAACCCCGAGAACCGGATCCTGCAGCGCGTCTCGATCGAGGACGCGGCCGCCGCCGACGAGATCTTCTCGATGTTGATGGGCGATCGGGTCGAACCGCGCCGCGACTTCATTGAGCGCAATGCCAACGCCGTCAAGTTCCTGGACATATGACGCCTGCAAACCGTCGCATCGCTTTGTCGCTTCGGTCGGCCCGTGCCGAGCACTGTGCCTCCCTCGCTCCGCGCGCTGCTCGGTTTTCGACGTCATTGCTAGGGGGAGTGACCGCTAGGTGAGTATGGAGTCACTGGGCGACGGTCGCATCGAACAGCGCGACCTGTCGGAGGAGATGCGCAGCAGCTATCTCGATTACGCCATGAGCGTGATCGTGGGCCGCGCGCTGCCCGATGTGCGCGACGGCCTCAAGCCGGTGCACCGGCGCGTGCTGTTCTCGATGAACGAGAGCGGCCTGCAGCCGAACCGCCCCTACTCGAAGTGCGCGGCAGTGGTGGGCGACGTCCTGGGCAAGTACCACCCGCACGGCGACAGCGCCGCCTACGACGCGCTGGTGCGCATGGCCCAGTGGTTTTCGCTGCGCTATCCATTGGTGGACGGCCAGGGCAACTTCGGCAACCAGGACGGCTATTCGGCCGCGGCCATGCGCTACACGGAGTGCCGGCTGGCGCCGCTTGCGGTCGAGATGCTGCGCGACATCGACGCCGACACCGTCGACTTCATGCCCAACTACGACGAGCGCCGGCGCGAGCCGATCGTGCTGCCGTCGCGGTTCCCGAACCTGCTCGTCAACGGCTCCTCGGGGATCGCCGTGGGCATGGCCACGAACATCCCCCCGCACAACTTGGGCGAGACGATCGACGCCACCATCGAGCTGATGGACAACCCGGACGCCACGGTCGACGACCTGATGAAGCACATCAAGGGCCCCGACTTCCCGACCGCTGGCACGATCATGGGCATGGCCGGCATCCGCGAGGCCTACGAGACCGGCCGCGGCCGCGTCGTGATGCGGGCCAAGGTGCACACCGAGGACGTGCGCGGCGGCAAGACCGCGCTGATCGTCACCGAGATGCCCTACATGGTCAAGAAGGGCGGCGACGAGGGCGTCATCCAGAAGATCGCCGAGCTGGTCGAGTCGAAGGTGCTGAACGAGATCTCGGCGCTGAACGACGAGAGCGACCGCACCGGCATGCGCATCTACATCGAGCTGAAGCGCGACGCCATCCCCAAGGTGGTGCTGAACAAGCTCTACAAGCACACCGCCCTTCAGAGCACGTTCGGCGTGAACATGGTCGCGCTGGTGGACGGGGTCAACCCGCGCACGCTGTCGCTCAAGCAGATGCTCTACCACTACATCGAGCACCAGAAGGAGGTAGTCACCCGGCGCACCAAGTTCGAGCTCGACAAGGCCGAGAAGCGCGCCCATGTGCTGGAGGGCTACCTGATCGCGCTCGATCGCCTCGATGAGGTGATCGCGCTGATCCGCGCTGCCGAGGACACCGAGACCGCGCGCAACGGCCTGATGGACACGTTCGGGCTGACCGAGATCCAGGCCCAGGCGATCCTGGAGCTGCGGCTGCGGGCCCTGACCGGCCTCGCCCGCAAGGAGATCAAGGCCGAGCACGACGACCTGATCGAGCGCATCGCCGAGCTGCGCGCGATCCTGGCCGACGAGCAGCGGCTGATGGACGTGATCCGCGAGGAGCTGCTGGAGATCAAGAACCGCTTCGACAATCCCCGCCGCACCGAGATCATCGCGGCCGAGGGCGAGATCGACCTCGAGCAGCTCATTGCCGAGGAGGACATGGTCATCTCCATCACGGCAAGCGGCTACATCAAACGGCTTCCGCTGGGCACATATCGCACCCAGGGACGGGGTGGGATCGGTGTGATGGGCATGGATCTCAAGGAGGGCGACTACATCGAGCACCTGTTCGTCGCCTCCACCCACGACTACCTGCTGTTCTTCACGACGGTCGGCAAGGTCTATCGGGTGAAGGTGCACGAGCTGCCGCTGGGCACGCGCCAGGCCAAGGGCCGGGCGCTCGTGAACGTGCTGCCGCTGCGCCAGGACGAGTACGTCAAGGCCGTGATCGACACGCGCACCTATGCCGAGGGCAAGTACCTGCTGTTCGCCACCCGCAAGGGCATCGTCAAGAAGACCGAGTTCAAGGCCTACGACACGGTGCTCAAGGCCGACGGCATCATCGCGCTCAAGATCCGCGACGGCGACGAGCTGGTGGGCGTGCGGCTGACCGACGGCGAGGACGACGTGCTGATGGTGTCGCGCAACGCGTCCGCCGTGCGCTTCTCGGAGCGCGACGTGCGGCCGATGGGCCGCGACACGACCGGCGTATCCGGCATGAAGCTGCGGTCAGGGGATGAGGTGATCGCGGTCGAGATCGCCCGCGACGACCAGGATCTGCTGGTGGTGACCGAGAACGGCTTTGGCAAGCGCACGCGGGTGGAGGAGTATCCCGCCAAGGGCCGCGGCACCATGGGCGTGCTGACGATCCGCTACACCGAGGCCCGTGGCCGGCTGGCCGGAGCCATGATCGTCAAGGACGGCTACGACCTGGTGCTGATCAGCCATGACGGCACCGTGATCCGCACCGCCGCCGAGGGCATCTCGCGGATGGGCCGCGCCACGCAGGGTGTGCGGGTCATGAACCTGCGCGAGGGCGATCATGTGTCCGCCATCGCGCGGATCACCGAGCCGCAGGCAGCGTCGGTCGATGACGGCGCCGAGGGCGGCGAACCGGTCTCCGACGACGATGGTCCCGAGCCGCCCGAATCGCCGGATCCGCCCGATCCTGCGGAGTGAGTGACATCACCCGTATCTGATTCCTACCCATGGATTGGAAGGAATCAGGCACGCGTGATGGAACAAAGCGGTCGATACCACTTTGACCACCTCCGACTCCGCCCGAAAGGGGTAGCGCACGCGATGAAACAGGTTGATCTGCTCGAACCCGTCGACGTCGCCGATCGGCTTCCACAGCTCGAGCTGTACCTGAGCCAGGTCTGTGCGGTGGCGGGCATCTCCAAGATGCAGCTCGACTACTGGACGACCAAAGCGGACATCCCCACCAAGGGGAACAAGCAGCGGGTCTACGACATCCGGTCGGTCGAGATGGTGATGTTGATCAAGCAGGCCAAGGACAAGGGCCTGAACCTGAGCGCTGCGATCGCGGCCGCGCGCGAGTACCAGGAGCTGCGCGCCGCCCAGCCCCGCATGGCAGGCTCGCCGACCGCCGTGGCCGTCTAGCCGACCGCGGCCACCAGCTCGCCGGCCGCGGCGACCGGATCGACGACGTTCACCCAGATGCCGGCGCCGAGCTCGATCGAGGCCGCCACCGTCAGCCGGGGCCAGAGCTCGATGTGCCAGTGGAACGCCTCATCCCCCGGCGCTCCCTCGTGCAGCAGGGCGTTCCAGGCCAGATCCGCCCCCAGCACTCCGCGCAGCCGTGCGACCGCGCCGGCCAGTGCGCGGCCTGTGGCCGCGTCCAGCGGCGCGTGTGACCGGTGGTCCTTCGGCGCGATCCAGGTCTCGAACGGCACGCGCGCGAATGGCGGGCAGAACGCGACCAGGCCCTCCTGCTCGTGCACGACCGCTCCCGGCAGCGGGCACAGCGGGCAGCCGGCCCGAAACGCGGCGGCCTCCTGCACGATTCGCGGCGGCGGATCGGGGAACGGCACCAGCTGCGAGTGCGAGTGGTCAAGCGACGCGCCGGCCGCGGCGCCCTCGTTGACCGACGCCAGCACGTAGCCCGCGCCGCCCGCGAACAGCGCCGACCGGCGGCTGCGCCAGGCCTCCATCACCGTCTCCATCACGGCCGGAGGCAGGTCGCCCAGCGAGGTCACGTGCCGGGGCCCGTGCACCACCACCTCGTGACTGGGGAAGGCCGGGTACTTGTTCGGCACCACCCGTACGATCCAGCCCGGGCTGTCCGCCGGCGCGCCGGCCGGCCGGCCGAAGGCCGCGGTCTCCGGTGGCGTCATCGCCTCGTGGCCCTCGCAGAACGGGCAGTGCTCGGCATCGCCGACGCGAGTTGTGCGGCCGGTGGCTCCCGGCCTCGATGCGCGGCCGGGCACAACCAGCACCGTCTCCCCGGTCAGCGGGTTGGTGCGCAGGTCGAGCGCTATTCCTTCGGCTCCTCGATCACCGTCTTGGGCAGGAACGGCTGCAGCAGGTCGATCGGCACCGGGAAGATGGTGGTGCTGTTGTTAGTGCCGGCGATCTCGGTCAGCGTCTGCAGGTAGCGCAGCGTCAGCGCGATCGGGTGCTCGCTGATCACGGCCGCCGCCTCGGTCAGCTTGGCCGATGCCTGGAACTCGCCCTCGGCCGCGATCACCTTCGCGCGGCGCTCCCGCTCCGCCTCCGCCTGCCGCGCCATCGCGCGCTGCATGCCGCTGGGGATCTCGACGTCCCGCACCTCGACGATGTTCACCTTGATGCCCCAGGGGCCGGTCTGCTCGTCGATGATCCGCTGCAGGATCTGGTTGATCTTGTCGCGCTCCGACAGCAGCTCGTCCAGCATGTGCTGCCCCAGCACGCTGCGCAGCGTGGTCTGCGAGATCTGGGACGTCGCCAGCCCGAAGTCGGCCACCTTCACGATCGAGGCGCTGGGATCGACTGTCTGGAAGTAGGCGACGGCGTTCACGCGCACCGGCACGTTGTCCCTGGTGATCACCTCCTGGGGCGGGATCACCAGGGTCACCACGCGCAGGTCGACCTTGACCATGCGGTCGACGATCGGGATCAGCAGGAACAGGCCCGGCCCCTTCGGCTCGCCCAGCAAGCGCCCGAGCCGGAACACCACGCCGCGCTCGTACTCGCGCAGCACCTTCACCGCGTTGGCCAGGATGACCAGGAAGAAGACGATGATGACGGCTACCACGATCAGGGCGATCACTGGACTGCTCCCTCGGTTGAATGGACTTCGGCCGGTGCCGGCTCGACGTGCAACAACAGGCCGTCCACGCCGCGCACGATCACCGTGTCACCCACGTCGGCGCGGCCGTTGTCGGCCTGAGCCTGCCACAACGCGCCCTCCACGTACACCTCTCCCACCGGCGCCAGCGGCGTGCGCACCACCGCTTCGCGGCCCAGCATGCCCGCCAGGCCGATCGCGGCGGCAGGCGAGTGCCGGGCCGCGACCACCTTCGTCGCCACCGTCGCCAGCCCGGCTCCGAACAGCACGGCGATCGTCAGCACCACGAACGGTGACACGCCGATGTCCGATCCGGGGGTGCGGAACAGCAGCAGACCGCCCGCGCAGAGCGCGACCACGCCCGACAGCGCGATCAGCCCGTGGCTGGCGACGAACGCCTCGGCCAGGAGCAGCCCCACCCCCAGCACGATCAGCACCACGCCCGCCCAGTTGATCGGCACCACCGAGAAGCCGAACAGCGCGAGGATCAGGCACACGGCGCCGAGCGTGCCGGGCAGGATCACGCCTGGGTGGAACACCTCGTAGGCGAGGCCGCCGATGCCGGCCAGGAACAGCAGGAACAGCAGGTTGGGGTCGATCAGGATGTTCAGCAGCTCGAGCGTCAGCGGCATGCTCTGGTGGTCGATCTCGGCGTTTGCCGTGTGCATCACCAGGTGCTTGGTTCCGAGGGTCTCCATGCCGTTGATCTGGTCGAGCAGCGCCGTCAGGTTGGGCGAGACGCGCTCGACCAGGTTGATGGATGCGGCTTCGTCGGCCGTGTAGCTCGTGGCCCTGCGCACGGTCAGCTGCGCAGCCGTGGCGTTGCGGTCGTGGGTCTTGGCCAGCGACCGGATCTTCGCTTCCGCGTCGTTCAGGACCTTGCGGCGCAGGTCGGAGCCGAGATTCTGGCCGCTGGAGTCGATCGGCGTGGCCGCGCCGATGTTGGTGTCCGGCGCCATCGCCGCGTAATCGCTGGCCATCGTCACGAACACCCCTGCGGAGGCCGCCCGGCCGCCCTGGGGCGACACGTACACGATCACCGGCAGCGTCGCGGCCAGCTCGTCCTGGACGATGTCGTCCATCGAGTTGCTGTCACCGCCGGGCGTGTCCAGCAGGATCACCAGCGCCGCGGCGTGGTCGCCCTCGGCGCGCTGGATGGAGTCGCTGACGAAGCTGGCCGAGACCGGGTTGATCTCGCTGTCGAGTGTGATTGCGATCACGTGCGGGCGGGCGTCGCCTGCGTGGGCGCTGGACGGCGCCATCGCTGCAGCCACCAGCGCCAGCGCCACCATTCCCCAGAGTCGTGGTCTTGCCACTCCCGGTCAATATAGCCCCGGAAGGGCTGCCACATCTGGATGCAGGGCTACCCTGGGGCCGTGGGCGGTGAAGTGTGCCAGTCAGTGCGTCGGTGGCGTCTGCTCATCTGCGCAGCGGCGATCGTGTCCGCTGCGGTGCTGGGCGCGGCTCCGGCGATGGCCGCCTCGGGAGGAGTGCGGATCGCGAACGTGACCCGGGACCGGGTGTCCCTGCCGTTGACGCTGCGGGGGCCGTGGCGGTTTCAGATGGTCGGTCTGCGCTGGCGGGGCTCGGGCCAGGTCGAGGTGCGCGCCGCGCTCGGCCGCACCTGGACGCGCTGGCTGCCGGGCTCGCAGGAGGCGCCGGCCTGGGTCGGCGCCGCCGGTCGCGTGCAGCTGCGGCGCTCCGGTTCCGGGCCTGTGCACCGGCTCCGCGTCAGCTTCATCGACACGCCGCCGCAGCCGGCCGCCGGCCACGGGCTGATGCCCGCGACGACGCTGCGGCCGGCCATCATCACGCGCGCGGGGTGGGGCGCCAACGAGTCGCTGCGCCGCGGGCCGCCCGAGTACGCACCGGCGCTGAAGATGGTGTTCGTGCACCACACCGACACCGCCAGCCTCTACCCGTGCAGCGACTCGGCCCGGATCGTGCGCGGCATCTACGCCTACCACGTGCTCGCGAACGGCTGGAACGACATCGGCTACAACTTCCTGATCGACCGCTGCGGCCACGTGTTCGAGGGCCGCTACGGCGGCATCACGCGGCCGGTGGTGGGTGCCCACGCGCGCGGCTTCAACACCGGTAGCGCCGGCATCGCGATGATCGGGACGTTCACCTCGACGCCGCCCACCCGGGCCGCCCGGCGGTCGCTGCGTGAGCTGATCGCATGGCGGCTCGACCTCGCCCACGTCGATCCCACCTCGAAGGTGCTGATGACGACCGCGACCGGCAACGAGCGGTTCCCGCCCGGCACGCGCCTGCGGCTGCGGGCGGTCTCCGGGCACCGCGACACGGGCGCCACCTCCTGCCCGGGCGCGGCGCTCTACCGCCTGCTGCCCCGCATCGCCGCCTCGGCGCGCCGGATCGGACTGCCCAAGATCTTCAACCCGCGGGTGAAGGGATCGCTCAGGCGGTTGGGCCAGGACGGGGTGGCCCCGATCCGTTTTCGCGCGACGCTGTCTGCGACCGCCGCCTGGACGCTGACCGTGCGCGGTCCGGACGGCGTCGTCGCCACCCGCAACGGCCACGGCGATACGGTCGACTGGACATGGCCGGGGGCGGTGCCGCTGCTAGCGGGAGGTGCGTATCGCTGGACGCTCGCGACCGCGGGCGCGCGGCCGGTGCGGCTTGCGCTCGGCACCCTGCCCGACTGGGGCGTGGCCGGCGTGCCGGTGTCCGTGTCCGGGGACATCGCGTCCGGCGGCGTCGCCGACCTGCTCGCGAGCGACGGCCATGTGCTCGTGACGGGCGGGGAGCCGTCCCAGTTCGTGACGACCGATCACGTCGATCTCACCCAGGCCCAGTTCGCGGCCGCGACCATGGTCGGCGCAAGCCTGCGCACCGTGGCGGGCGACCAGGTCGTGACGATCGAGCTGTGGGACTACGCCACCAGCAGCTGGATCAGTGCCGGAAGCTGCCGCGCCGTCGCCGACAACCGTTGCGATGTGCTGATAGGGGCCTCGCAGGGGCAGTTCGGCCAGTGGCTACCGGGCGCCTCGGCGATCGAGGTGCGGGTGCGCTACACCGCGGCGGGGCCGATGACGGTCGATCGGGCGCGGTCGACGGCGATGGGCTGACCGTTCAGCGAAGCTCGACCCGTTCCACCTCTGCGGAGCTGTAGGCGCGGCCGTCCAGCAGCAGCCGGCCATCCCCGTCGACACCCTCGCTGACGCCGCTCCCCGTGCCCACCAGCGTCACCTGCCGCCCGCGCAGCTCGTCGCGCCCGAGGCCGGTGAACCCGTCGCGTTCGAACGCGTCGTAGTGGCGCTCGAGCACGGCCAGCAGCGTCACCAGCAGCTCCACCCGGTCGACCGGCCGGCCGGTCGCGATCTGCAGCGAGGTGGCAGGAACGCGCGCATCCGCCGGCAGCTGCGACTCGCTCATGCCCGCGTTCACGCCCACGCCCAGCACCAGCTTGCCGTCGCGCAGCTCGGGCAGCACGCCGGCCAGCTTGCGGCCGTCCAGCATCACGTCGTTCGGCCAGCGGACCTGTGCGCGGTCGTGGCAGGCCTCGGCCACCGCCTCGGCCGCGACCAGCGAGAAGCTCGCCAGCCGCTGCGGCGGCGTGCGCGGCTCGAGCGCCAGCGAGAACAGCAGCCCGGCGCCGGCCTCGGCCTGCCAGCTGCGGCCGCGCCGGCCGCGCCCCTGCAGCTGGCGATCGCAGGCCGCCACGCCGCCCTCGGGCAGCGGCCGGGCCAGCTCCTGGGTGGACTCGCACTCGTCTGCCCACAGGTACGGGCGCCCGAAGCGGCCGCGCAGCCGCGGCTCGACCTGCTCGGGAAGCATGGGCATTCCATAGAATAGGCCGTTCATGTTTACGCAACCGAAACGTGCGGAGGCACGTCTCACCCTGCGAAATCGGGTACGAGACGAGTCCGCCTATGCCGCGCTCTCGGATGTCGTGCTCGCCGTGCGGGCCCAGGACGGCGATCGCGCCGCCCTGGCGGCGCTGGTGGAGCGGCACGAGCCGCGGGTGCGGCGGCTGGCCGGATACCTGCTCAACGACCCGCAGGATGCGGAGGACGCGGCACAGGAGGCGCTCGCAAAGGTGCTGACCAGAATCGATCAGTTCCGCGGAGAGGCCCGTTTCGCGACCTGGCTCTACAGCCTGGTCACCAACACCTGCCGCGACCTCGGCGAGCGCCAGCGCCGGCGGCAGCACCAGGCGCTGGAGACCGCGCCCGAGGTGGCGTCGTCGCTGGGGCCGCACGATCTCGCCTGCCAGCGTGAGCAGCGCGCCGAGCTGGCGCGGGAGCTGGAGGGCCTGTCCAACGACCAGCGGCACGTGATGGTGATGAAGGACGTGCTCGCCCTCTCGTACGAGGAGATCGCAGAGGTGCTGGAGATGCCGGTGGGCACGGTCAAGTGCCACGCACATCGCGGCCGTGCCCGCATGCGCCGGGCCCTGGAGCCGCCGGCCGAGGCGGTCTCGGCGTGACGGACGGCCTCGTCCTGCCGCTCGCAAGAGCCGGCATCGAGGCGATCATCCCCCACCGCGAGCCGTTCCTGCTGGTGGACGAGATCGTCGAACTGGTGCCGGGTGAGCACGCCACCGGCCTCTACCACGTGCGCGACGATGCCTGGTACCTGCGCGGGCACTTCCCCGGCCGGCCGATCATGCCGGGCGTGCTGCAGGTCGAGGCGCTGGCCCAGGTGGGTGCGGTCTGCGGCCTCTCATCGCCCGGCTTCGCCGGCCGGTTGGCGCTGTTCGCGGGCATCGACGACGTCCGCTTCAAGCGGATCGTGGTGCCGGGGGACACCCTCACGCTGCGCTGCCAGATCACGCGCCTGCGCGGCCCGATCGGCAAGGCCGACGCCACCGCATCGGTGGGCGACGACCTTGCCTGCCGCGCCGCGCTGACGTTCGCGTTGACGGAGCTGGACGCATGATCGCCGCCTGCGGCCAGCGGGTTGCTCTGATCGGCATCGGATCGCACGTGCCCGAGCGGGTGATGAGCAACGACGAGATCGCAACGATGGTCGAAACCAGCGACGAGTGGATCGCCCAGCGCACCGGCATCCGCGAGCGGCGGATCGCCGCCGCGTCCGACTCCTCGGCCACGCTCGGCGCCGAGGCGGCCCGGCGCGCGCTGGAGAGCGCCGGCATCGATGCCGGCGAGCTCGACCTGATCGTGACCGCCACCGCCAGCCCCGACTACTACTTCCCGGCCACCGCCTCGTTGATCGGCCAGCGGATCGGTGCGGGCGAGGTGGCCGGCTACGACCTGTCCGCCGCCTGTACGGGCTTCATCTACGCGCTCGCGCAGGCCTACTCGCAGATCGCGGCCGGGCTGGCCGAGACGGTGCTGGTGGTCGGCACCGAGGTGTTCTCACGGCTGCTGGACTGGAGCGATCGTTCCACCTGCATCCTGTTCGGCGACGGCGCCGGCGCCGTGGTGCTGCGCCGGGACGATGACCGCCACGGGCTGCGCGGCTTCGAGCTGGGTGCCGACGGGTCGGGCGCGCTGCTCCTGTCGGTCGCAGCCGCCGGCCACGCCGCCGACCACGATGAAGGGCCCTTCGTGCGGATGAACGGGCCGGAGGTGTACAAGTTCGCGACGCGGGTGGTGGTCGACTCGTCCCTGCGCAGCCTGGAGGCCGCCGGCCTCGGCGTCGAGGACGTCGACGTGTTCGTGCCGCACCAGGCGAACAGGCGCATCATCGATCACGCCGCACGCCGGCTGGGGCTCGACCATGCCAGGGTGTTCTCGAACGTTGACCGATACGGCAACACGTCCGCAGGATCGATCCCGATCTGCCTGGACGAGGCCTGGCGGCAGGGCCGGATCGGGCCGGGCGACATCGTGCTGATGGTCGGGTTCGGCGGCGGCCTGGCCTGGGGATCGTGTGTGATGGAGTGGACGAAGGAGCGCCCATGAGCAAGGTCGCCTTCTGCTTCCCGGGCCAGGGCAGCCAGCGCGTGGGCATGGGCCGCGAGCTGGCCGAGGCCTTCCCCGAGGCCGCCGACGTGTTCGACCGCGCCGGCAGTGCCGCCGGCTTCGACGTGCGCGCGGTCAGCTTCGACGGCCCGCTCGATCAGCTGTCGCGCACCGAGATCACCCAGCCGGCCCTGATGGCGGCGTCGCTGGCCGCGTACCGGGCGGTGACGGCCGGCAGCTGGCTGCGCGCCGACGTCGTGGTCGGCCACAGCGTCGGCGAGTACGCGGCGCTGGCGGCGGCCGCTGCCGCCGACCTCGACGAGCTGTTCGGGCTGGTCAACGAGCGGGGCCGGATCAGCGCCGAGGCCGGGGCCGGTGGCGGCATGGCGGCCGTGCTCAAGCTGGACGACGACCAGGTCGAGCGGCTCTGCGCGCAGCGGGACGACGTCTGGCCTGCCAACTACAACTGCCCCGGACAGGTGGTGATCTCGGGTCGCGACCAGGGCCTCGACGCCATGGCCGAGGCGGTCGGCGACGCCGGCGGCAAGCTGATCCGGCTGAAGGTGGCGGGCGCCTTCCACTGCCCGCTGATGGCCGAGGCGGCCGCCCGGTTCGCGCCATCGGTGCACGCGGTTGGGTTCGGAGAGCTGTCGACGGCGTTCATGAGCACCGTCACCAACGGCTTCGAGACCGCCGACCGGATCCCGGCGCTGCTGGTGGAGCAGCTGACGGCGCCGGTGCGGTTCACCCAGGCCGTCCATGCGCTGATCGCCGACGGCGTCGCCACGTTCGTGGAGCTTGGCCCGGGTGGCGTTCTGACCGGGCTGGTGAAGCGCATCGATCCGTCCGTGCGCGCGCTCTCGATCTCGACCCCCGCCGAGCTGGCGGCGGCACAGGAGGTAACGGCTGATGCCTGAGCTGGATGGCAGGGTGGCGCTGGTGACCGGCGGCTCGCGCGGCATCGGGGCGGCGATCTGCACCGAGCTGGCGTCCGCCGGCGCCGAGGTGGCGGTCAACTACGCCCGCGACGCGTCCGCCGCGAACGCGGTCTGCGATGCCGTGCGCGAGGCCGGCGGCAGCGCCCACGCGGTGCAGGGCGACGTGTCCACCGCCGAGGGCGCCGCGGCGCTGGTGGGTGCGGTCGAGGGCGACATCGGCCCGATCGCGATCCTGGTCAACAACGCGGGCATCACCAGGGACGACCTGATCATGCGCCTCTCCGAGGAGGATTGGCGCTCGGTGATCGACACCAACCTGGGCGGCGCCTTCTTCACCTGCCGGGCGCTGTCGCGGCCGATGCTGAAGCGCCGCACAGGGGTGATCGTCAACATCACCTCGATCGTTGGCGTGCATGGCAACGCGGGCCAGACCAACTACGCGGCCTCCAAGGCAGGTCTGATCGGGCTCACGAAGTCGCTCGCGAAGGAGCTGGGCGGCCGGGGTATACGCGTGAATGCGATCGCGCCCGGCTACATTGCCACCGAGCTGACGCACGCGCTCCCCGATCAGGCACGCGAGGCAATCCTGGGCGGAACGCCGCTGGGACGGCTGGGCGAGCCGGCCGACGTGGCGCGGGCGGTGCGGTTCTTGTGCTCTGACGCAGCCGGTTTCATCACCGGTGACGTCCTGGCAGTGGATGGAGGGCTTGGCATATGAGCGACGGACAGGGACGACGACGGGTGGTCATCACCGGCATGGGCGCGGTCACGCCCTGCGGGCTCGACGCGGAGCAGACGTGGCAGTCGGTGCGTGCCGGCCGCTCCGGCGTGTCCGCGGTCGAGGGCTTCGAGGGCCACGTGCGGATCGCCGCGCAGGTCAAGGACTTCGAGCCCGAGCGCTACATGGAGCACCGTTCGGTGCGCAAGACCGACCGCTTCGCGCAGTTCGCGGTGGCCGCCGCCACGATGGCCGTGGAGGATGCCGGCATCGACATCCGTGCCGATGCCGAGCGGATCGGCTGCTCGATCGGCACCGGCATCGGCGGCCTCAAGACGGAGGAGGTCGCGCACCGCAAGCTATTCGATGCCGGCCCCGACCGCCTCAACCCGTTCTGGGTGACGGCTCTGATCCCGAACATGGGCGCGGCCGAGATATCGATGGCGCTGGGTACCCGCGGCCCGCTCACCACCGAGTGCACCGCGTGCGCCGCATCGGCCATGTCGATCGGCAACGGCGTGCTGTTCATCCGCGCCGGCATGGCCGACGCGATGCTGGTGGGCGGCGTGGAGGCGCCGGTGGTGCCGCTCGGCCTCGGCGGCTTCGGCACGATGCGGGCGCTGTCGCGCCGCAACGACGACCCGGAGGGTGCCAGCCGGCCGTTCGACCTGGGCCGGGACGGATTCATCCTGGCCGAGGGCGGCGCCGTGCTGGTGATCGAGGAGCTGGAGCGGGCGCGGGCCCGCGGCGCCCACATCTACGCCGAGATCGTGGGCTACGGCATGTCGTCGGACGCCCACCACGTCACCGAGCCCGATCCGGTCGGCGGCAATCCGGCGCGGGCGATGCGAAACGCCATGGTCGACGGCGGCGTGACGCCGGAGATGATCGCCTACGTGAATGCGCACGGCACCTCGACCCCGGCCGGCGATACCGCCGAGACGAAGGCGCTGAAGCTGGCGCTGGGGGAGGAGCGTGCGTACCAGATCCCGACCTCGTCCACCAAGAGCGAGACGGGGCACCTGCTGGGGGCCGCCGGCGCCCTGGAGACGATCATCACGGCGCTCGCGATGCGCGACTCGTTCGTGCCGCCCACCATCAACCAGACCGATCCCGACCCGGACTGCGACCTCGACTACGTCCCCAACACCGGCCGGGCAGCCGACGTCCCCTACGCGCTGACGAACTCGTTCGGGTTCGGCGGCCACAACGCGGTGATCGTGCTGCGCCGGTGGGACGCGGACGCGGCTGCCTGACGCCGCGCAACCAATCCCACCTGCTCGCGCGTCACACGTCGGAGGGTCAGTGGCCAAGGAGATCAGCGTCGACATCAGCCGTGTGGGGACGGAGGCCGGGCAATCCGAGACGGCCGCCAGCCGCACCCGCAACACCTGCCCGCGCTGCGACTCGCACTACCGCGAGGAGGAGATGGTCGCGAACCTGCGCGTCTGCGCGCACTGCGGCTACCACTTCCCGGTAACCGCCCGTGAGCGGATCGTGCAGCTGACCGACGAGGGCAGCTGGAACGAGATCGCGCGCGAGCTGCACTCGGCGGACGCACTCGAATTCGTCGACACGCGACCGTACCCCGAACGCCTGCAGGCGGCCGAGCAGCAGACCGGGCTCAGCGATGCGATGCTGGTGGGCTCGGCGGACATCGGCGGCCTGCCGGTGGCGCTGGCCGTGATGGATTTCACCTTCCTGGGTGGCAGCATGGGCTCGGTGGTGGGGGAGAAGGTGTTCCGTGCCGCCGAGCTGGCGATCGAGCGGCGCATGCCCCTGGTGACCGTGTCCGCTTCCGGCGGCGCGCGCATGCAGGAGGGCGTGCTGGCGCTGATGCAGATGGCAAAGACGGTCGCGGCGGTGGACGAGCTGCGCGAGGCGGGGCGGCCCTACATCTCGGTGCTGGCCCACCCCACGACCGGTGGCGTGGCCGCCAGCTTCGCGGCGCTGGGCGACGTGGTGATCGCCGAGCCGGGGGCCCTGCTCTCCTTCTCCGGCCCGCGGGTCGTGCGCCAGACGACGCGTGAGGACGTGCCCGACGACTTCGGCCTGGCGGAGTCGAACTTCCGGCACGGCCACATCGATCTGATCGTGCCGCGCCCGGAGCTGCGGGACATGGTGGCGCGCCTGGCGTGGCTGCTGGCCGGCGGCAATCCCTACCGCCGGCCCACCCTGATCCCCGACCTCGGGGCACAGCGTGCCATGGGCCGCATCCTGGGCGGCGCGCGCCGCCGGATCACCGACATGTTGCCGGACCGTGACGGCGCCTGAGCGGCCGCGCCGCTTCCTGCGGCGGCGCGGCGGGGACGGCGATGCCTGGCACGCCGTCGAGCTGGCACGCCACCAGGACCGCCCCTACACGCTCGACTACCTGGCTCGCTTCTGCGACGACTTCGTCGAGCTGCACGGCGACCGGGCCGAGGGCGACGACCCGGCGATCGTCGCCGGCCTGGGCTCCTTCCGCGGCCAGACGGTGGCGTTCGTCGGGCACCAGAAGGGGCGCGACCTGAAGCAGCGCGCCTACCGCAACTTCGGGATGCCCCGCCCCGAGGGCTACCGCAAGGCGATGCGCGTGTTCGAGCTGGCCGGCCGGCTCGGCTTCCCCGTGGTGACCCTGATCGACACGCCCGGCGCCTACCCCGGCGTGGGCGCCGAGCAGCGCGGCCAGTCGGGCGCGATCGCGCGCTCGCAGCTGTTGCTGATGGGGCTGAACGTCCCGGTCGTGGCCTGCGTGATCGGCGAGGGCAGCTCCGGCGGCGCGCTGGCGATCGGCGTCGCCGATCGCGTGCTCATGCAGCAGCACACCATCTACACCGTGATCTCGCCCGAGGGCTGCGCCGCCATCCTCTGGAAGGACGCCGGCGAGGCCAAGCGGGCGGCCACGGCGCTGCGCCCGACCGCGCCCGCGTGCCTGGCGCTGGGCGTGATCGATCAGATCGTGCCGGAGCCGGGCGGCGGCGCCCACCGCGATCACGCAAAGGCGGCCGACATGCTGGGCGACGCGATCGCTGCCGAGCTCGAGTTCCTGGACACGCTGCCGCCGCTGGAGCGCCGCCGGCTGCGCCGGCAGAAGTTCGAGCGGATGGGCGCGTTCCTCGAGTAGACGGTGTCGGCCGAGGGCGCCGTGCCGGGCTACCGTGCGGGTATCCGCCCGCGTCTTTTGATCCTGCTCCTGTCCGCGCTCGCGGTGGCCGCCCTGATATCGGGTGATGCTGCGGCGCAGTCGTTCGGACACAGCCTGCCGTCGTTGCCGGCCGCTACGCCCGTGCAGCTGACGCTGTCGCTGCAGCCGCGCCATCCGCGGCTGCTCGAGCGGCTGGCGCTCGCGTCCAGCGGGCGCCCGCTGCCGTCGCGGCTGGTGCGGGCGCTGTTCCTGCCGCCGCCGCGCGAGATCGCGAAGGTGCAGGCGGTGATGGCGGCATCCGGCCTTCGGCTCCAGTCCCACCGCGGCCTTTCGCTGTCCTTCAGCGGCCCCGCAGCGGCCGCCGAACAGGCCTTTGGCGTGTCCTTGCACCCGGCCGCCGGCGGCTTCGCCCGGCGTGCCTCCGGGCGCCCGCAAGTGCCTGCGTCGATCGCCCCGCTGGTGCAGGACGTGGCGGGCCTGGACACCACGGCACCGCTGCAGCCGCTGGCCACCGGCGGCCACCGGGCGACGTCCGCTCCGCCCTGCTCGCGCGCGGTGCACACCGGCGGCTACCTGCCCGCGCAGCTCGGCTCGTCCGGCGGTTACGGCCACTCGGCCCTGATTGCAGGCGGCTACGACGGCGGCGGTGAGAGCGTGGCGGTGGTGGCGTTCTCCGGGTACCGGCCGTCCGACGTGGCCGCCTACCAGGCCTGCTTCGGCACCTCGGTCCCGGTCAGCGACCGTCTGGTGGGCCGCGCCACCGGTGACCGCAGCGGCTCCGAGGAGGTGGCGCTCGACATCGAGACGGTGATCTCGGCCGCGCCCGGCCTGGATGCGGTGCACGTCTACATCGACAAGCCGGCCGGCACGATGGCGGAGGTCGTGAATGCGATCGTGGCCGATGCGCCCGTCACCGGCGTGCGGATCATCACCGACAGCTGGGGCCTGTGCGAGCCGGCGGTGACGCCGGCCGCCGCCGCCGCAACCAACTCGGCGCTGCAGCTGGCGGCGGTCTCCGGCATCACCTTCGTGGCCGCATCGGGCGATGCCGGCGCCTACGACTGCGGCGGCTTCCGGCGGGCGGCAGTGGACGACCCGGCCGCGCAGCCGTTCGCCACCGGTGTCGGCGGAACCGACCTGCGTCTCAGCGCGTCCGGCAGCCGGCACGAGGTCGTGTGGAACGATTTCACCGGCGCCGGGGGCGGCGGTCTCTCGCGATTCTGGCCGCGGCCGGCATGGCAGACGGGTACCGGAGTCAGGAACAGGTTCTCGAACGGCCATCGCCAGGTGCCGGACGTCTCCCTGCACGCGTCCCCCGACCAGCACGGCTATCCCGTCTACTGCACGACCGGTGCCTGCGGGCACGTCGGCTGGATGACGCTGGGCGGGACGAGCGCCTCCGCGCCGCTGCTGGCCGGGATCGTGGCCGACATGAACAGCTACTCGCTGGCCCACGGCGGCGCGCGGCTGGGGTTCGCCGACCCGTTTCTCTACGACAGCTTCGCCGCCGACGCCGCCGCGTTCCGCGACGTCACCGTCGGCAACAACAACCCGGACGGTTTCGGGCCCTACCCGGCCACGCTCGGCTACGACCAGGCGAGCGGCATCGGCGCGCCGCTGGCCGGTGCGCTGGCCGCCGACCTGGCCGCCTACGCGCCCGCTCGGCCCGCGTTCGCAGCCACCCGCATCTCGGCGCTGCCGGCGGGTGCCCGGACGCTTCGGCACGGCCGCTCCATCACCCTGCACGGCGTGCTCAGCGATGCCGAGGGCGGCATCGCCGGGGCTCGCGTACTCGTCCAGGGCGCTTCGGCGATCGGCGTTCGCGAGTGGCGGCGCACCACCGACGCCCACGGCGGCTGGTCGCTGCGGCTACGGGCACCGTCGCGCCGGATGCACTGGCGTGCCATCTACCTGGGATCGGAGACGAGACGTCCGGCGCTCTCCGACCGCCACACGATCTACGTGATCCCGCCGCTGTGGGCGCGCACGCCGTCCGGGCCGCTCAGGGCCGGCGTCCCGTTCTCGTTCGCGGGACGGACATTGCCGGCGCTGGCCGGCCGGCCGGTGCTGGCACAGATCCGCGTCGCCGGGCGCCGCTGGCGACGCATCGGCCCGGCCGGGGTGGGGGAGAGTGGCCGTTTCCGGCGGGTGATGACACTGCCGCGGGCCGGCCGCTACCGCCTGCGCTGGCGGTACCACGGCGACCGCAAGGGCCGCTGGCTGAGCGCCGTCTCGGCGCCCCGCCTGATCACCGTGGGCTGATCGCCACCGGGCACTTGGGTACGATCTGCGCGGTGACCCGCGGCCTCAACCGGTTCGAGACCATCTCCGTGGCCCTGGCCGTGATCATCGCGGCGGCGGCCGGCGCGCTGGCGCTGGCATCCGCGGCCAACACGGTCGTGTTCGTCGTCTCGGCCGGCGCGCTGGTGGCGCTGGCCTGGATCGTGGGTGTTGCCACCGAGCAGCTGGGAGCGAGCGCCGGGCCCAAGGTCGGCGGCGTGCTGAATGCCACCTTCGGCAACGCCGCGGAGCTGATCATCACCATCTTCGCCATCCGCGCGGGGCAGCTGGAGGTGGCCACCGCGTCGATCACGGGATCGATCCTGGGCAACACCCTGCTGGTGCTGGGCGCGTCGTTCTTCATCGGGGGCCTCAGGAACGGCCTGCAGTCGTTCAACCAGCGCGTGGCCGGCATGAATGCGTCGATGCTGGCGCTGGCGGTGATCGGCCTCGGCATCCCCACCCTGTTCGGCCACGTGGCCGACCATGCCGACGTGCAGTCGGTCTCCGACATCACCGCGGCGATCCTGCTCACGCTGTACGTGCTGATGCTGGTGTTCTACTTCCGAACGCCGGAGGTGGCCCATGTCTCCGGCCACGAACCGATCGGCCCCCACTGGCCGGGCCGGCTGGCGATGGTGCTGCTGCTGCTTTCGACCGGTGCCGTGGCCGTGATCTCGGACGTGTTCGTGGGTACGCTCGACGCGGTGATCTCCGATGTCGGCATCTCCGCGGTGTTTCTGGGCCTGATCATCGTGCCACTGGTCGGCAACATCGCCGAGAACATCGTCGGCATCAAGATCGCCTACCAGAACGACATGGACTTCTCGATGCTGGTGTCGCTGGGCTCGTCGCTGCAGATCGCGCTGGGGGTGGCGCCCGCCCTGGTGTTCATCTCGCTGTTGACACCGCACCACTTCGACCTGCTGTTCCCGGTGATGCAGGTGGTGTCGCTGGCGGCAGCCGTCTTCATCACCGCGCTGATCGCCTCGGACGGTGAGTCGAACTGGTTGGAGGGGGCGCAGCTGATGGCCGTTTACGGGATCATCGCGACGGCGGTGTGGTACCTGTGACCCGGACCCAGCAGCTGGCGTTCGTCGCCATCTTCGGCGTCGCCGCGGTGGCGTTGGGTATGCAGGTGGCCGGCGTGGAGGGCCAGCTGGTGTTCGTCGTGGCCGGCGTGGGCGTGGCCGGGCTGGCCTGGGCGCTGGGCGAGGCCACCGAGCAGGCCGGCGGCTCCGCCGGGCCGCGTGTCTCGGCCCTGCTCAATGCCAGCTTCGGCAACCTGCCCGAGCTGGTGATCCTGGTGCTCGCGATCAACGCGGGGCTGGCCGACATCGCCCGGGCATCGATCATCGGCTCGGTGATCGGAAACGTGCTCCTGATCCTGGGGCTGGCCCTGATCCTGGGCGGCTGGCGGCACGGCATCCAGCGGTTCAACGAGCGGATGGCCGGCACCAACGCCTCGATGCTGATCCTTGGGGTGGTCGGGCTGGGCCTGCCCACCCTGTTCCACGCCGTCGACCCGGACATGCAGGCTGAGCTGAGCCTGTCGCGCTTCACCGCCGCCGCGCTGCTGCTCTGCTACGTCGCCTACGTCTACTTCTCCTTCACGACGCCCGGCCTGCAGTTCCACGACGAGCCGGGCGAGCTGGCGTGGACGCGCACCCAGGCGGTGGCCATGCTGGTGGCAACGGCGGTGGCCACCGGGGTCGTCTCGGAGGTGCTGGTGCACTCGATCGAGCCCACCATCAAGGCGTGGGGGGTGCCTCGCGAGTTCATCGGGCTGATCGTGGTGCCGTTCGTGGGCAACGTGGCCGAGCACTTCTCGGCCGTGAAGCTGGCGATCAACAACCGCATGGACTTCGCGATGGGGATCGCTTTCGGGTCCGGCATTCAGATCTCGCTGCTGGCCAGCGCGGTGGCCGTGTTCGCGAGCATGCTGATCGGCAAGGAGCTGTCGCTGGTGTTCGACCCGCTGCAGCTTGCCGCGCTGGGGGCGGCGGCGATCGGCGCGACGACGGTCGCCAGGTCGGGCGAGACCAACTGGCTGGAGGGGCTGCAGCTGCTGGTCACCTACTTCATCGTCGCGGTGGCGTTCTGGCTGCTGTGACCTGGTGGAAGGCGCCGTGACCTTCAACCGGCGGTACTGGTCGATCGCGCTCCCGCTCTGGCTCGCGGCCTGCCTGGTGCTGGCGGTTGCGGCGGCAGTCTCGGCGCCCACCTGGACGGACGTGGTCGCCTTCGCGTTCGGCTGGGGCCTGTTCGCGGTCGTCCTGTGGTGGACGCTGGCAACCGTGCGAACCCAGCGCGCCGGCCAGCGCGTCCGGTCGATCGAGCGAGCCCTGGACGAGCAGCTCGACAGGGGCGAGATCTCCGCAGAGCAGCACCAGCGGGTGCTGCGGACGCTGCACGGGAAGTGAGCCGGCGCTACCGGATCGGATAGGCCTTTCCGTTCACCGCCGGCAGCACCTGTGACGTCACCCAGGCCGGGGTCTGCACGACGCCCTTGCGGTAGGAGTACATCCCGTTCGAGTGCTTTCTCGCGGCCAGGTAGCTGAGCGCGCCCGTGTTCGGCATGTGGCACTTGATGCGGGCGGCAATCACCCAGGCGGTGGACTGGCTGTCGGATCCGGCAGACGACGTCAGCGCATACCCGTGGTCGGAGCCCTGCAGCGAGTGCATGTAGGCGTAGCCGCGGTCCATCACCCGCCATCCGCAGGGCGTGCCGGCTGTCCGCAGCGCCATCAACGCCGCGGCCGTGTCGTTGGAGTCCGAGCCGGTGCCGGCGGCGTAGCCGAACCCGCCCGAGCTGTTCTGGTGGGCCCTGATGTAGTCGACCGACTTGCGTGGCACCCGCGACCCGGCCACCTTCAGCGCCATCACGCCCCAGTAGGTCGAGCTCAGGAAACCGCCGATGCGGCCGTTGCGGCCGATCGTTGACCGGAGCGCCCGGACGAGGTTGCGGCCGGCGAAGTTGGCCGGGTTCATGTTCAGCGCCGCCGCGGCCAGGATGCCGCGCTCGAGCGTGAAGGCATCCTTCCAGCCGTGCGCCTTCGAGGCCAGGAAGTGGCCGGCGGTGTGGCCGCCGCGGCGGTGCATGGTCGCGGGGTGCCGGCCGGCGGCGGCCAGCCCCATCACCGCCCACTCGGTCAGCGACACCGCGGGCCTCCCGCCCGGTTCGGAGAAGCCGCCGGATCGCCACTGGCGCGATGCCAGGTAGTCGCTGCCGCCGGCGGCGGTCGCGGGGCCGGCCAGCGACGCCGTCAGCAGGCCGGCCAGAAGGATGGTGATCAGGGTGCGTCGGATCATGTCGGTGTCTCCAGGGGTGCGAAGGTTGCATGCAGGCGCCGCGCGTAGCGGTCGAGCATGCGGAACAGGGTCGGGCCCGCGATCACGGCGATCACGGCGTTGCCGCTGGCGTGGGCGACGTCGAAGGGGATGCCGGTCGCGGCCAGGGTCATGAACGAGTGCAGGTTGGCGCTGGGTCCGAGCGTGCTCCAGGCCCAGACGTCCATCAGCCAGTCGAACAGGAACCCGCAGACGATGCCGTACGCGGCCAGCGCCCAGCGGTTTCGCAGCGGCCGGCCGATCGCCGCCGCCCCGGCGCCGACCAGCGCCCAGCCGATCATCTGCCACGGCGTCCACGGGCCCTGGCCGAGGAAAGCGTTCGAGACCAGGGCGGCCGCACCGCCGGTTGCGATGCCTGCGCGGGCGCCCAGGGTTGCTCCGGTGACGGCGACGATCATCGTCACCGGCTGCACGTTGGGGATGAACGCGAACAGCACCCGCCCGCCCGCCGCCGCGGCCGCCAGCGCTGCCACCAGGGCCAGCTCGCGGCTGCGGTTGGGCCCGGTCTCGACCGCCGAGATGGCCAGCACCACGCAGCCCAGCGCGATCAGCAGCACGATGCTAGACACCGGCCCGCTCCGTCTCCGTGCGCAGCAGCGCCCCGGCCTCGGCGATCGTCGCGCAGCCCAGCGCCAGTCCCACCTGGCAGGCGAAGAATCCGCCGTGGGCCAGCAGGTCGACGGAGCAGCCGTCGGCCAGCACCCGGCCGCGGGCCATCGTGGTCACCGCCTCCGCCGCCTCCGCGGCGAAGTCGATGTCGTGCGTCACCACCACCACGCCGCAGCCATCCTCGGCCAGACGCCCCACCAGCTCGGCCAGCGCCAGCTTGCGGAGGCCGTCCATGCCGCGTGTCGGCTCGTCCAGGACGAGCAGCTGCGGCCGCATCACCGTCACCGATGCGATCGCCAGCCGCTGCCGCTCCCCGCTGGACAGGTCACGCGGGTGCCGCCCGGCCAGCTCCTCGAGGCCGAACCGCGCCAGCTCGGCGGCCACCCGCCGCGCTCGTTCCGGCGCGGCCACCCCCAGGTTCTCGAGGGCGTAGGCGACCTCGTCGTCGACCCGCTCCCGCACGGCGTGGTGTGCCGGGTTCTGGCTGACGTAGCCGCGCACGCCGTCGCCCTCGACCCGGCCGCCGTCGGGTGGCTCGAGACCGGTCGCGATCCGTGCCAGCGTCGACTTGCCGGCGCCGTTGGGGCCCACCAGCGCGGTCACGGTGCCCGCCCGCAGCGCGGTGGTGGCTCCGCGCAGCGCCGGAATCTCGCCGTAGCGCTTGGTCACCGACGTGAGCCCCACGACCGTTGCCGCGGCGGGCAGCTCGCGGCGGCTCGGCGGCGCCGGCGCGGCCAGTCGTCTGGCGTCGCGCACCGTCAGCGGCAGCTCCGGCCGGTGGGCGGCCACGAATGCCTGTGTGACGGGCGGCAGCAGCCACGGTGCCGAGCCGGCCAGGTGCGCCGCCGCCTCGTCCGGTGAGCCGTCGAACACGATCCGCCCGGCCTCCATCACCACCACCCTGTCGGCCTCGGCGAAGATCCGCGAGGTGCGGTGCTCCGCCAGCACCACGGTGATCCCGCGATCACGGTTGATGCGCGTGACCAGCGCCAGCAGCTCCTCCGCTGCGATCGGATCGAGCTGGCTGGTCGGCTCATCCAGGAGCAGCGTGCTCTGGCCCATGGCCAGCACCGATGCGATCGCCACCCGCTGCTGCTCGCCGCCCGACAGCTTGCCGGTCTCGCGCTCGGCCAGGTGGCCGGCGGCCACGGCGGTCAGCGCCTGCTCCGCCCGCGGCAGGATCTCCCGCGGGTCGCAGCCGAGGTTCTCGAGGCCGAAGGCGACCTCGTGATCGGCCCGCCGCATCACCAGCTGCGACTCGGGATCCTGGAACACCAGCCCCACCTGCCGCGCCACCTGAGCCGGTGAGTGCTCGCGCGTGTCCAGGCCCTCGCTCACCACCCGCCCCGCCAGCTGGCCGCCGTGGAAGCTCGGCACCAGGCCCAGTGCAGCCCGCAGCAGGGTCGACTTGCCGCTGCCGGACTCGCCCAGCACCAGCACCAGCTCGCCCTGCTCGACGTCCAGGTTGACGCCGTCCAGGGCGGGCCTGGCGGCGGCGTCCGGATACCGGTATCGCACGTCGTGCATGCGCAGTGCGTGGCTCATCGCGGCCGCCTCGCCCAGCGCACCGTGACGGCTCCGGCGGCTCCGGCCAGGCCCACCAGCGCGGCCGTGGCCAGCCCGACCGTCGTGAACGGATCGCCCAGCAGATCGTAGTAGCGGTAGTCGTCGAGCGGGATCGCCGCGGCGACCACGGCACAGGTGACGACGCCGATCACGGTCAGCAGGCGTTCGGGGGCGTTCATGCTCGGCTGCGGGGTGCGGGTGCGGACGGCGCCTCCGTAGCCGCGTGCCTCCATCGCCTCGGCGAGCATCAGGGAGCGCTCCAGCGAGAGCCCCACCAGCGGCGCCGCCAGCGCGGCGGCCGGCCGCCGCCGGTGCAGCTGCGCCGCCCGCGACCGCGACGCCATCGCCAGGCCGGTCGCGTCCTGCTC
This sequence comes from Thermoleophilia bacterium, assembly GCA_025934255.1. Classification (GTDB taxonomy): domain Bacteria; phylum Actinomycetota; class Thermoleophilia; order Gaiellales; family JAICJC01; genus JAICYJ01. The sequence goes on along the minus strand of JAICYJ010000015.1, from coordinate 11,453 downwards.
CAGCGTGGGCAGCAACCGCGAGGCCAGCGCCGCAATCATCGCCGAGCGCGGTGCCACCCGGGCCAGCGCCGCCAGCACGCGGTCGCCGTCGGCCAGCCGCACGAAGGCTGCGACGGCCATCGCCGACCCGATCAGGCGCAGCCCGGCGGCGATCCCGAACACCAGCTCCTCCTGGGTGATCTCGGTGTCGAGCAGCGGGATCTGGGGGCCGCTCCAGATCGGCGTCAACCCCTGCACCGACACGAACGGGTTGACCACGAACACCAGCAGCGCGCTGGTCGCCGCAAACCAGACGTACATGGCGCGCGGCGGCGGCGACGCCCACAGGAGCGCGCCCGCCGCCGCGGCGCACGCGGCGATCGCAAACGGGTTGGACAGCGCGACCGATCCGGCCAGCAGCGCCGCGCACAGCAGGCCCACCGGCAGCGGGCTCATTGCCTGCCTCCCGCCGCCAGCAGCCCGCCTTCGGCGTCAAGCGCCACGGCGTAGGTGTTCCGCACCAGCTGTGGGTGGTCGGCAAGCTGCGCGGCGGCGGCGCAGGCGCTCTGCTGGTCGTCGCCGGCCACCACCACGTCCACCGCCGCGCCGGGCGCTCCCGGCGGCTGGAAGCCGGCGATCAGCGCGTGCGCGGCCGGCAGCGGCTGGAGGCCGTCGCTGCCGCGATAGACCATTACCTGCCCGCCGGTGAGGGACACCGTCAGGCCCTTCCCTCTCCAGTCGGCCAGCCCTTGGCCGGCCTGCGCGAACGTCTCGACGGTGACGCGGTAGGGCGCGGTGCCGGACGTGACCTGCGCGCCGTCCGTTCGCAGCGCGCCGGCGATCCGGGAGGCGCAGCCCAGCCCACCCACCGAGACCTGGTGCCGGTGGCCGTCGTACCCGTGCACGAACGGCTCCGGCCAGGCCCCGATCGCGACCGGCGTCTGCACCAGGTCGCGCCAGTAGCGGCGGTCCCACCACTCGCGATCGCCGGGGTGCAGCCGCATGTCCGCCGCCCCCACGTCGGGCGCGATCCCGTTCACGAAATACAGCCAGTCGTCGGAGGCCGAGCGGTCGCCGGACAGGCCGTTGACCGATTCGACGAACCTGCCGCCGTAGCTGGTGCCGACGTGGGCGACACGGCGCAGCGCGTTCAGCGCCGACTGCCCGGGAGCCGCCCGCGCCGAGACCAGCCGCGTGCTGCCGTAGTCGCGTGTCACGCTCACCTGAACGGCCGCCGGGCCGGGCGGGACGCTGGCGGCGCCCCGCCCGCAGCCGGCTGCGATCACCGCCAGCGCGGCTGTGGCTATGAGGCGTGCACCCACAGCTTCTGCGAGCGGATGGCACCTGGCTCGAAAGCCCGCACCGAGGATGTGCCGCGGGCAAAACGCAGCGTCACGGCGCCGCCGGCGTTCACCGTGTGGGGAACGCCGTTGACCCGCACCACGGCGCCGGTGGCGGGCGTGGCCGTCCCCGCATCGTCGTAGGAGCTGACCCTGAAGGTGACCCTGCCGTTGGCCGGCGGCCTCCGGGTCGACGCGGTGATGCCGAGCGTGGGCTCGGTCGCGCCCGTCTCCGGATCGAATGTCGTGTAGTAGACCAGCACGTGGCTGTCGCGCGTGACCCTGACCGATCCCAGGCCGTGGCCGGCCAGCTTCTGGTTCAGCTTGAACGCCCAGAAGGCGGTGCTGGGGGGCGTGACGTGGGCGATCGACAAAACGAAGAAGCCGCTCCAGCCGCCGCCGCAGCAGTCGCTCCAGGTCAGGCGCAGCGCGAACGGCTGCTTGCGCGAGGCCGTCACGAGCGAGCCCAGCGCCGTCTGCTTCGTGGTCGTGTGGCCCTGCAGCGTGCCGACGAACGGCCGGGCGTTGCCCTGGAAGATCGTCCGCGACTTGCCCTCCACGCGGACGTGCGCGGCCAGGGCGGGGCCGGCCAGGGCCGCGGGCACCAGCAGTGCAGCCAGGGTGGCGATGATCAGACGAAGGCGGTGGATTGCCAACGCGTCCTCCTTCCTCGAGAGGCTCGATGAGCGTTTGCGCGGGCGGCAGGTCTTCTGGCTCGGGCGCGCTTCCCGGTCTCCCGGGTCGACGTGCTGGCCTTCCCGGCCGATCTGGCCAGTGGCTGCCTCGCGGCACGCACGACGAACGCCCTCACAGCGGCGGGACCGCACCGGATTTGCACCGGTTTCCCTTGACCACTCGCGGGGGCGCTACTGTAGCACGGCGATCGAGCGAAGCAGCGCCCGTGCTCCGGCCTTGTCCAGCGGCTCGTTCAGGTTGCCGCACTTGGGCGACTGCACGCATGACGGGCAGCCCTTCTCGCACGGACACTCCTCGAGTAGGGCGGCCGTGCGCGACACCCACGACTCGAACAGCTGGTACCCGCGCCTGGCGATGCCGGCGCCGCCGGGATGGCCGTCGTAGACGAACACGGTGGGCGCGCCGGTCTGCGGGTGCAGGTCGATCGAGAGGCCGCCGATGTCGCCGCGGTCCGCGATCGCAAGCAGCGGCAGCAGCCCGATCATGGCGTGCTCGGCGGCATGCAGGGAGCCCAGCAGCGTCAGGTCGCGGGGCGGATCGGCGGGGACGAACCAGACCGCCTCCGTGGCGAAGCTGCGGGCCGGCATGTCCAGCGCCACCAGGTCGATCGGGTGATGGTCGGCCAGCCGCTTGCGCTGGTAGGCGACCACCTGCTCGGTGGCCTCGATCTCGCCGAACCAGAGCTGGGCCGCGGGCAGCGTGCGGGTCTCCAGCTCGCGCACGATCCTGGTCGAGGACAGCCGCTTCACCTGCGTGTAGTAGTCGGCGTCGAACGGGGTCACCAGCGCCACGTGGGCGGCGTGGTCGAGCGAGCCGACCAGGTACTGCTCGCCGAGGTGCAGGTAGACGGCGCCCTCGTGGACGGTCGAGTCGGCGCGGGCGCCGTCCACCGTTCCCAGCAGGGTGCCGGTCTCGCGCTCCACCACCGCCACCGAGTCCGGCGACGACGAGCGCAGCGACATGCGAGCGGCCGGATGGTCGCTGCCGCGGTAGGCCAGACCGGCCGGAGTGCGCACGAGATCGGGCATCGACTCGGCCAGCGCCAGGCCGGCGTCGCCGAAGTGGGCGCGGTCGGCGTCCGTCAGCGGCAGCTCGGCGGCCGCGCAGCGCAGGTGCCCGGCCAGCACCGCCGGGTTGCCGGGGTTGCTGACGGCCGCCTCGGCCGGCCGCGCCAGCAGCTCGTCGGGGTGGTTGGCCAGGTACTGGTCGAGCTGGTCCTCGCCGGCCACGAGCATCCCCAGCCCCAGCCCGCGCCGCCCCGCGCGGCCCCACTGCTGCCGCAGCGATGCCATTCCCCCGGGAAAGCCGACGCTGATGGCGCAGTCCAGCAGGCCGATGTCCACGCCCAGCTCGAGCGCGCTGGTGGCGACCACCCCCAGCAGCCGGCCCTCGGTTAGCCCGGTCTCGATCTCGCGGCGCTGCTCGGGGGTGTATCCGGCGCGGTAGGGTGCGATCTGCGGCGCCAGCTCGGGCGCGTTCAGCAGCAGGCCCTGGCGTGCGTAGCGGTGCACCAGCTCACAGGCCTTGCGCGACTTCGCGAACACGATCGTGCGCAGGCCGCGCGCGACCAGCCCTACCATCAGCGTTGCGGCCTCGCCCAGCGTGCTGGCCCGGACGCCCAGCTCGGCGTCCAGCAGCGGCGGGTTCCAGACGCACACGTCGCGCTCGGGGGTGGGCGACCCGTCCTGGTCGATCACGGTCAGCTCGCGGCCGGCCAGCACCGCACCCGCCTCCGCCGGGTTGGCGATGGTGGCCGATGCCAGCAGGAACCGCGGCTCCGCTCCGTAGGCGGCGGCGATCCGGCGCAGGCGCGCCAGCACGTTCGCCACGTGCGAGCCGAACACGCCCCGGTAGGCGTGGGCCTCGTCGACCACCACGTAGCGCAGGTTGGCGATGGCGTCCGCCCAGCTCGAGTGGCCGGGCAGGATGCCGACGTGCAGCATGTCCGGGTTGGTCAGGATCAGGTTCGCCCAGCGCCGCGCCTGCCGCCGCTCCCCGGTCGGTGTGTCGCCGTCGTAGATGGCCGGCCGCGCGCCGGGTGCGTGCAGCTGGGCGAGCGCGCGCGCCTGGTCCTGCGCCAGCGCCTTGGTCGGATACAGGTAGAGCGCCCGCGCCGACGGATCGCGTGCGATCGCGTTCAGCACCGGCAGGTTGAAGGCCAGCGACTTGCCGCTGGCGGTGCCGGTCACCACCATGGCGTCGCCCTCGGCGGCGGCTCGCCACACCGCCGCCTGGTGGCGGTACAGCCGCTCGATGCCCGCGGCCGCGAGCGCGGAGGCGAGACCGGGCTCCACGTCCGCCGGCACCTCCGCCATCGTGGCGCTACGGGCCGGGGTGCGCACGCGGTGCACCAACTGGGTGCCCTCGGGGGCGGTGCCGTAGGCCAGCACCGGCTCCCAGTCGGCCATCACCTTCACGGCCGTGGGTGGGCTGGATAGCAGCCCAGGTATGCGATCTGTGCCACCTTGCCCTCCATATCGCGCAGCGCCTCACCGACCGGGGCGTCGAGCGGATGGCCCTCCAGATCGGCGTAGAACTGGTAGTCCCAGGGGCGCCCCGGGATCGGGCGGGACTGCAGCGAGGACATGTTCACGCCGTACCGGCGCAGCGGCTCGATCGCGTCGTGCAGGGCGCCGGGGTGGTGGTGGGTGACGAAGCGGATCGCGCAGCGCCAGTCCTCGCCGGGCGCGCGGTCGATGCGGGTGTGGCCGGCCACGGCCACGAACCGGGTGTAGTTCTGGGCGTGGTCGGAGACGTCGTTCAGGAGCACCGTCAGCTCGTAGCGTTCGGCGGCCCACCGCGACGAGATCGCCGCCTGCCGCGTGTCGCCTGACTCGACAACGCGCCGCGCCGCGCCGGCGGTGCTGGGCGCCACCTCGGGCAGCGTGTCCGGGAGCGACGACAGGAAGCGACGGCACTGCGTCAGCGCCATCGGGTGCGAGTGGATGCGCGCCAGGGCGTCGATGTTGGTTCCGGGCAGGCCCACCAGCACGTGCGGCACCGCCAGCACCGTCTCGTCGACGATCGACAGCGGCGCGTGGGCGAGCACGTCGTAGGTCTCCGGGACGACGCCGGCCAGCGAGTTCTCGATCGGCAGTACGCCGCAGCCGGCGTCGCCGCGGGTGACGGCGCGAACCACGTCCGGGATCGAGTGGCAGGCGACCAGCTCGGCCTCGGGGTACAGCCGGCCGGCCGCCTCGGCGGCGTATGCGCCCTCCTCTCCGAAGTGTGCGACGGGTAGCGTCATCGATTCCTCCAACAAAAAAGGCCTCCCACGGGGAGGCCCTGATAGCTCGCGGATCTGCTCCGGCGCGCTCAGATGCCTCCCTGCAGGGTGGTAAAGGCGAAGCCGCAGAAGGACAGCCGGTACATTGCTGCCCATGCTACCAGAGGACGAACTGGTCGAACGCATCCGCGCCGTCGCCGGGACGGGCGACGGCCTGGTGCTCGGCATCGGCGACGATGCGGCGGTGCTCGACGGCGGGTTCGTGGTCTGCTGCGACATGCTGGTCGACGGCGTGCACTTCGTCTCGTCGCGGCAGTCGCTGCGGCAGATCGGCGCCCGCGCGGCGGCGGTCAACCTGTCCGACCTGGCCGCCATGGGCGCCCAGCCGGTCTGCCTGCTGGCCGCCTTCGGCCTGCCGCCTCACCGCGGTGACGCCGGCGAGCTTGCGGCCGGCGTGGCCTCCCACGGAGTGCCGCTGGCGGGCGGGGATCTCTCGCGGGCGGCGGCGCTGACCGTGTCGGTGACGGCGGTCGGCCGCGCACAGCACCCGGTGCTGCGGTCGGGTGGCCGTGCCGGCGACCGGCTGGTGGTGACCGGCGCGCTGGGCGCTCAGGCGGCCGCCGGCTTCACGGCCGAGGTGACGCCGAGGCTGCGGGAGGGCCGGGAGCTGGCGGCGATCGCCACCGCCATGATCGACCTGTCCGACGGCATCGCCCGCGATGCCGGCCGCCTGGCGCGCGCCTCCGGCTGCGGCGCCCGCATCGATCTCGAGCGGCTGCCGCTTGCCGCCGGCGCCACCCTCGAACAGGCCGCAGCCGGAGGCGAGGATTACGAGCTGCTGGCGGCGCTGCCGGATACCGAGCGGCAGCCGCCGTTTGTGACCGACGTGGGGGAGCTGACCGGCGACGGGGCCGTGCTGCTGTTCGACGCATCCGGGCCGCGCCACGATCTGGCCGGCTGGGACCACTTTCGGTGACGGGTGTGCTGGGCGGCCTGGTGGCCGCGCTGATGTGGGGCACCTCCACGGCGATCGCGTCGCGCTCGACGCGCATGATCGGCTCCCAGCAGGTGCTGGCGTACGTGATGCTGACGGGCATCGCGCTGATGGCGGTGGCGGCGCCCGTGGTCGAGGGCGTTCCCTCCGTCACCGGCCGCGGAGCTGCCTGGGCGCTGGCCGCCGCGGTCGCCTCGGTGGGCGGCCTGGGTCTGGTGTACGCGGCCCTGCGGATCGGGAAGGTCGGCGTCGTGGCGCCGATCACCTCGTGCGAGGGGGCGCTGGCGGCGGTGTTCTCGGTGATCTTCCTGGGCGAGCAGCTGAGCCTGGGCGTGGCGCTGGCCCTGGCGGTGGTCGCGTGCGGCGTGGTGCTGGTGACGTTCCACGCGCACCTGTCCGACCTGCACCTGCGCCCGGCGCTGCTGGCCGGCTCGGCGGCGGTGGTGTTCGGGTTCGGGCTGGTGGCGAGCTCGCAGTCGGGCGCGGCGATCGGCCCCTACTGGACGATCCTGGTGTCGCGCGTGGTGGGCGTGGTGTTCGTGGCCGCGCCGATGATCGTCTCCGGGCAGCTGCGGCTGCCGGGACGGGCGCTGCCGCTGGTGCTCTACTCCGGGTTCGCCGAGGTGACCGGCTTCGTCGGCTACATCACCGGCGCCCAGCACGGGGTCGCGGTGCCGGCCGTGCTGGCGTCGCAGTTCGCCGCGGTGGCGGCGTTCGTCTCGTTCCTGTTCTTCGGCGAGCGCCTGACCCGGATGCAGGTGTGCGGGGCGGTGCTGATCGGCACCGGCGTGGCGACGGTGGCGCTACTGCGGGCCTGATTGACCCTTCAGGCCGGCGTCAGCCAGCTGCTGAGCTCGTCCTCCAGCCGGCGACGCGGGACGGCTCCGATCAGCTTCTTTCTGACCTCGCCGCCCTCGAACACCATCAGCGTCGGGATCGACAGCACCTCCAGCCGTCCGGCCGTCTCCTGGTTCTCGTCCACGTTCAGCTTCATGAACGCCACCCGCTCGCCATGCTGCTCGGCCAGCTCGTCGAGGATCGGCTCCATCACGCGGCAGGGCGTGCACCAGGGCGCCCAGAAGTCGACCACCACAGGCCGGTCGGCCTCCTCGACCTCGCTGCGGAACGTGCTGTCGCTGACGTCGACGATGTGATCGCTCACGTGGTGCTCCCTGCCCGTGGCCGAGCGGTCACGGTATCAGCGAGACGTCCGGCGCGCTGTCCGGGCGCTCGAGCAGAGCGCCGCGCACGGCCCGCAGCCGCAGCGCCGGCACCTCCCGCACCGCTTCCAGCACGATCGCACGGCTCATCTTCGACTCGCCGTAGGCGCGGTCGGTGAAGGTGATCGGCAGCTCGACGACGCGCCCGCCCATGCGCAGGGTGCGGTAGGTGAGCTCGATCTGAAAGGCGTAGCCGCCGGCGCGCACGTGCGACAGGTCGAGCGACTCGAGCACCCAGCGGTGGAAGCACTTGAAGCCGCCGGTGAGATCGTGGATCGGCACCCCCAGCACCAGCCGCGCGTACGTGCAGCCGCCGCGGGAGATGACGCGGCGGTGGAGCGGCCATCCGGCGACGCCGCCGCCGGGCGTGTAGCGCGACCCCAGCACCAGGTCGGCATGCCGAGACGCCTCGAGCATCGCCGGCAGCGCCGAAACCGGGTGCGACAGGTCGCAGTCCATCTCGATGACGTGGCTGAACCGCCGCTGCAGCGCCCACTCGAAGCCCGCCAGGTAGGCGCGGCCGAGCCCCTGCTTGGCGGGACGGTGCAGCACGTGCAGCCAGTCGTGGCGGGCCGCCAGCTGGTCGGCCAGCTGCCCGGTGCCGTCGGGCGAGCCGTCGTCGACGACCAGCACCTCGCCGGGCATCGGAATCTGGTCGCGGACCGCCGCCAGCGCGTCGATCATGCGAGGCAGGTTCTCGCGCTCGTCGTAGGTGGGCAGCACGATCAGGTAGCGGCTCTGCTCCACGGTCTGACCCTATCATTGGCCCATGAGCGCAACGTTGACGAACGACGCCATCGCCGAGCGCTTCGAGCTGATGGCCGATCTGCTCGAGGTCGAGGGCGCGGTGGCCTACCGCGTGCTGGCCTACCGGCGTGCCGCAAAGACGCTGCGCGAGACCCCCGAGTCGGTGGTGCGGCTGTCGCAGCAGGGCCGCCTGACGGAGCTGTCCGGCGTCGGCGACACGATCTCCGACAAGGTGGCCGAGCTGATCGGCAGCGGCCAGATCGCCGCCCTCCAGAGGCTGGTCGATCGCAACCCGCCGGGGGTGGTGCCGCTGATGCGCGTACCCGGCATCGGGCCCAAGACCGCCAAGCGCGTGTTCTCCGAGCTCGGCATCACCACCGTGGACGAGGTGCTGGTGGCCGCCCGCGACGGGCGCATCAGCGGTGTTGCCGGTCTCGGCGATCGCACCGAGCAGGCGATCCTGGCCGGCCTGCAGGTGCCGCGCGAGCACAAGCGCGACCGGGTCGCGTCGGGGCGTCTGCGGCCGTTCGCCGAACGGGTCGCGGCCGAGCTGCGGGAGCTGTCGGACGTCGAGGAGTGCGAGATCGCAGGCAGCCTGCGCCGGTTCACCGACACGGCAAAGGACATCGACCTGGTGGTGGCCACCCGCCGGCCGGCCGCGGTCGGAGACGCATTCGCGGCGTACGACTGGGTGGCCGAGGTGGAGTCCCGCGGCGACGCGAAGCTGACCTGCATCGCGCATGACGGCAGCCGGGTCGAGCTGCGCATGATCGAGCCGGAGGTGTTCGGCAACCTGCTGCAGCACCTGACCGGTTCCAAGCACCACAACGTGGCGCTGCGGGAGGCAGCGGTGCGCGCCGGTCTGAAGGTCAGCGAGTACGGCATCGAGCAGGTCGAGACGGGCGAGGTGCTGCACTGCCGGGACGAGGCCGAGGTCTACGAGCGCCTGGGCATGGACTGGATCCCGCCCGAGCTGCGCGAGAACCGGGGCGAGATCGAGGCCGCCCGCAACCACGCGTTGCCTGAACTGGTGACGATCGACCAGATCCGGGGCGACCTGCACGCGCACACGGACTGGAGCGACGGCAAGATGACGCTCGAGCAGCTGGTGGAGGGCGCGCGGGCGAAAGGCTACGAGTACCTGAACGTGACCGATCACTCGCCGGCCGTCGGATTCGGCATGGGGCTCGATGCCGGCCGCATGCGCAAGCAGATCGAACGCGTGCGCGAGCTGGCGGCCACGCTGGACGGCGGGTTCACGCTGCTGGTGGGGGCGGAGGTTGACATCCTCAAGAACGGCTCGCTCGACTACTCCGACGAGCTGATGGCGGAGCTGGACGTGGTCGTCGTCAGCCTGCACGCCTCGCACAGGCTGAACGAGGCCGACCAGACGAAGCGGCTGTGCGCCGCGATGGAGAACCCGCACGTCGACATCATCGGGCACCCCACCGGCAGGATGCTGGGCAAGCGGCCGGCCTACGCGATGGACATGGAGGCGGTGATCGCCAAGGCGGTCGAGACCGGCACCGTGCTGGAGGTGAGCGGCCAGCCCCACCGGCTCGACCTGACCGACAGCAACGTGCGGATGGCGGTGGTGGCGGGTGCGAAGCTGTCGATCGACACCGACGCCCACAGCCTGGCCGCGCTCGACTACATGCGGTTCGGCGTCATGAACGCGCGGCGGGGCTGGGCGTCGCCGAAGGACGTCGTCAATACGCGCACCTGGAAGCAGCTGAAGAAGCTGCTCAAGTAGGGGTCACAGCGAGGCCAGCAGCTCGACCACCTGCTCCGGCCCGTCCACGCAGGCATCGGCCCGCTCGATCAGCTCCGGCGGCCCCTCGGCCGAGCGGACGGCGATCTTGATCGTGGCCTCCCGGAACGCGTCCAGGTCGGTGCGGTCATCTCCCACGTACATCAGGTTCGTGATCCGCTTGCGGCCGCGCAAGCGTCGCACCGCCGATCCCTTGTCGATCGCCACCGGCGGGCGCACCTCCAGCACCATCCGGCCGAAGCTCCAGGCCAGCCCGGCGCGATCGAGCTTGGGCACGATCTGCGCTTCCAGGTAGCGCAGCGCATGGTCGGGCCGCGGCGATCCCCGGTAGTGCACCGTGAAGGTGACGCCCTTGTCCTCGACGCGGCAGCCCAGCTCCGGCAGCAGGCCGTCGTTCTCGACCACCAGCAGCGCCTCGTGCACCGCGTCCAGGTAGCGCGCGGCCTGCGGCACCACCGTCACGTCGTCTCCGTGCATCACCTCGAGGCCGTGGTTTCCTGATATGGCAACCCCTGGAATCGGGACCATGCGGCGTGCCTGGACCGCCGGCCGTCCGGTCACGCAGGCGACCAGCGTGTAGCGCTCCACCAGCCGTTCCAACTCAGGCAACGCCGCCGGCAGCACCGTTGCCTGCTCTGGCGTCGGCGCGATCGGAGCAAGCGTGCCGTCGATATCGCAGACGACGGCGCCGTGACGTGGGTCGGCCGCGAGCGTCGCAACCAGGTCGGCCAGGGTTCGCCCCATCGCCCTACACTACCCGCCGTGAACGCTCGCATACCCGTGCTGGTCGGGATCGGCCTCGTGGCCGGCTTCTTCTCGGGTCTGTTCGGCGTTGGCGGCGGGATCCTGATCGTGCCCATGCTGATCGCGCTGCGGCGGTATCCGCCCAAGTCGGCCATGGCCACATCGCTGGCCGCGATCCTGTTCACCGCCGTGGCCGCGGCAGCCTCGCACGCCTCCGCGGGTAACGTCGCGTGGAAGGAGGGCGCGCTGATCGGGCTGCCCGCCGTGGGCGGGGCCGTGGTCGGTGCGTGGCTGCACCAGCGCATCGACACCAGGCGTGTGGTGCTGCTGTTCTCGGTGTTCCTGGCGCTGGTGTCGGTGAGGCTGGCGGTATGACGCAGGAGATCGTGGCCGTGCTGTTCGGCTTCCTGGCCGGCACCCTGTCGGCGCTGTTCGGCGTCGGCGGCGGGCTGATCTTCGTTCCGACGCTGATCTTCCTGGGCGAGAACGCCCATGTCGCCGTGGCCACGTCGCTGGCGGCGATGGTGCCGGTGATCCTGATGGGGTCGTGGCGGCAGACCCGGTACGGAAACGTGAACTGGCGCGACGCGATCGTGATCGGCCTGGCTTCGGTGCCGACGGCCAAGCTGGGGGAGGTGGTGGCCAACTCGCTCTCCAGCACGGCCCTGCAGCGGTCGTTCGCGGTGCTCTTGATGGTGGTGGCGGTGCAGATGGCCGTCCGCGCGCTGCGCCAGGC
>JAICYJ010000124.1 GCA_025934255.1 Thermoleophilia bacterium | reverse complement strand
ACCCGCAGCGTGGCGTATGACAGCACCCCGGTCAAGGGCACCGTCAGCGTGCCGAGCGTGGGCGCCGAGTCCAGCGCCTTCAACCAGATCGGCAACGAGGTGCTGCTGCGCCCGCACAGCACCATCGGTCACGTCAACGTGACCATGGAGTCGTGGGCCTGCCAGAGCGGCTCGTGGCAGTCCGGCTGCACGACCACCCCCGGATCGACGTTCAAGGCGCCGATCACGCTCAACCTGTATCGCTACAGCAAGAGCAACCCCGCAACCGGGGAGCTCGCGCCGGGTCGGTTGATCACGAACGTCACCAAGACGTTCTCGATCCGCTACCGGCCGTCGTCGCAGAGCGCCGGCGAGTCCCGCTACATGGGCCGCGACGGCGCGCTGCACAACGGGATCGCGCAGACGATCTCGTTCCCGGTCAACCGCCACCTCCCCAACGATGTGGTGTGGACGGTCGGCTACGACACGAACACCAGCGGGCTGCATCCGCTCGGCCATAGCGGCCCGATGGACAGCCTCAACGTCGGCCTGTCGCCCGCCGCGCGGGTCGGTCACGACCGCTTCCCCGATTCGATCATCTGGGACACGCGGGCTGCCGACCAGGCCCATGGCGCTCCGTTCGTGACGGGCCAGCTCAACCTGGACAAGGGCTGGGCCGGCTACGTGCCTGCCGCGCGCTTCACCGTTCGCTGACGAAAACCTCCCCCACCGGGGAGGTTCCGCCGGCCATGGCCGCCCGGCGCTGATGAGTCAGGCCAGCACCATCCACGTCGTCCGCCAGCGCTCGCTCAAAAGCCGGTCTGGTACCGTCACGGCCGTGGCCGAACTGGCACCCCAGACGCTCGATCTGACCGACGACCAGCGCGAGATCCAGGCGCTCGCGCGCGAGTTCGCGCGCACCGAGATCCGCCCCGTGTCGGCCGACGTCGACGAGCGTGACACCTACACGCCGCTCGACGTCCTCTACAAGGCGGCCGAGGTCGGACTCACCTCCTACATGCTGCCCGAGCAGGTGGGCGGCGGCGGCATCGGCGACGTCCTCACCGGCTGCATCGTGCAGGAGGAGCTGAACTGGGGTTGCGCCGGCATCGGCAACCTGATCACCTCCGGCGCCTTCTTCGGCCGCCCCGTGATCGAGGTCGGCACACCCGACCAGCAGCAGCGCTGGCTGGCGCCGCTGTGCGGGCCGCAGCCGCCGCTGACCTCGCTGGCCTCGACCGAGCCCGGCGTCGGCTCTGACACCGCCGCCATGGCCACCACCGCCGTGCGCTCCGGCGAGGAGTACGTCCTGAACGGCCAGAAGACCTGGATCTCGAACGGCGGCATCGCCCAGTACTACGTGATCTTCGCGACCGTCGCTCCCGGCACCGGTTCCAAGGGCGTCACCGCCTTCGTGGTCGAGAAGTCCGACCCCGGCATCACCTTCGGCGAGCCGATGCGCAAGATGGGACAGCGCGCCATCATCAACACCGAGGTGTTCCTGCAGGACTGCACGATCCCGGCCGACCGGCTGCTGGGCGAGGAGGGAAAGGGCTTCTACAGCCTCATGCACACCTTCGACGAGTCCCGCATCCACCTGGCCGCCTCCGCGATCGGCATCGCCCGCGCCGCCTTCGAGTACTCCGTCGAGTACGCCAAGACCCGAAACGCGTTCGGCAAGCCGATCGGCCAGCACCAGGCCGTCGGCTTCCGCCTCGCCGACATGGCCACCCGCATCGACGCCGCCCGCCTGCTCTGCCATCGCGCCGCCCGCCTGATGGACGCCGGCAAGCACGTCCCGGCCGAGGCCGCGATGGCCAAGCTGTTTGCGTCCGAGACCGCCACCTGGGTCACCTGGGCGGCCATCCAGACGCTCGGCGGCTGGGGCTACTCCCGCGAGTACCCGGTCGAGAAGTGGTCGCGGGACGCGCGGCTGGAGGAGCTCGAGGAGGGCACCTCCGACATCCAGCGGCTGATCGTCAGCCGCCGCCTGCTACGCGACTGAGCCCACCGGCGGCAGCGCGTCCTCGTCGAGCGGCACAACGCCGGTGTCGGTCAGCACGCGCAGCGCCTCGGACGGCATGTACACCCGCACCGGGTCACCCTGCTTGTAGGTGAGCTCCTCGCCGGTGTTCTGCACCAGCGCCTGCACCCTGTCGCCGTTGGCCAGGATCACGATGATCTGGTTCGAGTTGCCCAGATAGACGACGCGCTCGACGATGCCGGGCACGCGGTTCTCGCCGCTTGACTCGTGCGGCTCCAGGTGCACCCGCTCGGGCCGGATCACGATCCGCGTGTCACCGGTGGTGTGCGTCTCGCCGCGTGAAGCGTGCAGCTCGAAGTCGCCCAGCGTCACCCGGCAGCGGCCGTCGCTGTCGCCGTGCGCGACCACCCGCATCAGGTTGGACACGCCCAGGAAGTCGGCCACGAAGGTGGTCGACGGCTCCTCATAGACCTCGGACGGCGGCCCCACCTGCTCGACCCGACCGTCGCTCATGACGGCGATCCGGTCGCTCATGGTGAGCGCCTCCTCCTGGTCGTGCGTGACGTAGATGAACGTGATGCCGACCTGCTGCTGCAGCGCCTTCAGCTCGATCTGCAGCGCCTTTCGCAGCTTCGCGTCCAGCGCGCCCAGCGGCTCGTCCAGCAGCAGCACCGCCGGCTTCAGCACCAGCGCCCGGGCCAGCGCCACCCGCTGCTGCTGGCCGCCCGACATCTGGGCCGGCTTGCGGCGCTCGAGGCCGGTCAGCTGCACCAGCTCAAGCGCCTCGGCCACCCGCTGCTTGATCTCATTCTTGGGCGTCTTCGCACGGCGCAGGCCGAACGCGACGTTGTCCTGCACGGACAGGTGCGGAAACAGCGCGTAGCTCTGAAACACCGTGTTCACGTTGCGCTTGTGCGGGGGCGTGAACGCCATGTCCTCGCCGTCCAGCAGGATCTGTCCGCTGGTCGGCTGCTCGAAGCCGGCGATCATCCGCAGCGTCGTCGTCTTGCCACAGCCGGACGGGCCCAGCATCGAGAAGAACTCCGCACCGGGCATCTCCAGGTTGATCCTGTCCACGGCGGTCACGTCGCCGAACTGCTT
>JAICYJ010000027.1 GCA_025934255.1 Thermoleophilia bacterium | reverse complement strand
GGGTGGGGCAGCACAACGATCCTCGCGCTGTTCGGGGGCTCCGCGCTGCTGGCGATCGCGTTCATCGTGGCCGAGCTTCGCCAGGAGCGGCCGATGTTCGACCTGTCCCTCTTTCGAAAACGCGGGTTCGTCGGCGTGTCGCTCGCGACGTTTGCGATCGGCGCGGGGATGTTCGCCATGTACCCGTACATCACCCTGTATCTGCAGAACGATCTCGGATACTCGCCCCTGGCAGGAGGCGCGCGACTTCTCCCCTCGACCGTGCTGCTGTTCATCGTGCCGCTCGCGACCCGCTCGGTCGTCGAGCGGTTCCCACCCGGCGCGGTGCTCGGGTTCGGCATGCTGGTGACCAGTATCGGAATCGCCTCGATGGCGAATCTTTCAACCGACTCGACCTGGATGCACCTGATCCCCGGCCTCTTGCTCACCGGCTTCGGGATTGGCATCGTCAACCCCGCGATCGCCAAGATCGGATTAGGGGTGGTTGAGCCCCAGCGAAGCGGCATGGCCTCGGGTATCAGCAACACCTTCCGGATCGGTGGGCTGGCCACGGGCGTCGCCGCCCTGGGTGCGGTCTTCCAACATCAGGTGACCAGCGATCTGGCGTCACGCGGAGGGCTGGGCGTGCCCGCCTCGACCCTGGCCAAGACGATCTCCTCGGGCGGCACCCGTGCTGTCGCAGCGCTGCGGCCCCACAACCCCGTGATCGAAACGACATCCCATCAGGCCTTCGTTTCGGGGATGAACACGATCCTGCTGATCGGCGCGGCCACGGTGCTCTTCGGCGCGCTCTGCGCGGGACTCGTGCGGCGCTCCGATTTCTGGGCTGCGGCCCCACCACCGAAGAGCGATCCCACGCCAGATCCGACCACAGTGGCACGGGCCTGAGGCCTGCGACGGGCGTCATATAGCACGGTTTGCAGGTCGAAGCTACGCTCAAGCGATGGATGACATTCTGGATGCCTACTCGCGAGCGGTGATCAGCGTGGTGGAGCGAGTATCGCCGTCGGTGGCGAACTTGCGTGTCCGCCTCCGCTCGCGTTCGCGCGTGCGTGAGGCTGGTGGAGCGGCGGTTGTGATCAGCGAAGACCGGCTGGTGACCAACGCGCACGTGGTGCCGGCGGCGACGCGGGAGGGGTGGGCGTCGTTTCCGGACGGGCGGGAGTTTCGCTTCTCGGTGGTCGGACGCGACCCCTTCAGCGATCTTGCGGTGATCGCCATCGACGGGAGCGGCCTGCATCCGGCAGAGCTGGGTGATGCGTCGACGCTGCAGGTGGGCCAGCTGGTGGTCGCGATCGGCAATCCACACGGGTTTGCCGGATCCGTGACCGCCGGGGTGGTCTCGGCAGTCGGCCGGTCGCTGCCTGCCCGCGCCGGCGGCACGCTACGGATGATCGACAACGTGATCCAGACGGACGCGAGCCTGAACCCCGGGAACTCCGGTGGCGCGCTCGCAACCAGCGACGGCCGCGTCGTCGGGATCAACACCGCGCTGGCCGGCATGGGGCTGGGACTGGCCGTGCCGATCAACGAGCACACAAGCGGCCTGATCGCGACGCTGATGCGCGACGGGCGCGTCCGGCGCGCCTACATCGGGGTGGGCGCCGCTCCACGGCCGCTGCCTCCCAAGGCGGTGTCGGCGCTGGGCCGCAACGCCGGCATCGAGCTGATCGACGTCGCTCCGGCAGCCCCGCCGGCGCCGCTGGGCTGCTCCCCGAGGACATCGTGGTCGCGGTCAACGGCAGGCCGATCGAGAGCGTCGAGGAGCTGCAGCGCCAGCTGTCGGCGGAGGCGATCGGCAACCCGCAGTCGCTGACGGTGGTGCGTTCCGGCGCGGTGATCGAGCTGGAAGTGCGCCCGGTCGAGTTGGCCGCCTAGCGGCGCTGCCTTGCGCTAGAGCGCCCGGCCGCTCGGGTCAGCTCGGCCAGGATCGCGCCGATCTGGTCGACCATGGCGAGGTGGCCGGTCTCGATCCAGTGGATCCTGGCGCCGGGTATGGCCGCGACCAGGTATCGCCCGTGTTCGGCCGGAATCAGTGAGTCGTGCTCGCCCTGCCACAGGGTGACGGTGACGGGGACGGCGATGGCGCCGAGGTCGAATCCCCACGGCTGTACGAACGCAAGGTCATCGTCGGACCACCCGGCCGGGCCCTGGGCGACGGCCTCGCGGAGCGCCTCGGCGAACACCTGGAATCGCTGCTCGTTCTGCAGGCTGACGATGTCCTCTGCGGGGAGCTGGTCGTCGCGGCCGATGACGATCGCCCACGGATCCTCGGCGATCGCCGCCGCCTGACCGGCCAGCAGCTCCTCGAGCGCCTGCCGGCCCTGCAGCGCTGCACCGAACTCCTCGAGGTTGCCGGGTGACTGGCCGGCCATCGGGTCAATCGCCTCGGCATCCCATGGCGCCGGACAGACCACCGCGGCGACGGCATCAACCCGGTCTCTGAGCAGTGCGCCGCAGGCCAGTGCGTGGGGAGCGCCGCCCGAGCCACCCGTCACCGCGAACCTGTCGAGCTCCAGGGCATCCGCGATCGCTGCGACGTCCGCCACCGCGTCCACGATCCGCCTTCCAGGCTGACGGTCGGAGAGGCCGTATCCGGCACGATCGTAGGTGACCAGCCGCACGTTCGCGCGCTCGTACACGGCCGGGTCGTGGTGGCGTCCCAGCCGTGAGCCCGCCATGCAGGCTGAACACGGGCGCACCGCTCGCCACTCCCCACTCCCACACTCCCAAGCTGCGATCGTCCCGCGCCGGAATCGTGTGCTGCGAACCCTGCACTGCGGCACCACCCCTTCCTCGACGGCGCGATGGTCGCACACCGCCGTCCGGCCACCCGCCCGTTGATCAGGGCGCGAATCCCGCGTTCTTCAGCATGCGCCGCAGGTCAATAGCTGCTGGACATCGACGTCCTTCCCGTGCGGCGGCACGAATACCTCGGTCTCGGGGCCGAGCGTCACGAGCAGCTTGCCGTTTGGCTCCTCCACGACGGTGCCGGCGGCCTCGAGCAGCGATCTCACGTGGCGCCATTCCACGTTGCGCACCCGCGGTCGATTGGGCCAAATCAGACTACCCGATGCCTGCAATCCGGACGGCTCACCGGAAAAGCTCACGAGGTCATCGAAACTGGCTTACATCAGATGGAGGCGGCGGGAATCGAACCCGCGTCCACGACCGCACGAAGAGAGCGTCTACAAGCGTAGTCCGGGATTGAGTTTCGCCCGGCGGCTGCCCCCGGACGGGCCACCGCACGAACTAGCCCCTCTTTGAAGTCCCGATCGGCGGCGTAGGCGCTCCCCCTCACGGCGAGCCCGCTAGCTGACACCGGGAATCCCTCCCGCGGGCTGGAGGGGCCGATGCGCTACCTAATTAATTAGGCAGCGAGTGCGAGATCAGATTCCGCACTTGCGGTTTTCCAGGGATTTTACGAGGCCACCTGGAACCTCGGCTTGCAACCCTCCTCGAAAATCGACCGTGTCGAAACCAGGTCGCCCCCTTGGAGGTACCTTCACATTCTAGCCGCGGGCGGCTGCGTCCGCGTGATGGCCCTGCTGCTCCTGCCGCTCCAGCCAGCCGCCGACGATCTCCAGGAACCGCTCCGGCTCCTCCACGTGCGGGACGTGCGAGCTGTTCTCGAGCACCTCCCACTCCGAGCCCTTGATGCCCTGGTTGATGGTGCGCGACACGAGCGGCGTCGACTCGTCGTACCGGCCCGAGATGATCAGCGTCGGCTCGTCGATCTCCCCCAGCCGCGTCGTCACGTCCCACTCGCGCAGCGACCCGGTGCAGAAGAACTCGCTCGGCCCCCACATCGTCAGGTAGACCTCGTTCGGCAGCTGGTCGAACGACCGCGCCACGTAGTCCGGGTAGGGCCGCACCCGGCAGACGTGCTCGTCGGAGTAGACGTCGCAGGCAGCCCGGTACCCGTCGCTCGCGGTGGTTCCGGCTTGCTCGTGCGCCAGCAGCGTCTCCTGCACCCCCTCGGGCAGCAGCGTCCGCAGCCGGTCGGCCTCGGCGATCCACAGCGGCACGCTCGACAGCGAGTCGCAGATGATCAGGCTGGCGACGCCCTCGGGGCGGGTCAGCATGTACTCGAAGGCCAGCATGCCGCCCCACGACTGCCCCAGCAGGTGGATGCGGTCGAGGCCGAGCGCCTCGCGCACCGCCGCCACCTCGTCCAGGAACAGCTGCACCGTCCACTTGTCGGGATCGCTCGGGTGCGGCGAGTGCCCGCAGCCCAGCTGGTCGTAGAAGATCACGCGACGGCCGCCCCGCGCCAGCTCCGCCATCGGCTCCATGTAGTCGTGCGTGCCGCCCGGCCCGCCGTGCAGGAGCAGCAACGGCAAGGCACCCGGGCGCTTACCCTCCCCGACGATCCGGTACCAGGTCTCGGCTCCGGCGAAGGGGATCCGGCCTTCAGACACGGGCAGCGTTTCAGTCATGGGCAACACCTATCACATGCGGGGTGGCCCAGCTAGCGTTCTGCGCAGACATGGTTGCGCAATCGACCAGCCTTCCCGGCGGTGTCGTCCTGCGGTGGCGCGGGCCGCTATCGGACGCGGAGATGACGGATCTCGTGGCCTCATACGGCGGGACGCCCGTCCCCGGATGGTGGGACACGATCCGCCCGCACAGCTACGGCTGGGTCACGGCCCGTGCGGGCGACGACCTGGTGGTCGGCTTCGTCAACATCGTCACGGACGGCGGAGATCACGCGTTCCTGATCGACACGAAAACGCGCGGGGCCTTCCAGCGGCGCGGCATCGCCACCCGCGTGGTCGCGTTTGCAGCGGAGCACGTCAGAGCGGCCGGCTGCGAATGGCTGCACGTCGACTTCGACGACGAGCTGCGGGCCTTCTACCTCGAAGCCTGCGAGTTCGAACCCACCGCTGCCGGGCTGATCCACCTGCGCCCGTCGCAGGCGCCGGCGTGACCGGCGGCCACATCTGCGACCGCTGGTAGGGTCGCGGCGTGCCCTACTGCCAGCACTGCGGGAGCCCCCATCTCGACGACGCCACGTTCTGCCCGCAGTGCGGATCCTGGGTGGGCAGCGTCGGCAGCCTGCCTGCTGCGTCCGTCGGCGCCGCCCGCTACGCCGGCTTCTGGCCGCGCCTGGGCGGCTGGCTGATCGACCAGCTGATCATCGCCATTCCGTTCAACATCGTCACCGACCTGCTGGTGTCCTACAACCAGCCGACGGTGACCACCACCACCGATGCCGGCAACAACGTCCACATTCACTGGCACGGCGATTGGCTCACGCTCGGGCTGCTGCTGCTGGCCTCGACCATCACCACCTGGCTCTACTCGTCCATCCTGCAGAGCTCGTCGCGCCAGGCCACGGTCGGCCAGCGGGCGCTGGGGCTGGTCATCACCGACCTGGACGGAAACCGCATCAGCTTCGCCCGCGCCAGCGGCCGCTACCTGGCCACGTTCCTGACCAGCCTCACCTTCGGCATCGGCTACCTGATGGTGATCTGGACGAAGCGTAAGCAGACGCTGCAGGACAAGATCGCCGGCACCGTGGTGATCCCCAAGCGTCACTGACGGTCGCGGCCGCTGACGCCCCACGTGTCCGACAGCAGGTAGCCCTCCGGGAACGGGTCACTCGGATCCACCATCAGCTGCGTGATGCCGGTGATCCAGGCGCTGCCGCGGATCGCCGGCACGATCGCAGGACGGTCGGCGACGCTGGCCTCGGACACGATCCGACCCTCGAACGTCGAGCCGATCGCGGAGGCGTGGCTCATCGTGTCGCCCACGCCCATCTGGCCGCGCGCGTGCAACGCCGCCATCCGTGCCGATAGGCCGGTGCCGGTGGCCGAGCGGTCGAGCCGTCCCGGCGACACGACCACGGCGTTTCGAGTCACCGCCCCCACCCCCCGCCAGGGCTCGGCGATCTGGACGATGCTGACGCCGGAGATCTCGGGGTTCTCGGGGTGCGTGCAGGGCAGCTGCTCGCGGGCGGCCGCGCGGCTCCGCTCACCCGCCAGCGACAGCTCGCGCGCCTCCGACGGCTCGATCGCGAACCCCAGGGCGCGCGCGTCGGCGATCGCGTACCACATCCCGCCGTAGGCGACGTCGACGGCGAGCGTGCCCAGCCCATCCACCTCCAGCGGCGCGTCCAGACGGTCGGCGAAGCACGGCACGTTGCTGAACTCGACGCTCTCGCAGCGGCCGTCCCTGCAGGCGGCGCGCACCTCGATCACCCCGCCTGGCGCCTCCAGCCGCAGCACCGTCTCCGGCTCGCGCATCGGCACCGCCCCCGTCTCCAGCAGCACCGTGGCCGTGCAGATCGTGTTGGAGCCCGACATCGGCGGGTACTCGGTCGGCTCCATGATGATGAAGCCGGCATCACACCCCGGCTGCGTGGCCGGCACCACCAGGTTGGCGTGGCAGGCGACGCTGCCGCGCGGCTCGCGCAGCAGCAGCTTGCGGAGGCCGTCGCCGTGCTGCTGCAGGTGGCGCATCTGGTCGAACACGGTTGCGCCCGGCGGCGGCAGCACACCGCCCACCACCACGTTTCCGATCTCGCCCCCGGCATGGCAGCCGACGACGGTGATGGTGCGTACAGCTCGCATCGGCCGAGCATACCGGCGTGCGATCAGGGGTAGATTCCGCCTGTGACGCTGGTGCACTTCCTGGTCGATCTGGGCGTGGCGGGCGTGCTGACGGCGCTGCTGGCCCGCGTGGTCGAGCTGGCCGATCGCGGATCGTCCGATGACGGCCCGTCGGACGGCGGCGGCGGCGGTGGTGGCGGCGGATGGTGGCGCCGGCCGGCCCCGCCGGCCCCGCGGCCGCACCCGACCGGTGCCCGTGATCGCCGCAGCCCCCCGGAGGCGCGCCCTCACGACCGGCCGCGGCCGGTGCGAGTCCGCGTCCACTGATCAGCGGCGGTTGTGCTCCTTGACCGCCCGCTCCATCTGGCGTCGGGCGTCTCGCTCAGCGATCGAGTGGCGCTTGTCCACGCCCTCCTTGCCCCGCGCCAGGCCCAGCTCGAGCTTGACCTTGCCGTTCGTCAGGTACAGCGCCAGCGGCACCAGCGTCATGCCCCGCTGCGCCACCTTCACGCCCAGCTGGTGGATCTCGCGGCGGTGCAGCAGCAGCTTGCGGTCACGCACCGGCTCGTGGTTCTGGAGGTTGCCCTGCCGGTAGGGGGCGATGTTCGCTCCGACCAGGAACACCTCGCCGTTTCGCAGCTGGGCGTAGCTCTCGCGGATGTTGCCGCCGCCGTCGCGGAGCGACTTCACCTCGGTACCGGTCAGCGCGATGCCGGCCTCGACCCGCTCCACGATGTGGAAATCGTGGCGGGCCTTGCGGTTCTCGGCGATCATCTTGCGGGCGGGCGCGGACATCAGGTGGACTTTACGCGGTCGCCGCCTCCGGCTCGGCCGCCTGATCGAGTCCCGCCAGCCGCTGCGAGCCGATGAACAGGCCCGCCGCCAGCAGAGACATGGCGGCGCAGACGGCGTAGCCGGTGACGTAGCCGCTGCGGGTGATCAGGTAGCCGACCAGCGGGAACAGCCACAGCATCTGGATCGAGAAGAAGCCTTCGGCGATCGACATCGACGTGGCCCGGAACTCGGAACGGGTGTTGTGCTGCAGGTAGGTCGAGAGCGTGACGTAGACCAGCTCCGGCAGGCCCGCCACCACCAACAGCATCAGCACCGGCAGCGCCAGGCCGGGCAGCGCCGGGCCCAGAACCAGCGCGGCCGCGGCCACCAGCGACGTCCCGCCGACGGTGGCGGTGAGCGACGCGCGGTCGTGCATGCGGCCTCCCACCCAGCTGAACAGCGCTCCCACCAGCATCCCACCGCCCAGGGCGAACCCGAGCATGGCATCGGAGGCACCGCGTTCGGCGAACAGCGGAGCGGCGTAGAACCACGCGCTGGTGAAGGCCGCCCAGTAGATGCTCCAGGCGATCGTCAGCACCGCCAGCCGCGGCGAGCGGCGAAGCGCCGCCAGCCCGCTGCGCGCGACCGACAGGCCCTGGCTGGCGCTGCCGCGGGCATCGTCCGGCAACCGGCTGGCGATGCCGCTCGCGATCAGCGCGCAGATCGCGGTCAGCCAGAACGCGGCCGGCCGCGACCAGGTCGCGATCAGGCCGCCGGCCAGGAACGAGATCGCGCTCGCGAACTGGAACACGGCCCACAGGCCGCCCAGCATGCGCGGGAACTGCGCCTGGGCGTCGTCGTGCGCGAGCGCGTCGAACAGGTAGGCCTCGTCAGCGCCGGTACGCAGCGCGAATGCCACGCCGTGGATGGCGCCGGCCAGGCAGATCAGCCCGAACCCGGGCGCGTAGACGTAGCCGAGCTCGCCGGCCGCCGTGAAGAAGCCGGCGGCGACCAGCAGCCGGCGGCGGCCAAGCGCGTCGGCCAGCGCGCCGGTCGGCACCTGCGCCACCAGCATGCCGACGTGCAGCGCAGCCTCGACCAGGCCGAACTGAGTCAGCGTCAGCCCTCGCGAGAGCAGGTACACCGCCCATACCGGGCCGGTGAAGATGATGCCGTTGAAGAGCTGGTAGAGCCTGAAGATTGTCAGCGTGCGCGCGTGCATGGAACCCCTCGAGTGATCGGAAAGCCGGACTGATCAGCTGAGCGGCACGCCGATTTTGGGCGCACCACTCCCTGGGACCCGGCCCCGTCAGTGCGAGACGCGCGAGATGCTGAAGCGCAGCCGGCGGATCACCGACGTGGCGAACTCGACGTTGGGGCTGCGGTGGTGCATCGGCGAGCAGGATACCAGGCGGGTCACTCGCGTCCGACCTTGATCTTCACCCCAGCGCCGCCGGCAGTGCGGCCAGGTCGACCAGATCGAGGTCGACGTCGACCTGGCCGAACGACGAGCCCTTGCCGGTGCGCACCAGGCAGGTGCGCATGCCGATCCCGGCGGCCGGCGCAAGGTCCGACTCCGGGTCATCGCCCACCATCATCGCCTCCGCTGGATCGACCTCCAGCAGCCGGCAGGCGCTGCGGTAGATCTCGGTGGAAGGCTTGCCCACCACCACCGGCTCGGTCGCCGCCGCATAGCTCAGGCCGACGACGAACATGCCCGCGTCCAGCGCCGGGCCGTCGGCGGTCGGCCACCATCGGTTCCGCTGCATCGCCACCAGCGGCACGCCGCCCAACAGCGTCCTGAAGACCGCGTTCAACCGCCGGTACGTCCAGCTCTCGTCGGGGCCGCCCAGCAGCACCACCTCGGCGCTGCCCGGGTCATCCACCAGCTCGACCCCGTCCAGCTCGCCGACCGCACCCCGCTCGACCAGCGCGTACACGCGCTTGCCCGCCTGCCGGGAGCGGAGGTATTCGGCGGCGGCCGATGCGGCCGTCGTGATCCGCTCGACCGGCAGCTCGTAGCCGATGCCGGCCAGCCGCTCCGCGATCGCCGCCCGCGTCTTGCCCGTGGTGTTCGTGAGCACGCCCACCTCGATGCCCTCGGCCGCCAGCTCGGCGACGGCGGCCGCCGAGCCCGGGATCGGCGACCAGTCGACGTGCAGCACACCCTCCATGTCAAGGACGATGCCGCGCACGCCGGTCACTGCAGGGCGTCCTCGATCATCTGCCGAGCGATCGGCGCCGCGGTCTGGCCGCCCACGCCACCGTGGACGATCAGCACCGAGACCACCACCCGCGGCGCCTCGGCGGGCGCGTAGCCGACGAACCAGGCGTCGCTCTTGACTCCGGGGCCGAGCTCCGCCGTGCCGGTCTTGCCGTTGACCGTCGCGATCGAGCTGGATGCGAGCGTGCCGGTGCCGTAGGCGACGACCGCCCGCATCATCTCGGCCACGTCGTCGGCGACGTGCTTGGTGATGACCCGGCGGCTGGCGCGGCGGTCGTGGATGCGTGACGGCGAGCGCGCGATCCACGGTGGATGCAGCACTCCCCGGCTGGCGATCACCTGGCCCACCGATGCCATCTGCAGCGGCGTGGCCGAGACGCCGCCCTGGCCGATGCCGGCCACGCCCAGGTTGACCGGGTTCTGGAGCGCGCTCTGCGACGGCATCACGCTCTCGTCCAGCGGGTAGGCCATGTGCGAGCGGGTGTTGAACCCGAACGACACCGCGGTGCGCGCCAGCTGCTTACCGCCGGTGGCGATGGCGACCGGACCGAACACCGAGTTGCAGCTCTGAGCAAACGCCTGCACCAGCGTGCCACCGCACAGCTCGTGGTGGAAGTTGATCAGCTTGAAACCGCCGACCAGGGCGTAGCGGGCCGGGGTGTAGCTGCTCTCCGGGGTGACCACGCCCTTCGTCAGCGCGGCCGACGCGGTCACCATCTTGAAGGTCGAGCCGGGGGGCTGCACGGCGTCCATCGCGATCCCGGCCGCGGCCCGCACCGCACCGTTGCGGGGGTCCATGATCGTGATTCCGCCAAGGCGCCCGGCCAGCGCGTCGGTCGCATCGGTCTGCAGGGTGGGGTCGAGCGTGGTCACCACGTCGTGCGGCCGGCGCCCGGGATGGTGGGCGATCAGCCGCGTACCGGTGGCGCTCTGCGCCTGCAGCGTGATCGACGGGACGCCGCCCAGCACCGGGTTCAGCGACTGCTCGAGCCCGCCCTGGCCGTACATGGAGTTGGCCGGCCAGCCCAGCGCCACGCGCTGCTTGCGCTGGGCCGCCGTCTGCGGCGCCCGCACGAACCCGGTGAGCGTGTAGAAGGGCGCTCCCTGCGGGTACTGGCGATCGTTTGCCGGGCCGCGTGCCAGCACCATCCGGTTGGTGGACAGGATCGCCCCACGGTGGTCGGGCGGCTTGGCCCTGCTCACGAGCTGCTCGCCCGGCTGCAGGCCCGGCCACACCAGCTCCGGCGCCCAGCTGATCAGGTAGCGGCTGCCGGCCAGCACCACCGGCACCTGCAGCTCGCCGGGCAGCCGCCCGAACTCGCGGGTGCGCAGCGCCATCGGCACCGTGTCGACGCCGGCCGCCATCACACCCGGCCCGGTCACCTTCAGCGACTTCAGCGTCGACACGATCGCCGCCTGCGCGTAGGCCCGCCGGAAGACGCGATAGCTGGTGGCCGCCCGCGACCGCGGCGACAGCTGGCGGTACATCGTGTGGTAGTCGCCGGCCACCCAGGCGGCCGTGAACGCCTCCACCGGCGTCCGCGGGTTCGGCCCCGAGTTGATCAGCGGCACCGAGTCGTCGTGGAAGGCCAGAAACGCGACACCGCCGACCGCGGCCACGGCCAGCACCCCACCGACGATGACGAGTAGCCGGCGCGAGGTTCGCCGTGGCCTCTTCCGCTCGATGCTTCGCGCGCCGGCCACCGGGGTAGTTTGCCTCAGCCGCGCTGCCGATCGATCCGATCGAGCAACACGCGGCCGCGGGCACGGTCGATCGACTGCACGCGCACGACCATCGGATCACCCAGCCGATGACGGCGGCCGGTGGTGCGTCCCACCTGCGCGACTCCCAGCCGGTCGATCTCGAACCGCTCCCGCCCCAGCCGCCGAACCGGCAGCAATCCCTCGAACACCTCGCCGAAGCGGACGAACAGCGCGCCCTCGATCATGCCCACCACCTCGCCCTCGAACGGGTCGTTCCAGCCCCTGCGATAGAGCTCCTGCTCGAGCAGGAAGGCCAGGCAGACGTCGTCGCCGCGCCGCTCGATCCGCGCAGCCCCGCGTTCGCGCTCGCTGCTCACGACACCCTCATGCTGGAGCAGCTCCGGGTCGTCCGGAGGGCGCTCGGTGGCGCCGATCAGCCCCAGCAGCGCCCGGTGCACCACCAGGTCGGGGTAGCGGCGGATGGGCGATGTGAAGTGACAGTAGGCGGTGCTGGCGAGGCCCGAGTGGCCGAGGTTGCGAGGGTCGTAGCGCGCCCGCTCCAGCGCCCGCAGCACCAGCGTCGGGAAGGCCACGCGGCCGCGGCCGGCGCCGGCCACGTACCGGGTGACGCGCTCGCTGATGCGGGCGGCGTGCGCCGCCGCCTGGGCGGGCGTGTGCAGGTCGGGTAGCGCCGGTGTCGGCACCTCCAGCTCCGTCAGGCGCGCCGACAGCAGCGCCACCGCGTCCGGGTCGGGTGCCTCGTGCACGCGGTAGAGGGCCGGCACCCGCGCCTCGGCCAGCATCTCCGCGACCCGCTGGTTGGCCATCAGCATCAGCTCCTCGACCAGCGCGTGCGCCGCGTGCTCGGCGGCGGCGACCGCGTCGACCACCCGGCCGTCCGCGAAGGTGAACTCGACCTCGCGGGAGTCGATGCGCGCGGCGCCGCGCGCGAAGCGTGCGTCGCGCAGGCGGCCGGACAGGTCGCGCGCATCCCGCAGCGCCTCCAGCAGCTCGTCTACGGTTGACTCCTGCCCGGCCAGCATCCGCTCCACCTGCGGGTAGCTGAGCCGGTGGTCGCTGCGGATGGTGCTGCGGTACGCCGTCGCCGCACCGTCCGGCGCCACCTCGATCGTGACCGCGTAGCGGTCGACCCCCGGCTGCAGGCTGCAGACGTTGCTGGAGAGCGCGTGCGGCAGCATCGGTTCCACCCGGCCGGGCAGGTACACGGAGCAGCCGCGCCAGGCCGCCTCCTCGTCGATCGGCCCGCCCGCGACCACGAATGCCGACACGTCGGCGATGTGCACGAACATCCGCAGGCCGCCGTGCTCCCGCTCGATCGAGATGGCGTCGTCGAAGTCGCGCGCGTCCGGTGGGTCGATCGTGAACGTGAGCCGGTCGCGCAGGTCGGCGCGGGCCGGGTCAGGCGGCAGCGGGTCGGTGGGCAGCGATGCCAGCTCGTCCTCCACCTGCTGCGGCCAGGGGACGGCCACGCCCTCTGAGACCAGCACCCCGCGCAGCACGGCCGAGACGTCGCCGCTCCGGCCCAGCACCTCCAGCAGCCGTGCCCTGCGGCCCTCGAGCTCGACGGCCACCAGGTCGCCCTCCCGCGCCGGCAGTGACCCCCGCCGGCCCAGCGTGATCGGCAGGCCCGGCTCGAAGAAGGGCTCCGCCACCAGCAGCTTGCCGCGCCGCGCGACCTCACAGACCGCCGGTGGCGGCCGCTCGTGATCGGTCACTTCTGGGCGAGCACGCCGAGCGCCCTGCGCAGCACCTCGTCAACCCGGGTGAACGGCCGGTTCACGACCCGCACGTCCGGAATGATGCCGCGGCGGTTGACGCGCTCACCGCCGGCCAGCGAGAACACCGCCACCGTCAGCTTGAGGGCGCCGCCGCCCTGCAGCGGCTGCACCGCCTGCACCGTCCCCTTGCCGAAGCTGCGCGTGCCCACGACGACCGCGCGGTGAGCCCGCTGCAGCGCTCCCGCGACCACCTCGGCCGCGCTCGCCGTCGAGCTGTCCACCAGCACCGCGACCGGCAGGTGCGCGACCGCGCGGTCGTCGGCGGAGTAGACGTGCCGCGGCTGGTGCAGGCCGTGCGTGGCCACCACCATGCCCGAGTCCTGGAACACGTCGGCGACGCTGACGGCCTCGTCCAGCAGCCCGCCCATGTTGCCCCGCAGGTCGAGGATCAGGCCGGCCCGGTGCTCGCTGCTGGCGCGCTCCGCCAGCTCCCGGATGCGCTGCGCGACGCCCGCGACGAAGCCGGGCAGCCGCAGGTAGGTGTAGCGGCGGCCGTGGTAGCGGATCGACCGCGAAAACACGTTGGGCAGGTCGAGAGCCGTGCGCTCCAGCGTGAGGGTGCGCGGGGCCTGGTCGTGGCGGCGGACGACCAGCGAGACCCTGCTGCCGGCCGGCCCACGCAGCAGCCGCAGGTCCTTGCGGTAGCTGAGCCGAGCGAGCGGTTCCAGGCCGATCTGGGTGATCAGGTCGCCGCGGCGCAGCCCGGCCGCGGCCGCCGGCAGCCCCGGCAGCGTCGCCGTCACCGCCAGGCCACCCGGGACGTGCGTGAACGCCATGCCCACGCCCACGAACCGCGACTGCTCCTCGGTCACGACCAGCTGGTAGGCGTGCGGCGACAGATACTGGGTGTAGGGGTCGTGGAGCGCACGCAGCACCCCGTGCAGGCCGTGCGCCCGCAGCACCGCCTTGTTGATCGGCAGGTAGTAGGACTGCTGCAGCGCCCGCACCACCTGGTCGCGCACGGTCGCGGCCTGCGCGGTGCCGTCCCCACCCACGGTCGACACACCGCGGGAGTGCAGCTCAAAGCTGCCGAAGAACGCGATCAGAAGCGATACCACGGCCACGAGCCAGATGAGTCCGCGACGCCCCATGACGACCTTGTACTCTACCCCGATTCGCGGCCGCTAGATTCTCAGGAACTTGCGTAGCGTGAGCCCGGAACCGAACGCGCCCAGGAACATCCCGAACGCGATCAGGGCTGCGCCGAGGCCGACCACGCCGGCCGGAAAGCTGCGCGCCGGGTCGGTGAGCCCGCCGTTCAGATTGGTCAGGCCGATGTAGGCGATCGAGAGCAGCGTGACCGCGCCGGCGGCACCGGCGAACCCGGTCAGCATCCCCTCCAGCACGAACGGCACCCGCACGAACCAGTTGGTGGCGCCGACCAGCTTCATCACCTCGATCTCCCGCCGTCGCGAGAAGATCGAGAGCCGGATCGTGTTGGCGATCAGCACCACCGCGGCGATGCCGAGCAGTGCCATCAGCGCGCCCAGCACCACCAGCACCCACTTGGTCACCGACAGCACCTTGTCGGCGATCTCCTTGCCGTAGGTGACGCACGGGGCCGACCCGCAGTTCTGCACCTCGGGGATCTGGCCGGCGGCGGCGGAGACCTGCGACGCCTTGTCGGGATTGGTCAGCTTCATGTAGAAGGCCGGCGGCAACGGGTTCTCCGTGAGCGAGCCGGCGTCCTTCTGCAGGTCCTTGTTGAGCTGCTTCAGCGCTTCCGCCGGCGACACGTAGGTGACGGACTTGACGTACGGGATCGCGACCAGCTGGTTGTGCACCTTGTCGAGCGTGCCCGGCTGGGTCTCGGTGCCGACCTTCATGTAGGCCTTGACCGTGATGTCGTTGCGCACGCCCTGGGTCTTGTCGTAGAGGAACAGCCCGACCGAGGCGAACACGGCCAGCAGGAAGGTCACGATCAGCACCGTCACGCTGGCCGCCACGGTGGTGGCGACGTTGCCGCGGATCGAGTTCATCGCCTCAGAGACGAAGAAGCGCCACCTCACGCCTGGTAGCCCCCGCGCCGGTCGTCGCGTACGACCCTGGCGTTCTCGAGCTGGATCACGCGGCGGCGCATCTTGTCCACCATCTCGCGGTCGTGCGTCGCCATCACGACGGTGGTGCCGGCGCGGTTGATGCGGTAGAGCAGCTGCATGATGCCGACCGAGGTGTCGGGGTCGAGGTTTCCGGTGGGCTCGTCCGCGATCAAAAGCGGCGGGTGATTGACGAAGGCGCGCGCCACCGAGACGCGCTGCTGCTCGCCGCCCGACAGCTCGTTCGGGAACCGGTCACTCTTGTCGGCCAGCCCCACCAGCCCGATGATGTCGGGCACCTTGCGCCGGATCTCCGCCCGCGACTTGCCCTGCACCTGCAGCGCGTAGGCCACGTTCTGGTAGACGTTGCGGTTGGGCAGCAGCTTGAAGTCCTGGAACACGCAGCCGATGTTGCGGCGCAGCACGGGGATCTTGGAGCGCTTCAGCTTCGGCAGCGAGCGGCCGCCCACGATCAGGTTGCCCGAGGTCACCTCGAGCTCCTTCAGCAGCAGCTTGATGAAGGTCGACTTGCCGGAGCCGGACGGCCCCACCAGGAACACGAACTCGCCCTTGTCGATCTGCAGCGAGACCTCCTCGAGGCCCGCGATGTTGGGCTCATAGACCTTCGTCACCTGGTCGAACAGGATCATCGCCGCGCCCGGCTGGCGGGCGGGCTCGGCGCCGTTGGCGGCGACGGCGGGATCCAGCGGCGGCTCGCTCACCACAACGGGGGCGGTGGCAGGCGACGCAGCGAGGTCGGGGAGGTGAGGCTGGTCGGTCATCTGCGATCAGTTGGCGCCTCTGTGGGCGCGTGCGAGAAGGCATTCAGGGTACCTGGCCGGTGGAAGCCACGCAACGGCGACCCGGCCCGTACAGGCCGATTTGTGGCGGTTACAGCGGCCATTCCTTGGCGCATTACGCCGCCGCCGCCTTGCTCAGCAGGTAGGCGTGGATCAACTCGTCCAGGTCGCCGTCCAGCACCGCTTGGGCATTGCCGATCTTGATGTTGGTGCGATGGTCGTTGACCATGGTGTAGGGATGCAGGACGTAGCTGCGGATTTGACTCCCGAAGGAGATATCCTGCGCCTCGCCGCGTTCCTTCGCGAGCGCTTCTCGTCGTAGCTCTTCCTCGCGTTCGATCAATCGGCTCTTGAGGATGCGCATCGCCTGAGCCTTGTTTTGCAGCTGGGAGCGCTCATTCTGGCACTGCACCACCAGCCCGGTGGGCAGGTGGGTGAGGCGCACGGCGGAATCGGTCTTGTTGACGTGCTGTCCGCCGGCGCCCTGGCTGCGGTAGGTGTCGATGCGAAGGTCGCTCTCGTCGATCTCGAGGTCGACGTCGTCCTCGACCAGCGGCGACACCTCCAGCTGCGCGAAGCTGGTGTGGCGGCGGTGCGCCGAGTCGAACGGCGACAGCCGCACCAGCCGGTGCACGCCCTTCTCGGCCTGCATGATGCCGTAGGCGTTCTCGCCGGTCAGCGTGAAGGTGGCGCTCTTCAGGCCCGCCTCCTCGCCCGGCGTCTGCTCCAGCAGCTCCACCTTGTAGCCGCGCCCGTCCGCCCAGCGCTCGTACATGCGCAGCAGCATCTGGGCCCAGTCCTGGCTGTCGGTTCCGCCGGCGCCGGCGTGCACGCCGACCACCGCCGGGCCGGAGTCGTACTCGCCGGTGAACAGCGCCTGCTCCTGGAGCATCGCGATCTCACGGCCGAGCCGGTCGAGGGCCGCGTCCAGCTCGTCGCGCCAGGCCGGGTCCTCGGCGGCCTGCTCCAGCATGAAGTCCAGCTCGCCGGAGTCGGCCTGCAGCTGCTCGAACGTCTCGATCTTCTTCTGCGTGCGGGCGCGCTCGGCCGCCACCTTCGCAGCCGCCCGCTGGTCCTCCCAGAACCCGGGCGACTCCATGGCAGTGTCGAGCTCGCTCAGGCGCGCGGCCAGAGCACCCGGGTCAAAGGTAATCACGAACCCAGTGCAGCTGGGCTCTGATCTCCTCGACGGCGCCTTTCAGATCCTCCAGCGACCGTGGCTCGCCGGCGGTGGTCTCGCTATGCGCCATGGCACCGCTTGTACTTCTTGCCGCTGCCGCACCAGCAGGGTTCGTTGCGGCCGACATCGCGCTCCGGGTCGAGCTGGCGCTGCTCGACCACCGGCATCATCATGTCGACCTCCTGGTCTCCCACCTCCGACCCGGCCGCGATCGCCTCCAGCGTGGCCGCGTCCTCGTGGCGGTAGGTGAGGTCGCCGCGCGGCGCCTGCGACTGCGGGAGGGCGCCGTTGCCGGTGCCGGCGTCGACCTCCACCTCGGCGTGCATCAGCACCCGCACGGCCTCCTGCTTGATCAGGAAGCTCATCTCGTTGAACATCTCCTGGCCCTCCTGGCGGTACTCCACCAGCGGGTCCTTCTGGGCGTAGCCGCGCAGCCCGATGCCCTGACGCATGTAGTCCATGTTGTCGAGGTGCTCGCGCCACCGGGTGTCGGTCACCTGCAGCGTGATCCAGCGCTCGAGGTCGCGCGGCAGGTCCGGGTTGTTCGCGGCCCACACCTGCTCGCGCTCCTCGTAGTACTCGACGGCATCGTTGTAGATGACCTCGATCAGCTCCTCGCGGGGCGTTAGGGCGCCCTCGTACTCGGCCTGCGGGATCCGGATCGGATAGATCGAGCCCAGCGCCACCCACATGCCGTCCCAGTCCCACTCCTCGGCGTAGTCGCCGCCGGCGTGGGCGTCGACGGCCGCCTCGATCACGTCCCACAGCCACTCCAGCACGCTGTCGCGAATGTCCTCGCCGCGCAGGATCTCCTGCCGGCGCGCGTAGACCTGCTTGCGCTGCTCGTTCAGCACGTCGTCGTACTTGACGACGTTCTTGCGGTTGACGAAGTGGAACTCCTCGACCTTCTTCTGGGCCGACTCGATCCGCTTGGTGAGCATGCCGTGCTCGATCGGCGCTCCGTCGGACGGGCCCAGCTTATCGAGGATCGAGTAGATGCGGTCGCCGGCGAACAGGCGGATCACCTCGTCCTGCGCCGACAGGTAGAAGCGGGTCTCGCCGGGGTCGCCCTGGCGCCCGGAACGGCCGCGCAGCTGGTTGTCGATCCGCCGCGACTCGTGGCGCTCGGTGCCCAGCACGTACAGGCCGCCGAGATCGACCACGCCCTCGCCGAGCTTGATGTCGACGCCGCGGCCGGCCATGTTGGTGGCGATCGTGACCGCGCCCAGCTGACCGGCCTGCTCGACGATGTGCGCCTCGCGCTCGTGGTTCTTCGCGTTCAGCACCTCGTGCTCGACGCCACGCCGCGTCAGCAGCTTGGAGAGGTACTCGGACACCTCCACCGAGATGGTGCCGACCAGCACCGGCTGGCCGATCTCGTTGCGCTCCTCGATGTCGTCCGCGACCGCCTCGAACTTCTCCTCGGCGGTCTTGAAGATGAGGTCGTTCTCGTCGACGCGGGCGACCGCGACGTTGGTCGGGATCGGCACCACCTCGAGGCCGTAGATCTCGTGGAACTCGGCCGCCTCGGTGGCGGCGGTGCCGGTCATGCCCGCCAGCTTCTCGTACATGCGGAAGTAGTTCTGGATCGTGACCGTGGCGACGGTCACGTTCTCCTCCTGGATGCGCACGTTCTCCTTGGCCTCGACCGCCTGGTGCAGCCCCTCCGACCAGCGGCGGCCCTCCATGATGCGGCCGGTGAACTCGTCGACGATCTTGACCTCGCCGTCGATCACCACGTACTCGTCGTCGCGCTTGTACAGCTCCTTGGCCTTGATCGCCTGGATCAGGTGGTTGACCAGCTGGCCATTCTCGGGGGCGTACAGGTTCTCGACGCCGAGCGTCTTCTCGATCTTGTCGACGCCCGATTCGGTCGGCGACGCGGTGTGGAACTTCTCGTCCACCTCGTAGTCCTCGCCCGGCTCCAGGTTCTTGACGGCGCGCGCGAACGCGTAGTAGGTCTCGGCCGCCTGCTCCGGCTCGCCGGAGATGATCAGCGGCGTCCGCGCCTCGTCGATCAGGATCGAGTCGACCTCGTCCACGATCGCGAACCAGTGGCCGCGCTGCACCGTGAACTCGGCCGATGGGGCCATGTTGTCGCGCAGGTAGTCGAAGCCGAACTCGGAGTTGGTGCCGTACGTGATGTCGGACTCGTAGGCGGCACGGCGCTCGTCGTCGGGCATCATGTTCTGGATCACGCCGACCGAGATGCCGAGCGCCTGGTAGATCGGCCCCATCCAGGCGGCGTCGCGGCGGGCCAGGTAGTCGTTGACGGTGACCAGGTGCACGTTCACGCCCGCGATGGCGTTCAGGTAGAGCGGCAGCGTGGCCACCAGCGTCTTGCCCTCGCCGGTCTTCATCTCGGCGATGCGGCCCTCGTGCAGCACCATGCCGCCGATCAGCTGGACGTCGAACGGCCGCAGGCCGATGGAGCGCTTGGAGGCCTCGCGGACGGCGGC
The DNA here is from genome assembly GCA_025934255.1 of Thermoleophilia bacterium. Taxonomy (GTDB): domain Bacteria; phylum Actinomycetota; class Thermoleophilia; order Gaiellales; family JAICJC01; genus JAICYJ01. The sequence continues at coordinate 15,416 of JAICYJ010000027.1, read as the reverse complement.
GAAGGCCTCGGGCAGCAGCTCGTCGAGATCCTCGCCCTGGTCGAAGCGCTCGCGGAACTCGATCGTCTTGGCGGCCAGCTGGTCGTCGGACAGCGGCTCGTACTCCGGCTCGAGCGCGTTCACCTCGGCGACGCGCTGCTCGAGCCGTTTCAGGGTGCGGCCCTCGCCGGCCCGCAGGATCTTGTGGAACACGCTCATCGTACGAGGATGGTACCAACCGGACCTGGGGGCACCATGGGACCGACCCCGCTGCCGGCCCTACGAGCGCGTCGGCTCGATCAGCCCGTAGTTGCCGTCCCGCCGCTTGTAGATCACGTTCACCTCATCGGACTCGGCGTTCACGAAGACGAAGAAGTCGTGGCCGATCAGCTCCAGCTGGAGCAGCGCCTCCTCGTCGCTCATCGGCTTCATGTTGAACTGTTTCGTCTTGACGATCATCGCCTCGTCCTCCTCGGGCAGCGTGGCAACCGACGCCGGATCGGGCTGGTGGGTGTGGTGGTGGGCCATGTGCTCGGCCTGGCGGCGGGTGCGCTTCTCGCGGTAGCGCTTCACCTGCCGCTCGAGCTTCTCGGCGACCAGGTCGATCGACGCGTACATGTCCGTGGACGACTCGCGGGCGCGCAGCACCGGGCCCTTCGTCCAGACCGTCGCCTCGGCCACCTGGCTGTCGCTGATGCTCGGGTTGTGCTCCACGATCAGCTCGAGCTCGCAGCGGCTCTCGTCGGAAAGGTGGCGTGCCAGCTTGCCCAGCTTCTTCTCGGCGTACTGGAACAGGGAGTCGGTGACATCGACGTGCCTGCCTTTCACCTGCAAACGCATGGCATGACCTCCCGCTTTCGTCGTTCCTGAACAGACTACCCGGTGTCCCCTACGCGTGCTCGGCTCGGGCAAGGGTGGCGGCCACCACCGCCCCGGCTCCCGCTCGGCGCAGCTCCAGCGCGGCGGCGGTGAGGGTGGCACCGGTCGTGTGCACGTCGTCGACCAGGCCCACCCGGCCTTCGACCGCGACCGGCGCGGTGAAGGCCTTGCGCACGTTCGCGCGCCGCTGTGCGCGGGTCAGCCCGCGCTGCGGGCGGCGCCACAGCGGTGCGCGCAGCAGCGGCCGCGAGGGCACGTCCCAGCGCAGCGCCAGCTGCTCAGCCAGCAGCCGCGCCGGGTGGTAGCCGCGCATCGCCTCGCGCAGCGGATCGGCGGGCACCCAGGTGACGACGTCGACCGCGGGACGGCCCACCACCAGCGCCATCAGCGCGGCGGCCGGCACCGCGAGACCGCGCAGGCCGCCGTTCTTGAAGGCATGCACCAGGTCACGGGCGGCACCCTCGAACAGCAGCGCCGCGGCCGCCGACTCGAACCCCACGCGGCGGCCGCGGCAGCTCGCGCAGTCGTCCACCGGCCGCTCCGCCGGCAGACCGCAGCGGGCGCAGGTCGAGCCGTCGAGCAGCGGCAGCTCGCTCAGGCACGCGGCGCAGAGCAGCGGGCCGGCCAGGCGGCAGACGGCGCAGCGCGGCGGCACCAGCAGGTCGAGCAGGGCGTGCACACAGGCGACGCTACGGCCGCGGCCCGCAACGGCGGCGTCACGACCGGTCGCGAACCTGTGCCAGCATCGGCTCGATGCGGGCGGCGATCTGCGCGCGGTGGGCGTCCAGCTCCTCCCAGCTCTTGGCCGGCAGGAACCGCGACTCCGCCCCCAGCCGCGGCACCCGCAGAAAGCGGCTCTCGAGCGCGGAGGTGAGCTCGCCCACCAGCCGCTCGAACTGGATCGCAGGGCGGTCGTCGACCGTCTTTTCGACCCGGAACCACGACCAGTCGATCCGCAGGCCGCGCAGCGCGGCGGCGTCGGCGATGAAGGTGTTGGTGTTGAACACCCGCACCGTGTCCTCGTCGAAGTCCACGGGCAGGCGGAAGCTCTCGAGCACCACCGGGCGATCGTCCAGCCGCACCGGGATGCCGCCGCGGTCGCCCTCCTGCTTGTCGACCACCTCGACCGTGAGTGGTGCGCCCTGATCGATGTGCCAGCCCAGCACCAGCGGGTCGACGGCGGCGCCGAGGTTGTCGAGGTTCATGATCCACAGGTACCGGCCGCCGGCGGCGAGGAACCGGTCCAGCAGCCCGGAAGCGGCCAGCGCCTCGGGCAGGTCGCCGTGGCCGGTGGCGTAGATGCTGGGCAGCCCATCGTCACTGCGGAACAGGCAGCCGTCCGGGGTCAGCCGCAGCGAGGCGCCCTGCACGAAGGCGCCGACCCGCTCGCCGTCGATCCGCTCGCCCAGCGCCTCGCGGATGGGGCCGTCCGTGGCATGGCTCGTCATCAGCCACATCGGCAGCTGCGCGCCGCTGGCGCGCTGCCAGTACTCGCGCTCGGCCAGGCGCGCATCCAGGAACGTGGCGCGCGGTATCGCCTCGACCAGGCCCTTGACGACGCCGCCCATGCGGGTGGCCATGCCACCTGCCAGCACCACCATGGCCAGGCGGCCTGCGCCCAGGGCGTCGAGCCCGAGGCGCTCGAGCCGCCTGCCCTCGTCCGAGCCCCGCTCGGGCAGGTCGGCCACGTCTGCGGCCGCGGGCGCAGCCACGGCGCCGGTCACGCGGTTCACCTCCGGGCCGGCCCGCAGCAGGTCATGCTCCCAGGCGCGCAGGCGCGCGGCGTCGAAGCCCTGGCTCTGGAGCTGGGCGAGCAGGGCGGGATCGAGGCCGGCCAGGTCGTCGTCCAGGCAGGAGTCAGGCAAACCGGAAGGGCGGGCGGTGTACGCCGAGCTCGGTGACGATGGCGGTGATGTTGGCGGCAGGCGTCACGTCGAACGCGGGATTGTAGACCGCGACACCTTCGGCTGCGGATGCGCCGGCCAGCTCGCCCGGGTCGCGATGCTCGATCGGGATGGCGCTGCCGTCGGCGGCCGACGGGTCGATGGTCGAGGTGGGCGCGGCCACGTAGAACGGCACCTGGTGCGCCGCTGCCAGCACCGACAACGCATAGGTTCCGATCTTGTTCGCGGTGTCGCCGTTTCGGGCGATGCGGTCTGCGCCCACCACCACGGCGTCCACCTGGCCCTGCGCCATCACCCATCCGGCCATCGAGTCTGCCAGCAGCGTGGCGTCGATTCCGTCCTGCGCCAGCTCCCAGGCCGTCAGCCGGGCGCCCTGCAGCAGCGGGCGCGTCTCGTCCACCCACACCTGCAGCGAGGGGTCGTGGCCGTGGGCGCTGCGGATCACGCCCAGGGCGGTGCCGTAGCCGCCGGTGGCGAGGGCGCCGGCGTTGCAGTGAGTGAGCACGCGGGCGCCGCTGTCGAGCAGTCCGGCGCCGTGATCGCCGATGGCGACGCAGCGGGCCACCTCCTGCCGGTGCAGCTCACGGGCCGCCTGCTCGAGGTGCGGGACGAGCTGCTCGTCGGAGGCCTCGGCGGCGGCATCGCGCATCCGCTGGATCGCCCAGGCCAGGTTGACGGCGGTGGGGCGGGCGGCGGCCAGGCCGTCGCAGGCCTCGTGGAAGTGGTCGCGTCCTCCGCGGGCGGCGACGGCGGTGCCGTAGGCCGCGGCCACTCCGATCGCGGGCGCGCCGCGCACCACCATGGCGCGGATCGCCTCGACCATCTCGGGCCAGTCGTCGTAGCTCTTCTCGCGGCGCTCGCCCGGCAGCAGCGTCTGGTCGAGCAGCACCAGGCGGCCGTCCTCGAGCCGGACGATCGCGTCGGGGGTGAGCGGTGATGCGGCGCCGGCCACGGCCGGCGTCAGGTGCCCTCGTCCCACGAGGCCAGGTACTTCTCCTGCTCCGCGGTGAGGGAGTCGATCTCAACGCCCATGGAGGCCAGCTTGAGGCGGGCCACCTCGTTGTCCAGGTCGGCCGGCACGACGTAGACCTTCGGCTCGAGGTCGGTGTGGTTCTTGACGGCCCACTCGGCGGACAGCGCCTGGTTGGCGAAGCTCATGTCCATGACGGAGGCGGGGTGGCCCTCGGCGGCGGCCAGGTTCACCAGCCGGCCCTCGGCCAGCAGGAACAGGCGGCGGCCGTCCGGCATCTCGAACTGCTCGACCATCGGCCGCACGACGGTTATCGCGGTGGCCATCTCCTGCAGCGCCGGGATCTCGATCTCGACGTTGAAGTGGCCGGTGTTGGAGAGGATGGCGCCGTCCTTCATGAGGCCGAAGTGCTCGCGCCGGATCACGTTCTTGTCGCCGGTGGCGGTGCAGAAGATGTCGCCGTGGCGGGCGGCCTCGGCCATCGTGGAGACGTTGAAGCCGTCCATCACGGCCTGCAGCGCGCGCAGCGGGTCGACCTCGACGACGGTGACGTGGGCGCCCATGCCGCGGGCGCGCTCGGCCAGGCCGCGGCCGCTCCAGCCGTAGCCGCCGACGACGAAGGTGCTGCCGGCCAGCAGCACGTTGGTGGCCCGGATGATGCCGTCCAGCGTGGACTGGCCGACGCCGTAGCGGTTGTCGAACAGGTGCTTGGTGTTGGCCTCGTTGACGGCCACGATCGGGAACCCGAGCGTGCCGTCGGCCTCCATCGCCTTCAGCCGGATGACGCCGGTGGTGGTCTCCTCGGTGCCGGCCAGGATCTCGCTCAGCTGCTCGGGGCGCTTGGCATGCAGCACGCCGATCACGTCGGCGCCGTCGTCCATGGTCAGCTGCGGATGGTGGTCGGCCGCGGCCTCGATGTGGGAGTAGTAGGTGTCGTTGTCCTCGCCGTTTCGGGCGAAGACGGAGATGCCGTACTCGGCCACGAGCCCGGCCGCGACGTCGTCCTGGGTGGAGAGCGGGTTGGAGGCGCACAGCACCACGTCGGCGCCGCCCGCCTTGAGCGTGCGCATCAGGTTGGCGGTCTCGCTGGTGACGTGCAGGCAGGCGGCGATGCGGATGCCCTCGAGCGGCCGCTCGGCCGCGAACCGCTCGCGGATCAGGGCCAGCACCGGCATCTGCCGGTCGGCCCACTCGATCCGCCGCACCCCCTCCGGGGCAAGGGCGAGATCGCGGACGTCGCTGGGGGTGGTGGTGCTCATGGCGCGCAGACTCTAGCCGATCAGGTACGGAGGCTGAGCAGGCGTTTAGCAGGCCGCGCACAGGACCGCAAGACCGCCCACGGGCAGACCGGTGCGCCTAATCCGTGCCGATCACCAACGCCACCCGTCACGCCCCACCCCGCACCGTGTCGACACTCATCACGAATTCACGGGCGCCGCGGTCGATCGTCGCCCGCGGGCGACCAGATCGGCAACGCGGGCGGTTCGGACCGGCACCGATCCTGTCACGACCGGTCACATCTGCGGCGCAGCGCCGCAACGCCGCCTGAGTCGGCCTCTGACCCCGCCTCGGCCGGCGTGAGCGTTCCGTGACGCCGGCGCCACAGGTGTCGCGGGCTACTCGCCGATGCGCTGCTTGAGCCTGCCGATGCGGTCGACCGGCGTCGGGTTGACGCCTCGTTCCAGGGCCGCGTGGTAGCTGACCCAGTCGCCGTGGGCGACCATCGAGAACGCGCGGGCGGCGGCCGTGTCGCCGCGGCCCTCGACCTGTTCGACCAGCACCGCGTCCTGCCCGATCAGCTCGGCTGTGGCCTCGATCATGCGCCTGGTCTCATCGCGCTCGCCGCGGTCGCGCAGCAGCACGGCCGCGAACGTCCCGCTCGGAGCGCCCTCCCAGGCAACGATCTCGTTGTGGTCGAGCTCCGGGAACGCATGGCTGAAGGCATGCATCTTGGCGTTCTCGTTCAGCTGGGTCTTCCACCGGTAGGCGACCGCCGCCATCGGGCCTGATCCGTAGATCAGCGGGATCGTGGTCGCCAGCCTGCCCCCCAGTGCCGCCGCCGCGTCCCGGTCGACTGCCGCCACGCCCTGCGCGCACTCGCCCGCGATCCCCGCCCGCGACAGGCCGCAGGCTGCGAACGCCCCCGCCATCGCCCCGAACAGGTAGCCCAGCGCCGCGCGCGGGTGCAGCCCGCCGGGCACCTGCGCGAACGGCTCACCCCACGCCCGCGCCCGCTGCTCGAGCGCCCCGCCCATGCCCACGCACAGCAGGCTCGCGCCCTGGCCGTGCGCCTGGTCGGCACACGCGAGCGTCTCCGCCGTGTCGCCCGAGTAGCTCGAGCACACGACCAGCGTCCCAGGCCCCGCCCAGCTGGGCACCCCGAACCCGCGCACGCGCGTGATCGGCACCGCGCAGTCACCGATCACCAGCGCCCGCAGCAGCTCACCGCTCATGGCCGAGCCGCCCATCCCCGCGATCACCACCGCCGTGGGCATGGCCAGGTCTCCGCCGGCCTCGCCGCCGATGCGGTCGCCCTCGAGCAGCTGCTGGCCCATCCCCTCGATCGCCGCCCGCATGCCGCCGTCGTCTACCACACAGCCCTCCCGTCCCTGCCCACGACCTGGTCGCGGAACACCGCGCCTGCCTCGACGCTCGCGCCGGGCAGGACGACGCTTCGCCGGACGCTCGCGCCGCTCGCGAGCCTGGCCCCGGCACCGACCACCGATTCTGTCACGTCGGCGCCGGCCTCGATCACCGCCGCCGGATCGACCAGCCCGCCCGCCGGCATCCATTCCATGTTGGCCGCCAGGTAGCTCGCCGGCGTGCCGATATCCCGCCACCGCCCCTCTCCGGTGAAGGCGAACAGCCCCGCCCCCACCAGCTCCGGGAACACCTCGCGCTCCACCGACACCGCCCGTCCCGTCGGGATCAGCTCCAGCACCTCCGGCTCGAACACGTACGTGCCGGCGTTGATGGTGTGGACGTCGGCCGTCCCCGGCGGCGGCTTCTCGACGAACGCGTTCACGACGCCGTCCTGGCCCGTCCGCACCAGCCCGTAGGCGCTGGGATCCGCCACCCGATGCAGCGCGATCGTGGCCCGCGCCCCGTGGTCGCGGTGGGCCGCGATCAGCGCTCCCAGGTCGAGGTCGGTCAGCACGTCACCGTTGCAGACGACGAACGTCTCGTCGATGTTCGCGGCCGCGAACCGGATCGCCCCGCCCGTGCCCAGCGGCTCCGGCTCGACCGCGTACTCCAGCTCGTCCCCGAAGTGCTCGCGGATCGGCTCGGCCAGATACCCGCACGAGAGCACCACCCGGTCGATCCCGTGCCCGCGCAGCTGGCCGATCTGGTGCTCCAGGAACGGTCGGTTCGCGATCGGCAGCATCGGCTTGGGCAGCCACTCGGTGAGCGGGCGAAGGCGGGTGCCCTCGCCGCCGACCAGCAGCACCGCGATCACCCCGATGGCTCCACGCTGGGCCGACCCACCGACTCGTACAGGAACCCGGCCGCCCGCACCTGGTCCGGATCGAGCAGGTTGCGCCCATCCACGATCAGCGGCGTCGCCATCGCGTCTCGCACCTCGCCCGACGCCAGCGTCCGAAACTCGCCCCACTCCGTCACGATCACCGCCGCGTCGGCCCCGCGCACCGCCTCCAGCGCCGAGGCGGCCAGCGTCACGCCCTCGCTGAGGTGCTGGTGGGCCGCGTCCATCGCCACCGGGTCGTATGCCACGACCTGCGCCCCCTCTGCCAGCAGCCTCGCCGACAGCACCAGGCTCGATGCCTCGCGCATGTCGTCGGTGTTGGCCTTGAACGCCAGCCCCAGCATCGCGATCTTGCGGCCCCGCAGCGGGCCCAGATGCCGCTCGAGCTTGCCCACCACCCGGCGCTTCTGCAGCTCGTTCACCTCGATCACCGATGTCAGCAGCTGAAAGTGGTACCCCGAGTTGCCCGCCAGCTGCTTCAGCGCCTGCACGTCCTTGGGGAAGCAGTTGTGCACGACCAGGCCGCCGCTGGTCACGAACGTGCCTGCCTCCGGCACCTCCAGCGAGTAGACGGGCCCTTCCAGGTCGTGCGCCTCCACACGCGCCACCGAGACCCAGGCGACGCGCTGCACCAGCGGCTCCGGCAGCGACGACGTGGGGCCGGCGATCCCGGGAATCGGATCGATCCGCAGCGGCGCGCTGACCACGCGCGGCACCCGCATGCCCTCGGACAGCTCACCGCCCAGCACGATCCGCGTGCCCTCGATCTCGTCGAACACCACGAACGGGTGGTCGTTGGTGGCGGACACGGCCGCCGCCCCGTCGCGCAGGTGCACCGTCACGCCCGGCCCGTCGTAGTCGCGCACCGTCAGCGTCGACACCGGCAGGAACTCGGGCGTCTCGTCGCCGATCCGCCAGGCCAGCACCTCCAGGCCCTGCGGACGTACCACGTCGCCAGGCCCCTCGTGCTGCCGGTAGAGATCGGCCAGAGCGACGTCCTCGACGCTGTCGGCGTGGCGCACCGTGACCAGCTCGTGCCCGGCCAGGCAGCTGCCGCCGTATCCGATCCCGGGTCGCAGGAAGTGCGTACCGATCCGCTCGTCCAGTCCCATCGCGTGGGACACTACCGATACGTCGGCCCCCACCTCCTCGCAGACGTTCGCGATCTCGTTGATGAACGAGATCTTGGTCGCGAGGAACGCGTTCGACGCGTACTTGATCATCTCGGCGCTGGCCGGGTCGGTGCGAACGACGGTCGCGTCCAGGTCTGCGTACAGCGCCTCCACCGCCGCGCCGTCGGCCTCGTCAAGCGCGCCGATCACGATCCGGTCGGGCTCCATGAAGTCGGCGATCGCGCGCCCCTCGCGCAGGAACTCCGGGTTGGACACGTAGCCCACGTGCCCGCGGCCGCGCGCGTCCAGCTCCGCCCGCAGCTTGTCGCCGGTGCCCACCGGAACCGTGCTCTTCATCACCAGCACGAACCGCTCGCCGTCTGCCGGCAGCTCGTCGATCACGCGGTGCACGCGCGACAGATCCGCGTCCCCGGAGCGCGTCGGCGGCGTGTCCACGCAAACGAACACCACCCGGCAGCGGCTGAACAGCTCCTCGCTGTCCTCCGTGAACGTGAGCCGGTCGCGATTTCGCTCCAGCAGCCGCTCGATCCCGGGCTCATAGATCGGCACCGCGCCCTCGCGCAGGTCGGCCACGCGCTGGGGGTTGATGTCGCGGCAGACCACCTGGTGGCCCAGGTCGGCGAAGCAGGTCGCCGTCACCAGCCCCACGTAGCCGACCCCGATCACGCCGACGGCGCTTTTGGCCGGCGGGCTCACTTGACGGGCTTCAGCGACCGCGCGATCGCGATCATGTCCGCATTGGACATGTCATCGCGAAGCGTGTTCTGCACCCAGTACGCGGTGCCGTTCTCGATGAAGGCGACCATGTGGATGTGCGAGCCGTTGAAGTAGAACTGGTAGGTGCGCCCGTCCAGCCTACGCCGCTGGTCGGGATTGGCCAGGATCGGCGCATTGGTGAACCGGGTCTCCTCGATTCCCCAGTAGGACCCGGCGATGCCGTTGTAGCCCCAGTAGGCGTACAGCGAGTTGTTCCCGCCGCCCGCCTCCTTGATGTTGTACGTCCGGATCGGCGAGTGCACCCAGGGCACGAACGTGGAGGCGTCCTGGCGCACGGTCGGGTACAGCACCGGGAAGTTGGCGGGGCCGTTCGCGGCCTGGAAGTCGGCGCGGTAGGTGGTGCTGTCACGGGTCACGTCCGACGGCAGGCCGGTCGTGCTCTTGGACGCCACGTGCGCGAGCTTGCCGGTGAAGCTCTTGCCCAGCACTACGACCAGCCCCTGCGATGCGTAGGTCTTGTAGGTGGTGGTGATCGGCTTGGTCACGGCGCCGCCCAGGATTGCGGCCACATCTGCGGCAGCCTGCTGGTCGCCGGAACGGTAGTAGACGACGCTCTGGCGGAAGGTGAACGCCGGCGCCGGGTTCAGCGAGACCGTCACGGGATAGCCCCACGTCATCAGCGCCGCGCCGCCCTTGGCCGCCGCGCCGGGTGTGCCGTTGCCGTTGACCGTGGTCACCGGCGTGGTGGTCGGGTCGACCTTGGGCTTGAACCTGGGCACCTTGGGGCCGTTCGCGGCCTTGCCGGGCAGCGTGTTGGTGGGCGGCCGCATGCTCTCGGGGTGCATGAACGCGAACACCGCCGCGCGCATCGCCTCCGGCGTCGCCTCCACATACGAATTGGTCACGTCGCCGGCCACGGTGGCGTTCAGCCGCGACGTGATCACGCGGTCCTTGATCGCGTACGCAGTGGTCGCCAGCTCGACCATCGTCGTGATGCTGGGCGCCCCGTTGGGCCCGGTCACCTGGACGTTGCTGGCGATCGTGTTGGCCACGTCGTGGAGTGTCTTCAGCTGGTCGAGCCCGATGCCGTGCAGCTGGCTCGACGCGCGCTGCGAGAAGGCGTGCAGGAACACCTGCTGGCGGGCGTTGCGGTAGAAGTCGGAGTCGGTGTGGCGGTAGCGGGCGTAGGCCAGCGCGTTGGTGCCGTTCAGCAGCTGGTAGCCGGGCGGGATGTCCACCTGCGAGTACTGCTCCTGGCCGGCCACGTTCACGTGGTAGTAGAACTGGTCGACCGGCACGTAGACGCCGTGGAACTTGTCCACCAGGTCACGGAAGCCCTTGAAGTCGACCGTCACCAGGTAGTTGGGCTTGACACCGGTGGCGTTCTCGACGGTCCTCAGCGCCAGCTTGTAGCCGCCGTCGGAGTAGGCGGCGTTGATCTTGTCGACGCCGTAGCCGGGGATCGTGACGTACAGGTCGCGCGGCAACGACAGCAACGAGATGTACTTCGTGCGGGGGTCGATCCGCACCAGCATCAGCGTGTCCGACCGCGACCCGCCGGCGGCGTCTCCTGCCCGGTAGTCGGAGCCGATCACGAGCGCGACTGCCGGAGCGTTGCTGATCGGGAGCGTCTTTTGCAGGCCGCTCTGGGCACCGATCACGCCCTTGCTGAGGTGCCCAACCTCGTTCACCAGGTTGTGCGCCCACCAGCCGACCACGGCCACCACCACGAGCACCAGCGCGAGGAGGGAGCCGCCGGTCCACAGCGCGATCCGCACCCACCGCGGCCGCCGCCGCTTCAGCGTCCGGGTGTCGTAGATGTTGACGGGGGGCCGCCGGGGCGGGCCGCCGTCCGAACCGGTGCTGGGTGGAGCGGGCTGTGGCGGTGTTTCGGTCGGCAAAGAGCTCCCTGACAGACGAGCGCCCGCAGACTGGTCGCGGGCAAGGCAGCAGTATAAACGCCCGATTCGTCGTTGAGGTGCAGGTTCCCTACCCGCGATTGGGAGTCGATGAGAGACGCCGCGCGAATTCCACGAGGATCCGGCGATAGCGCCGCAGCGACTCGATCTCGACGTACTCCTCCGGCCCGTGGTGTCCTCCGCCGGCCGGCCCGAACTCGATCGCGGGGATGCCCCGCTCCAGGAAGAAGACCGCGTCCGAGGCGCCGTGGCGGCCGACCGCCGGGGCCTCGCCGCCCTCCAGCGCGCCCACCGCCTCGCGCAGCACCTGGACGTGCGGCTCGCCCGGATCGAGCGTGGCCGGAGGCATCTCGTAGATCGGCGTCACCTCGGCGCCGAGCGACCGCAGCTGCCGCAGCACCTCCTCCGGCGCCTGGTTCGGCAGGTAGCGGATGTCGACATCCATCCGGCAATGGTCGGGCACGATGTTGACCACGTCGCCGCCGCGGATGCGGCCGATGTTGATGGACGGGTGCTCGTACAGCTCCGAGCGGCCCGACGCGAACGGCAGCTCCAGGATCCTGCGGTAGAGCTCGAACGCCTTCAGCACCGCGTTGTCGCCCAGCCACGGGGTCGATCCGTGCGCGGCCCGGCCCTCCACGTCCACGCGCACGACCAGGACGCCCTTCGACTGCACGCCGATCTCGAGATTGGTCGGCTCGCCGCAGACCACGAACTCGCCCAGGTGCCCCTCGGACGCCAGGAACGCGGACGACTTGGGCAGGTTGGAGTCCTCCTCCGACTCCTCGTCGGGCACGATCAGCAGCTTCACCTTGACGCCCGGGATCATCTCGCGCGCCTGTGACAGGTCAGCCAGGGCGGCCAGCATCCCCGCCAGCCCGCCCTTCATGTCGTAGGCGCCGCGGCCGTACAGGCGGCCGTCCACGTGCCACGGCGAGAACTGCTCGCTGCGGGCCGGAACGACGTCCACGTGGGCGTTCCAGATCAGCGTCACCGGGCCCTCGCCGACCGCCGCCACGATCGAGGGCAGGCCGTTCACCTCGTAGGTGCGGTGGGCGATGCCCTGCCCCTCCAGCCATCCCTTCAGGAACCCCATGGCTGCCTTCACGCCGTCGGGCTGAGAGCTGTCGTAGGAGATCAGCCGCTCGGCGAGGGCGAGTTCGTCGGCTTCGGGCACGGGCGCGATTGTAGGGTAGGTCTCAGCTTGAGCGATCCATCCCTGTGGCAGGAGCAGCACCCGGGCCGGTCCTTTCCCGCGCTCGACTCGGATCGCCGGGCCGACGTCTGCGTGGTCGGCGCGGGCGTGACCGGAGCATCCTGCGCGTGGCGGCTGCTCGAGCACGGGGTCGGCGTGACCATCGTCGACGGCAGGCGTGCTGCCGCCGCCGCCAGCGGCCGCAACGGCGGCTTCGCCGTGACCGGCACCGGTCTCGATCACGACGAGCTAGAGGGCCGCCTGGGCGAGGCCGGCGCCCGCGATCTGCGGGCCGCGACGGAGCGGTCGCTCGACGCGATGATCGCCCTGGCCGCCGAGCTGGGGGTGCCGCAGGCGGTGCGCCGCACCGGCGCGCTGTGGGTGGCACAGGACGAGCATGAGCGGGCCGAGATCGAGCGTGTGCTGTCGGCGGCCGCGGCCGCCGGCATCCCCTGCCGTCCGGCCGCCGATCTGATTCCGGAACCGATGCGCGACCGCTGCCACACGGCCGCGTTCTTCCCGCAGGACGCCGAGCTGCTGCCCGCGACCTGGGTGCGGACGCTGGCCGCGGCCGCCGCCGACCGCGGCGCAACGCTGTTCGAAGGCTCACCGGTCGGCGGCCTCGAGCGCGAGGGTGACGGCTGGATCGTCCACGCCGGCGGCGGGAGGGTGCACGCTCAGGCCGTGGTGGTCGCCTGCGACGGGCTGATCCCGCGATTGCTGCCGCAGCTGGACGGCGTCGTCTACCCGGTGCGCGGCCAGGTGCTGGCCACCGAGCCGCTGCAGCAGCTGCCGCTCGCGCATCCCACCCACTCCCAGTCCGGCTTCATGTACTACCGCCCCACCGACGACGGCCGGGTCGTGGTGGGCGGCGGACGGCTCGAGCAGCTCGAGCACGAGTACACCGACGCGGAGACCGTCACGGCCGGTGTGCAGGCCCGGCTGGACGCGTTTCTGGCCGAGTGGCTCGGCCTCGGCGGCGCCCGCGTGACCCACCGCTGGGCCGGCATCATGGGCTTCTCGGCCGACCTGCTGCCGGTGGTGGGACCGCTGCCGGACAGCGCCGGCCTGTACGTGGCCGGCGGCTACAGCGGCGTCGGCAACGTGCTCGGCCACCTCTGCGGCGGCATCGCCGCCGACCTGATCGTGACCGGCACGCACCCGCAGGCGGCGGCGCTCGACGCCGGCCGGTTCGACCTCACGTCACCGGTCGAGCAGCTGGAAAAGAGGCGCAGTCGCGATCAGGCGGCACGGCTATCGCGCTCACAGCGGTAGGGACATTTGTTAAGACTGCGGCGGGGGTGGAAGAAAACCCCCGGGTTGCCCGTCTTGCGTGACACGATCGCCCGGAGCGGGCCGTTCCGTCGGGGGAAGGCCCGCTTCGGGGTTTCGTGTCTCCGGGGGTCGTGGCAGGGCCAGCGGGCCGGTCTCGTACCAGGGATAGACGTCGGTCAGGAGCAGCGGCACGTAGGCAAGCGTGTGGCACTGGAAGGCGTAGGTCAGCCCCTGCATCTCGTGGATCGTGCGCGGCATCCTGCCCGTGAACAGGATCGCCAACCAGGCGCCGATCGCGAGCAGCCCAGCGACCAGGCCGAAGAAGAAGGCAGTGACCACGGCCGGCAGGCTCAGCGGCAGCACCAGCAGCGTCCGCAGCCGCGACATCCGCGCCGGCGGCGCCACCCACACGTCGACCGGCCGGCCGTCGCGCCGCTGCCATGGGAACGGCGGAAACCGGTCGTCGACCAGACCCAGATAGGCGGCGACGCGGGTCACGTACACCACCGTCGCCGCCTGGAACCGGTGGATCGGCCCGGGCAGACGGCCCAGCGCCAGCACGCACAGCCAGCCAACGACCGACAGCGCGATCGACACGACGGCCAGCAGCGGCCAGACCACCAGGTGCGGTAGCGCCAGCACGAGGCGGAAGACGGTGCCGGCCCGGGACGGGTGCTCGACGTAGGCGGCCCGGTAGGTGACCGGATAGGGGCGGGCGGGCTCTGAGTCCTCCGCTACCAGGAACTGCTCGGGCGACGCCACGCCCGGCGCGGCCGCAACGTCGAACTCACGCCCGCACCCCACGCAGAAGCGGGCGCCGCCCAGGCGCGGCCGGCCGCAGTTGGTGCAGAAGCGGGCGGGTGCGATCGGATCGCTCACGGCCATCGGCTCTGGATGATACGACCGGCGCCGGAGCGCCGACTCTAGCTCGAGGCCTGAACCAGGGCCTCGGCGAAGGCCGCCTCGCGCTCCGCGCGATAACGGTCGCCCTCGCCGCCGCGTGCCTGCTCCAGCTGCGCCTGGGCGCGCTCCAGCCGGGCCCGCGCCTCGCCGGCGTCGATCTGGTCGCGCGGCACGGCCTCGCCGACCAGCACCAGCGTCTCGTTCTTGCGCACCTCGACAAAGCCGCCGTCGGTCGCGAACTCGTGGCGCTGGCCCTGCATGTCGGTGACGTGCAGCTGGCCCGGCTTCAGGCTCGACACCAGCGGCGCGTGGTTGGCCATGATGCCGAGCTGACCGGCGCTGCCGGGCACGACCACGATCTCGGCCTCGCCCTCGAACACCGGCCCCTCCGGCGTGATCACGTCGACGCGCTGTGCGTCGTGGTCCGCCATCAGGCGGTGGCCTTCAGCTCTTCGGCGCGGGCCAGCACGTCGTCGATGCCGCCCACCAGGTAGAAGGCCTGCTCCGGCAGCTCGTCATGCCTGCCATCCAGCACCTCCTGGAAGGAGCGGATCGTGTCGTCAAGCCGCACGTACTTGCCCGACGTGCCGGTGAACTGCTCGGCCACGTGGAACGGCTGCGACAGGAACCGCTCGATCTTGCGGGCGCGCTGCACGATCACCTTGTCCTCGTCGGACAGCTCGTCCATGCCCAGGATGGCGATGATGTCCTGGAGGTCCTTGTAGCGCTGCAGCACTTGCTGCACGCGGGTGGCCACGCTGTAGTGCTCCTCGGAGACGCTGCCCGGCTGCAGGATCCGCGACGACGAGTCGAGCGGGTCGACGGCCGGGTAGATGCCCTTCTCCGAGATCGACCGCGACAGCACCGTGGTGGCGTCGAGGTGGGCGAACGAGGCGGCCGGGGCCGGGTCGGTGAGGTCGTCGGCCGGGACGTAGATGGCCTGGACGCTCGTGATCGATCCCTTGTTGGTCGACGTGATGCGCTCTTGCATCGCGCCCATCTCGGTCGAGAGCGTCGGCTGATAACCGACCGCGCTCGGGATGCGCCCGAGGAGCGCC
>JAICYJ010000089.1 GCA_025934255.1 Thermoleophilia bacterium | reverse complement strand
GCGGCGAGGGCCTCGATGGCCGCCGGGAACGGCCCGCGCGGGCCCTCGTTGGAGCCCAGCTTGACGATCCGCTCGAGGCCGAGCTCCCGGCGCAGCGCCGACGCCGGTTTGCCGGGCTGATACGGCATCAGGTCTGCAATCTCGGGGCGTGCCTGCACGGGCGGGTACAGTACCAACCTGCAGATGGCCACCCGCGAGATCGGCATCTTCGCGCTGCCCACCGTGCTCGTCCCGGGCGAGCGGATGCCGCTCCATGTGTTCGAGGAGCGGTACAAGCAGCTGATCAGCGAGTGCCTCGACCTGGATCGGGAGTTCCTGCTGCTGTACGCAGACGAGGGCGGGACGCGCGAGCTGGGCTGCGCTGCGCACGTGGAGCAGGTGCTGGAACGGTTCGAGGACGGCCGGATGAACATCATGGTCGAGGGCACAGAGGTGCTGCGGGTGGTCGAGATGACCCGAGGCCAGGCGTACACGACGGCGATGGCGGACACGGCGGACGAGGATCTCAGCGCGGGCGAGGAGACGGAGCCGGTGATGGAGCTGTTCCGGCAGATCGCGAGCGCCGGCGGCGGCGACCCGGAGGAGGATCTGACGGCGAGCGGGCAGCCGCTCAGCTACGCGATCATGGCACGGGTCGACTTCCCGGCCGAGGAGAAGCAGCGGGTGCTGGAGCTACGCACCGAGTCATCGCGACTGTCGGCGATCATCGACCTGCTGGCGCGCGGGCTGCAGGCGCTGGCCCAGATCGAGCAGATCCGCGAGCGGGCGCAGACGAACGGCAAGGTCCCGCACGGCGAGTAGCAAGCGCGGGCTGCTGAGGCACCCGCTGGCGGCGCTCGCGGCCGCAAACTGTCTGTACGCCGGGGCGTTCCCGGCAAGCGAGGTGGCGCTGCGCACGATCGGGCCGCTGACGCTGACGGGGCTGCGGTTCGCGATCGCGGCGCTGGTGCTGTCGCCGATGGCGGTGCCGGTGATCCGGCGGCTGTCGACCGGGCAGCTGGCGCGGATCGCGGCCGTGGCCTCGATCGGGCTGTGGGGGCAGATGGTGCTGATCTACCTGGGCATCAACCACTCCAACTCGGCCATCGCCGCGATCATCGTGGGCCTCGAGCCGGTGCTGATCGCGGTGTGGGCGGCCCTGCTGCTGGGCGAGCGGTTCGCTGCGCGGACGGCGGCCGGGCTCTGCATCGGTCTGGTCGGCTCGCTGCTGGTGGCCGGGCTGGGGCGGGCGGACGGCGCCAGCCTCGCCGGACTGCTGTTTCTGCTGGGCACCGGGGTGGCGTTCTCGTGGTACACGGTCGCGAGCAAGTCGTTCCTGGGCATGTGCAGCCCGGTCGAGCTGACGGCCGTGATCAGCGTCGCCGGCGCGATCTGGGCGCTGGCGCCGATGCTGGCCGAGATCGCGCTGGGAAACGGGTTCGACGGCACCGGGCCGCGCAGCTGGCTGATGGTGCTGTACCTCGGCATCGGCAACAGCGTGATCGCCTACTCGCTCTGGAACCGCGCGCTGCGCGGCCTGCCGGCAGCTGCGGTGGGGGCGTCGCTGTACGCGCAGCCGATACTGGGGGCGGGCCTGTCGTGGCTGCTGCTGCGAGACGCGCTGCCTGCGACGTTCGTACCGGGAGCTGTGCTGGTGCTGGCGGGCGTCTACGTCGCCTCGTCGGCACGGACGCGGGCTCCCGGGAGCCTGCCCGAAAGCATTCCCTGACCGGATCTGTGACGGCCGCCATGACCTTTCGGTGACCGCGCCGTCACCGCCCGTTGGCAACACCCGCGTCTGGCACCGGTGTTGCGCGCCGAGGAGGTGCGTTTGGCTCAACCAGGCCGTAAACCGGCGCAATCAGACACGGTCGCCGCGGTGTTCCGGCACTGAACCGGCACGGATCGCGAGCGCAACGCGTCAGTCGAGGACGATGCCGAAGCACGAGCGGCGGGGATCGCCGGCCGCCGAGAGCTCGCCGCGATCGTCGCGGCGCACCGCGTTCGCGCCGCCGAAGTAGAGGTTCAGCCCGTCGAAGCGCACCAGCTGCTCGCCCCAGCGCTCCAGCTGCTCCAGCTGGTCGGGCCGGAGCCCGCCCTCGCAGTCGAGCCGGCCGCCCTCGACGTGCACGCGCGGGAAGGACACCGCCTCGTCGATCGGCATGCCGTGCACAACCACGTTCACGATCACCTGCGTGATCGCCGAGCGCAGCCGGTTCGACCCGCTCGAGCCGACCACCAGCCGCACCGTCCCGTCACGCTCCAGCAGCGTCGGCGCCTGCATGCTGGTGAGCCGGTGGCCGGGGCGCAGGTGACGGCCGGCCGCCAGGTCCTCCTCGCCCATCATGTTGTTCAGGTGCAGGCCGGTACCCGGGACGATCACGCCCGAGTGGCTCCCGTTCGACGCCGTGAACGCGGCCGCGTTTCCCTCGCCGTCGACCACCGAGATGTGCGTCGTGCCGCGATCGCTTGCCAGCGCCGGCACGCCGGACGGCGCGCCCTGCAGCGCCCGCCCGATCTCTCCCCGCCCCGCCTGCACCTGCTCCTGCGACAGCAGGTGCGCGGCCAGCCCGCCCCTGTGCAGCAGCCGCGCGAAGCGCGCGTCGCGTCGCCGTCCGGCGGCTCGCATCGACTCCGCCAGCACCCGCAGCGAATCCGCCTGACCCGCGCCGCGCCCCGGCGCGAACGGCTCCAGCGCCGCCAGCATGTAGGCGATCAGCGCGCCTCCCGACGACGGCGGCGCGTTCGTGGTCAGCTCGTGCCCGCCGTACGCCGACCGCAGCGGCCTCCGCCACACCGGCCGGTATGACGCCAGATCGGCCATCGTGAGACGGCCGCCGTGCCGGTGCTGGTGGTCGACCATCGCCTGCGCCAACTCGCCGCGGTACAGCACGTCCGGCCCGTCGTCGGCCAGCCGCTCGATCGTGCCAGCCAGCTCCGTCTGGACGATCTCATCGCCCTCCCTGACGTAGCGGCCGCCCGGGGCGAAGATCGCCGAGGCCTCCGGCGTGCTAATCAGGATCGCCCGGATCGCGTCGAACACCGCCTTCTGCCCCGCGTTCGTCGCCACGCCTCGCGCCGCCCTCGCCGCCGCCGGCCGCACCAGCTCGGCCCACGCCAGCCGCCCGTACCTGCGGTGCAGCGCGTGCAGCCCCGCCACCACTCCCGGCACCGCGCAGGCCGCCGACCCGACGTGGAACACCTGCGTCGTTCGCTGGTCGAACGGCACCAGCACCTGCTCGACCTCCACCAGCCGCCTCCCCGGCGGCAGGTCCCGGCCGGGGATGGCCGTGAACGCGTCCAGCAGCGCCGACCTCCCGCGCGCCGGCCGCACCATCACGAACCCGCCGCCGCAAGGCCCGGTCAGCGCCGGCTCCGCCGCCCACGACATGGCGCCGGCCGCGACCACCGCGTCCACCGCGGTACCACCGGCCTCCAGCGCCGCCGCACCGGCCCGCGCCGTCAGCTCGTGGCCTGCGGCGATCGCTCCCCGCGCCATCGCGCCGCTCCTACCCCTGCAGGAAGCTGGGCGGCTCGAGCAGGTCGCTCGGCGGCGGTGCCTGCGGACGCTCGGCGCGAGCCTCGACGCCCGGAGATCCCGAGAAGGAGAAGCCCGTGGCCACCACCGTCACCCACATCTGCCCGGCCAGCTGCTCGTCCACCGACGCGCCGAAGATGATGTTGGTGCGGTCGTCCGACGCCGCCCGCACGATCTCGGCCGCCTCGTTCACCTCGTGCAGCGACAGGTCGCTGCCGCCCGAGATCGAGAGCAGGATGCCGCGCGCGCCGCGCACCTCATGGTCGATCAGCGGGCTCTTGATCGCCCGCGTCGCGGCCTCGGCGGCGCGGTTGGGCCCGGTTGACATGCCGATACCCATCATCGCGGTGCCCGCGTCCGACATCACGGCGCGCACGTCCGCGAAGTCGAGGTTGATCAGCCCCGGCAGGGTGATCAGGTCGCAGATGCCCTGCACGCCCTGGCGCAGCACGTCGTCGGCGATCCGGAACGCGTCGACCAGCGTCGTGCCCTTCTCGAGCACGTCCAGCAGCCGGTCGTTGGGGATCACGATCACCGTGTCCGAGGAGTCGCGCAGCGCCTCCACGCCGCCCCGCGACTGCTGCCCGCGGCGGCTGCCCTCGAACCCGAACGGCGACGTCACGATGCCGACGGTGAGCGCGCCCACCTCGCGGGCGATGCGGGCCACGACCGGCGCCGCACCGGTGCCGGTGCCGCCGCCCTCGCCCGCGGTCACGAACACCATGTCCGACCCGCGCAGCACGGTCTTGATGCGGTCGTAGCTGCCCTCGGCGGCCAGCCTGCCGACCTCGGGGTCGGCTCCCGACCCCAACCCCTGCGTCTGCTCGCGGCCGATGTGGATCTTGGTCGGCGCATCCGACATCTGCAGCTGCTGGATGTCGGTGTTGACGGCGATGAACTCGACGCCCTTCACGTCGGACTCGATCATCCGGTTGACGGCGTTGCAGCCGCCGCCGCCCACGCCCACCACCCGGATCACGGCCAGGTAGGGCTGGCCCTCGGGGCGCGGGAAGCGCGAGGTATCGGTCGGCTCGGGCAGGTCGATCAGCTGGGGACGGACGGCGTCGGCCGCGGTGGAAGCGGCCGGGGCCGCCTTCGACTTGGCGCGACCGCGCGGCGTTGCCTGCTCCTCGGCGTCCTTCTCGGCGTTCTGACTGGCCTCGGTCGCCTTGAACAGCTGGGCGAGCGGGCCGTCGCGCATGCTGTTGCGCTTAGCCATCTCGGAGTACCTCCTCCGCCAGATCGCGGTAGGCCTTCGCAGCTTTCCCCTTGGAATCGTACTTGAGCACGGAGGTGCCCTTCACGGGCGCCTCCGCGTAGCGGATCGTCTTTCGGATCTTGGTCTCGAACACCAGATCTCCGAAGTTCTCCTGCAGGATCTCGACCGCCTCGCGCGAGTGCAGCGTGCGGCCGTCGAACATGGTCGGCAGGATCCCCGCGATGCGCACGTCCGGGTTCAGGTTCTCGCGGATCATGGTCAGCGTGTTCTCGAGCTGGATCAGCCCGCGCAGCGACAGGTACTCGCACTGCACCGGCACGATCACCCCGTCCGCGGCGGTGAGCGCGTTGATCGTGAGCAGGCCCAGCGACGGCGGCGTGTCGATCAGCACGAAGTCGTAGCGGCCGCGCACGGGCAGAAGCGCCTTCTGCAGCGCCCGCTCACGCCCGATCATCGACGACAGCGCCAGCTCGGCGCCGGCCAGGTCGATGCTGGACGCGGCCAGGTCGATCTCGCGCTCCAGGATCACATCTTCCAGCGGCGTCTTGTGCACCAGCACGTCGAACATCGTGCGGTCGAGCTCGTCGGGGTCGATGCCCTGGCTCATTGTCAGGTTCGACTGCGGATCGAGGTCGACGCACAGCACCCGCTTGCCCCGCTCGACCAGGGCAACGCCGAGGTTGAGTGTGGTCGTGGTCTTGGCGACCCCGCCTTTCTGGTTTGCGAGCGCGATCACCTGCCCCACAGCGAGTCCTCCAACGATCGTGAGATCCGGCCGCGTACGTCCCTCGAGAGCCGCGGCCGCTGCACCGGTTCCGAACTGCATCGGAACGCTGTTTCGTGCCTGGGCAGTCTATTCCTGCCCGGTTCCCGGCTTGTCCGGCTACTGCGCGCGGGCGCGGGCGGTGGCGATACGCTCGGAGGGCATGGGATGCGAGGCCGTCAGCGCGTGCCACAGCCAGGGCGGCTCCAGCTCCATCAGGTTCTGATCGACCAGCCGCTCGAAGGTGACCGCGTAGCGCTCGCCCTGTCCGGTGACGTCGACGGCGTATGCGTCGGCGCGCCGCTCCAGCGCGCGCGAGTAGGCCGCCCCCAGCGGCGACACCAGCGCCGAGCCGAGCGTCAGCCCCAGCGCCAGCGACGGCAGCGACGTGAGGTGCCCCGGGCCGTCCGGTGACAGCTCGCGCACGGCCAGCCATGCCCCCGCCATGCCGGCTGCCAGCGTCAGCGCCGTGATCCCGAGCAGCCGCCACACGTCACCGTGGGCGTGGTGGCCGAGCTCGTGCGCCAGCACCAGGCGGGTGTCGGTGAGGCCCTCCTCGGCGTCCTCACCCTCGGCGATGGTGTCGCCCACGTACACGCGCAGGGTCGGCCCCAGGCCGGCCACCATCGCGTTCGCGGCAGAGGTCTTCTCGCCCATGTGCAGCAGCCGCATCTCCTTGACCGGCACGCCGCTCTCCCGCACCGTCTCCCACAGTGAATCCGCCATTGGCCCGTCGGACAGCGGCTCGCTCTTCATGAACAGCGGCAGCAGCAGCACCGGGAACAGCACCGACAGCGCCACCGACACCACCATCGCGCCGCACCAGGCCGGCACCGGCCACCAGTTCGGCCACAGCCGGCCCAGACCGAGCAAGCCAAGGGCGATCAAACCGCCCAGCACCAGGCCGATCGCGCGTGCCTTGGCCTGGTCGGCCAGCCAGCCGCCGGTGGTCTGCCGGGACAGGCCGTTGCGGCGCGACAGCACCTCGCCGGCGTACCCGAACGGCAGGGAGATCAGCGGCAACACGATCGCCAGCGCGACCACGCAGCCCCACCCGCCCAGCCGATCCGCCCAGTGCACGATCCCGATCAACACCACAAGACTGGCAGCGGAGTCGGCCCACAACAGCCGCCGGCGGGCCCGGTTGTAGACGGCAGCCTGGCGCTGCCTGAGCGGGTCGTCCAGCATGATCAGCGGACGGCGGTGAGTGCCGCGGGCGCGAGCGCGAGCTGACCGGGGCCGTGTCCGGCCTCGTGGTCGATCAGCCAGGCCTTGCGGGGCAGGCCGCCGCCGTAGCCGGTGAGCTTGCCGTTCGAGCCGATCACCCGGTGGCAGGGCACGATGATCGAGATCGGGTTGCTGCCGTTGGCGGCCCCCACCGCCCGGGCCGAACCGGGCCGGCCCACGCGCCGCGCAAGCTCGCCGTAGCTGATCGTCTCGCCGTAGGGGATGTCGCACAGCGCCGCCCACACCTGCTGCTGAAACGGCGTCCCGCGCGGGCCCAGCGGCAGGTCGAACTCGGTCAGGTTGCCCTCGAAGTAGCGGCCGAGCTGCCGCTCGGTCTCGTCCAGCACCGCCTCGTCGGCGGCGTCGCCACCGCCCGGCCGGTGCTGCGGGAAGCGCGAGGTGTAGAGCAGCGTCAGCGCGCCCTCGCCGGCGCCGATCAACAGCGGGCCGATCGGCGACTCGACTATCCGGTGGGTATCGGGCACACGCTCACTGTAGCCACGCGTTCCGCTGTCAGGTCAGCCCGCGCAGCAGCTCCCGCGCGATCACCATCCGCTGGATCTGGTTTGCGCCCTCGTAGATCTGGGTGATCTTGGCGTCGCGCATCATCCGCTCGACCGGGTACTCCTCGATGTAGCCGTATCCGCCCAGGATCTGCACCGCGTCGGTCGTCACCGCCATCGCCGTGTCCGAGCACATCAGCTTGGCCATCGCCGACGCCCGCGTCAGCTCCGGCCCGTCGATGCCCTCGTCCAGCATCACGCCGACGTCGTAGAGCAGCCCACGGCTGGCCTCGACCTTGACAGCCATGTCGGCCAGCATGAACTGGATGCCCTGGTGCTCCGACAGCGGCTTCCCGAACGTCTCCCGCTCGGTCGCGTAGCGCAGCGCGTAGTCGAGCGCCGCCTGCGCGATGCCGAGCGCCTGGGCGCCGATCCCGGGCCGCGAGCGGTCGAGCACCCGCATCGCCGTGCGGAACCCGCTGCCCTCCTCGCCGATCAGGGCCGCGGCGTCCACCCGGCAGCCGTCGAACACCAGCTCGCCGGTGGTCGATCCCTTGATGCCCATCTTCGGCTCGATCCGCGACACCGAGAACCCGGGCGCGTCGCGCTCGACCACGAACGCCGAGATGGCGTCGCCCGTGCGCGCGAACACGACGTAGGTGTCCGCCACGCCGGCGTTGGTGATGAACCGCTTGCTGCCGTCGATCACCCACCCGTCGCCGTCGCGCCGCGCCGTCGTCAGCATCGCCCGCGCGTCCGAACCCGATCCGGCTTCGGTCAGCGCGTAGGCCCCGATCCACTCGCCGCTGGCCCAGCGCGGCAGGTAGCGCTGCTTCTGCTCGGCCGAGCCCGACAGCTCGACCGCGATCGCGCCCAGCGACTGCACCGCGAGCACCAGTCCGACGGTGGCGTCGGCCCAGCTCAGCTCCTCCACCGCCCGCAGGAAGGTCAGCGTCCCGGTGCCGGTGCCGCCGTATTCCGGGGCGAACCCGAGCGCGAACACGTCGTTTTGGCGCAGCAGCTGTACCGCATCCCAGGGGAACTCGGCCCGCTTGTCGACCTCGGCCGCGTGCGGCGCGATGTGCTTGCGGGCCAGCGTCCGCACCGCCTCGATCAGCGCCTGCTGCTCCTCGCTCTGGGGATGTCGCACGCTCATGACTCGATCAGCTCCTCGGACGCCGTGGTGATCGTCTCGAACCCGTCGGCCGTGACGGCATACATGTTCTCGATCCCGACGGCGCCCCGCCCCGGGAACACGAACTTGGGCTCGACCGCGATCACGTTGCCCTCGACCATGGGCTCGTCGAATCCGGGCGCCAGCACCGGCAGCTCGTCGATCTCCATGCCCACACCGTGGCCGAGGAAGCGGATCCTGCCCGCCCCGTGCCCCATGAAGTGCTCGCCCAGGCCGGCCCGCTCGGCCAGCTGCTCGGCCAGCTCGAACAGCGCGCTGGGCGCCGTGCCCGGCCGGATCTCGGGCTCGACCGCGCGCAGGATCTCGACCGTGCGGTCGTACGCGGCGCACAGGTCGGCGGCAAGCGAGCCGAACGCGAACGTACGGGTCTGGTCCGCCAGGTAGCCCCGGTGGCCGCCGACCAGGTCGACGATCACCGGATCGCCGGCGGCCAGCAGGTGGTCGTCGGGGCCCTTGCCCAGCACCGGGTTCGGCCCCGGCCCGCACAGCGGCGAGTCGGAGTAGCCGGGCACCGCCCCGCTCGGCCCGCACAGCACCTGGCCGTAGTGCATCTCCTGGTTGAAGCCGCGGAACCGCAGCTGTCCCTGGTGGCCGGCGCCGCGCAGCACCCGCTCCACGTCGGCCTGCACGGCGGCCTCCGAGACGCCCGCGCGCAGGAGCGACGGCACCCGCTCGGCGGCCACCCGCACCTGCTCGGCCGCTGCCCGCATCTGCTCGAGCTCCCAGCCGGTCTTGACCGCGCGCACCGCGCGCAGCGCCGGTGAGCAGTCGCCCAG
>JAICYJ010000023.1 GCA_025934255.1 Thermoleophilia bacterium | reverse complement strand
TCCGACCACTGGCCCGACTTCGGCGAGGAGCAGCTGGCGGAAGCGCTGTCGGCCTACGCGACGCGCCGGCGGCGGTTCGGCAAGCGGTGAGCGGCCTGGTCGGGCGCGTCCTGATCGCGGTGCCGCTGCTGGTGATCGCGATCCTGGCGGTGGTCGTGGGCGGCTGGCCGATGGTGGCCCTGGCGGTCGCCTTCGGGGTGGTCGCGATGCACGAGTACGGCGCCGCCACCCGCTCGCTGCGCCCGCTTACGATTGCGGGGTTCGCCGGTGTCACAGGGATCATCGTGGTCACGCACCAGGGCGGCCTGGTGTGGAGCCTGGCGGCGCTGATGGGGACGCTGCTGCTCGCGTTCTGGCTGAGCGCGGTCGCCGACGTGCGGCAGGCGGCCACCGTGCAGCTGAGCGTGACGCTGCTGGGCGTGGTCTGGATCGGCTACGGGCTGGCCTTCCTGGTGGCGCTCCGCGACGTCCCGGCCCCTGCCGATTGGGGCAAGCAGCTGCTGATCGCGGTGCTGGTCGGCGTCTGGCTCTCGGACACGTTCGCCTACTTCGGGGGCCGCATGTTCGGGAAGCGGAAGCTGGCCTCGGCGATATCGCCCAACAAGACCGTCGAGGGGCTGGTGATCGGGTTCGTGCTGGGCGCCGTGGCGGTCTTCTTCACACTCTACGATCAGCCTCACGGCGATCCCATCAGCCCGCTGAACGCGCTCGAGTTCGCCGTCGCGATCGCGGCCGCGTCCCCGGTGGGAGACCTGTTCGAGAGCTACTTGAAACGCGACATGGGTGTCAAGGACACCGGTCGGCTGCTGGGCGGCCACGGCGGCGTGCTCGACCGCATCGATGGCCTGCTGTTCGCCGGCGCCGCCGCCTTCTTCGTGGCGCTGGCACTGCATCGCGTGGCTTGAACGGACTAACGGTGCCGCAATCGGCCCCCGATACACTGACGCCATGAGGACGGTGGCCATTCTGGGCGCGACCGGCTCGGTCGGCCGTCAGGCACTCGAGATCGTTCGCGACCACCCCGACCTGCGTCTTGCCGGCCTGGCCGCGCAGGGATCGCACGCCGAGCTGGTGGCGGCCGCGCGCGAGCACGGCGCCGGCGCGATCGCGCTGGCCGACCGCGCCGCCGCCCAACGCGCACGCTCGGAATTCGACGGCAAGGTGCTGGGCGGGCCGGACGGCGTGGTCGAGCTGGTACGCGAGCTCCGCGCCGACATCGTGCTGAACGCGATCGTGGGAGCCGCCGGGCTCGAGGCCACGATGGCGGCGCTCGATGCCGGCAGCGACCTGGCCCTCGCCAACAAGGAGAGCCTGGTGGCCGGCGGCGAGCTGGTGACCGCCGCCGTGCGCCGCAGCGGCCGCCTGCTGCTGCCGGTCGACAGCGAGCACTCGGCGCTGCAGCAGTGCATCGAAGGCGCTGCCCCCGAGTCGCTCGAGTCGCTGGTGCTGACCGCATCGGGCGGCCCGTTCCGGAGCTGGGCGCAGGAGCGGCTGGCAGACGTCGTCCCGGCCCAGGCGCTGGCCCATCCCACCTGGTCGATGGGCGCAAAGATCACGATCGACTCGGCCACGCTGATGAACAAGGGCCTGGAGCTGATCGAGGCCCACCACCTGTTCGGCGTCGGCTACCCGCGCATCGAGGTGGTCGTGCACCCGCACTCGATCGTGCACGGCATGGCCCGCTTCCGCGACGGCGCGCTGATCGCGCACCTGGGCCTGCCCGACATGCGCGTGCCGATCAGCTACGCGCTCACCTATCCCGAGCGCGCCGCCACGCCGGCGCCGCGGCTCGATCTGTCGCAGGGGTTCGCGCTCGATTTCGAACCTCCCGATCTGGACGCGTTCCGGTGCTTGGCGCTGGCCCGCGCGGCCGGCGAGGCCGGCGGCACCGCGCCCTGCGCGCTGAACGCCGCCAACGAGGTGGCCGTGGCCGCGTTCCTGGCCGGCGAGTGCCGGTTCCCGCAGATCGCCGATACGGTCGCCGCCGTGCTCGACCGCCTCGACCCCGAGCCGCTCGAGTCGGTCGAGCAGGTGCTGGCCGCCGACGCCGCCGCCCGCGCGCTGGCGCGGGACGCGCTGGGGGTGGCCGCGTGAGCTACATCATCCCGATCCTGGGCCTGCTGGGCCTGGTCTTCCTGCACGAGCTGGGACACTTCACCGCGGCCAAGCGCACCGGCATGCGGGCGCTCAAGTTCTACGTCGGGTTCCCGCCGCCGCTGGCGCGAAAGCAGGTGGGGGAGACGGAGTACGGGATCGGCGTGGTGCCGCTGGGCGGCTTCGTCAAGATCCCGGGCATGCTGCGGCCGGAGCCGTCCGACCTGTGGGCGGTCGAGGACCTGCTGCATCGCAGCGAGTCGCTGCCGCCGGAGCGGGCCAGCGAGATCGGAATCGCCTACGACCGGCTGGCGCAGCTGGTCGCGCAGGGCCGCGTCGACGAGGCCGCGCCTGCCGCCCGCGAGCTGAGCCGGCTGATCGACGA
This sequence comes from Thermoleophilia bacterium, assembly GCA_025934255.1. Lineage (GTDB taxonomy): Bacteria > Actinomycetota > Thermoleophilia > Gaiellales > JAICJC01 > JAICYJ01. The sequence goes on along the minus strand of JAICYJ010000023.1, from coordinate 42,164 downwards.
GACGGAGGGCGTGACCGACGTCGATCGCCGCCGCGTCAGCCGCTGCCTGAGCCGCTTCGTGGAGTCGACCGATCCGCGCGGCTACTGGCGCAGCTCGCGGTCGAAGCGGCTGATCGTGATCGGCGCCGGCCCGTTCGCGAACATCCTGTTCGCGTTCCTGCTCCTGACGGGGCTCGCCATCACCGGGCTGCCGCAGCCGCTCCAGCCGACCGCCGTCGTGGCCGGGCTCGAGAAGGGCCTGCCGGCCCAGAAGGCGGGGCTGCGCGCGCACGACCGCATCGTCGCGATCGACGGCCATCCCATCACCGGCTTCGATCAGGTGCGGGCGCTGATCTCGACCAGCGGCGGACACCCGGTCTCGCTGACCGTGCGCCGCAACGGCACGACCGTCCGGCTCGGCCCGATCACGCCGGTCAAGCAGGGCGGCCGCTACATCGTCGGCTTCCTGCCTGACGTGATCGCGACCACCCGCAGCGTGCCCGTCTGGAAGGCCCCGGAGGAGGGTCTGTCGCAGATGTGGACGATGATCAGCGGGTCGGTCACCGGCATCCGCAGCCAGGGCACATCATCGCTGTCGGGGCCGGTCGGCATCGTGCGCGTCTCGGCGTCAGCCGCCGACACCGGCGCCCCCTACTACCTGTGGCTGCTGGCCTACATCTCGCTGTCGCTCGGCATCCTCAACCTGCTGCCCTTCCTGCCGCTGGACGGCGGCCACATCCTGCTGGTCGTGATCGAGAAGCTCCGCGGCCGGGCGCTGTCGCGGGCGACGTTCGAGCGCGTGTCGATGGCGGGCATCGCGCTGGTGCTGTTCCTGTTCCTGTTCGGGCTGCACAACGACCTGCTGGGCGCCCAGCCGCGCTAGAACGGCAGGGCCTGAGGCAACCTGCCAGTATCCTTTCGGGCAGATGCCCAGCGAGAAGCAGATCACGGTCGGCGGCGTCCCCATCGGCGGGGGCGCGCCGGTGGTGGTGCAGTCGATGACCACGACCGAGACGGCCGACGTCGAGGCCACGCTGGCTCAGGCGCGGGCGCTGGCCGAGGCCGGCTGCGACCTGGTGCGGGTGGCGGTGCCGGGACGGGCGGACGCCGACGCGCTGCCGGCGATTGTGGCCGGCTCGCCGCTGCCGGTGATCGCGGACATCCACTTCAACGCGTCGCTCGCCCTGCGCGCAATGGACGCGGGCGTCGCCGCCGTGCGCATCAACCCCGGCAACATCGGCGGGCCGGACAAGGTCGAGCAGGTTGTCCAGCGCGCCAAGCAGACCGGCACGCCGATGCGGATCGGCGCCAACTCCGGGTCGCTGCCCGACCACCTGCGCCAGTTCGCGACCAACGATCCGGCCGGCGCGCTGGTGGAGGCGGCGCTGGAGGAGGTGCGGCTGCTGGAACGGCTCGAGTACCGCGAGTTCAAGATCTCGGTCAAGTCGTCGTCGGTGCCGGTGATGGTGCAGGCCTACCAGCGCCTGAGCGAGCGCGTTCCCTACCCGCTGCACCTGGGCGTCACGGAGGCCGGCCCTGCCTTCACGGGCACGGTCAAGAGCTCGATCGGCATCGGCACGCTGCTGGGTCAGGGCATCGGAGACACGATCCGCGTGTCGCTGACCGCCGACCCGGTGGAGGAGGTGCGGGTGGCCTGGGAGATCCTGCGCTCCCTTGGGCTGCGCCAGCGCGGGCCGATGATGATCGCCTGCCCGTCCTGCGGCCGCACCAACGTGGACGTGCTCGACCTGGCCGAGCAGGTGGAGGCGCGGCTGGGCACCTACGACGAGGTGTTCGAGGTGGCGGTGATGGGCTGCGCCGTGAACGGGCCGGGAGAGGCGGGCGATGCCGACTTCGGCATCGCCGGCGGCCGCGACGCGGGATTCATCTACGCCCACGGCCTGGTGCTGCGCAAGGTCGAGCAGTCGCAGCTGGTGGACGAGCTGTTCCGCGAGGTGGATGCCTGGATCGCAGCCGGCATGGTGCGGCCCAAGCGCGGCACCCGCAAGCACGTGCTGCCGATGGTTCCCAGCGCCTGATCAAAGACACCACAGAGCGGGTATCCGACTACCCCAATTCGGCCATGGCAGGGCCGCGCACGGGCGTCGAAGATTCCCCCGTGAACGAGTACCGACAGACCGTGATCGATGATCGCTACATGGCCGACTGGCTCGAGTTCGGGTTCTCCGAGCTGACCGCCTACCTGGCCAACCAGGCGCGCTTCGCGCGCTACCTGAGCGATCGCGAGCCGAGCGACAGCAGCGGCGACTGACCCCATCCGCTGTCCCGGGTCGATTGCCGACTGGCTCCACCGGGTAGACTAGGGCGCCATGCGGGAATGGCGTCACAGGCTGGTCGGATTCGTCACCTTGCTGGTGGCGCGGCGGATCATCCGCCGCACCATCCGCAAGCAGACCGACCAGGTGCTGACGAGGCTCGAGATCCGCCATCGCCCGTCGCGCCTGCGGCGGAGCCTGCCGGTCGTCGGTGCGGGGGCACTGGCGGCGGCAGCCGGCGCGGCGGTGCTGGCCGGCCGCCGGCAGCGCGGCGGCTGATGTTCCGCCACGTCGTGGTGTTCCGGTTCAAGCCGGGTACGAGCGGCCAGCAGGTGGATGCGATCGAGCGCGGCCTCGCCGGACTGCCCGCTGCGGCTGCCCGAGATGCGGTCGTATGCGTACGGCCGTGACCTCGGCATACGCGAGGGAAACGGCGACTTCGCGGTCGTTGCCGAGTTTGACGACGAGGCCGCCTGGCTGGTCTACCAGCGCGACGAGGAGCACCGGCGCGTGATCGAGCAGCTGATCATCCCGGTCACCGCAGAGCGCCACGCGGTCCAGCTCCGTCACCCCTGATCGGTACACTGCTGCGGCTGTGACCGAGCCCTCGCCGTACGTCCACCTTCACGTCCACAGCGAGTACTCGATCCTCGACGGCGCTTGCCGCATCGGCCCGCTGGTGGATCGGGCAGTCGAGCTGGGGATGCCCGCCATCGGGCTCACGGACCACGGATCGATGGCGGGCGCGGTCGAGCTCAGCCGCACCGCCGCCAAGGCCGGGGTGAAGCCGGTGCTGGGATGCGAGGTCTACGTCGTGGACGATCACGCGGCCCGGCCGCAGCGGGAGAAGCGCGCGCATCTGACGCTGCTGGCCGAGACCACCGAGGGCTACCACAACCTGATCCGGCTGGTCTCGAGCGGCTTCCTGGACGGCTACTGGTACAAGCCGCGGGTCGACCTCGACCAGCTGGCCGCGCACGCCGGCGGCGTGATCGCGCTGTCCGGTTGCCTGTCCGGGCGCGTCTGCAAGGCGCTGGTGGACGACGACCCGGCCGGCGCTCGCGAGCAGCTCGACCGGCTGGTGCAGATCTTCGGCCGCGACGACGTCTACGTCGAGATCCAGGACGGCGGAATCGACGTGCAGACCCGGATCCTGCCCTCGCTGGTGGCGATGGCGAAGGACGCCGGCCTGCCCATGGTCGGAACCGGCGACGTCCACTACCTGACCCGCGACGACGCGATCCCGCATGAGGCGCTGCTCTGCATCCAGACGCAGGACAAGCTCGACAACCCCGATCGCTTCCGCTTCTCCAACCACGAGTTCTATCTGAAGTCCCCGCAGGAGATGTATGCGCTGATGGGCGAGCGGTTCGGCGAGGACACGCTGCGCCGCACGGTCGAGATCGCGGACCGCTGCAGCGCCGAGGTCGGTCTCGGCGCGATGCACCTGCCGCACTTCGAGGTGCCCGAGGGCCAGACCGCCGTCGGCTACCTGCGCGAGCTGGCCGAGACCGGCCTGCGCGAGCGCTACCCGCAGGTGACGCCCGAGCTGCGCGATCGGCTCGAGTTCGAGCTGAAGACGATCGAGGAGATGGGCTTCCCCGACTACTTCCTGATCGTGTGGGACTTCATCCGCTTCGCCCGTGAGGACGGCGTCTCGGTCGGCCCGGGACGCGGCTCCGCCGCCGGCTCGCTGGTCGCCTACTGCCTGCGCATCACCGATCTCGATCCGATGGCCTACTCGCTGCTGTTCGAGCGGTTCCTGAACCCCGGCCGAAAGAGCATGCCCGACATCGACATCGACTTCGCGGTCGCCGGCCGCGAGCGCGTCATCAACTACGTGGCCGAGAAGTACGGCCGCCGCAGCGTCGCCCAGATCATCACCTTCGGCAAGATGCAGCCCAAGGCCGCGATCAAGGATGCGGGACGCGTGATGGGCATCGGCTACGGCGAGGTCGACCGCATCGCCAAGCTGGTGCCCGAAGGCCCGAAGGTGTCGTTCGAGGAGTGCATGAAGCCGGGCGCGGAGCTCCGCAAGGTCTACGACGTGGACGACACCGCCCGCTCGATCGTGGACATGGCGCGTCCGCTGGAGGGTGTCGTCCGCAACGACTCGATCCATGCCGCCGCCGTCGTGATCGGCGACCGGCCGCTGACCGAGTACCTGCCGCTGCAGCAGAAGGGCGCCGAGGCCGAGGTCGTGACGCAGTTTCCGATGGGCGACGTCGAGGCGCTGGGCCTGCTGAAGATGGACTTCCTGGGGCTGCGCAACCTCGACGTGATCGACCGCGCGGTCGAGCTGATCGAGCAGACCAGCGGGCAACGGCTGTCGATGCACGACCTGCCGCTGGACGACGCCCGCACCTACGAGATGCTGGCCAGAGGCGACGCGACCGGCGTGTTCCAGTTCGAGTCGGGCGGCATGCGCGAGGCGCTGCGCCAGGTGCGGCCCACCCGCTTCGAGGACCTGATCGCGCTGGGTGCCCTGTACCGGCCGGGCCCGATGCAGAACATCCCCAAGTTCGCCGCTCGCAAGAACGGCCGCGAGCCGGTCACCTACCCCGATCCCCGGCTCGAGGGGATCCTGTCGGAGACGTCCGGCATCACGGTGTACCAGGAGCAGAGCATGCTGATCGCCCGCGAGATCGCCGGGTTCAGCCCTGCCGAAGCGGACGACCTGCGCAAGGCGATCGGCAAGAAGATCCGCTCGCTGATGATCTCGCTGAAGGACAAGTTCATCGACGGCTGCCTGGCCAACGGCATCTCGCGGCCGATTGCCGAGCAGCTCTGGGACGACAACGAGCGCAGCAGCGACTACTCGTTCAACAAGGCGCACGCCGCCTGCTACGCGCTGATCTCGTACCGCACAGCCTGGCTGAAGGCCAACCATCCCGCCGAGTACATGGCCGCCCTGATCTCCTCGGTGATGTCGACCAAGGACCGGGTGCCCTACTACGTGTCGGAGTGCGAGTCGATGGGCATCGAGGTGCTTCCGCCCGACGTCAACTCCAGCCAGGCCGACTTCGCGGTCGTGGAAGGGCGCATCCGCTTCGGCCTGACCGCGGTGAAGAAGGTCGGCGACGGGGCCGTGCGGGCGATCATGGCCGCCCGCGAGGCGGCGCCGTTCACGTCGATCTGGGACTTCTGCGAGCGCGTCGACGCCTCGGTGCTGAACAAGGGCATGCTCGAGAGCCTGATCTGCTGCGGCGCGCTCGACTCGACCGGCGCCACCCGCCGCGGCATGATGGAGGTGATGGACGCGGCCCACGCGTCCGGCACCAAGCAGCAGGCCGACACGCTGATGGGGCACATGTCGATCTTCGACCTCGGCGGCGACGGCGATGGGAACGGCGACGCCCCGCTGGTGCGCAGCCACCCGCCGGTGCCGCCGGGCGAGTGGGAGCGGGGCGAGCTGCTGGCGCGCGAGAAGGAGGCGGTCGGGCTGTACGTCTCCAGCCATCCGCTGGCCGACGTCCGCGACCAGCTGGCGCGGCGCTCGGACATCCCCCTGGCGCAGGCCGGGTCGCTGCGCGACGGCCAGGTGGTGACGGTGGGCGGGCTGGTCACCGCGATCAAGCCGTTCGTGACCCGCAAGGGCGATCAGATGGCGTTCGCGGAGATCGACGACACCACCGGCACGATCGAGCTGGTGGTGTTCGCGAACACGCTGGCGGCGTCCCGCCAGCTGCTGGTGGCCGACTCGGTGGTGCTGGTCAAGGGCCGCGCCGACCGCAAGAACGAGGGCGAGGTGAAGCTGGTCGCGATCGAGATCCTGCCGTTCGAGGCCACCGCCAACTTCGGCGTGGTGCGGTTGCGGCTGGACGCGCGGGAGACGCCGGCGGCGATCATCGACGACCTGAAGTCGCTGATCGGCGAGTTCCCCGGCGACGCGCCGGTGCTGCTCGAGGTGCAGACCTCGGAGGGGCCGAAGACCCTGCGCTTCGGCCCGGAGTTCAAGGTGCGACCCGACGGCGACTTCTTCGCGGAGGCGAAGGCGCTGCTCGGCGACGCCGCGCTGATCGCCTAGCGGGCCCGGCCGACGCCAGACCCCTTACCTGCCCACGCCCTCCACCATCCGCTCCATCTCGTCCAGCCCCTCGTCCCACAGGCCGGGGTCGTCCAGGTCGATGCCGAGCGGCGCCAGCACCTCGGCCGGCGTGCCGTTGCCGCCGCGGTCGAGGTAGCCCAGGTAGCGGGCGGCGAATCGCTCCGGGTCGTCGCGCAGTCGCTGCATCAGCGCCAGCGCGATCAGGCACGAGAAGCTGTAGTTGTAGAGGTAGAACCGGTACATGATCGCGTGGGGCATCAGCGCCCAGCGGCTGATCACCTCCTCGCCCTCCACGCTGTCGCCGAGCCCCGCCCGGAACTGCTCGCCCCACAGCTCGTTGAGACGCTCGACCGACAGCGTCAGCCCTTCCGCCTTGAGCCGGTAGCAGCCGCGCTCGGCCTGGGCCGAGACGGCAGCCTCGAAGACGTTTCCGATCGCGGTCTCAACGGCGCCGGCCTGCAGCGCCAGGCGCCGGCCGGGGTCGGTCTCGTGCTCGAGCAGCCCCTGCACGAGCCACAGCTCGGCGAACGTCGAGGGGATCTCGACCAGCGCGAACGACGGCAGGCCCACCAGCGGGCTCTGGGCCGCCAGGCAGCGCGCGAGGTGCAGGCCGTGGCCGGCCTCGTGCGCCATCACCTGCGCGTCCATCTGCCGGCCGCTGTGGTTGAGCAGCAGGTACGGCCCGCAGCTGCCGTCCAGCTCCGCGCAGAACGCGCCGCCCATCTTGCCGGTGCGGGGGGCGGCGTCCACGCGCCCGTCCTGAAACAACCCGGCCACGGTGCGGCCGGCCTGATCCGACAGCGCCGTGAACGATGCAACCACCTGGTCGACCACCTCGGCGTAGCTCATCGCCGCCATCTCGCCCAGCGGCGCCACCCGGTCTGCGACCGGCAGCCGCTCGACCCCCAGCAGGCCGGCCTTGATCGTGTTCCAGCGGCGCCAGATGCCGGTGCGTGCGGCCACGGCGTCGAGCATCGCGTCGACCATCTCCGAGCGCAGCTCGTTGGCGAGATCGGTGGAGCGGGTGGCCCGTTCGTAGCCGCGGAGGGCGTCCACTGCCAGCCGGTCGCCGACCACTGCATCGAGGCAGTGCGACGACGTGGGTGCGAACCCGTCGCTCATCTCACGCAGCGCCGCGTGCGCGGTGCGGCGCACCTCGGGCCGCATGTCCCAGGAGCCGAACATGACCTCGCTCATGGTCTGAGTGGTCGGGCCGTCCCCCAGATCACAGGTGATGGCGAGGGCGGAGGATTGCTCCGACCAGAGGCGGATCCAGGACTGTTCGGCGGCGCCGCCGCGCGCTGACAGCGCGCGCTCCTCCGCCGCCGACAGCGTGTGGGGTGCGAACCGGCGCGACGCGATCAGGAAGTGCCGGTCCCCCGCCACCTCGGGTAGCTCGGCCAGCTGCGACGCGCGATCGTCGGGCAGATCCAGCCACGCCAGCTGGAACCCCCGCAGCGCATCCTGGATGCCCGGCATCCGCTGCGCCACGAGCGTGCCCAGATCCTGGGCTGCGGGGTCGGACGCATCCTCCGCCGAGCGCAGCTCCGCATACGTGGACAGCCGCTTGGCCCGGTTTCGCAGCCCTCCCAGGCGTTCCAGCAGCTCGGCCAGCGCCGGGCCGCCCAGCTGCGACGGCGACGGTAGCGCCCGCGCGAAGGCATCGGCGTCGGCCGCGAGCAGGTCGAGCTCGGCAACGGCCGCCTCGTCCGAGGCGAACACCGGCGTGAGATCCCAGCGGTCCTCGAGGCGGGGTGGGCCGGTGACGGTGGACACGGCCGGATTCTGCCATACCGCCAGCGCGGCCCGGCATCCGATGTGGGGCCTAGAATGCAGCGATGATCCTGGCCGATCTTGAGCTGGACCTGGACGTGTTTCAGGGGCCGTTCGACCTGCTGCTGGCGCTGGTGCTGCGCGAGGAGGTGGAGCTTGCCGACGTCCCGATCGCCGAGATCGTGGTGGCCTACGTCGAGCGGGCGTACGAGAAGGGCGAGCTCGACCTGGAGTCGGCCAGCGAGTTCCTGGTGCTGATGGCGGCGCTGCTGGAGATCAAGGTGCGCCTGCTGTTCCCCGGCGAGGCCGAGGAGGACGACCTGTCTCCGGAGCAGGCCGAGGCGGAGCTGTTCCAGCGGCTGATCGAGTACCGCCGCTTCCAGGGCGCAGCCGCCTGGCTGCGCGACCGCACGGCCGGCCCGCCCCGCGTGTTCCGCCTGGGCCCGGCGCCGCTGGCGCCACGACCGGAGCCGGTGGTGGTCGAGTTCAGCGAGGACCCCTGGCAGCTGGCGGCGGCCGTCGACCGGCTGCTGGTGCCGCCCCCGCACATCGACGTGTCGTCCGTGCGGCGGCCGCTGGTGCCCGTGGAGCGCTTCCTCGACCACTTCCGCACGATCCTGCGAACCCGCCGCGGCTTCCAGTTCGAGGAGGCGGTGAAGGGGCTCGACCGCCTGTCGCAGGCGGCGGCGTTCCTGGCGCTGCTGGAGATGATCAAACGCGGCGAGGTCGTCCCCGAGCAAACCCGGCTGTTCGCGCCGATCAGGGTGGTAGCGGCCGCAGGAGCCGCTGCCGAGGCCGACGTCGGCGCCGACCGGGCGATCGCGTGAGTGAGCTCACCCATACGGTCGAGGCCCTGCTGTTCGTGGCCTCGGAGCCGCTCACGCCCAAGGAACTGGTCGAGCTGACCGATGCCGCCCCCGAGCGGATCGAGCGGGCGCTGGGCGCGCTGGCCGACCGTCATTGCGAGGGTCGCTCCGGCGTGGTGCTGGAGCGGGTGGCCGGCGGCTACGGCCTGCGTGCCGCCCGGGAGACGGCCGAGGTCTGCTCGCGGCTGGTCAACCGGCCCAGCGCCAAGGGCCTCAGCCAGGCCGCGCTGGAGACGCTGGCGATCGTGGCCTACCTGCAGCCGGTGTCGCGGCCCGAGATCGCCCGCATCCGCGGCGTCGGCGCCGACTCGGCGGTGGGCGGGCTGATCGAGCGGGGCCTGATCGCGGAGGCGGGGCGGGCCGACACCCCGGGCACGCCGGTCGTCTACCGCACGACCACCGCCTTCCTGCGCGTGTTCGGCCTGGGCGAGGGCGAGGATCTGCCGGCGCTGTCGGACTTCGAGCTGACCGAGGCCGATCACCAGGCGCTACGGGCGCGCCTGCACCTGGTCGCCGACCAGCGTGCCGGTCAGGCTTAACCGGTACCTGGCCTCCGCCGGGGTGGGGTCACGGCGAGCGGTAGACGAGCTGATCCGCGACGCGCGTGTGACCGTGAACGGCAGAGTGGCCGAGCTCGGGACGAGCGTCGGCGAGGGTGATCAGGTGTGCGTGGACGGCCGTCCCGTCAGCGCCGAGCGGCAGGCATGGGTGCTGCTGCACAAGCCGGCCGGGGTCGTCACCACGGCGAACGACCCGCAGGGCCGCCCCACGGTGCTCGACCTGGTCGGCTCGCCGCTGCGGCTGTTCCCTGTCGGGCGGCTGGACATGGACACGACCGGCGCGCTGCTATTGACGAACGACGGCCTGCTCGCGCACCGCCTGATGCACCCCAGCCACGAGGTGGACAAGGTCTACGTGGCGGACGTCGAGGGCCGGCCGGATGCGACCGCGCTCGAGCGGCTGCGGTCCGGGGTCGAGCTGGAGGACGGGGCGACGGCGCCGGCGCAGGTGCGCGAGCTGGCACCGGGCCGGATCGAGCTGCGCATCCACGAGGGCCGCAACCGGCAGGTGCGCCGGATGTGCGAGGCGGTGGGACACCCGGTGCTGCATCTGCACCGGTCGGCCTACGCCGGCCTCACGGTGGAGGGCCTGGCACCGGGCCGGTGGCGTGAGCTGGAGCCCGCCGAGCTCGACCGTCTGCGCGGCGCGTGAACATCGGTGCGGATCGCCACTTGACATAACCGGGACGGCTTTGCGATACTGCCGCTAACACTTCCCTTACAACTGGGAAGCGTCGGAGGAGCAGGGCGGCTCGGGCGCGCGGCGGGCGCTTCACCCGCCGCGCGGGGGTACCCGAAAGCCCATGGCGTCGAGCATCTCGGCGAGCGTGGCGTCGGCCACCTGGGAGGCGCGCTCGCGGCCCCGTTCCAGGATGCCGCTCAGCTCCGTCTCGTCGGCGCGCAGCTCCAGATAGCGCTCCCGGATCGGCCGCAGCAGCTCGACGACGGCGTCGGCCACATCACCCTTGAAGTCGCCGTAGCCCTTGGCCTCGTAGGCGGCCTCGATCGCCTCCGGCGCCTCGCCGGTGGCCACCGACAGGATCTCGATCAGGTTCCCGATGCCCTGCTTGCCCTCGCCGCGGCGCACCTCGCGGCCGGAGTCGGTCACCGCCGAGCGGATCTTCCTGGCGACCACCTCGGGCGGGTCGACCACCAGCACCGTGCCCTGGGGCGTGCCGCGGGTTGTGGACATCTTGTTGTCCGGTTCCTGCAGGTCCATCACGCGGTCGCCGCTGGCGGGGATGGCCGCCTCCGGCAGCGGGAACAGCTCGCCGAACCGCGAGTTGAAGCGCTGCGCGATGTTCCGGGCCAGCTCCAGGTGCTGGCGCTGATCGTCTCCCACCGGGACGCGGTCGGCCTTGTAGAGCAGGATGTCGGCGGCCTGCAGCACCGGGTAGGTGAACAGGTCGGCGCTGACCGAATCGCGGCCGGTGCTCTTCTCCTTGAACTGGGTCATGCGGTTCAGCTCGCCCATGGTGGCAACGGAGCCCAGCAGCCAGGCGCCGTAGGCGTGGGCGGCCACGTGGCTTTGCACGAACAGCGTGCAGCGGGCCGGGTCGAGACCCGCCGCCAGCAGGGTCGCCGCCGTGTCCAGCGTGTTCTCGTGCAGGGCCGCCGGCTCGTAGGGCACCGAGATCGCATGCAGGTCGACGACGCAGTAGAAGGCCTCGCCCTTGTCCTGGTCGGCAACGTAGTGGCGGATCGCGCCGATGTAGTTGCCGAGGTGCTTGGTGCCGGTCGGCTGGATGCCCGAGAAGACGCGTGCCATGGATCGAGGATCCTAGCCACCCAAGTAGACTGAACGTCCCATGGCAACCACCCAGCCAACCTGGTCTCCGGCCTCCTGGAGGGAGCGTCCCGCGCTCCACCAGCCGGACTGGCCCGACCCCGTCGCGGCCGAGGCGGCGCGCGAGCGCCTGACCGCGATGCCGCCGCTGGTGTTCGCCGGCGAGGCACGGCGGCTGCGCGAGTCGCTGGCGCAGGTGGCGGCCGGGCGCGCCTTCCTGCTGCAGGCGGGAGACTGCGCGGAGTCGTTCAACGACTTCTCGGCGGTCAGCATCCGCGAGAAGCTGAAGGTGATCCTGCAGATGGCGGCGGTGCTCACGTACGGCTCGATGCTGCCCGTCGTCAAGCTGGGCCGGATCGCCGGCCAGTTCGTGAAGCCGCGGTCGTCGCCGACCGAGCTGGTGGACGGGATCGAGCTGCCCAGCTTCCGCGGCCACATGGTGCACGGCGACCAGCCGAACGCCGCCGCCCGCGTCTTTGACCCGGCCCGGATGGTGCAGGGCTACCACCAGTCGGCGTCGACCCTGAACCTGCTGCGCGCCTTCACCAAGGGCGGCTTCGCCGACCTCACCAAGGTGCACCTGTGGAACCAGGAATTCGTCGCCTCATCGCCGGAGGGGCGCCGGTACGAGGCGATCGCCCTCGAGATCGAGCGCGCTCTGCGGTTCATGGCCGCCTGCGGCATCGACCTGGAGGCCGAGCGCAACCTGCACGAGGTGGACGTCTGGACGAGCCACGAGGGCCTGCTGCTGGACTACGAGCAGGGGCTGACCCGCCGTGACTCGCTGACCGGCGACTGGTACGACTGCTCGGCGCACATGCTCTGGATCGGCGAGCGCACCCGTGCCGCCGACGGCGCCCACGTCGCGTTCTTCGCCGGCGTGCACAACCCGATCGGGGTGAAGCTGGGGCCGGCCGCGTCCGCCGCCGACGTGACCGCGCTGTGCGAGGCCCTGAACCCCGGGCGCATCCCCGGCCGGCTGACGCTGATCACGCGCATGGGCGCGGGCCGGGTGGAGGAGACGCTGCCGCCACTGCTGCGCGCCGCCCGCCAGGGCGAGCACCCGGTGGTCTGGGTGTGCGACCCGATGCACGCCAACATGTTCAAGACCGAGTCCGGCTACAAGACCCGCCGCTTCGAGGACATCCTGAGCGAGATCCAGGGCTTCTTCGCAGCCTGCCTGAGCGAGGGCGCCTGGCCCGGCGGCGTGCACCTGGAGTTCACCGGCGAGCACGTCACGGAGTGCCTGGGCGGCTCGGAGGAGGTGCTCGAGGATCATCTCGACCGCAACTACGCCACGCTCTGCGATCCCCGCCTGAACGCGCGCCAGTCCCTTGATCTGGCCTTCCGCGTGGCCGAGCTGATGCGCGCGGCCGAGGAGCGCGGCGCCCCGCACCTGCCATGAGGGTGGCGGTGATCGGACTCGGCCTGATCGGGGGCTCGCTGGCGCTGGCCGCGACCGCCCGCGGCGACCAGGTGGTGGCCACCGACCGGGACGAGGCGGCCGGTGAGATCGGCCTCGAACGGGGCGCGATCGCGCGGTTCGAGCCGACCATCGACGGGGCGCTGGACGGCGCCGACCTGGCGTTCGTGTGCGGCCCGGTGGCCGAGCTGGCGTCGCTCACCGGCCAGGCGCTGGAGGCGGCTCCCTCCGGATGCGCCGTGTCCGACGTGGGATCGACCAAGGGCCGGCTGGTGGCGCAGGTGGGAGCCAACCCGCAGTTCGTGGGCGGGCATCCGGTGTGCGGGTCGGAGGCGCGGGGCGTCGCGAACGCGCGGCCGGAGCTGTTCGACGGCGCCACCTGGTTCCTGACGCCGGTGGCCGAGACCGACCCGTCGGCGCACCGTCGGCTGCACACCTTCGTGTCCTCGCTCGGGGCCAGGCCGGTCGCGATCGACCCGGACGCCCACGACCGGCTGGTGGCGCTGACCAGCCACCTGCCGCACGCGCTCGCGAACGTGCTGGTAAACCAGGCCGGCGCCGGCAAGGTGGACGGCCACGACCCGCTGGCGGCGGTGGGAGGGTCGTTCCGCGACATGACCCGCGTGGCCGGCGCCAACCCGCGCATCTGGGTCGACATCTTCCTGGACAACCGCACGGCGCTGCTGGACGGCCTGCGCGACCACAGCCGCCGCGTCGATGACCTGACCAGGGCGCTCGAGCGGGAGGACGCCGGGTTCGTGGCGCGCTGGATCGCCGAGGCATCCGGCCATCGCCGCCGCCTGCTGGAGGTCGCCTACCCGGCCACGCCGGAGGACCTGTACCGGGTGCGCGTACACGTGCCCGACCGGCCGGGCGTGCTGTCCGGCATCACGCAGGCGCTGGGAGCCGAGGGCATCAACATCGAGGACTTCGAGCTGCACCACGTGTCGGCCGAACGCGGCGGCACCGTGGTGGTCACCATCGCCGGCCAGGCCGAGGCGGAGCGGGCCGTCGCGTTGCTGGACGCGCAGGGCTACGGGGCGATCGCGGCGCCCGCCGTCGATGAGTGAGGATCTGCTGCGGGTGGCGCCGGCCGGCGGGCTGGTCGGTGAGCTGAACGTCCCTGGCGACAAGTCCATCAGCCACCGCGCGGTGATGGTCGGCGCACTCAGCGACGACCGGGTGACGGTGACCGGGTTCGGCGCCTCCGCCGACACGCTTGCGACGGTCGACGCCTTCCGGGCGATGGGCGTCCCGATCGAGCGGGTCGGCGACGACGGCCTGGTGATCGAGGGCGTGGGCATGCGCGGGCTGCGCCCGCCCGACGGCGTGATCGACGTGCGCAACGCCGGCACGCTGATGCGGATCCTGCCGGGCATACTGGCCGGCCAGAGCGGCACCTTCACGCTGGACGGCGACGAGAGCATCCGCCGCCGGCCGATGCGCCGGATCGCCGACCCGCTGGAGCGGATGGGCGTGTCGATCGAGACCAGCGAGGGGCTGCCGCCGGTGACGGTGCAGGGGACCGGCGCAGTCGAGCCGATCAGCTACCGCCCGCCCGTGGCCTCGGCGCAGGTGAAGTCGGCGGTGCTGTTCGCGGGCCTGTTCGCCGAGCGCGGCGTGACCGTGGTGGAGGAGGCGATCGCGACCCGCGACCACACGGAGCGGATGCTGCAGCGGGCCGGGGTGCCGGTCGACCGCCGGCCCGGGTACGTCGGCATCTCACCCGTGCGCGAGCTGGTGCTGCCGGAGATCGCCGTGCCCGGCGACTTCTCGTCGGCGGCGCCGTTCATCGCGGCCGCCACCATCCTGCAGGGCTCCAGCCTGACCCTGCGCGACCTCTCGATCAACCCGACCCGCACCGGCATGCTGGCGGTGCTGGAGCGGATGGGCGCCCGGGTCGGCCTGTTCCGCCGCCGGCTGGCGGCCGGTGAGCCGGTGGCCGACATCGAGGTGCGGCCGGCCGAGCTGGTGGCGACCAACATCGAGGCGGAGATCGTGCCCACGCTGATCGACGAGCTGCCGCTGATGGTGCTCCTGGCCAGCTTCGCCCGGGGCACGACCACGATCCGGGGGGCGGGCGAGCTGCGGGTCAAGGAGTCCGACCGGATCGCGACGGTGGTGGAGCTGCTGAACACCTGCGGCGGTCACGTGACGGCGCTGCCGGACGGCTTCGAGGTGCTGGGCGTGCCGCACCGGCTGCGCGGCGGCCGGGTCGACGCCGCCGGCGACCACCGGATCGCGATGCTGGGGGCGATCGTCGGCGTCTGCTCGCAGGAGGGCGTCACCGTCGAGGGCGCCGATGCGCTCGGCGTCAGCTTCCCCGACTTCGCCGACCGGCTGGCCGCGGTGGTGGCGTAGGCCGATGGTGATCACGATCGACGGTCCGGCCGGCGCCGGCAAGAGCACGATCGCCCGGGCGCTGGCCGAGCGGCTGGGCCTGCGCTACGTGGACACGGGGGCCATGTACCGGGAGCTGACGGCGGCCGCGCTGGCGGCCGGCGCCGAGCTCGACGACGGCGCCGCGCTGGCTGCGCTGGCCGACACGCCGCCTCCGCCCGGCAGCGACCTGCGGGCCGAGGCCATCTCCCGGCACGTCAGCGCCGTCTCACGGCATCCGCAGGTGCGGGCCGCCATGCGCGGGCGGCAGCGTGCGCAGGCGGTGGACGCCGTGCTCGAGGGTCGCGACACCGGCTCGGTGGTCTGCCCGGACGCAGACCTGAAGATCTACCTGGTGGCTTCGGCCGGTGTGCGCGCGGCCCGCCGCGCCGCGGAGCTGGACATGCCGGTCGACGAGGTCGAGCGGTCGATCGTCCAGCGCGACCAGCTCGACTCCGAACAGCTGGCGCCGGCGCCGGACGCCGTGGTGATCGACAGCAGCGGGCTGAGCGTGGAGGAGGTGGTGGCGCGGATCGTGGCGCTGCTGCCGGTGGCTGCGGCGACGCCGCTGCCCGGCGACCGCTTCTGGCGGACGGTGCGGCCGGTGGCCGAGCCGGTCTTCCGCGGCCTGCTGCGGCTGTCGGTGACCGGCGCCGAGCACGTGCCGCGCCGCGGGCCGGTCGTGTTCGTCGCCAACCACCAGTCGATGTGGGACATCCCGGCGCTGGGCGCAGCGCAGCCGCGGGCGATCCGCTACATGGCCAAGTCGGAGCTGTTCCGGCCGCGGCCGTTCGGCGCCTTCCTGCGGATGGGCGGCACCTTCGGCGTGCACCGCGGCGAGCCCGATCGCGAGGCGCTGCGCACGGTGCACGAGACGCTCGTGGGTGGAGGCACGGTGGGCGTGTTCATCCAGGGCCATCGCCAGGAGGGCTTCGAGCAGGCAAAGGCCGGCGCCGGGCGGATCGCCGTGGTCGAGCAGGCCGACGTGGTGCCGGTGGCGCTGCGCAGCCGCAACTGGCGGCCGGGCAGCAGGATCGCGGTCGCCTTCGGGCCGCCCCGCCGCTACGCCCGCGACGGCCGCCGGGCGGCCGAGGCCTACCGCGAGACGGCCGACCAGCTGATGGCCGATATCCGCAGCCTGTATGAGGGCGCCGGATGAGCCAGGGGCCGCAGGAGCAGGTCGAGCAGCAGCCGCAGCAGCGCCGGCTGGCGGGCCGGGTGGCGGTGGTCGGCTTCCCGAATGCGGGTAAGTCGACCCTGATCAACCGGTTGACGTCGAGCCGCCAGGCGGTGGTGCACGAGACGCCGGGCGTGACGCGCGACCGCACCGAGACGGTGTGCGAGTGGCGCGGCCGCGAGTTCGTCCTGATCGACACGGGCGGCGTCGACCCCGGCGACGGGTCGCCGATGCAGTCCGAGGTCGCCGAGCAGGCGCGGATCGCCGTGCAGGAGGCGCACCTGGTGCTGCTCGTGATCGATGCCCGTGCCGGGCTGGCCGCCGGCGACGAGGAGATCGCGCAGATCCTGCGCCGCTCGCGGCGGCCGGTGCTGGTGGTCGCCAACAAGGTGGACGACCCATCCCACGAGGCCGGCGGCATGGAGCTGCACGCGCTGGGGCTGGGCGATCCGATCTCGGTGTCGGCGCTGCACGGCCGCGGCACCGGCGACCTGCTGGACGCGATCGTGGAGACGCTTGAGCGGATCGACGGCGCCGAGCACGACGAGGACGCCGGAGACGAGATCCGGGTCGCGATCCTGGGTCGCCCCAACGTCGGCAAGTCCTCGCTGCTGAACGCCATCCTGGGCCGGCCGCGGGTGATCGTGTCGGAGGTGGCGGGCACCACCCGCGACAGCGTCGACACCGTCTTCGTGCGCAACGAGCGGCACTTCCGGCTGATCGACACGGCCGGGCTTCGCCGCAAGCGCAAGCACCGGAAGGGGATCGAGTACTACAGCGAGCTGCGGGCGCTGCAGGCGGTCGGCCGTGCCGACATCGCACTGGTGCTGGTGGATTCGTCCGACGGGCTGGTGGAGGGCGACCTGGCGGTGGCCGACGAGGCCCGCAAGGCCGGCTGTGCCACGCTGGTGGTGCTCTCGAAGTGGGACATCACGACCGTCGAGATCGAGGACGTGCGCGAGCGGATGCTCGTCAAGCTGCGGCAGCGGCCGGCGCTCATGACCACCTCGGCGCTGACCGGCCGTAACGTGGACAAGCTGCTGGACGCCGTGGAGGAGCTGTTCGGCCGCTTCACGTCCCGTTCCGGCACCGGGGCGCTGAACCGGGCGATGGAGGAGATCACCGCCAAGCGCGAGCCCCCGCGCGGCGGCCGGCGGCGCCTGAACCTGCTGTATGCGACCCAGTACGACACACGCCCGCCGCGGTTCCGTATCGTTGTCAACGACCGCAGCCTGGTCACCCGCGACTATGCCTATTACGTCGAAAACCAGCTCCGCGCCCGGCTCGGGCTCGAGGGTGTGCCCGTGATCATCGACTTCCAGAGCCGCAAGTGAGGGCGGCGGTGATCGGCGGCGGCAGCTGGGGCACGGCGTTCGCGCGGCTGCTCGCGATGGCAGGGCACGAGACCACGCTGGTCTGCCGCGACCGCGACCAGGCGCACGCCGTCGCCACCCACCACCGCAACCCGCGGTACCTGTTCGACGTCGAGCTGCCCGAGACGCTGGGCGCGGCGTGGCTGCATGACGCCCAGCTGTCGTCGGCCGAGCTGGTCGCCATGGCCGTGCCCAGCCGCGGGTTCGCCGAGACGCTTGCGCTGCTGGCGCCGGGGCTGGGAGACGATGCCGCCCTGCTGTCGCTGACCAAGGGGCTCGATCCGGCCACCCATCGTCGCATGAGCGAGGTGCTGGAGACGGTCGCGCCCCGTGACCGCATCGCCGTCCTGTCTGGTCCCAACCACGCCGAGGAGGTGGCCCGCGACTACCCCACTGCGTCGGTGCTGGCCAGCGACAGCATCGACCTGGCGCGCCGTCTCCAGGCCGCCGTGTCGACCTCGCGGCTGCGCGTGTACGCCTCGACCGACGTGGTCGGAGTCGAGCTGTGCGCGGCCGCCAAGAACGTGATGGCCCTGGCCGCGGGCGTGTCGGACGGGCTCGGGTTCGGTGACAACGCCAAGGCCGCGATCATCACCCGCGGCATGGCCGAGATGGCGCGCATGGGCGAGGCATTCGGCGCCAAGCCGCGCACCTACTCGGGCATGGCCGGCATGGGCGATCTGGTCGCCACCTGCACGTCGCAGCTGTCGCGCAACCGGCGGGCCGGTGAGCTGCTCGCCAAGGGCGTCCCATCGGACTGGATCGAGCAGGAGATCGGGCAGGTGGCCGAGGGGCTGACCACCGCTCCGGCGCTGCGCGATCTGGCCCGCGACAACGGCCTCGAGCTGCCGATCACCGAGGCCGTCTGCAGCGTCGCGGACGGCACGATGACGGCGCTGGAGGCGCTTGCGGGCCTGATGGCGCGTGAGCCGGTGGAGGAGTGAGGGCCGTCGGGTTGCGCCCGGGGCCGCTGGTAGAGTCCCCGCCGTGAGTGAGTTCCTGTTCACGTCCGAGTCGGTCACCGAGGGCCACCCGGACAAGGTCGCCGACCAGATCTCCGATGGGGTTCTGGACGCCGTGCTGGCCGAGGATCGCGACGGCCGTGTGGCCTGCGAGGTGCTCTGCACGACCGGCCTGGTGGTGGTGGCCGGGGAGATCACCACCGACGCCTACGTCGACATCCCGCGCATCGTTCGCGGGATCGTCGGCGACATCGGGTACACCAGCTCCGACCTCGGCTTCGACGCAGCGACCTGCGGTGTGGTGGTGGCGCTCGACGAGCAGTCGCCCGACATCCGGCGCGGCGTGGACTCCTCGTACGAGCTGCAGCACGACAGCGCCGACGGCGACGTCGACTCGCAGGGCGCGGGCGACCAGGGCATGATGTTCGGCTACGCCTGCGACGAGACGCCGGAGAAGATGCCGCTGCCGATCCAGCTCGCGCAGCGCATCACCGCCCGGCTGGCGGCCGCGCGCAAGGCGGAGACGGTGCCCTACCTGCGGCCGGACGGCAAGGCCCAGGTGACGGTGCGCTACAGCGAGCAGGACGGCCGGCTGGTACCGGAGGCGGTCGAGCGGGTGCTGGTCTCGACCCAGCACCATCCCGACGTGCACGACGAGCAGCAGATCCGCGCCGACGTGATCGAGCACGTGCTGATGCCGGTGATCCCGGCGCACCTGTGCCCGCACGAGCGGCTGTCCGAGCCGGGCTTCGTGCTGGTCAACCCGACCGGGCGCTTCGTGACCGGCGGCCCGATGGGCGACACCGGCCTCACCGGCCGCAAGATCATCGTCGACACCTACGGCGGCGCCGCCCGCCACGGCGGCGGCGCGTTCTCGGGCAAGGACCCCTCCAAGGTCGATCGCTCGGGTGCCTACGCGATGCGCTGGGTGGCCAAGAACATCGTGTCGGCCGGGCTGGCGGCGCGGGCGGAGGTGCAGGTCGCCTACGCGATCGGGGTCGCGCATCCGGTGTCGGTGATGGTGGAGACCCACGGCACGGAGCAGGTCGACCGGGCCTCGATCGAGCGGGCGGTGCGCGAGGTGTTCGACCTGCGGCCGGCGTCCATCATCCGCGACCTCGACCTGCTGCGCCCGATCTACCGGGACACCGCGACCTACGGGCACTTCGGCCGCGAGCTGCCGGCCTTCACCTGGGAGCGGACCGACCGCGTCGCGGCCCTGCGCGAGGCCTGCGGGCTCGAAGAGCCCGCCTCGGTCTGATCGCCCGCATCCAGCCGCTGGTCACCGCCCGGGCGGTCGACCGGCCGTTCGACTATGCGGTGCCGGAGCAGCTCGCCGCCGACGTGGAGCGCGGCTCGCTGGTGCGGGTGCCGCTCGGCACGCGCGAGGTGGACGGGGTGGTGGAGTCGGTCGCGAGCGAGCCGGACGCGGACGGCGGTGAGCTGAAGCCCGTGCTCGAGGTGACCGGCCGGCTGCCGGAGCCCCTGCTCGACCTGGCGGTCTGGATCGCCGAGGGCACCGCCTCGACGCTGGCCCGCGCGGTGGCGCTGGTGGTGCCGCCGCGGCCGCCGAAGCGGCGGCTGAAGCCGGTCGCGGAAACGGTTTCCGAGGACAGGCCGGTGACGCTGACCGAGGCCCAGCAGGCCGCGGTGGACGCGATCGAGCGGGCGCGGACGGACGGCGCGCACGAGATGCTGCTGCACGGCGTCACCGGGTCGGGCAAGACCGAGGTCTACCTGCGCGCGATCGAGCGGGAGCTGGCGGAGGGGCGGGGCGCGATCGTGCTGGTGCCGGAGATCGCGCTGACGCCGCAGACGGCCGCCCGCTTCCAGGCCCGATTCGGCGACACCGTGGCGGTGCTGCACAGCGCGCTCACCCCGGCCCGGCGCGGAGCCGAGCACAAACGCATCGCCGACGGCGAGGCGCGCGTGGTGGTGGGCGCCCGCTCGGCGGTGTTCGCCGCGATGCCGCGGCTGGGCATGATCGTGGTGGACGAGGAGCACGACGCCTCCTACAAGCACGAGAGCGATCCCCGGTACGACTCCCGCCGCGTGGCCGCGAAGCGGGCGCGGCTGGAGGGCGCCCTGGTCGTGTTCGGCAGCGCCACGCCGCGGCCGGAGTCCTGGCACGGCATCCCGCGGCGGATCGCGCTGCCCGGGCGCGTGGGCGGGCCGCTGCCGGCGGTGGAGGTGGTCGATCTGCGGCACGACGGCGGCTACCCGCTGACGCGGCCGCTGCGCGACGCGCTGGGGCGGATCGAGGACGCGGGCGGCCGCGCCATCCTGCTCCAGAACCGACGTGGCTCCGCTGCTGCCATCCACTGCCGGTCGTGCGGCCACGGCTGGCGCTGCCCGCGCTGCGACGTCTCGCTGTCGCTGCACGGCGGAGCCCGCCTGGTCTGCCACCACTGCGGTCACGGCGAGCGCCCGCCGCGGGCATGTCCCGTCTGCGGCTCGGTCGACATCACCCGGATCGGCTCCGGCACGCGGGCGGTGGAGGAGGAGCTGAGCGACCTGTTCCCGGGGCTGACCGTGCTGCGGCTGGACGCCGACGTGGCGGCCCGCAGCGACGAGCCGGAGGCCACGCTGGCGGCGTTCCGCGCCGCCGACCGGGCGGTGCTGGTGGGCACGCAGCTGGTGGCGAAGGGGCACGACGTGCCTGGAGTCACGCTGGCTGCGGTGCTGGACGCCGAGACCGGCATGGCGATGGCGGACTTCCGGGCAGAGGAGCGCACGTTCGCGCTGCTGACGCAGCTGGCCGGCCGTCCCGGGCGACCGGGCGACCCGCAGGGGCGGGTGCTGATCCAGGCCTGGGAGCCGGCCTCGCGGGTGGTCGAGCTGGCCGCCCGGCACGCCGTGGAGGAGTTCCTGGACGGCGAGCTGGAGCGGCGAAGCGAGCTGGGCTATCCGCCGTTCCGGCGGCTGGTGCGGGTGCTGGTGACGGCTCCCGAGCCACAGGTGGCCGAGGACATCGCCGTCACGCTGGCCGACGCGGCGGCGCCGGCGCTGGGCGACGACCAGCTGCTGGGGCCGGCACCGCTGTTCCGGCTGCGTGACCGGTCGCGCAGCCACCTGCTTGTGAAGACGGCCGACCCGCGCCGGGCGGCGGTGGTGTTCCGGGGCCTGCTGCGCGACCTGTCGGCCGACCTGCGGCGGGCGGGCGCGACGGCGGTCGTCGATGTCGACCCCCAGTCTTTCAACTAACCTTCCCGGCATGGCACGAGCACTGGTGATCGTCGACATCCAGAACGATTATTTCCCGGGAGGCCGCTGCGAACTGGTCGGCCCGGAGCAGGCCGCGGAGCGGGCGTCGGCCGTGCTGGAGGGCTTCCGCGAGCGGGGCGAGCCGGTGTTCCACGTGCAGCACCTGTGGGAGGGCGACGACGCCGAGTACCTCGCGCCGGGGACCCCCGGGGTCGAGATCCACGAGTCGGTGCGGCCCGCAGCCGGCGAGCCGGTGACCCAGAAGGCCTACCCGAACAGCTTCCGCGAGACCGACCTCGAGCAGAAGCTGCGCGATGCCGGCGTCTCCGACCTGGTGATCGCGGGCATGATGACCAGCATGTGCGTGGACGCGACGGTGCGCGCGGCCGCCGACCTCGGGTTCGGCTGCACGGTCGTGCACGACGCGTGCGCGACGCTCGATCTCGAGTTCGCGGGCCGGCAGATCCCGGCGGCCAGCGTGCACGGGGCGTTCCTGGCGGCGCTCGGCGACGGGTACGCGGCGGTGGCCAAGGCGGACGATGTCTGAGCGGCAGGCAGAGCATCTGGAGCAGCCGGTCGATGGCGAGGCGGAGGACGAGGGCCGGCCGACCCCCGAGGAGCGGCGGGCGTGGCGTGTCGCCGCGCTGCGGCTGGTGCGGCAGTATCCCGATCCGGCGCTGCGCAACGCCGCCACGGCGGTGGCCGAGGTGGATGACGAGGTGCAGCAGCTGGCCGAGCGGATGCTGGACGTGATGGAGCGCGCCCATGGGGTGGGGCTGGCGGCGCCGCAGCTCGGCATCCTGCGCCGCATCCTGGTCTACAGGGCCAGCGACGAGGACGAGCCGAAGGTGCTGATCAACCCGGAGCTGGTGGAGCGCTCCGACGAGACGGAGGTGGGCACCGAAGGCTGCCTGTCGCTGCTCGGGGGCGAGCTGCAGGTGCCCGTGGCACGGCACCGGCGGGTGCGGGTGTCGGGCCGTGACGCGTCCGGGGATGCGGTCGACATGGACGTCGAGGGCTTCGAGGCGCGGGTGATCCAGCACGAGATCGACCACCTGGACGGCATCCTGATCTTCGACCGCGCCGAAGATCAGGAACGCCGCGAGGCGCTGCGCGAGCTGCGCCTGCGCGCCGGGTGAACGTCGCCTACTTCGGCACGTCGGAGTTCGGTGCCGAGGTGCTGCGCGCGCTGGTGGAGCGGGGTGCCGTGCAGGTGGTCGCCGTGGTCAGCCAGCCCGACCGGCCCAGCGGCCGCGGGCGCGCGCTGACCGCGCCGCCGGTGGCGGCAGCGGCGCGCGAGCTGGGGCTGCCGCTGACACAGCCGCAGGACGCCAGCGCCGAGCCGCCGCAGGCGCAGGCCGGGGTGGTGGTGGCGTTCGGGCAGATCCTGCGGCCGCCGCTGCTGGGCGCGTACCCGCTGGTCAACCTGCACCCCTCGGCGCTGCCGCGCTGGCGCGGTGCGGCGCCGGTGGAGCGTGCGATCATGGCCGGCGACGCCGAGACGGCGGTGGCGGTGATCGAGGTGGCGGCGGAGCTCGACGCCGGCCCGATCCTGGCCGAGCAGCGGATACCGATCGGCGAGCACGACGACGCGGGAGCGGTGCGGCGGGCGGCGCTCGAGCTGGGCGTGCCGCTGCTGGAGCGGGCGCTGCTGGAGCGGCCGCAGCCGCGGGCGCAGGACGAGCAGGGGGTCACCTACGCCCACAAGATCGAGGCGGCGGAGCGGGTGCTCGACTGGTCGCGCCCGGCGGCCGAGCTCGACCGGAAGGTGCGGGCGCTGTCGCCGCACATCGGGGCGCGGACGGCGCTGGACGGGCGGCCGTGCCAGGTGTGGCGCGCGCGCCCGCTCGCGCAGGGGCCGGGAGCGGGGCAGGTCGGCGCGGAGCTGGTGGTCGGCTGCGGCGAGGGTGCCCTGCAGATCCTGGAGCTGCAGCCGGCGGGCAAGGGGCGGATGGCGGCGGCGGACTTCCTGCGGGGGCTGCGCGAGCCGCCCGTGCGCGCGACGTGAGCGGGCCCGACGCACGGCGGGTGGCATACGAGGTGGTGCGGCGCACCTTCGAGCAGGATGCGTACGGGGACCGGGCGTTCGCGGGCGAGGCGACCGGGCTGGAGGGGCGGGAACGGCGCCAGGCGATGCGGATGGCATACGGCGCGGTGCAGCGGAAGCGGACGGTCGACCACGCGGTCGAGCAGCTGGGCGGCAGGCGGCCGATGCGGCTGCAGGCGCCGCTGCGAAACGCGCTGCGGGTGAGCGGCTATGAGCTGCTGTTCTCGGACGCGGTGCCGGCGCGGGCGGCGGTCAGCGAGGGCGTGGATCTGGCACGAGACGTGGCGGGAGCGCAGGTCGCCGGCCTGGCGAACGCGGTGCTGCGGCGGATCGCCGAGGCCGGCCCGGAGTGGGTGGACACGCTACCGCCGGGGCTGCGATTCTCGTATCCGGACTGGGTGATCGAGGAGTGGACGGCGCTGATGGGCGCCGACGGCGCGAACGCGTGCGCAGACGCGCAGAACCGGCCCGCCGAGCTGTGCGTGCGGGTGAACACGCTGCGGACGGATGCTCCGGAGCTGGGCGCGGCGGCACGGTCGGTGGATGGGCTGCCGGAGGCGCTGGTGCTGGAGGAGATGATCGACGTGACCGCCACCGAAGCGTTTGCGAGCGGGGCGGTGTGGCCGCAGTCGCGGTCGTCGATGCGGCCGGCGCGGATGCTCGATCCACGGCCGGGCATGCGCGTGCTCGACCTGTGTGCGGCGCCCGGGGGCAAGTCCGGGCAGCTGGCCGCTCTGATGGAGAACCGCGGCGAGCTGGTCTGCGTCGAACGCCACGCCGGACGGGCGGCGGAGCTCGAGCGCACGCTGGCACGGTTCGGCGCCAGCTGCGCGCGGGTGGTGCGGGCCGACGTGCTGGAGTTCGCCGAGACGGGCTTCGACCGGGTCCTGCTCGACCCGCCCTGCAGCGGCCTCGGGGTGCCGGCGGGACGCCCGGACGCGCGCTGGCGGCGAACACCCGCGGACGCCGGCGAGCTGGCAGAACTGCAGCGGGCGATGCTCGGGCACGCGCGCGGCCTGCTGGCACCCGGGGGCGCGCTCGTGTACTCGGTCTGCACGCTCCGCCGCGACGAGTGCGAGGGGGTGCTGCCCGGCGGGGACTACCTGCTGCCCCAGACCGAGGGCAGCGACGGCTTCTACATCGCCGCTACCGGCGCCTGACCGACGGCGGCCCCGGCCTGCCGGATGCAACGGCCCGTGTGACGCTTCCGTTGCCTGCGGCCGGGTTGCGGCAATGCAACGGCCGCCGTGCGCGATCGCCGCGGGCCGCATGGCTGCGTCGATCGCCGCGACGCCCGGGCGGGACCGCAACACCGGCGCCTGGCACCGGTGTTGCCAACGGCGAGGTCACGGGGTGCCCGCCGAGGTGTCACAGGCGTCGCGCCTGCGCCGTGTCTGCGCATCGCACCCGAGCGCTTCACTATCCTGCCAGCGCATGCGGGAGTGGCCCTCTTCGGTCGAGGTGGCTCCGTCGATCCTGTCGGCGGACTTCGGCCGCATGCGCGAACAGGTGGGCGAGGTGCTGGACGCGGGCGCCCGGGTCATCCACATCGACGTGATGGACGGCCACTTCGTTCCCGTGATCACCTTCGGGCCGAAGATGGTGGCCGACATCACCGACCTGATCCACGACCGCGGGGGCTTCGCGGACGTGCACCTGATGATCGAGCAGCCGGAACGCCACATCGACCAGTTCGCGGCGGCCGGGGCCGACGGCATCACGGTGCACGTGGAGACCTGCCCGCACCTGCACCGCACCCTTCAGGCCATCCACGACCTCGGCTGCCGGGCCGGTGTGACGCTGAACCCGGCCACCCCGGTGGCGGCGCTCGAGGAGGCCGCGCGCTACGCCGACGTGCTGCTGTGCATGAGCGTCAACCCCGGATTCGGCGGGCAGGCCTTCATCCCCGCGACGCTCGACCGCCTCCCGGTGATGCGCGAGCTGGCCGAAGGGCGCGCCGAGCCCGTGCAGGTGGAGGTCGACGGCGGCGTCGGGCCGGCCACCATCGCCGACGTGCACCGTGCCGGCGCCAACATCCTGGTTGCCGGGTCGGCCGTCTTCTCAACGCCGGTGCCGGGCGACGCCTACCGCGAGCTGGTTTCCCTCGCGGCCGGCCACAGCCGGGTTTGATGAGCCCGGAGGATCTCCGGTACCTGGAGCGCTGCCTCGAGCTGGCCGAGCTGGGGGCCCGCACCGTGGCGCCGAATCCGATGGTCGGGTGCGTGCTCGTGCGCGACGGCGCCGTCATCGGCGAGGGCTGGCACGAGCGGCCGGGATCGCCCCACGCCGAGGTGAACGCCCTGGCGGCGGCGGGCGACGCCTCCGGTGCCACCGCCTACGTCAGCCTCGAGCCGTGCGCGCACCACGGCCGCACGCCGCCCTGCTCCAACGCCCTGATCGCCGCCGGGGTCGTCCGCGTGGTGATCGCGTCGATCGACCCGGATCCCCGCACCAACGGACAGAGCATCGACCGGCTGCGGGCCGGGGGCGTGGAGGTCGAGCTGGCCACCGGCGACGTCGAGCGCCGGGCCCGCCGCCAGAACGCCGGGTTTCGCACGCTGCTGCGGCTGGGCCGCCCGTACGTCACCTACAAGGCCGCCGTCAGCATCGACGGCCGCGTGGCCGCCCCCGGCGGCGAGCCGCGCTGGATCTCCTCACCGCCGAGCCGGGCGCTGGTGCACGAGTGGCGGGCGCGGTCGGGCGCGGTCGCCGTCGGCATCGGCACCGCGCTTGCCGACGATCCCACCCTGACCGCGCGAGACTGCGTGCCGCCGGCGGAGCGCCAGCCGCTGCGGGTCGTGTTCGACCGCGCGGCGCGGCTACCGGTCTGCTCGGCGCTGGTGCGGAGCGCCGGCGAGGGCCCGGTGGCGGTGGTGTGCCGTCCGGGCGCGCCCGGGATCCCCGCTCTGATCGCGGCCGGGGTCGAAGCGATCGAGGCGAGCGACGCCCGCCAGACGCTGGCCGAGCTGGGGCGCCGTGGCGTGGCGACGATGCTGCTGGAAGGTGGCCCCACCCTGGCCGCGGGGCTCCAGGGCGAGGGTCTGGTCGACCGGCTGGCGCTGTTCGTGGCGCCGCTGGTGCTGGGTGCGGGGCCAAACGCGCTGGAGGGCTGGCCCGCCATGTGGCTGGGCGAGGGGGGGCTCGAGCTCAGCAGCTCACCCGTCGGCCCGGATACGCTGCTGCTGGCCGACCTGCACGAGGTCTGAGGAGGGCGGCGATGTTCACCGGGATCGTGATCGAGCAGGGCGTGGTGGCGGAGCCGCCGCCCCGGCTGCGGCTGCGCGCGCCCGGGATCGCCGCCGACGCCGCGATCGGCGACTCGGTGGCCGTCGACGGCTGCTGCCTGACGATCACCGAGATCGACGGTGTCGTGCTCGCGTTCGACGCCGTGCCCGAGACGCTGCGGCGCACCAACCTGGGGCGCCTGCAGCCGGGCGACGAGGTCAACCTCGAGCCTGCCCTCCGCGCCGGCGACCGCATGGGCGGCCACCTGGTGCAGGGCCACGTCGACGCGGTCGGATCGCTGCGTGACATCGCCGCCGAGGCGGACGCCGTCAACATGACCTTCGCGGCCCCCGAGCAGGTGCTGCGCTACGTGATCGAGAAGGGCTCGATCGCCGTCAACGGCGTCGCATTGACGGTGACCGCGTTCGACGACGACAGCTTCTCGGTCTCGGTGATTCCGCACACGCTGGCGGTCACCAACCTGGGCCGCTTGACCCCGGGCGACCAGATCAACCTGGAAGCGGACCTGTTCGGCAAGTACGTTGAACGGATGCAGGCCGGCCGAGCGTCACAAACCGGGTGATACGCTGACGGCGATGACGGTGGATGAGACCTACCACAGGCTCTACCCCGACCTCGTGGACTCGCCGTTCGCGACGGTCGAGGAGGCCCTGGACGAGATGCGCGCGGGCCGCATGATCGTGGTCGTCGACTCGCCCGACCGCGAGAACGAGGGCGACCTGGTGATGGCGGCCGACTGCATCACGCCCGACGCCGTCAACTTCATGGCCCGCCACGCCCGTGGCCTGATCTGCCTGGCGCTGACGGCCGAGCGCTGCGATGAGCTGGGCCTGCCGATGATGACCGAGCGCAACCGCACCCAGTTCGGCACCGCTTTCACCGTCTCGATCGAGGCCAGCTCGGGAGTGTCAACCGGCATCTCGGCCGCCGACCGCGCGCACACCATCCAGGTCGCGGTCGACCCGGCGTCGCGGCCGGACGACCTCGTCCAGCCGGGGCACGTGTTCCCGCTGCGGGCGCAGCCCTACGGCGTGCTGGAGCGCACCGGCCAGACCGAGGCCTCCGTCGACCTCGCGCGGCTCGCCGGGTTCTCGCCTGCCGGCGTGATCTGCGAGGTGATGAACGAGGACGGGTCGATGGCGCGGCTGCCCGACCTGATCCCTTACTGCGAGCAGCACGGCCTGAAGATGATCACCGTGGCCGACCTGATCGCCTACCGCCATCGCCGCGAGAAGCTGGTCGAGCGGATCGCGAGCGCCCAGATGCCGACCCGCTACGGCGACTTCGTGTCGCACGGCTATCGCTCGATGATCGACGGCCAGCACCACGTGGCCCTGGTGATGGGCGACGTGCGCGACACCCCGGACGTGCTGGTGCGCGTCCACTCCGAGTGCGTCACCGGCGACGTGTTCCACTCGCTGCGCTGCGACTGCGGCGAGCAGCTGGAGCGGGCGCTGTCGCAGATCGCCCTGGAGGGGCGGGGGGTGCTGCTCTACCTGGCCCAGGAGGGCCGCGGCATCGGCCTGCTCAACAAGCTGCGCGCGTACGAGCTCCAGGAGCAGGGGCTGGACACGGTCGACGCCAACATCGCGCTCGGCCTGCCGGTCGACTCGCGCGACTACGGCATGGGCGCCCAGATCCTGGCCGACCTCGGCCTGACCAGCATCCGGGTGATGACCAACAACCCGAAGAAGCTCGTCGGCCTCGAAGGCTACGGCCTGACGGTGACCGAGCAGGTGCCGATCGTGGCCGAGCCCAACCCGGTGAACGCCGACTACCTGCGCACCAAGGTCGAGCGGATGGGCCACACGATCACCCACCAGGGCCGCCAGCTCGACACCTCCGTGCCCGCCCCGTTCACGGAAGGGCCGTTCGGACCGTGAGCGAGTTCGGGGTCGGCACCATCGTGGTGCCGGACGGGTGCAACTGGATCGCGGGGCGGCCGCAGTCCCGGCTCGACATCGCGATCGTGGCCTCGCGGTTCAACGCCGACGTCGTGCAGAAGCTGCTGGACGGCGCCGTGGCCGAGCTCGAGAGTCACGGCATCGTGCGCGAGCGGATCACCGTGGTGCTGGTGCCGGGTGCCTGGGAGCTGCCGATGGCCTGCCGGCGGCTGGCCGAGGCCGGCGGACACCACGCGGTGATCGCGCTGGGCTGCGTGATCCGCGGCGAGACCCCGCACTTCGACTACGTCTGCGCCGAGGCCGCCCGCGGCATCACCGATGCGGCGGCGGCCACCGGCGTGCCGGTCGCCTTCGGCGTGGTCACGGCCAACACGGTCGAGCAGGCCGAGGCCCGTTCCGGCGGCGCCCACGGGAACAAGGGCAGCGAGGCGGCGGATGCCGCGGTCGAGATGGCCGAGCTGATGCGCACGCTGCCGCGGCGCAACCAACGGAGAGGCTAGACCCGGCCGGCGCGCGCGTCCGGAAGCGGCGTCAGCACGCCGTCCAGCTGGTCGCGCAGGTGCTCGAAGTCGGGCGGCAGCGACAGCCGCTCGCCCAGGTGCTCGATCGGCTCGTCGGTCGCAAAGCCCGGGCCCAGCGTGGCGATCTCGAACAGCACGCCGGCCGGCTCGCGGAAGTAGATCGACTTGAAGTAGAAGCGGTCGATCACGGGCGTGGGGTGGTAGCCGTCGGCCGCCACCCTCCGCTGCCAGTCCTCGTGCTCGGCCACGCTCGACGCCCAGGCGACGTGGTGCACCGTTCCGGCACCGGGGATGCCCGGCTCGTCGGGAGCGGGCAGCCGCTCGTAGAACGCTCCTCGGTGCTCGCCCTGCAGCTCCCAGCGGCAGTCGCCGCGCGGCTCGAAGCCGAGCGTCTGCTCCAGCAGCTCGCGTCCGCGCTCCATGTCGGAGCTGTACATGCGCACGCCGCCGAAGCCCTGCAGCGCCAGCTCGTGGGGGATGTCCGGGTGCTCGGCCACCAGCGGCGCGTCTGCGCCGGTGAGCAGCTCCAGCTCGAGGCCCAGCCCCTCGGGATCGTCGAAGCGGAGGCCGCCGTCGCCGCGCGTGGGCGCCGCGCCCTCGTCACCGAGCCGCTGCTCCCAGAAGTCCAGCGCCTGCTGCGACCCGACCCGCCACACGATCGAGCTGACCATCCCGCGGCCGGCCCGGCCGGTGCGCGCCCCCGGGTACTCGAAGAAGGTGATGTCGGAGCCGGCGCTACCGCGCTCGTCCGCGTAGAACAGGTGGTAGACGGTCGGGTCGTCCTGGTTGACCGTCTTCTTGACCATCCTCAGGCCCAGCACCCGCGTGTAGAAATCGACGTTGCGCGGGGCGTCGGCGGTGATGCACGTGACGTGGTGGATGCCGTCGAGCTTCACGGAGGGCCTCCTTGCCTGTGCGCTGCCGCTAAACGGCCTTGGTGACCCGGCCGCTCTTGAGGCAGCGCGTGCAGACGTAGGCACGGGTCGGCGAACCGTCGAGCAGGATCCGGATCCGCTGCAGGTTGGGCTCGAAGCGCCGCTTGGTGGCGACCATGGAGTGGCTCCGGTTGTTGCCGAAACCGGGCTTCTTTGCACAGATCACGCAGACTCGGGACACGCAGACAATCCTTTCCGGACGGAACGGCGGCAGTATAGCCCGCAACCTGCCCGGGGGACGGCACGTCATACGGACGATGCACCGGGCACAGCTGACCGCCGTTCCCGCGCCTGGAAAGGTGTCGGGCGAACTGATCATCCCCAGCGAGGTGATCGCCCAGATCGTGGGGCTGACGGTGCTGGAGTGCTACGGCGTCGTCGGCATGGCGGCGACCAGCCTCAGCCAGGGCGTGGCCCGGCTGCTGTCGCGGGAGCGGATCACGCAGGGCGTGGGCGTGCGCCGCGAGGGCGACCGGCTGGCGATCGACCTCTACGTCGTGGTCGAGTACGGTCTCAACCTGGCCGAGGTTGCCACCAGCGTGCGATCGCGGGTGAAGTACACGGTCGAGAAGCTGACCGGGATCGAGGTGGACACGCTGCAGATCCACATACAGGGTGTGAAGCGCACAACATGACGCCGCTCGAGCGGGCGCTGGCTCTGGCGCGGGGCGGGCAGGGAGCGCTGCAGGTGCATCGGCAGCGGATCAACGACCTGAACGTCTACCCGGTGCCGGACGGCGACACCGGCAGCAACCTGGCGGACACGGTGACGCGGCTCACCCAGGGCCTGGAGCAGCTGCCGCCGGATGCTGACCGGGCCACGATCGCCCACGCGGCCACCCGCGCCGCGCTGATGGGCGCCCGCGGCAACAGCGGCGTGATCCTCTCGCAGATGGTGCGCGGGTTCGCCGAGGCGCTGGGGGCGGGTGAAGGGCCGGTGGACGCGGGCACGGTGGCGCGGGCGCTGCGCGCGGCCAGCGACGCCGCCTACGGCGCCATCCGCCAACCGGTCGAAGGGACGATGCTGACGGCGATCCGGGCGATGGCGGAGCGGGCCGAGTCGGAGCCGGCCGACGCCACCCTCGACGACCTGCTGGCGTCGGTGCTCGAGGCGGGCGACGACGCCGTGGCGCGCACCCAGGAGATGCTGCCGGTGCTGCGCCAGGCACGCGTGGTCGACGCCGGCGCCGCCGGGCTGGTCGAGTACGTTCGGGGCGCGGTCGCGGGCATGCAGCGCCGGGCGCCGGCGGCTGCGGGCGCGCTGGCCGCGGCCCCGCCGCCCAGCTTCGACTCGATCCATCTGCAGCCGTCGCGGTATCGCTACTGCACGAGCTTCCTGGTGGAGGACGAGGGCGTCGACCGCGAGCTGATGGAGTCGCTGCTGGAGCCGCTGGGCGACTCGCTGCTGGTGGTCGGCGAGCCGCCGATCCTGAAGGTGCACCTGCACACCGATGACCCCGGCGCCGCCATCTCGCTGGGCGTGGGCGCCGGCACGGTGGCAGACGTCGAGGTGGCCGACATGCGGGTCCAGGTGCGCGACCGCACGCTGCGGCTGCTGGAGGGCCAGGCGGCCCAGCCGGCCGCCTGCGGGCTGGTGGCGGTCGCCGACGGGGACGCCGTCGCGGCCGCCTACCGCGCCGCGGCGCCGGCCGTCGAGCTGGTGGCGGGCGGACAGTCCGCCAATCCCAGCGCAGGGGAGATCGCCGATGCGATCGCGGCGTCCGGTGGCGAGGGCGTGCTGGTGCTGCCCAACAACCGCAACGTGGTGCTCGCGGCCGAGAACGCGGCCGCCCTGGCCGGCCGGCCGGCTGCGGTGGTGCCGTCGCTGTCCCCGGCGGCCGGCCTGGTGCTGGCCGCGCGGTTCGATCCCGACCGGGCGCTGGCCGAGAACGCCGGCGCCATGGCGCAGCTGAACGGGACGCTTCGCTGCGGTGAGGTGGCCGCGGCTGTCCGCGACGCCCGGATGGACGGCGTGGCCGTCACCGCCGGGCAGTACCTGGCGCTGGTCGAGGGTCGCCTGCGGTCGTCACACGGTGACGCCGCGTCGGCGGCCGCGGCGGTGCTGGGAGACCTCGCCCAGGGCGCCGCCGAGCTGACCGTCCTGACCGCCGCCGAGGCGGGCCTCGGTGCCGCCATCGACGCGCTCGCAGGGGACGGGGCCGGTCCGGTCGTGCGCACCGTCGAGGGCGGCGCAGCGGGGTATCCGCTGTTCGCGTGCGCGACGCCGGGAGCCGGGCGGCTGACGGCCGAGACCACCGCGGTCGTGCTCGATTCGACGGCCGACCTCGCTGACCCCGGCAGCCGGCACGACAACTGGTCGATGGTGCCGCTGACGGTCAACTTCGGCGACGAGACGTTCCACGACTACGTCGACATCGATGCCGCCGAGTTCTACCGGCGGCTGCGCGCGGCGCGGCAGCCGCCGCGCACGGCCGCTCCGTCGCCGGGCGAGTGGCAGCAGGCCTTCGAGGGGCTGGACGGATACCGACGGGTGCTGGTGCTCCCGATCTCGAGCCGGCTCTCGGCAAGCTCCCAGACAGCCGAGCTCGCGGCCCGAACGGTGGATCCGGGTGGCAGGCGGATCACCGTGCTCGAGACCGGGTCGGCCTCGCTGGGCACGCTGGTGCTGGCGGAGGCGCTGCAGCGCAGGCTCGTCCGGGGCCTGCCTGAGAATGAGCTGGTGACATGGTTCCAGGCCGCCCGCGAGCGGCTTCACGTCGTGTTCTCGGTGGACACGCTCGAGTACCTGCAGCGGGGCGGGCGGATCGGCCGCGCCCAGGCGATGGTCGGCGGCATGCTGGGCCTGAGGCCGATCCTGACGCTGCGCGACGGGGAGGTGGAACCGCTGTGCAGGGTGCGTGGCGCGCGGCGTGCGCGGGCCGAGTTCGAGCGGTTCCTGATCGAGCACGCAGAGCCTGGGCCGGTGCACGTGGCGGTGGTGCATGCGGAGGCGCCGGAGGCGGCCGAGCAGCTGGTGGAGATGGCGCGGCGGGCGGTGCCGCACGCGGTGATCGACCACGTCGGCGAGCTGGGCGCGGTTGTCGGCACGCACGGCGGGCCCGGCACGCTGGGGCTGGCGGTGCTGTCCGAGCCGTGAGCGTGCGCGCATTCGCCGGCATCGAGGCCGAGCTGGCATTCACGGAGCCGAAGACGGCGCCGCGCCCGTCGCACCTGCTGGCCCCGGCGGCGCGGGACAAGCGCACGCGCGACCTGCTGGCGGCCCTGCGACCGCGCCCTGTCCTGAACGTGGGCGACCTGCTGGAGGCAGTGCCGTTCCGCCACGACGACTTCCGCGAGCACGGTCTGCTGGCGAACCTGCCGATCGGCGAGGAGGCGACGCTGCTGGTGACGGTCGAGGGCGTG
Organism: Thermoleophilia bacterium; assembly: GCA_025934255.1. GTDB lineage: Bacteria > Actinomycetota > Thermoleophilia > Gaiellales > JAICJC01 > JAICYJ01. The sequence goes on along the minus strand of JAICYJ010000023.1, from coordinate 8,342 downwards.
CGCGTCCGGCCCACCCGCCGCCGCAACCTGGTGATCGTCGAGGCGCGCGTGCGCGACGAGTCCGGCCCCGGCCTGCTGGTCTGGTTCAACCAGCGCTACCTGGCCAGGCAGCTGAAGCCGGGGATGCGGCTGTCGGTGCGGGGCGAGCGGCGGGGCACGGTCGGCGCCGAGATCGCCGTTCGCCGGCACGAGCTGCTGGGCGCCGACGAGAGCCTCACCCACACCTCAGGCCTGGTGCCGGTCTACCACTCCAGCGAGAAGCTGACCAGCCGCCGCATCGGCGACCTGGTCACGGCCCAGCTGGGCCGCGTCGGCGATGCCCCCGACTCGCTGCCCTCGGGGCTGCGCACCCGCCGCGGCCTGCCGCTGCGGCGCGACGCGCTGCTGGCGGCGCACCGCCCGGACACGCTCGATCAGGCCCGCACGGCCGAGCAGCGGCTCGCGTTCGAGGAGCTGTTCCTGCTGCAGGCCGGGCTGATCAGCCACCGCCGGGCACTGGAGCGCACCACAATCGCCCGCGCGCTGGGACGTCCGGGCGAGATGATCGATCGCTTCCGCGCGTCGCTGCAGTTCACGCCCACGGCCGCGCAGGATCGGGCGATGGCCGAGATCGACGGCGACCTCGATCGCAGCGTGCCCATGCAGCGGCTGCTGCAGGGCGACGTCGGGTCGGGGAAGACGCTGGTGGCCGTGCACGCGCTGCTGCGAGCCGTCGAGCGCGACGGCCAGGGAGCGATGATGGCGCCCACCGAGACGCTCGCCACGCAGCACCTGCTGGGCGTGACGGCCCTGTGCGAGCCGTTGGGCGTGCGGGTGACGCCGCTGGTGCAGGGGATGCCGGCGCGCGAGCGGCGCGCCGCCCTGGGCGTGATCGAGTCGGGCGAGCCGCAGGTGGTGGTGGGCACGCACGCGTTGATCCAGGACGCGGTCGTGTTCGGCCGGCTGGAGGTGACGGTGGTGGACGAGCAGCACCGGTTCGGCGTGGAGCAGCGCCGGGCGCTCGAGGCCAAGGCGCGCGACTCCGGCCACGCTCCCCACGTGCTGCACATGACGGCCACCCCGATCCCGCGCACGCTGGCGCTGACCGTGTACGGCGATCTCGACGTATCGGTGCTGGACGAGCTGCCGCCGGGCCGCAAGCCGGTGGTCACGCGGCTGGTGCCGCGGGCCCGCCGCGACGAGGTGTTCGCGCGCATGCGCAGGCTGCTGGACGAGGGCCGCCAGGCCTATGTCGTCTGCCCGCTGGTAACCGAGTCGCCGGCCGCGCAGGCGACGGCGGCCGAGAGCGAGGCCGAACGGCTGCAGCGGGGCGACCTACGCGGCTACGCGGTGGGGGTGATACACGGCCAGATGCCGACCGCGGAGCGGCGGTCGGTGATGGAGCGGTTCCGGTCGGGCGAGCTGTCGGTGCTGGTCGCGACCACCGTGATCGAGGTGGGCGTGGACGTGCCCAACGCCGTGATCATGGTGATCGAGGAGGCCGACCGGTTCGGGCTGGCGCAGCTGCACCAGCTGCGCGGGCGGGTCGGCCGCGGCGGTCACGAGAGCTTCTGCATCCTGCTGGCCGACCCTCAGAGCGACGACTCGGCGACCCGGCTGCAGGCGATGGTGCGCACCAACGACGGGTTCGAGCTGGCCGAGGTCGATCTCGAGCTGCGCGGCGAGGGCAGCCTGCTGGCCGCGCGCCAGAGCGGCATCCCCGACCTGCGGCACGCCCGCCTCTCGCGGCACCGTCGTCTCGCCCAGCAGGCGCGGCGCGAGGCGCAGGCGTTCCTGGACGCGGATCCCGCCCTGGAGTCGGCTGAGGCGCAGCTGATGGCGATCGAGGCGCGCCGCATGTTCGGCGACGAGGTCGACTGGCTGACGCGCGCATGAGGATCGTGGCCGGCGAGCGCAGGGGCATGCGCCTCGACGCCCCGGCCGGGCAGGGCACGCGGCCCACGTCGGATCGGCTGCGCGAGTCGCTGTTCTCGATTCTGGGCGACGTGTCGGGCCTGCGGGTGCTTGACCCGTTCGCCGGGAGCGGAGCGCTCGGGCTGGAGGCGCTCTCACGCGGCGCCGCCCGGGCCGACTTCTGCGAGACGGCGGCACCGGCCCTGCGCGCCCTGCGGGCGAACGTGGAGCGCCTCGGGTACGGCGACCGGGCGGTCGTGCGGCGCCAGGACGCCCGCCGCAGGCTGGCGGCCGATGCCCGCGCCGGCACCGGCTACGAGTTGATCATGCTTGACCCGCCTTATAGGATGCTGACCGCCTTGCAAGAGGACTTTTCCCTGCATCTGCCGCATCTGCTGGTTCCCGGAGGGATCGCCGTGATCGAGAGCCCGACAGCTCAGCAGCCGCTGGAGCTGCCGCTCCGGCTGGACACGACCCGCGTGCAGGGCGGCTCCCGGCTGACGGTGTACCTGCATGACTGAACGGGTGGCCGTCTGCCCCGGCACCTACGACCCGGTCACCGCCGGCCACCTCGACATCATCGAGCGCGCCGCGGAGGTGTTCGACCGGGTGGTGGTTGGCGTCGTGCGGGCGCCGCGGCACAAGCAGACGATGTTCTCGCTGGAGGAGCGGATCGGCTTCATCGAGCAGTCGCTAAGCGGCCGCGACAACGTGTCGGTGGTCGGTTTCACGACCCTGGTGGTCGACTTCGCGCGCGAGCATGGTGCCCGTGTGATCGTGAAGGGGCTGCGCGCCGTCAGCGATTTCGAGTGGGAGTTCCAGATGAACCACCTCAACCGCGGACTGGGCCCCGAGATCGAAACGCTCTACATGATGAGCTCGCCCAAGTACAGTTTCCTGTCGTCACGGGGTGTGCGTGAGATCGCCTCGTTTGGCGGCCCCGTGGCAGAGTACGTACCCGAGCAGGTCGCTCGCCGCCTCGCAGAGATGCACGCGGCGGGGGACGCCTGATCCGTTGTGAGGAGAGACCGTTGGACGTATTGGTTCTGATCGACAAACTTGATGAGCTCGTGGCAACCGCGAAGAACGTGCCGATGACCGACCAGGTCCGGATCGACCGCGAGGAGCTGTTCGAGATCATCGATCAGATGCGCTCGACGATCCCCGAGGAGATCAAGCAGGCACGCTGGATCGTGAAGGAGCGGCAGGAGATGCTGGCCGAGGCCAAGCGCGAGGCCGAGCGCCTGATCGGGGAGGCCCGCGACCAGGCGCAGCGCGAGGCGTCGCAGCAGGAGGTCGTGAAGCTGGCCGAGCGCCAGGCCCACGAGCTCGTGGAGCAGGCCCGCGCCAAGGAGCGCGAGACCCGCCTCGGCGCCGAGGACTACGCCGACGGCATCCTAGAGAACCTCGAGGTCAACCTGGGCAAGTTCCTGGCGGCGGTGCAGCGCGGGCGCGAGCAGCTGGCGTCGCGCGACGGCGAGGGCACGGGGCCGGGGACGGCCGGCTTCGACACGTCGGGCTAGTGCCTGGACCATCATGATTGACCTTCGCAGCATGCGGCTCGGGCCGGGCGACGTCCGGCACGAACGTCCGCGCGTGGCGGTCGCCCCGCTCACGATCGCCGGCCAGGAGTACACGGTGACGCCGGCCGAGCTGGAGCCGCGGCTCGACCTGCAGGCCGCCTCCGGCGGGCTCTACCTGAAGCTGGCCTTCTCGGCGCACGTCGAGGGCCCCTGCTTCCGCTGCCTGGAGCCGGCCGGGATCGACCTCGACGTGCGGTCGTCGGAGTACCACTCGACCGACCCCAACGAGTCCGACCCGGAGCTCCGCTGCGACTACATCGAGGGCGACCAGCTGGACGTCGAGCGGTGGGTGCGCGACGCGCTCGTGTTCGCGCTGCCGGACAAGATCCTCGACCGCCCCGACTGCCCCGGTCTGTGCCCGCGCTGCGGGGTGCGGCTGGGCCTGGATGTGGCCCACGACTGCGGCGAACCGGAGCTGGACACCCGCTGGGCGAAGCTCGGTGACCTGCTATAAATCAGCGGCCCATGGCCGTTCCCAAGAAGAAAACCTCCAAGGCCCGCCGCGACAAACGGCGCGCCACGCACTCGATCTCGGCGCCCTCGCTGAGCGTCTGCCCGCACTGCCACCACCCGGTGCGTCCGCATCACGTCTGCGGCAACTGCGGCCAGTACCGCGGGCGCGAGGTGGAGCCGCTGATGGAAGCCGCGCCGGGCGCGTAGTGGGGCGGTAGGTCGATGGCCGAGGTCACCATCGCGCTGGATGCGATGGGGGGTGACCGGGGGCCGGCCGAGCTGGTGGCCGGCGCGCTCGAGGCGGTCGGCGACGGCGTCGGCGTGCTGCTCTGCGGGCGCGCCGCCGAGCTGCAGAGCGAGCTCGACGCCCAGGGCAGCGACCCCGATCTCGAGATCGTGGACGCCCCGGACGTGATCGAGTACGACGACGAGCCGGCCGCCGCCGTCCGCGCGAAGCCGGGATCGTCGATGGTGACCGCCTGCCGGATGGTGCGCGAGGGCCGCGCCGCCGGCGCGATCTCGGCCGGATCGACCGGTGCCATGCTGGCGGCCTCGCTGCTGACGATGGGGCGCGTCAAGGCCGTGCACCGGCCGGGCATCGCCGTGCCGCTGCCGGCCCGGGACCAGCCCTGCGTGCTGATCGACGCCGGCGCCAACTCCGAATCGCGGCCCGAGAACCTGCTGCAGTTCGGCATGATGGGCGCCATCTTCGCCGAGGAGGTGCTGGGCATCGAGCAGCCGTGCGTGGGCCTATTGTCGGTCGGCGAGGAGTCGTCCAAGGGCACCCCCGAGGTGGTGGAGGCGCACACCCTGCTGAGCGCGTCCGGGCTCCACTTCGGCGGGAACTGCGAGGGCCGCGACGCGCTCTCAGGCCGGTTCCAGGTGCTGGTCGCCGACGGCTTCGCCGGCAACGTGCTGCTGAAGGGGCTCGAGGGCGCCGGCATGATGATGATGCGGGAGCTGCGCGACGCCGCCCGCTCCAGCCGCCGGGCCAAGCTGGGCGCGCTGCTGCTGCTGCCGGCCCTGCAGGGCATGCGCGACCGCATCGACCCCGAGACCTACGGCGGCGCCTACCTGCTGGGCGTGCGCGGCATCTCCGTGATCGCCCACGGCAACAGCAGCCGGCGGGCGATCAGAAACGGCGTGCTGGTGGCCGCCAGGGGCGCCGAGCACGGCATCGTCGACCGCATGGCGCAGCGCGTCGGCGGCGCCGATCCGGGATCCCACTTGCAGGACGGCGATCCTGCCAATACAGTCACGCAGGTTCGGGAGTCGGCGACGGGAGAGACAGCAACATGAATCGTGACGAGGCGCTTGAGCGGGTCCGGGGAATTCTGGTGGAGCAGCTCGGTGTGGACGAGGGTCAGGTGACTGAGGCCGCGTCGTTCCAGGGTGACCTTGACGCCGACTCGCTCGACCTGGTGGAGCTGATCATGGAGCTCGAGGATCAGTTTGGTGTGAAGATCTCTGACGAGGATGCGCAGAAGATCGAGACGGTCGGCCAGGCGGTCGATTACGTCACCTCACACGCCTGAGCAACCACGCGGGAGCGGGCTGAGGCAGCTGATCGAGACGCTGCCGCCGGAGCGGCGGCGGTCGGTCTTCGCCCACTCATCGTGGGTGGCCGAGCGCGGGCATTCCTACGAGCGGCTGGAGTTCCTCGGCGACAGCGTGCTGGGCCTGGCGATCACGCGGCACCTGTACGAGCGGTTTCCCGACCGGCCGGAGGGCGAGCTGGCGCGCATGCGCGCGCACGTGGTGTCGCGGGCCAGCTGCGCCGCCGTCGGCCGCGAGCTCGGCCTGGACGAGCTGTTCCTGCGCGAGGCGACGGTGGGTTCGCCGTCCGACGCGGCCGCGCTGGCTGCGTCGGACACGGTGATCGCCGAGGTGGTCGAGGCCGGCATCGGCGCGTGCTTCCTCGAGGTGGGCCTGGAGCACGTGGCCGATGCGGTCGTGGAGGCGTTCGCGGGGCGGGTGTCCTACGCCCTTGACCAGCACGTCGACCACAAGACGGTGCTGCAGGAGGAGCTGGCACGTCAGGGAGGGTCTGTAACCTACGCGCTGGTCGAGACAACCGGTCCCGACCACGACCGTCGCTTCACCAGCGTCGCGCTCGTGGACGGGGCCGAGCTCGGCAGGGGCTCGGGTGGCAGCAAGAAGGCATCCGAGCAGGAAGCGGCACGGGAGGCGCTGGAGCAGATCGCCCGGGCCGGCCGGTAACGATCGGAGCGCGATGTATCTGAAGACGGTGCGCATGCGGGGCTTCAAGTCGTTCGCCCAGAACGTCGAGCTCAGCTTCGACCACGGGATCGCGGTGGTGGTCGGGCCCAACGGCAGCGGCAAGTCCAACATCGCCGACGCCCTGCAGTGGGCGATGGCCGTGCAGTCGCCGGCCCAGCTGCGGGCCCCGACCGGACAGGACGTGCTGTTCGGCGGATCCGACGTGCGCCAGGCGGCCGGCGTCTGCGAGGTCGAGCTGGTGCTCGACAACGAGTGCGGCACGCTGCCGATCGAGTTCAACGAGGTGTCGGTGATGCGGCGGCTCTACCGCGACGGCGAGAGCGAGTACTACCTGAACCGGGCCAAGGTGCGGCGGCTGGACGTGATGGAGCTCCTGTCCGACACCGGCCTCGGCCGCGAGATGCATTCCGTGATCGGGCAGGGCAAGGTGGAGGAGATCCTGCTGTCCAAGCCCCACGAGCGGCGGCGGTTCGTGGAGGAGGCCGCCGGCCTCGGCAAGTACCAGCGCCGCCGCACGCGCGCCGAGGCCAAGCTGTCCCGCGTCGAGGCCGAGCTGGAGCGGGCCCGCGACCTCGAGCGCGAGGTGCGCGCCCGGCTGCGGCCGCTGTCGATGCAGGCCACGGCCGCCGAGCGGGCGGCGAAGCTGGGCGCCGAGATCGCGCAGGGGCGGATGGCGCTGCTGTCCTCGGAGCTGCTGGGCGAACGCGTGCGGGTGGACGACCTGCGCGGCCGGCTGGGCGGCGCCGTGGCCGGCCAGACCGAGGTCGAGCAGGCGGCGGCGGCGATCGCCGCGCGCCGCGACAGGGCGCAGAGCGAGCTGGCCGGGCTGTCGGCCGAGCAGGAGCGGGCGACCCGCGCCTTCTATGCCTACGAGTCGGCCGGCGAGCGGTTCGTGGCCGAGGCGGGGCGGATGGCGGCATCGATGGCGCGGCTGGAGCGCGGGTCGGGGCGCCGCCGGATCGAGGCCGAGGAGCTGCGCCGGCTGGCGGCGCGCGCGCAGGATGACGCGGTCACGGCCGACGCGAGCGCCGTCGAGCTCGAGTCCGAGGCGGCGGGCATCGGGCAGGGCGACGTGCAGGCGGCCGAGGACGCCGCCGCGCAGGCCGAGGCGGCGCTGTCAAGCGCGCTGGGCGCGCGGCGCACCCACGCCGACGCCGAGGGCCAGGCGGCCAACGTCCGCCGCGAGCTGGAGGCGGCGACCGCCCGGGCCGCGGAGCTGACCGAGCGGCACCTGGCTCTGAACGGCCAGTCGGCCGCGACCACCGAGCAGCTGCATGAGGCTGACGCCGAGGCCACGACGCTGGCCGGCCGGCTCGAGGCCGCGCGTCTGGCGCTGGTCGAGGCCGAGGGTGGCGCGCAGTCGCTGGAGGCCGACGTCGAGGCCGCCCGCGAGGCCGACCGGGCGGCGCGCACCACGGCCGCCGCCGCGGCCGACGCCGAGCAGCTGGCCGCAGCCCGGCTGCAGGCGCTGGAGGCGGCGGTGCAACGCGGCGAGGGGCTGTCCGCGTCGGCGCGGGCGCTCCAGGAGGGCGGCGCACGGCTGGTGGTGGAGGGCGTGGAGGCGGCTCCCGGGTTCGAGCGGGCGGTGGCGGCCGCGCTGGGCTGGCGGGCGGGCGCGGTCGTGGCCGAGCGGATCGACGACGCAATCGGCATGATCGGCGCAGCCGAGGGCGAGCTCGCGATCGTGCTGGCCGGGCGGGTCGGGGCACATGCGTCGGGCGGCGCCGGGCGGCCGCTGACCGAGGTCTGCACCGTGCACGACGCCTCGCTGGCGCCCTTGATCGAGGGCATCCGGCTGGTCGACGACCTGACGGCGGTGAAGTCCGGCGTGGCGGTCACGGTCGACGGCACCGGCATCGACGCCGAGCGGGGCGAGCTGTGGCGCACGGCCGACGCCGCCGAGGCGGCGTGGCTGGCGGCGCGGGCCGAGCGCGACCGGCTGCGGGACGCGCTGCCGGGGCTGAACGGCGAGCGCGAGGGCACGGCGGCCGCCGCCGCGCAGGCAGCGGCGCGGCTGGACGAGGCGCTGGCCGGCGAGGCGGAGGTTCGGGCGGCGCTGGCCGACGCGCGGCTGGCCGTGAGGGAGGGGGCGCAGGGGCTGCGGGAGGCCGCGGGGCGCGGCGACGACGGGGCGGAGGAGGTGGAACGCTGCGAAGCATAGCGCGACCGGGC
>JAICYJ010000075.1 GCA_025934255.1 Thermoleophilia bacterium | reverse complement strand
CGCGACGACGCCGACGTCGAGCTCGTCGAAGCGCGGCGCCAGCTCGAGCACCGCCGCCGGGTCTGCGAGCAGGACGGCGACCCACCCCGGGCCGTTGTCAACCCACTGGCCGTCGACGATCTCACCGCGATCGATCCGCAGCAGCCCCGCGATCCGCTCGACCAGCTGCTCGTCCACATCTCCCGAGCGCACCAGCGGCGGCGCCGCGAAGGCCAGGCCTTGCGGCGTTCGCCGCACCCGCACCAAACCGGCGCCGCACTCCTGCACGATCTGCCCGGCGTCACGCGGGACACCGCCGGCCTCGAGCCACGCGTGGCAGGTGCCCAGCGTCGGATGCCCGGCGAACGGCAGCTCCCGCTGCAGCGAGAAGATCCGCACCCGGTAGTCGGCGGCGTCGCTGGTCGGCGGCAGCACGAAGGTGGCCTCCGACAGGTTCGTCCAGCTGGAGAAGCGGGCCAGCTGGTCGTCGTCCAGACCCTCGCCGTCCAGCACCACCGCGACCGGGTTGCCCATATAGGCGACGGAGGTGAAGACATCGACCTGCTGGAAGCGGCGAGGCATGGTGGCAGCACTCTAGCGACGGCCGCTACGATCGCTCCATGGAACGCTCCGTGCATGACCGCGGCGGCCGGCCGGACGACGCGCCGATCGACCGCAGCGAGCACGAGCTCGCCGACTGGGAGCTCCTCACCGACGCGCTGGTGGGCGCGCTCGGCGCCCGCGGTCTGATGAACGTCGACGAGATGCGCCGCGGCATCGAGAGCATGCCGCCCGACCAGTACGAGCGCGCCTCCTACTACGAGCGCTGGCTGTTTGCGATCGAGACGAACATGACCGAGAAGGGCGTGCTCGCGCCCGACGAGCTCGACGCGAGGGTCGGCGGATGACGTACCAGCCCGGCCAGCGCGTGCGGGTCGCGGCCCGGTCGCACGAGGGCCACCACCGCACGCCCGGCTACGTGAAGGGGAAGACCGGCACCGTCGAGCGGGCCCACGGGTCGTTCAGGAACCCCGAGACGCGGGCGTACGGCGCCGACGGCCTGCCCGAACAGCGCCTCTACCTGGTCGGCTTCGCCCAGCGCGACGTGTGGCCCGACTACGCCGGAGAGAGCCGCGACCGCATCTACCTCGACCTGTTCGAGCACTGGCTGGAGGACGCAGAGTGAGCGAGCACGAGCACGATCACGACCATCCCCACGAGCCGATTGGCAACGGCGACGAGCCGCCGGCTGCCGCCCGCGCGCGGGCGCTCGAGCAGCTGTTGATCGAGAAGGGCGCCATCAGCCACGAGGATGTGCGCAAGCGCATCGACTGGCTGGTGTCACGGTCGCCCGCCGACGGTGCCCGCCTGGTGGCACGAGCCTGGGTCGATCCCGACTTCAAGCGGCGGCTCCTGGCCGACGCCCGCTCGGCGGCGCTTGAGCTCGGCCTCGATCCCGGCCCGTCGCCGGTGGTCGTCGCGGTCGAGAACACCGACGACGTGCATCACATGGTCGTCTGCACGCTCTGCTCCTGCTACCCGCGGGCGCTGCTCGGCCCTCCCCCGGCCTGGTACAAGAGCACCTCCTACCGCTCGCGGGCCGTCTCCGACCCCCGCCGCGTGCTGGACGAGTTCGGCGTCGAGCTGGGCGACGACGTCGAACTGCGTGTGCTCGACTCGACCGCCGATATCCGCTACCTGGTGATGCCGCGCCGTCCGGCCGGCACCGAGGGCATGAGCGAGGACGAGCTGGCCGCGCTGATCACGCGTGACTCGATGATCGGTGTCGCCCAGCCGGCTGCGCCCGCCCCGATCGGGTAGGGGCGACGCCGGATTCCGAACTGACACTCCGTGCGGCCCGTGAGGCCGACGGGCCCGCGATCGGCGCGATCAAGGTCGAGACCTGGCGGCGCGCCTACGCCGGCCTGCTCTCCCGCGTTCCTGTCCGGCCTCGATGTCGCCCAGGAGTCGGCTGAGTGGGGCGCCTACGCGCGGCGGCCACCGGAGGACCACCGCCTGATCGTTGCCTGCTGAGGCGACGATTTGATCGGCTATGGCCGCAGCGAGCCATGCCCCAACGATGACGCGCGCGGCGGCGGTGAGGTGGCCGGCCTCTACGTGCGTCCGGCCGACCAGGGCCGCGGCACCGGCCGCGCGATGCTTACGTGGCTGGTCGACGACCTGCTGGCACGCGGGCTGGATCCGGTCGCGCTCTGGTACTTCACAGGCAACGACCGGGCGGCCGCCGTCTACGCGGCCGCCGGCTTCGTGCCCGACGGCGCTCGCCGGCCGGTGCCCGGGCTCGGCGTCGACGAGGTGCGCGTCCGGCTCGGATAGCCCGCGGTGATCACGGCAGGCAGTCCGCGTGGAACACGTAGTGCTGCGGGCACGGATCGAGGATCATCGGCGGCCGCGGCTGCCGGGTGAAGTCGAAGTCCTTGACCAGGTCGCCCAGCAGGGGCAGGTTCTCGCGGACGCTGGGCCGCGAGTCCGGCCGGCCATCGGTCCTGGGATCGAGCCGCCGGCTGGAGAGGAAGTCGTCCTCGATGAACTTCGCGTAGGCGTCGAACGACAGCATCTGATGGTCGATGAAGCCCTTACGTGCGTACGGCGAGATCACCATCGCCGGCACCCGCACCCCGTAGCCGTTCACGTCGACGTTGGGCGGGACCACGTGGTCGTAGAAGCCGCCCCAGTCGTCCCACGAGACGAACACCGCCGTCGAGTTCCAGTCAGGGCTGCTCATCGCGGCGTTGACCACCGTCGTCACCCAGTCCTGCCCACGGGAGATCATGGCCGGCGGATGCTCGGACTCCGGCTCGCTCGGGATCACCCAGCTGACCGCTGGCAGCGCGCCCGCGCGGGCCGACTCGAAGTAGCGATGGGCCGGCTGGATGAACCGCTTCTGGCCGGTCTCCGTGACGTCGGTGAAGCTCGGCAGCGGATTCCAGATCGACGTCTTGGTCGCATTCTGCGAGGGCGCGTTCGGACAGACCATGTCGCCGTCGGTGCAGTCCGGCACCTTGCCGGACGCGACGTAGTAGCGCCACGAGACATGCTGCTGGTGGAGCAGGTAGGTGAGATCGGTCCACGGCCACGTCGGCCCGTCCTTGACCGCGTCGGGCGGCGGGGTGGGCCCCGGATCCGACCTGCAGCTCATCGGATCGAACGCCGACTTGCACGTGGCCGACCAGGCCGAGACCATGAACATGTGGGCCGGCTCGCTCCAGCCCAGGGTCGGTTCGAACAGGTGATCCTGGAGCACGAAGTTGCGCGCGTACGTCCAGTAGTTCGGGATCTCGCGGGCGGTGTGGTACCCCATCACGTCGGGATCGCCGTGGTTCGGACAGGTAAACGCGTCCGGATTCGCGCGGCAGTAGCCGGCATGCCCGCCCGTAACCTCGGTGTTGATGAAGCCGTTCATCTTGCCGTGGTTGATGTCGGCGATGGCCGAGACCGCGTGGTGCGGCCCGCCCGCGTTGCGGTCGTCCATGTCGTGGTAGGGCCGCTGGCAGACGTGCGTCAAGACGTTCGGGACGCAGCTCGTGAACCGACCGGACGGCGATCTGGGCAGGCCCTCGGCGCCCGGGAACGTGCCGAAGTAGGAGTCGAACGACCGGTTCTCCTGCATCACCACGATCACATGCTTGATCTTGTGGATGCCCTGCGGGGGGTCGACGTGCCTGGCAGGGGTCGTATGCCGCGGCTCCGGCGCCGCCGCGCTGGGGCCGGCGCTGCGGCTTGCGATCGCGATCGCGGCGACGGCCGCGACGCCAACGCCCGCCACGATGGCCACCGCTCTGCGGCGGTTCACGAAGGCTGGGGCCGGGCGATTGGAAGCAAGAAACGGCAGCGCGACATCGGCTGGCGCACAGGCTATACCACGCCTCCCGTGGTACCAGTCGTGGGCTGGCTCCTGCTCCCGCGCGCGAATTGGCGTACGTCAATGCGCATGCGGCATATTGAGGATCGCGGGCCTCTCGGCTGTCGGAACGGTGATCGCACACGCCGGCCCGGGTGGGCTCGCCGACCGCCGCTGGCTGGCCGCGGCCGTGCTCGGCGCCGCCATGGTCCTGGCCGGGCTGGTGCTGACCCTGAAGCTGCCGCTCACGCTTCGCGAACGGGTCGAGCGCGCCCGCACGGGCCGCCTCCCGGAAGGCGGCTCCCAGTCCGTCCCCGACGCGATCCCGTTCAGCGCCCTGGTGGGAGCCATGCTCGTCTGCCAGGGCTGCGCCCACATCACCTTCGCAAGCGACGGCGAGCAGCCGGACGCTCTGCTTCGCCAGGAGCTGCTGCGGGCGCGAACCTGAACTCTTCTCTGATCCTGGTCCAGATCAGCTGTGGCAGTATGCGTCCCCGTGCGATCCTTCCCTGCCGGGCGACGAGCGGCGCTCTCACTGATCCTCGTCGTGATCGGCCTGGTCGCGCTGGTGCTGCTGACCACCGGCGAGACGCCGGTCGACCCGTGGGCGCCGGTCAAGGCCAGCGCGCCTCCGCCGCCCGCGCCGAAGCGCGATCCGCTGCCGCTCGCGCCCTCGGCGACGCCGATCAAGCACATCGTCTACATCGTCAAGGAGAACCGCACCTACGACAACCTGTTCGGCCGCTTCCCGGAGGGCGACGGTGCGACCACCGGCAAGACGCTGGACGGCACCACGATCCGGCTGGGCCCGTTGCCCGACAAGCAGGTCGACCTTCAGCACAACCACTTCTGGGCGGTGAGGGACATCAACGGCGGAGCCATGAACGGCTTCTCCGCCACCAAGGACAAGGCCGGAAATGAGACGACGATGGCCTACACCACCGCCAGCCCGGGGCAGCTACCCGATTACTGGGGCTGGGCGCGCCGCTATGGGCTCGGCGACCGCATGTTCACGTCGGTGCCGAGCTCGAGCTACCCGAACCACCTCTTCACCGTGGCCGGCCAGTCCGCCGGCGTGATCGACGGACCCAGCTCCGGCACCCGCTGGTGGGGATGCGACGGGCCGCCCGACACCACGGTTCCGATCCCGTCCCTCGACACCAGGTCGATCATCGGGCGAAAATCGGTCTGTGTGGACATCCCCAGCGTGGCCGGTCAGACCACGCGCCATCCCGGCGTCACCTGGAGCACCTACGGGGCGATGCCGGGCCAGCTCGGCTACGGCTGGGTGGCGCTGGACGCGGTCAAGCGGGTGCGCGAGAGCGTCACCTGGGACCAGCACTATGCGCCCTGGCAATGGTTCACGTCGGACGTCAAGCAGGGACACCTGGCCTCGATCACCTGGATGACCCCGCCCTTCAACGAGAGCGACCATCCCGGCGGCCCGTCGCTGTGTCAGGGCGAGAACTGGACGGCCCGCCAGGTGAATGCGATCGAGAGCTCGCCGCTCTGGAAGAGCACCGCGATCGTGATCGTGTGGGACGACTTCGGCGGCTTCTACGACCACGTGCCACCGCCGCGGTTCGATCGCTTCGGGCTCGGCCCGCGCTCGCCGCTGCTGGTGATCTCACCGTGGGCGAAGCGCGGCATCGACCACGACACCTATGACTTCACGTCGGTGATCAAGTTCGCGGCCGAGAACTTCGGGCTGCCGCTGCTGACCTCGCGCGAGCGGAAGGTCAACTCGCTGCGATCGGCGTTCCAGTTCCAGCATCCGCTGAAGCCCTGGATCGCTCCGCTTCACACCTGCCCGAAGGTGAAGTTCACGCAGACCGAGGCGGCCGGCGCGATCGACTACGACTAGATGGTCTCGGCGGGGCCTAGCGCGGCTGCCGCGACGACGCCGGCACGGACCGCGCGAACCGGCGGGTGGCGCGGTCATCCACGAACATCACCACCGGCCCGTGGGCGATCAGCCCCTCGGGCGCCCGTTCCTTGAGGATGTCCGGCAGGAAGTCGTTGACCAGCCATTCGCGGCCGTGGGCGACCGTGGCGCTGATCAGCATCCGCGTCAGCTGCACGTCAAGCGCCTCCAGCTCCACCACGACCGGTCGGCGCACGAACCGGGTGGGACCGGCGGGCACGATCTGGGCCACGTCCTCGACCAGCCGCCGAGCCTCATCGCTGTCGGTCACGAACAGCTCGATCTCGACCTCGCGGGCGCCGCTGGGCAGGATCCGGGCGCCGAAGATCTGTGAGTTGTTGACCCGGATCGTCTCGCCGGTGACGGCCCGCAGCGTGGTCGACCGCAGCGACACCTCCTCCACCACCCCCGACAGGTCGAGCGGCTCGATCACGATCGTGTCTCCCACCGAGAACCAGCCCTCGAAGAACATCAGCAGGCCGGCGACGAGGTCGGTGAGGAAGCGCTGGCCCGCGAACCCGATCAGCACCACCAGCAGCGAGGCGCCGGCGATGGCGGTGCTCTTGGTCCAGCCCAGCAGCTGGCCGATCGAGATCGCGATCGCAAACCCGTAGGCCAGGTAGCGGATGCTGGTGCGGACCAGCGAGATCATGGTCTCGCGGCGGTTCAGGCGCACCAGCACGCCGGTGTCGGCCGGCGCCGTCTCGTCGCCGAGCTGGCGGCGCTCGTACCGGCGCACGGCGAACTCGGCCACGATCCCCGAGGCACGCGATATCAGCCAGGCCGCCACGAACGCCGTCACGATCACGCCGGCCGTCGTCCAGCCGCCTCCCAGATTCATCCCGTGTGTGCCCGCGAGCATCCTGGCATGGTAGGCCGATCCACGCTCGCGTTCGGCGTATGGTGCTGTTCATGGGTGCAGTTGCCGCACCGCACAGCAGTCGCCCCGCAGGGCGGGTGTCGCCGGCCGCGGCGGCGCTGGTCGCGCTGGCGGCGACCGTGATCCTGCTGGTCTCGCCGGGGCCGGTCGTACCAGCCGCCGCGCCGTCCACGCCGATTCCCGACCAGACCGGCCCGGTCTCGTTCAGGAGCCTCGGCGCCACCTACCTGTCAGCGCCCGCCGACCCCAGCCTGCACCCGGCCTTCGCCGACGTCCAGAACGCCGGCGACCATCCCATCACCATCACGTCGGTGCTGCTGCCGCAGGGCGCGCGCGTCGACGACATCGCGATCAAGCGGATCAGCCGCACCGGCGCCACGTTCGGGCCGCCGCAGCGCCAGTCAACCCAGCCGTTCGACCTGCGCCTGCCGCCGCAGGCAACGCTGCAGATTGACTTCCACTTCCGCGCCCGCGGCTGCGTGACGCACCAGCCCGGGCACGTGCCGGCGCTGCGCCAACCGCTCGTGGTCGGCTACAGCGCCGGCGGGAAGGCCTTCGCCGCGACCGTTCGCGGCGGCTACCTGCCGCACTGCTGAAGCGCTAGGCGCGTGCCAGCATGATCACGGCGGCGGCCGCGTCATCCACGCTCAGCGCATCGGTGCTCAGCACCACGTCGTACTGGCTGGGCAGCTCCTGCTTGACGTCGTGGAACCGGCGCAGGTAGTCGGCGCGCGCCTTGCGCCCGCCCTCGACCAGCTCGCCGGCGCGCCTGGCATCCACCTCGGCGGTGGCGACCAGGCGCTCGGCGCACGCGTCGGGCGACCCGGTCACCCACACCCGCAGCGCCTCCGTCCGGCCGGCCAGCACGTGCGACGCGGCGTGGGCCACGATCACCACGTCGCCCTCGTCGGCCGTCTGTCGCACCGCCTCGCGGATCAGCTCGCGGACATCCTCACCAGGAGCGCCCGGCAGCTGCACGTCGGCCGCGTACATGTACGGCTCGGGCAGCCCGGCCGCCGACTGCTCGACGGCGTCCAGCAGGCGCGCGACCAGCCCTCGCCGCTCCTCGGCCCCGGCCACCCTGGCGTGGTCGAGCCCCGACTCCTCGGCCACCCGCCGCACGATCTCCTCGTCCACGTACCGGAAGCCAAGCTGCGACGCGACCGCACGGCCGACGTCCTCGCCACCGGCACCCACGTCACGCGATATGCACACCACTCGATAGCTGATGGGGCGAGACTATCGGAAACGGGTGCTAACTGGACGGGTGGCGGTCACGCGGAGACGTGGCGTAGCGCGGCGGCACCTCCGAACCGGGCAGCTGGCCGCGCTCGGTCGTGGCGGCCCGGCCGGCGCGCCGGAAGCGTCGCTGGCGCACGGGCGCGTCCACCACCTCCACGCTGGGCAGCCCCGCCGCCACCCAGCCGATCACGGTGCCGGCGATGGCCAGGAGGCCCGGCAGGCCGAACACCCAGACAGCCGGGTTGTCGCCGCTGCCGGTCGCTCGCGGCGCATCCACCAGCAGCACCACCAGGCCGCCCACGAGCAGGCCGGTCAGCGTCCCGGCGGCGATGATCGCCAGCCGGCGGTGGCGCCGGGGCGGGCTGTCGTCCACGATCGGCGCGCCGTCAGCGGCTTCGCGGTCTCGCACCTCCAGCTGGTCGTCTCGGTCCATGCTGGGTGCCTACCCCGTGATGGTCGGCCTAAACCGCCCTCAGGCGGCCGGATCGATGCGACACGCGTAGCAGCCGGGGCCGGCGAAGTGCACGAACAGGTACGCGGTTCCGGGCACGTCGAGCAGCTGCAGCGCGGCGCACTCGACGTCGTCGCCGGCGACCACGGCAGTGCCCGTGATCATGTGCTCATCCGTGTACCCCCGCAGCGACAGCGTGCGCCCGCGCAGGATCTGCGGCACGTCTCCCTGGGGGCTGTAGCCGGCACAGCGGTCACGGTGGATGTAGACCGGCCCGGGCGCGGCGTAGGGGCTGTCGCCGCTGCGCGGCTGCATCGAGAGCAGCAGCACGCCCTCATCGGCGCTGGCGTCGTGGAGGCAGCAGCGCACCGGGAAGGGGGCGTCGTCGTTGCTCGTCACCTCGACGGCGGTGCCGTCGGCGAGCGCGGCGCTGCGGGCCTGATCGACCTGCGAGGCGGGCAGCGGAGTGATCGTGAAGGCTGGCATGCGGTCTCCCCCTTGGTGGTTGGTGCTCACCACCTACAACGCGGCCAGCCCCCGCTTCGTGAGATCGCTCAGCCGCGGTCGGTGCGGCGGCGGCGCTTGTTGACGCGCATCGAGCGCGCAGCCCGCCGAACCAGGTCCAGCGGCCCCTCCCCCGGCTTGGCCTCGATCACGCCCATCGACACGCCGCCGCTGATCTCGAACACGCGCGGATGCAGCGGCTGCCTCTCGAACCGCCGCGCGATCTTCCTGGCTCGCTTCCGAGCCTGCTTTCGGGTGGTCTCGGGCATGATCACGATGAACTCGTCGCCGCCCATGCGGGCCGCGATGTGGCGCGGCGCGATCGACTCCGTGATCGAGCGGGCCAGCGTGCTGATCAGATGGTCGCCCTGCGCGTAGCCGATGGCATCGTTCACGTCCTTCAGCCCGTCCACGTCCAGCAGCAGCAGGCACAGGTGCGTCTGCTGGGAGCACAGATGCTCCAGCACATGGTCGAGCGCGCGCCGGTTGGCGAGGCCGGTCAGCTGATCCGTGAGGGCCGCCCGCCGCAGCTCGTCGCGCTCGAGCTGCGCGTACAACAGCGGCGCCACCATGTCGGCGAAGAGGCGCAGCTGGCCGCGGTGCTGGGCGCCGATCCAGGCTCCGCCCTCGCGCACCGCCACCATGTCGGCGAGATGCACGCCGGAGCTCGACATCGGGATCCGCACGGCCATCTGCCCGGGTCGCAGATCGAGCAGCGCGAAGCTGTCGTCGTCCTCGGGCGGATCCGTACCGGGCGAATCGAAGATGCGGCCGGCCAGACAGCGCACGTCGAACCCCTCGAGATGCAGGGCGACGTCCGGCACCAGCTCCTCGCCACCGTCGCAGATGGCGGCCACCAGCTGATCCAGCCGGTGCTCGCCGAACACCTCGTCCAGGATCGTCGGCAACGCCTGGTGGAAGGCGTCGTCGGCCGCCTGATCCCAGACAGCGTCGTTCGCCGGTACCGCATCGGAGCCACGCACGGTCACCACTCGACTGTACGAGTCTCAGAGGCCCGCAGCTAGCGGTACCGGTTACCCGGCCGGCCGTTCAGCGCTCACCGCGTTCGCGGAGGTTGTCGGCTGCGTGGCGCAACCGGTCGCGCAGGCTCAGCTGCTGGGTGTCCTCGCCGACGCTGATCGGCTCGGCCAGACCTCTCGGCGGCCCGACCACGTCCGGCTGCTCGGGCCATGACTGCTCGCCGTTGGGCTCGAAGTCACCGTTCAGGGCCGCCTGCGGCGCGGCCGCCAGCTCCCTCTCGAGCTCCTCGATGCGGTCGAGCAGCATCACGATCGCCCGGCCCATCGCGCGCCGTTCCGGGTCATCCACCTCGCACAGCTGATCGGCCCACTGCCGCAACTCGCGCTGCTCGCCCGTGTTCATTCGCACATATTACGCGCAGAACGGGCTGATCAGCGCCCTGCCACCGCAACCTCCACCATCTGGAAGTCGGTGGAGTCGCTGCCCAGCTCGGACACGGTGATGTCGGCGCCCCCCGCAAGGCCGCCCGTGTAGTCGATTCCGGCAACCGGGATCTGCGTCGTCTGCCAGCTGCCGGTGTTGGTCTTGGTGATCGTCACCGTCTGAGTGGGATCGGTGCCCCAGCTGACGTTGAAGCTGCCGGTGCCGGTGTCCAGGTAGGTGACGCGCAGCGTGGTCAACGACGACGCCAGGTCGGTCCGGAAGGTCGGATCGAGGGCGAAGCTCATGGTGTTGGTGGATGTGCCGCCCGTGATCTGGCGTGCGTAGCGGCCGAAGCGCTGCGTGGCCGGCCCGATCATCGACGCGCCGGCGTTGCTGTCGACCGGTACCGATGTGGTGGACGGGTTCAGCTGCGTCATGAACCAGGTGAAGTTGCCGGCCATGCGGCCAGTTCCCTGCCGCAGGGCCACCCAGGCGCCCGGCGATCCAGCCGGATCCCACTGATGGCCCGCGTACGCATTCGCGAAGTCGAACGCGGTCCGGAACTCCAGGTTCGTCTGCCCCTGGCTGAGCACGTTGCCGTAGACGGCGATCGAACGCACGCCCTTGTCCAGCTCCAGCAGGATCCGCCAGTAGTTCCAGCTGACGAGGTTCTTCTTGCCGGCGTAGCTGATCGGCTCCCAGTAGGCGTTGCTGCTGCCCATCCGCACCTGGTTGTAGGCGAACAGGTCGAAGGCGTCGCGTATCGGTTGCGGATCGATATCCGAGCCGGTGCCCATGATCATGGCGCCACCGGTCCCCAGCCAGTCCATCGGGGAGTGCCCCGGCCACTGCGTCCACACCTGCGCCCTCAGCGCCACCGGGATCTGCGGCAGCATCTGCAGCCGGTACAGGTTCATGACGTTGTAGTAGTAGGCGTTGCGCACGTCCTTCGACCAGAGCGTCTTGACCTTGTGCCCGGAGGGCGTGGCCGTGCAGGTGTAGCCGGAGGGCAGATCGGTCAGCTCGGTGCCGATCGCGTTGGGAGCGGAGCGCACCAGGGCGACCGTGGACTCATACGGCGAGGCCTTGAGGTGTGCCGCCAGCGCCGACACCAACTCGGTCTGCACGGTCATGTAGGCGGGATCCCAGTACTGCGGGACCGCCTGCTTCTGCACCGTGCCGCAGCGCGCGACCACGTTCCAGAGCCAGGCCGGCTTGGTGGTCGAGTTGACCTGCACCGTCGCGACCTTGCCGATCGAGGCGTAGTACTTCAGCTCGGAGTCCAGCGAGCTCCAGTTGAAGATCTTGCGCTGAGGCTCGATGGTGGCCCAGTCGACCGTGATCTGGCCGCCGCGCACATAGGGTGCAGTGGCGCCGGAATCATTTGCCCAGACCTGGTAGATACCGGCCACGGGCAGCGGGTCCGCAGACGCCGTGGCGGTGAACGCGAGCCACGCAAACAGCGCAGCAACGAGCACAGACACGCGTTGGAGATTCACTGGAAGACCCCCGTTGCGGCCGACCCTCGGCCTCACAGGGAGATCGGTTGTGACCCGTGCTACTCGTCCCCCTGCAGAACCATCCTGGCATCCCCCAACCACGTGACGCATCCCCCATCCGGGGGGCAGCGCCTACCCGTGTACGGGTGCTCACAGCCGCCCGGAAACGGTCAGTCTGCAGGCCGCAACGGGCGGTCCCAGTTGGCGAAGCGCGGCTGTGCGGTCATGCCAACCCGCTCGTACAGCCGGTTGGCGCCGGTGCTCGACTCGCTGTCGACCACAAGCTGCGCGCCCAGTTTCCCGCGCTCGTAGAACGTCACAAAGCTGCGGCGCAGCAGCGCCTCGCCGAGGCCGCGGCCACGGGCCTCGCGGCGCACGCCCAGCAAGGCGATGTACCCGAGCTCGGGATCCTCCTCCGCCTCGGCGTTGGCCAGCAGCAGGCCGACCAGCCGCTCGCCCTCCCAGGCCAGAATCCACAGCTCGGGCTCGAAGCTGTCGCTTGCCTCAACGTGGCGATGCAGCCACGACTGCTCGGATGGGAACCCGTCGCCCCAGTGATCCTCGAATGCCTCGGCAGCGCACTGGTACACCTCGCGTTCCTGGCCGGGGACGAGCCTGCGGATTTCGATCCCCGCCACGTCTGCCGGAGCCGGCGGCGGGCCGTCGAACCGCAGCGACATAGACCAGAACACGCGCACCTCGCGGAATCCGCGGGCGGTCAGCAGCGCCGCCACCCGCGGCTCGCCCGCCAGCACCCCCATGCGGAGGGTGACGCCCTCGCGACCGGCAGCCATCTCCCGGCCGCGCCGCTCGACCTCCTCGATGATGGCCGACCCGATTCCGCGGTTGTGGTGCGACAACGCCACCGCGCCGATCGCGGACACGGTGGTGAACGGCGGCTCGAACTCGATCAGGAAATAGCCGGCGATCGCCCCGTCGCCGTCCGTGATCACGCCGAAGTCGCGATCGAGCCTGGCGCCGGGCGCCGTCCAGGCGGTTGTGACCCACTCCACGCTGGCGACCGGGACGCCAGTCAGCGCCACCGTCTCCTCATTCAGCATGTCGGCGATCGCAGGACCGTCCTCGATCGCAGGCACCCGCAGCCGGTATCCGGGCGGAAGATCCATGG
>JAICYJ010000022.1 GCA_025934255.1 Thermoleophilia bacterium | reverse complement strand
GCGACGCTGGTGGCGGCCCCTCCGCAGATGGCGCTGGCGCTGCAGGTGGCGCTGGCGTTGCCCGCCGACAACCCCGGCCGGGTGGTCGCACAGCGCGAGATCGTGACCTCGCTGGATGCCCGTCGTCAGCGGATCATCATCAGCCAATCGGCGGTCAACTCGGCGAAGTGGGCCGGCGTGATCGCGCTCGGCATCCTCACGCTGATCGCGATCGCCTGCGTCCACAGCGCCAACCGGCGCACGGCGGCAATCGCGATGACGCTGTGGGCGGCCGCGGTCGTGGTGTCGATGTTGATGATCGGCGTTCAGGACCGGCCGTTCGCGGGTCCCTACCGGGTGAAGCCGACTCCCCTCGTGCAGGTGGAGCCCCAGCTCCCCACCTGAGAGGGGTCTCGGGACATGGATTTGACGATAGCCTCCATGCGATATAGCATGATGGCTATTCGCTGTGAGTGGAGGTATACGTGGCCAGGATCAACTATGACGATCGCACCGCTGCCGCGTTCAAGGCTGTACGCGAGGTACCCCGCGACGGACTCTGGGAGTGGCGCGAGGCGGTACGACGTCACCTGCGCCCGTCGCAGGGAATGACTCTGGTGGACATCGGAGCGGGGACCGGCGCCTTCACCGCGGCCTTCAGTGACTGGTTCGACCTGCGCGTCCTCGCAGTCGAGCCCTCGGCCGCGATGCGAGCCCAGATCCGGCGAGCACCTGCCATCCAGGTGTTTGAGGGAGATGCGAGCGCCCTGCCGCTGCCGGACGAGTCGGCGGACGCCGCCTGGCTCTCGCTCGTCATTCACCACATCCCCGACCTGGCGCTCGCCGCCAACGAGATCCGCCGCGTTCTCCGCCCCGGTGCGCCCGTCCTCATCCGACAGGGCTTCCCGGACAGATACGAGCCCTTGGGAACATTGAAGCTCGACAGCATCGAACTCGTCCGATGGTTTCCTGAGACCGCTCGCTCGATCGAAACCTTCCCTTCCATCAAGGACACGCGCAAGGCGTTCGCGGCCGCCGGATTCCACCAGGACGCTCTCGAGCAGGTTCGTGAGACGTACCCGACCAGCCTCGCGGACTTCCTCGGCCAGGTGGACACCTTCCGCCAGGCCGACACGACGATGCGCAATCTCACCGAGGGTGAGTTCCTGCGCGGTAAAGAGAGCCTCCGCGATGCCGTACGACAGGATGAGAACACAGCGAACCCCGAGATCAGATGCAACTGGCTCGACCTCCTGGTTCTGCGCTGACGGAGAATGGGCGAGTGAAGAAGCTCAGTGATCGCGATCTGGTCGCGCGGGAGTACGCGACGGTCGACCGGCTGGCGATGCGCCGGCTGGATCGCACCGCCTGGTTGGGCGGAGACGACGATCCGTGGTTGCTCGCGCTGGCCGCGATCGCCGAGGTGCGGCCAACGAGCGTCCTCGATGCGGGGTGAGCGGTTCGGGCGACTTCGCGGCCCTCCTCACCGCTCCCGATGTGCGATGCGTCGACCTGTCCCCGGCCGCCGTCGACGCCGCAAGCGCGAAGGGTCTACGTGTCGAGGTGGCCGACATCCAGGACCTGCCGTTCCTGGACGGCTCGTTTGATGTGGCGGTGGCCAACTGGGTGCTCTACCACGTCCACGACCGCGCTCTGGCGATCGCAGAGCTGGCCAGGGTGCTCACGCCGGCCGGTCGCTTCGTCGGCTGCTACAACGCCCCCGGCCATCTGCAGGAGCTGTGGTCGAGGGTCGGAGGCCCCCTTGCGGCTGACGACTTCAACGCTGACAACGGTCCTGGGGAGCTGCGGCGGTCATTCAGCCGGGTTGAGGTGAGGGAGGCGCGCGGCGAGGTTCTCTGGGAGACACGCGAGCGGGTGCAGACGTACCTCGACGCCTACCAGGAGATGTACGGCGCACTCACCGCGCCGGCCGGGCCCTATCCGTTCCGCGCGACCAGGCGAAACGTGGTTTTGGTCGCGGATCGATGAGCGGCCGGCCAGGATCCGGAGTGGTTTGATGCCGACGAGGGGCAGGATCGGGCGCCCTCGAACTGATCCGACGGCGAGCCGGTTAGATCGATGCCGCCAACAGCATTGCGACGAGGCGCTGCGTGCTGAAGCGGCTGGCATCAACGACGACCGAGAACAGCGAGTAGTCGTCGAGGTTCGCGTGGTACATCGTCTTCACCCACGTCCGCGTCATGTGGTCGTCATGCTTGACGGCGCGCTCAGCGGCGGGGCGATCGACGACGTTGTCGCGCTGGTATGCGTCGATGCGCCACTCAAGCGGAGCGTGGATGCGCACATGGATCGCCGAAACGTGGTCGCGCAGCACGAGGAATGCGCTCTGGGCCAGAATCACGCAGGACGAGCGCGCGGCTTCTCCCAGCACCGCGCGGCCGAGTTCCGGGAGCGTTCGCCGGAACTCGAGCTCCGACAGCGCGAGTGCGGAACCGGTTCCGATCATGGCCAGGCTGAGCCCGATGGCATTCAGGCGGCCGCCGACCCGCTCCTCCAGGTGCGCCAGGTCGGGAACGTCTCCAAGCTGATCCGGCAGAAGGCTCGAAAGCGCCTTGAAATCCAGCAGCGGCACTCCGGCCGCCTCGGCCAGGTCGGCGCCGATCCGCTCGCCGCCTGCGCCCGCCGCTGCCGAGATCGTCCAGATCCGCATGCCGCAGGCAGCCTACTTCGCTCGGACGAGGCTGTCAGCGCGGGCTCGGGTCAGCCGGGATTCGTGCCGCGAAACGCGCCGGCAATGATCGGCACCAGCAGCCGCTCGAGCTGCTTCTCGGACATGCTTCCGAACTCGGCGCTGATGGGTGCCAGGGCCAGCCAGGCCAACATTCCCGCCACGCAGCGGAAGCGCAGGATCAGTTCTCGGATCTTGACCTCGGGAACGTTTGCCTTCAGCACGCCGAGCGCGTCGGCACGAATCGCCTCGAACCTGGCATCGAATCGATCCCAGCCCTGCGGGGGATCCAATGCCGCCCGTGACACGATCCGAAGCACGGCGAGATCACGCCCGCCCGCCGCCAGCGCGCGCATCATCGGACGCGCAAAGGCCGCCGCCACGGCTTCGAGCGTGGAGTCCGGGCCGAGCGTGCTCAGCGCCTCCTGCTGAGCGTCCAGATAGCGCTCGAGCGCGTGCTCGACCGCCGCGTAACACAGCGATTGCAACGACCCGAAGTGGTAGCTCACCGCCGCGACGTTGGCGCCGGCGGCATCCGTCAGCTCGCGCAGCGTAACGCCGTCCTCACCACGTTCTGAGATCAGAGTCAGCGCAGCTTCCAGGAGCCGCGCCCGAGTCCGCAGTCCGGCCTCGCGACGCTGCCGTTCTCGCCGCTTCCATTCCCGTCTATTCAAGCAGCCGCTTGAAAACGGGTCAACCCATCCGGGACTCGTCGATGAGTTCCGCCACGGAAGCTACCGCCAGGTGACGGCCGGCTGACCGGCCCGCGCCGGCGCCCTTCACCGGGGCGCCGGCGCATCACCACAACCCAGGAGATCTCACGCGAGGGCGCTCCCCGACGTTGGACTGTGGTGGAGCGAGACGATGAGATCATCGCCCGAGGCTACGACCAGGTGGCCGACGAGTACGCGGCGCTGGAGTCGGCCGAGGCGCCCTGGCCCCGTCTCAAGCGCGTGCGGGCGTTCGCGGCCGACCTCCCGCACGGGTCGCGGATTCTGGACGTCGGGTGCGGGAACGGGCTGCCGGCGACCCGCGAACTTGCGTCGAGGCACGAGGTCACCGGTGTTGATATCTCCGGCGAGCAGGTCGCGCGGGCGAGGGCGAACGTTCCCGCGGCGACGTTCATCCGCGGCGACGTTCGTGAGGTCGATCTGCCCGTAGGTGGGTTCGACGCGATCGTCGCGCTGTACCTGATCGACAACATCGCTCGTGAGGACTACCCCGCCCTGTTTCGCAGCTTCCGCGAACTGCTCCGGCCGAACGGACGGCTGTTGCTGAGTGCGGAGCCGGGCGAGGATCCGTGGCAGCAGTACACGTGGCTCGGCGTGGCGATGTTCATCAACACGGTGCCTACCGAGGAGCTCGTGCGGCTGCTCCAGGAGGCCGGCCTATCGGTGGTCAGCACCGAGGTGGAAACGCAGCTCGAGGGCGGCCGGCCGATCGAGTATGCCTGGATCATCGGAGAGAGGCTTCGATCACCCGGATCCTTGCGCTGAGCGGTGCGACCTGCGAGGCTTGCCCGATTGCCCTGGAAATCTGGCCGTCTCCCGGTGTCGGGATGACGGTCACACCTGCCGGCTGTGTGCGGCGGAAGGAGTACGGAATGACGCTGCTCACGAGTTATCCGCCGTTTCTTTCGGTGCTTTGGACGATGGCGGTCTTCTTTGCCTGGATCATCTGGTTCTGGCTGCTGATCACGGTCTTCTCGGACCTGTTCCGGCGGCATGACGCCAGCGGGTTCACGAAGGTGTTGTGGATGATCTTCGTGATCATCCTTCCCTACCTGGGCGTGTTCATCTACCTGATCGCAAACCACGACGGCATGACCGAGCGCGCCGTGAGGGATCAGCAGGCCGCCCAGCAGCAGATGGACGATCACATCCGCTCGGTGGCGCCGACCAGCTCGACCGAGGAGATCGCGAAGGCCAAGCAGCTGCTGGACAGCGGCGCCATCAACCAGGCCGAGTACGAATCCCTCAAGGCGAAGGCGCTCGCGTCGGCGTGAGCGCGCCCGCCGGCGTTCCCGAGGAGGAGACGGGCAACCAACGGCTTGCGATCCTGCTGGCGATGGCCATGTTCGTGCTGGTCGTTGACACGTCGCTGATGAACGTGTCGATCTCGTCGGTCGTCCATGACCTGCACACGACCGTCAGCGGCGTCCAGTCGGCGATCGCCCTGGAGGCGCTGGTCTCCGCGGCGTTCATCCTGATCGGCAGCAAGGTCGGTGACCTGGTCGGACGCAAGCGGGCGTACGTTGTGGGCCTGCTCGCCTACGCCACCGGCGCGCTGGCGATGGCTCTGGCGCAGAGCCTGGCGGCGATCATCGTCTTCTGGGCGGTGGTGGGCGGGCTGGGGGCGTCGCTGCTCTTGCCGGCGATGCAGTCGCTGATCCACGGCAACTTCCAGGGGGTCGCGCAGAAGAAGGCGTATGCCCTGGTCGGCGCGGCCGCCGCCATCGCGGCCGCCGTGGGGCCGCTGCTGGGAGGGTTCATCACCACCTACCTGTCCTGGCGGATCGCGTTCCTGCTGGAGGACGTGATCATCCTGGTCGTGCTGCTGAACATCAAGCTCGTGCGCGACGTGCCCTACACCGGGCCGCGCAGCGTCGATCCGGTGGGCGCGCTGCTGTCGGTGCTGGGCATGGGCGGCATCGTGCTGGGCATCCTGGTGTGGCAGGAGGGCGGCGAGGCGGTCGGCGCGCTGCTCGTGGTGGGTGCGCTTGCGATGGTCGGCCTGGCCTCCTGGCTGGTGCGGCGCAAGCGCGAGGGGAAGGCGACGCTGATCGATCCCGGCCTGTTCAAGTCGAAGGTGTTCCGGTTTGGCATCTCCGAGCAGATGCTCCAGCAGATCGCCCTCGGCGGCACCATGATCGTGCTGCCGATCTACCTGCAGATGGTGTTCGAGTACAGCGCGATGCAGGCCGGCCTGTCGCTGGCGCCGCTCTCGCTGACGATGTTCGGGGTGGCGCTGCTCGCCGAGCGGAAGGCGGGCGATCGCCGTGCCAGCGCCATCATCCGGGTCGGATTCGCGTTGCTGACCACGGGATTGGTGATCCTGATTCCGATCGTGCCGCGGGCGGACTCCGGCTGGTATCTGGTGATCCCATTGATGATCGCGGGAGCCGGACTGGGGCTGCTGGTGTCGCAGCTGAACAACTACACGCTGGCTCCGATCTCGGAGGAGCGAGTCAGTGAGGCTGCCGGCGTCAACTCGGCGGCCGGGTCGTTCGGGCTCTCGTTCGGGCTCGCCTTTGCCGGCGCGATCATGCTGGCGACGCTCTCCTTCAGCTTCACCAACCTGGCCGAATCCAGCAACGTGCTGACCCTGGCGGAGCAGCAGCAGGTCGGAGACGCTCTGGAACACAACGCCGAGGTGATGACCAACACCCAGCTCCAGGAGCAGTTGGCCGGCCGGCCCCAGCAGACCCAGGACGAGATCATCAGCATCAACACCGACGCTCGCCACCGGGCGCTTCAGGTGGCCCTCTTGATCCCGATCCTGGCGGGCCTCGCCGGGCTCTTCACCTCGTTCCGCATGATGCGCATCCCCGAGCCTGAGCCATCGGCTGCCGCGGAGGGCATGGCCCTGGGTTGAGCCTCACTGCGCCGGCCGTCACTTGCCGGACTGCAGCTCCCACGCACCGATGACAGCGTCTTCGATCGCCGCGGCGTTCCCGTGCTCGAGGTCAGCGACGATCATCATGTGCTTGGCGAAGCGTCGCGGCACGGAGAACGTCTCGGGAAACGATCGGACGAGGAAATCCCGCGAGTCGAACGACGAGCGGATGACGATGTGGCTGCGATCGAGTTGCCGGGCGACCAGGCGGCCGTGGTACCGCCAATCGAGCAGCCCATCGCGGCGGCGTTCGGAGACGCCGTCGAGCCGAGCGGCCAGGTTGCTGAGGTCGGCGAGCCGCATCGACTGCATGCTCGCACACCGTCCGGACCCTGGAAGCGCGAGCCTGGTCTGGTAGCGTTGCAGGCGATTGTCAGGCCAACTCGGGAGGAGTCGTGATGTCTGAGACACTCAAGGGAACTTGCCTGTGCGGGCGCGTGGAGTACGAGGTGAAAGACCCGCAGGCGCTGGGCTACTGCCACTGCACGCGCTGCCAGCATTGGACCGGTTCCAGCCTGGCCGGTGTGGTGGTGGCAAAGGAGAACTTCAGGTTCACCAAGGGTGAGGACCTGGTGAAGACCTACGAGAGCCACCTGGCACCGCGGAACTTCTGTAGCAATTGCGGATCCAGCCTCTACGACGACCTCGGCGCCGTCTACTTCGTGGCCGCCGGCCTGATGCCCGACCTCGACCTTCGCCCCAGCTTCCACCAGCAGGTGGCCTACAAGGCGAGCTGGCACGAGATCGGTGATGACGCGCCGCAGTTCGCCGAGATGCCGCCGGGCTGACGCCGCATAACGCAAGGAGGAGCACATGACGGAATCGGGCTCGACCGAGGACCGGTCGGCATCCGAGTTGATCGACGAGCGAATCGCCGAGCTCGGCGACTGGCGCGGTCAGACCCTGGGCCGGATGCGCGAGCTGATCAGGCAGGCCGACCCGGACGTCGTCGAGGAGTGGAAGTGGGCCAAGAAAACCAACCCGGGCACCCCGGTCTGGTCGCACGACGGCATCATCTGCACCGGCGAGTCGTACACGTCGGCCGTGAAGCTGACCTTCATGAAAGGCGCTTCGCTGAACGACCCGGCCAAGCTCTTCAACTCGAGCCTCGACGGAAACGCGCGGCGCGCGATCGACATCCATGAGGGCGAGGAGGTCGACGCGGACGCGTTCCGGGCGCTGATCCATGCCGCCGTCGATCTCAACACCGGCGGAAAGGCGGGTTCAGGGCGCGCACGGTAGCCGTCGCCCGGCAGGACTGCCGGCCACCGCTACGAATCTGCTCTGATGGACAGAGAGAATCGCGCTGAGCGTCAGCTTGACAGCCTGATAGCACGTGCCGGTACCCCGAGGACGGCGGCAGTCGTGATCGCCACGGTGACCACCACGATCACCGTCGCCGCCGGCCTCCTGATGACCGTCATCGACCGCAAGGGATTCCCCTCCATCGGGTCAGGGCTGTGGTGGGCCGTCCAGACCGTGACGACCGTCGGATACGGCGACCGCGTACCGGAGACCGCCCCGGGGCAGGCCCTGGCCGCGGTCGTGATGCTGCTCGGCATCGGATTCGTCACGGTGATCACCGCATCGATCACTGGCGCCTTCGTGTCCCGGACGCGCAAGGAGCAGGCCACCGGCGACACCGCACACTCCGAGGATCAGCTGCAGGACATCATCGCGCGCCTGGAGCGGATCGAAGTCCACCTGAACCAGCCGACGTAGCCCGTCGTAGGAAGCAGGGTGGAGATCCCCGATCCCCAGTACCTCGAGACCGATGACGGCGCCTACATCGCCTACCAGGCGGTCGGCGAAGGCCCGATCGACATCGCCTGGCAGGTCGAGTTCGGCGCCAACCTCGACGTGCGGTGGGAGCTGCTCGCGGCCGGAGACCCGGCCCGCGTGCAGGCCCTGGCCTGGTGGAACCCGCTTCCGCGAACGGCGTGGGCGCCGGACTACCCATGGGGCGAAGGGCCGGAGGACCTGGCACGCCGGATGCGGGACCTGAACGGGTGGGGAACCCTGAGCTACGGCGAGTCTTGGGCAGACGACCTGGAGCAGCTGAGCGGCGGCCATCGGCCATCCCAGGAAGCGATCCGATGTGGGCGAAGCTGACGCGAAACGCCTGCACGCGCGATGTCGCCGTGGCGCTCGAACACATCTGGTGGCAGACCGACATCCGCGGCGTCCTGCCCAGCGTCCAGGCGCCCGCACTGCTGATGGTCGGCGAAGGAGCCGAGAATCACCCGGAGGCAGAACACGTGGCGTCGCTGATGCCCGACGCGCGGATCGAAGTGTTCGCCGAGCAGGGCTGGATGGGGCGCGACATCGACATCGAAGCCGTCAACCGCCCCCGCCTCGACGCGATCGCGCGCCTGGTCGGCCTGCAGCCAAGGCCGGTCGTGCCGGACACGATCCTCTCCACCATCCTGTTCACCGACATCGTCGACACCACCGATCATCAGGCGCGTCTCGGCGATCGCGACTGGAAGCACCTGATCGAGCGGCACAACCACCTGATCAGAGAAGCGCTCTCAAACTGGCGGGGCCAGGAGAACGACACCGCCGGCGACGGCTTCATCGCCACCTTTGACGGGCCGACCCGGGCGATCCACTGCGCTCTGGACATCCACGAACGCGTCCGTGGGCTCGGTATCGAGGTGCGGGCCGGCGTGCATACCGGCGAGTGCGAGCTGGTGGACGGAAAGTGCGCCGGCATATCGGTGTCCACGGGAGCCCGGATCGCGGGGCTGGCCGGTCCCAGACAGGTGCTCGTGTCCCAGACCGTCAAGGAGCTGGTGGCGGGCAGCGGTTTCACCTTCACCGACGCAGGCGAGCACCAGCTGAAGGGCATTCCCCAGAGCTACCACCTGTACGCTGCCGGCTAGATGGGTGATCGGTTGACGTCGCCGCTCGTGCTGAGCAGGGCGGAGATCCTCGGCTTCCGACGCCGGATCGGGGCGCTCGACGAGCGTCTTCCGCCGAGACGGGGTTCCCTGCGGCAGGCGGCCTGGGCGGGGCTCCAGGACAGCATGCCGCGGGCCGCGCTGCTATCGATCCACGCGCGCGTCGCAGGTGCGGGGCCATCAAGCTGGGAGGACGCGTCGCTCGTCCAGCTCTGGGGGCCGCGCTTCCAGGTCTACGTGATCGCGGCCCGCGACCTGGCGGTGTTCTCGCTTGGCAGGTTCCCGGACGACCTCAAGGCTCGCCGCCGAGCGGAGGATCTGGCCGCCCGCCTCCACGCCCTGCTGGGCGGGGCGACGATGCCGTACGGCGCAGCCGGGGACGCGCTCGGGCTGCACGACGCGAACGCGCTCCGGTACGCGGCGACGACGGGCACGGTGCTGATCCGGTGGGCCGGGGCGCGGCAGCCGACGATCTGGACGGTGCCGCCGGCAGGCGACGATCCGTTCAAGGCCCGGCTCGAGCTGGCGCGCCGGCACCTGCACGTGTTCGGTCCCACGACCCCCGAGGCGTTTGCCCGCTGGGCGGGGATCTCGGCTCGGGAAGGTGTGACGGCATTCGATTCGCT
Source organism: Thermoleophilia bacterium (assembly GCA_025934255.1). GTDB lineage: Bacteria > Actinomycetota > Thermoleophilia > Gaiellales > JAICJC01 > JAICYJ01. The sequence goes on along the minus strand of JAICYJ010000022.1, from coordinate 35,018 downwards.
GCGGCGCTCTCTGACCGCGGTTCGCACGCCGATCGGCGATGCGTGGATCCTGGCCCGCGACCAGCCGGCCGTCCGCGCCGGCCCCGGGCCGGTGGCGCCGGCGCGGCTGCTGCCGAGCGGCGACGCCTACTACCTGCTGCAGGGGGACGACCGCGCGCTGCTTGTCCCGGACGCCGATCATCGCAGCGCGCTCTGGACGTCGAGGGTCTGGCCCGGCGCCGTGCTGCTCGACGGCGAGATCAGCGGCACCTGGCGGCGGGCGAACGAGACGCTGACGATCCAGACCTGGGGTCGCCCTTCGCGCGCCGCACGCGAGGCGGTCGAGGCAGAGGCCGCAGCGTTACCGCTACCCGGTCTGCAGAGGGAGATCGTCGTCCGCTGGAACGAGTGACGCCCACCGCCCGGCCTAGCTCTTGACCCGCCGCCGCTCCGGGTCATAGGCCGGATGGCGAACGATCCTCCCGGGCACTGCCTCGCCGCCCACCCGGGCTTCGACCGCGGTACCGGGCTGGTTCCGGTTCCGGTCGACCTTGGCCAGCCCCAGCGTCTTGCCCTCGAGGTAGGGCGAGACGACGGCCTGGGTGATGAACCCGACGACCGCGCCATCGACGCTCAGCTTGGCCCCCGACGCCTCCGCCCCGCCTCCCTCGAGCACGACCGACGTCAGCCGCAGGGTGCTCGCCTGTTCGGCATCCCGGAGGGCGTCGCGGCCCTGGAATCCGGGCTTATCCAGGTCGACGGCCCAGCCCAGGCCGCACTCGTACGGCGACACCGTCGGGTCGTACTCGACGCCGCCGATGATGAACCCGCCCTCGATCCGGAACAGATCCAGCGCGTCCATCCCGATCACCTCCATGCCGTGGCCGGTTCCCTGTTCCAACAGGGCGTCCCAGAGATCGAGGGCCCGGTCGCGATCGACCCACAGCTCGTAGCCGAGCTCGGCGGTGTAGCCGAGCCGGGTCATGAACACCGGGATGCCGGCCACCTCGACGTCCTCCCGGAACGTGTAATAGGGGAAGGCTTGCGACGACAGGTCGCTGGAGGTCATGCCCTGGAGGATCGCTCGGCTGTTGGGGCCCTGAAGGCACAGGTGGGGCAGCTCGTCGGTGCGTTCCCGCGCCTCGATGCCGAGGCCTTCGGCCGCCGCCGAGAAGATCTCGTAGTCGCGATCGTTGGCGCCACAGAACCGTACCTGGTCACCGCCCGACGATCGCGTCATCACGGTGCAATCGTCGACCATCTTCCCGTCGGCGTCGCACAGCGGGCCGTAGGCGATCCGTCCCTGGCCGAGCGTTGAGACGTCACGACACACGATCGAGTCGACCAGCGCGAGTGCTCCGGCTCCGTCCAGATCGACCTTCCGCAGCATCGAGAAATCCATCAGGCCGGCCGCCACCCGCACCGCGCGGTACTCCTGCCGGGTGTCGGTGACGACCGCCGGTGCGTGGTAGCCGAACAGATCCATCCACCGGTCGGTCATCGCCTGAAGGCGGCCGTAGAACGCGGTCTCCTTGCTCATGCTCTCCTCCTCGAGGTGCGCCGGGGCATCAGTACACGAACGGAATCAGCCGCTTGGTATGGCCGGCGTACTCCGGATACTGGTCGGGGAACGCGCTGGCCATGTCATTCTCCTCCACTCGCAGGCTGACGACGAAGTATGCGCCCGCGCCGATCACCACCACCAGCCAGCCCGGCCCGGTCACCAGAGCCGAGCCGATCGCCGCCAGCAGCAGCCCACTGTAGATCGGATGGCGCACGACCCGGTAGGGGCCGCTGCGAACCAGCGTCGGCCTCGCGCGAACGGTCATCGGCATCCCCCAGTTGCGTCCCAGGCACACGCGCGCCCAGGTGGTGATCCCGATCCCGGTCGCACAGACGGCGACACCCAACCATCCGAGAGCGGCGTCGAACGACGCGCCGCCCGGGTGATGCGCCCGCAGCGCGACGACGAAGAACGCCGCCAGCAACAGCCTCAGCCAGTACCGGCGAGACCGCGTGTCGCTCGGGGGCGACGGGTCGCGTGAGTCCGGCCGGTAGATGACGGCCGTGCCGATCCAGATCAGCACCCACGCGATCCAGCAGACCGCGATCAACGTCGTCCTCAGTTGCACATCACGATCGTAGGCCGGACTCAGCGCCCGAACCAGCGGGCGCTGCGGCTGGAGCCGAACTCCTGCTTCTCTGCAACCAGCGCGACCGACGGCTCGCGAAAGGTTCCGGTCGGCTTCGGCCCGGACAGGAAGTCGACGTCCACGCGGCCGATGCGTCCGGCTCCGAACTCGATGTAGCAGGACCCGCGCCCGCCGTAGCCGTCGGGCTGCTCGTCGCCGCGGACGGCGGCGATCAGCGCGTCGGCGACCACCCGCGCCGCCCCTTCGGCGAAGACGCCCGCCTTCGGCACCCCGACCGTCGCCACGTCGCCGACCGCATAGACGCCGGGGAATCTCGTCTCCAGCGTCCTCGAGCTGACAGGCACGTAGCCGTCCTCGGTCATTCCGCTTGCGATCACGACATCGGGGGCCCTGTGGCGAGGGACGCCGAGGAACAGGTCGAACGGCATCTCGGTGCCGTCATCAAGCACGGCAACGCTGCGGCCGCCGTCGAGCGACGCCACCCGGCGGCTGGGCACGAACTCGATGTCGCGCTCGGCGAAGGCTGCCACAAGCGCCTCCGACGTGTCCGGCGACGGGGGCACCGGCGTGCCGAAGGGGATCACGATCGAGAGCCGGCAGGCATCGCGGATTCCGCGCGTCACCAGGTAGTCGTGCAGCAGCAGCGCCGCCTCGCTGGGAGCCGGCGGGCACTTGAACGGCGCCCCGCAGACGCCGATGATGGCGCGCCCGCCCGAGAAGGTGGGCAGCAGCTGGGCGAGACGCTCGGCCCCGGCGACCGAGTAGAACTCGTTGCCGGCCTCGGCCAGCCCGGGCGTCGCATCCATGTCGTAGTCCGCGCCGAGCGCGACGACCAGCACGTCTGCCTCGTGGACGCCGGCGTCGGTGGTCACGACCCGCGCCTCGGGGTCGATCGCGGTCACCCTCTCCTGCAGGAACCCCACCCCCGGCTTCGCGATCGCGTCGTACGGAAGCCGCACGGCATCCATCGTTGTCCGGCCGAACACCACGTCCAGCTTGGAGTAGCCAAACACGAACGAGTCGTTCTTGTCGATCAGGACAACGTCGATGTCACCGCCGAGGGCGTCCGACAACGTGGTCGCGAGCTCGAGTCCTCCGAAGCCCGCTCCCAGGATGACGACCCGCCGCATCGGCGGATCCTAATTGATTGATGCGACCCTACGTCTGGCGCTGTGCCGCCATCCGCATGGCGACGTCGTACTTGGCCACCCCGGTACGGCTGCCCGGCGTGTCCGACGCCGGCATCGCGTTCAGGGCGGCGTCGGCGCGGCGGTAGTCGTCCTCGGTCTCGAAGAACATGATCGCCATCGACTGCTCCGCGTCCGGGTCGTGCAACAGCACCATCTCGGTGGCGGGGATCTCGTCGGGCGGCCCCTCGCCGCTCATCTCTTCCTTCATCTGCTCGATCCGCTGCTTGCTGACCCCGTCGAAGGACACAACTCGTGCGAACGCCATGGTCGACCCCCTTGATAGTTTGTGGCGAACGTCGCGAGCCTACCACCCGCCGGGGTGTACGGGGTAAACTCGGCCCCGTTGGAGTCCGCGGACGGGTAGACCGAGGAGGGGATGCACCCGTGTCACACGACGCAGCCAGCCACAGCGCATCGATGTTCGCCACACCGGACGAGGCGATCAAGGCGCCGCAGGAGCAGTACCTGTACGTCGCCTGCCTGCACGAGGGCACCGGAGTGGACAAGCCCGACTTCCTGGCCGTGGTCGGCACCGAGCCCGGCACGCCGGAGTACGGGAAGATCATCTCCGAGCTGCCGATGCCCGGCGTCGGCGACGAGCTGCACCACTACGGCTGGAACCGCTGCAGCTCGGCGTGCCACGGGCCCGACCGCACGCACCTGATCGTGCCCGGGTTCCGCTCGTCGCGGATCCACATCGTGAACGTGGCCGACGATCCCCGCCGGCCCACGATCGAGAAGGTGATCGAGCCCGAGGAGGTGGTCGCCAAGACCGGCTACACGCGCCCGCACACCGTCCACTGCATGCCCGGCGACAAGGTCGTGATCAGCATGCTCGGCAACGCCGACGGCACCGACGGCGGCGGGTTCGCCCAGCTCGACGCGCGCACGTTCGAGGTGGTCGGGCGCTGGGAGGCCGACCGCGGCGACCAGCGGATCAACTACGACTTCTGGTACCAGCCGCGGCACAACGTGATGATCTCGTCGGAGTTCGGGATCCCCGAGGCCTACGAGCCGGGCTTCAACCTGGATGACGTGGGCGCCGGCAAGTACGGGCGAAACCTGCACTTCTGGAACCTCGAAGAGCGCCGCGTCGAGCAGTCGATCGACCTGGGAGACGAGGGGCTGATCCCGCTCGAGGTGCGCTTCCTGCACGACCCGGCCGCCGCGCAGGGCTACGTGGGCGCGGCGCTGTCGAGCGCGATGTGGCGCTGGCACCAGCCGAACGGCAGCTGGCAGGCGGACAAGGTGATCCAGGTCGAGGGGATCGAGCACGAGGGCTGGCCGTTCCCGGTGCCGGGCCTGATCACCGACCTGGTCGTCTCGATGGACGATCGCTTCCTCTACTTCTCGAACTGGCTGCACGGCGACCTTCGCCAGTACGACATCAGCGACCCGGCCAACCCCAAGCTGGCCTCACAGCTGTGGCTGGGCGGCGTGCTGGGCAAGCCCAACGACGCCGGGCGCGACCTGAACGGCGGGCCGCAGATGCTCCAGCTCTCCTACGACGGGCGGCGGATGTACGTCACGAACAGCCTCTACTCGACGTGGGACAACCAGTTCTACCCGGACATGAAGTCGTGGCTGCTGAAGGTGGACTGCCACCCCGAGGGCGGCATGACGGTCGACCCCGGCTTCTTCGTCGACTTCAACGATCGCGCGGGCGGGCCTGCCCGCGCCCACGAGGTGCGGCTGCAGAACGGGGACTGCACCACCGAGATCTTCCAGTAACGCCCTAGATGATTGATTCCACGAGCTGCCTGGCTCTGGAGCTGGTCCGAGCCGCCCCAGACGCCACGATCGCCCTTGAACAGGCTTCATCCAGCCTGCCCTGCGGTCGATCCCGTCGTCTGGAACACCTCGTCCCTGCGCCCATAGCCACGGATCCCGTGGAATTAACCATCTAGGCGGCCGGCGTGCCGCTCTCGAGCCGCTCTTTCAGCCGCGCCTGGTCCTTCGGCACCTGCTTGGCTGCCTGGTTGCGCACCAGCGGCAGCAGCAGCTTGCCCATGCCGTGGCCCTCGAAGTCGAGATCGAGCTTGACCCGGCAGCGGGCGCCGCCGTCGAGCGGCTCGATGGTGGCCCGGCCGTTCGCACGGACGGAGCCGTCCACGCCCCGGAAAGCGATCACCTGCGGCGGGTTGTGCTCGGTGACCTCGTAGGTCATCTGCTGCTCGCGGCCACCGATCTTGCGCGTCTCGGTGGATCTGGTGCCGACCCTGGTGGGGTCGCCGCCGTCGACCTTCGCGCTCACCACCTGCTCCTGCCACTCGCCGTGCGTTGCGAGGTCGTCGATGTAGGCGAACACGTCCTGCGGGCTCCGTGAGATCTCGATGCTCTCGCTGATGGCCACGATCTACCTCCTGATGGTGGACACCCATCATGACAGGTGCCGCTTCGCTCAGAACAACGGCCGCTCCAGCTCGGCGAGGCCTATGTCGACGGCGTCCTCGCGGGACAACCGCGGAGAGCCGTTCAGCAGAGACATCGAGAGCCCATCCAGGAACCAGAGGCCGCAGCGCGCGAACTCCCCCAGCCCTGGCGACGGATCGGCGAAGACCCCTTGGTCGATGCCATCCTGCACGACTCCGATCAGGTCGTCGCGCCAGAGGTCGGTCAGCTGCTCCAGCAGCTCCCGGGTCTCGTGGTCGGAGGGCGGGTGGATCCCGACCTGCATCCACAGGTTCCAGCGCGCATCGGCCGTCCCCTGCGGCAGGTAGTCGTCGACCAGGGCCCGCAGGCGCCTGCGGGGACCGCGCCGGGCCGGAGCGGAACGCCGGCTCTCGGCAAGGTCGTGTTCGCTCCAGCGCAGGGTCTCGATCAGGATCCGGTCCTTGTTGCCAAAGTAGTAAAGGATATGACCCGGCGTCATCCCGGCCCGCTCCGAGATGTCGGTCATGCGCAGCGCGTCCACGCCCACGTCGGCGATCGCCGCGATCGTCGCTTCGAGCACCCGCGCCCGCCGCTGGTCTGCCCTTGAAGCCGTCGCCATGACGTGTTAGTCTAGCATTCTAACTTTTTAGAACGTCATACAAACGGAAGGTCTCGACCATGTCGATCCAGCAGACGACGCTCCCCCAGACCGAGGGCCGCACCCCCCGCGAGGACGGATTCGCGATGCCCGGCCGCTGGGTCGAGCACGCTCGCACATTCGTGTCCTGGCCCTGCTGCGAGTGGCCGGCCGCGCCCGGGCATCTACAGGACGCCCGCGACGAATGGGCCGAGGTGATCCGCACCATCGGCCGCTTCGAGCCGGTCACGGTGATCGCGAACCCGGGCTCGCGCGACCAGGTGCTGGAGGCATGCGGCAGCTCGGTGGATGTGGCGGAGATCCCGATCGACGACTGCTGGATCCGCGACAACGGCCCGATCTTCGTCGTCGACCGAGACGGCACCGTGGCCATGACCCACTTCGGCTTCAACGCGTGGGGCGGTAAGGCGCCGTCGTGGGACAACGATGCGGCGGTCGGCGAGCGGCTGTCCGAGCGGCTGGGCATGCGCAGGTACGCCGCGCCGATCATCGCCGAGGGCGGTGGCATCACCAGCGACGGCGAGGGCACCGTCATCACGACCGAGTCGGTGCTGCTCAACCCCAACCGCAACCCCGGCCTGGGCAAGTCCGACATCGAGGCCGTGCTGCGGGACTACCTGGGTGCCGAGAAGGTGATCTGGCTGCCGTTCGGCCTGGCCGAGGACTCCGGCGACGCCGGCACCGATGGCCACTCCGACAACGTCGTCCAGTTCATCCGGCCGGGGCTGGCGCTGTTCCAGGCGGCGCCCAACCGGTCGAACCCGAACTGGGAGCCGGCCGCGGCGAACCGCGCTGCGCTGGCCGGCCAGACCGATGCGCAGGGGCGGCCGATCGAGGTGGTCGAGATCGAGCTCCTGTCCTACACCCGCGAGCTCGAAGGCGAGCGGCGGGCGGCGCCGTACACAAACTTCTATCCGGTCAACGGCGGCATCATCGCGCCGCGGCTGGACGTCCCTGAGGACGACGTTGCCTACCGGCTGCTGGCCGACCTGTTCCCCGGCCGCGAGGTGGTCGGTGTGCCCACCGATTTCCAGGCCTACGGTGGCGGCGGGATCGGCTGCATCACCCAGCAGCTGCCGGCAGGCACCTTCGCACCGTAGGATCGTCAGCCCGTGCGACTGCTTCCCCGCGAACAGAACCGCCTCCAGGTCTTCGCCGCCGCCGAGCTGGCCCGGCGCCGCAGGGCCCGCGGTCTGCTGCTCTCCCAGGCCGAGGCGGTCGCCCTGATCTCGGACGAGGTGATGGAGGCCGCCCGGAACGGGCTCGACTACGCGGCGGTCGAGCAGCGCGGGTACGAGATCCTCTACCCCGCGGACGTGCTCGAGGACGTGCCGCGACTGGTGACGAGGATCGAGCTGGAAGCGCTGTTCGCCGACGGCCACCGGCTGATCGTGCTGCACGACCCGATCACGGGCGGCGGGCCGCCGTCGCTCGACGCAGGCAACGTCGAGCCACAGTGGCTTGAGGGCGGCAGGCCGCTGCAGCTGGCGAACACGTCCGACGTCCCGATCACGCTCACCTCGCACTTCCACGTGTTCGAGGCCAACCGGCGGCTGCGGTTCGATCGCAGGGCGGCCTGGGGCATGCGTCTGGCGGTGGCGGCCGGGGTGAAGGTCGTGATCGAGCCGGTCCAGACCCGCGAGGTGTGGGTGTTGCCGTTCGGCGGCGCCCGCATCGTGCGCGGGCACGCCGGCCTGGTGGACGGCCCGCTGGACGCGCCCGGCGCGCTGGAAGCGGCGCTGGCGCTTGCGCGGGAGCGGGGCTACGAGGGTGCCTGATCCGGCGGCCGTCAGGCTCGGCGACAGCGACCTGTGGGTCGCAGCCGAGAGCGACGACGTCTCCGGGCCTGACGAGATCATCGCCGGCTGGGGCAACACCATGCGTGACGGCCTCGGCGTCCGCGCCGAGCGGGGCGGAGTCGAGGTGGCCGTCGTCGGCGGCCTGGTGCTCGACCCGGTGCTGGGCGTACGGGCAACATCGATCGGCATCAGCGATGGCCGCATCGTGTCCGTCGGCCGGGCCGGGAGCCCGGACACGATGGACGGCATCGGCGTCGTGCTCGACACCGGCACGGCCGTCTTCGACGCGCGCGGGCTTGTGGTGACGCCGGGCGGCATCGATTGCCACGTCCACCTGCTCTCGCCGCAGGTCTGCGACGCGGCGCTGGCGGCCGGGCTGACCACCCTCGTCACCCAGGACTTCGGCCCGGTCTGGAACCTTGGCACCAACCCGCCCGAGGCGGAGGCGATGATGTGGGCGGCCTTCGACGCGATTCCAGTCAACGTGGCCATGCTGGTGCGGGCCTCGTCCGCCCGGCCTGGGCCGGTGGAGCACGCGCTCGCCCGCGGCGGGGCCGGCCTCAAGATCCACGAGGACGTGGGCGCCGGACCGGAACAGATCCGCTGCGCGCTCGACATCGCGGATCGGCACGACGTGCAGCTGGCGATCCACACCGACGGGCTCAACGAGGCGCTGTCGCTGGAGGACACGTACGCCGCGTTCGCCGGCCGCACCGTGCACGCCTACCACATCGAAGGTGTGGGCGGCGGGCACGCGCCGAACCTGCTGGAGCTGGCGGGTCGCGACCGGGTGCTGACGTCGTCCACCACGCCCACGGTGCCGTTCGGCGCCGGCGCCGAGGCCGAGCACCTGGCGATGGTGGCGGCCGTGCACGTGCTGGAGCCCGGGACGCGGGCCGGCGACGCGGAGATCCTGCGCCAGCGCGTGCGCGAGTGGACGATGGCGGCGGAGTCGGTGCTGCACGACCTGGGCGTGATCCACATGCTCAGCTCCGACTCGCAGGGCATGGGCCGGATCGGCGAGGTGGTGAGACGGGCGTTTCAGTGCGCCGACGCCATGAAGGCGCAGGCCGGTGCGGAGCCCGGCACCGCCGACAACGAGCGGGTGCTGCGCTACCTGGCCAAGATCACGATCAACCCGGCGATCACGCACGGGCTGGCGGCCGACGTCGGCTCGCTGGACGTGGGCAAGCTGGCCGACCTGGTGCTGTGGGCGCCCGAGCTGTTCGCGGTGCGGCCGGAGCTGATCCTGAAGGCGGGGATGCCGGCCTGGGGATCGTCCGGTGACGGCGACGGCTCGACGATGCTGGTGGAGCCGGTGACGGTGAGGCCGCAGTTCGCGGCGGCCGGATCGGCACCGGCGCAGACGTCGCTGGCGTTCCTGGCCGGAGCGTCGCTGGGGGCGGAGCTGCCGACGCGACGCCGGCGCGCGCGGGTGCAGGGCTGCCGCGACCTGACGGCCGCAGACATGGTGCGGAACACCCGCACCGGCACGGTGACCGTGGACGCGGCCGCCCGCGAGGTGCGCCTGGACGGGGAGCGGATGCGGGCGCGGCCGGTGGAGCGACTGGCCTTCTCGGGCTCCTACCTGCTGGGCTGACCGCCCGCCGGGAGTACCGTTTCCGCATGGCTGCGACGCAGAGCCTGCCGATCCTGCACCTCTCGCTGATCACCGGCGGCATCCTGCGCGACGGCGCCGGCGGCCAGCTGGGCCGTGTCGACGACGTGGTCGTGCGGCTGGGCGCCGACTATCCGGTCGTCAGCGGCGTGCTGGCGACGGTGGCCGGCCGTCGCGTGTTCGTCCCTGCGGAGGTGGTCCGCGAGATCGGGCACGGATACGTGGAGCTGAGCGAAGTCAGGCTCGACCTGCGGCCGTTCGAGCGGCGCCCCGAGGAGGTGCTGCTCAAGCAGGACGTGCTCGACCGGCAGCTGATCAACGTCGAGGGGGCGCGCCTGGTGCGGACGAACGAGATCGAGCTTGCCCGCGTGGACGGGTGGTACCGAGTTGTCGGTGTGGACACCGGGCTGCGCGGGCTGACGCGACGGGTGCTGCCGCGGCGGCTGGCTCCGCGTGTGCAGCTGGGACGGTTCCTGGACTGGGCCAGCGTCGAGCCGTTCACCGGACACGTCCCCACCGTGCGGCTGCGGGTGCCGCACCCCAAGCTGGCGCGACTGCACCCGGCCCAGCTCGCCGACCTGGTCGAGGCGGCATCGCACCGCGAGGGTGAGGAGATCATGTCGGCGCTGGCCGACGAGGAGCTGGAGGCCGACGTGTTCGAGGAGCTCGACACCCAGCACCAGCGCGAGTTCATCGAGGAGCGCACCGACGCCGATGTGGCGGGCGTGCTGGCGCGGATGGAGTCCGACGACGCCGTGGACATGCTGGGCGAGCTGGACGAGGAGCGGCGGCGGCAGATCCTGGAGCTGCTGCCGCCGCTGCAGGCCCGGCGGGTGCGCGCGCTGGCCGGGTACGACCCGGCCACCGCCGGCGGGCTGATGAGCCCCGACTTCATCTGCCTCTACGCAACCGCCACCAAGCGGGAGGCGGTGGAGCGGATCAGGCGTGACCAGGTGAAGCCCAACTCGCTCACCTCGATCTTCACGATGAACCTGCACCGCCGCCTGCAGGGCGAAGTCAGGCTGGCCGACCTGATCCGCGCCGAAGACGACGCGGTTCTGGCAGACCTGGCCACCATCAAGCCGCGCGTTGTCTCTCCCGACACCGAAGTCGAGGAGATCGCGCGGCTGATGACCGACTATGACCTCACGATCGTGGCGGTGACCGGTGCCAAGGGCGAGCTAATAGGCGTTGTCACTGTAGACGACGTACTGGAGCTGGTGCTGCCGCGCGGCTGGCGGCGAAAGTTCGACCTGTTCGGCGGCGAGTAGGTACGCTCACACCATGACAGCGACGCAGATCCCGGTGCCCGTGGATGGCGGGCCGAGTATCCGCCGCCAAGGCGCTTCCCGGCCGGCTGATCGCCGGCGGCGCCCGCCTGCGCCCGCGCCGCTGGGCTAGCCGCCGTCGCGGCCGCGTCCTGGCGGCTCTCGCGTTCCTGGGACCGGGCCTGATCGCTGCCAACGCGGGCAACGACGCGGGCGGCATCGCCACCTACTCGGCTGTCGGCGCCACCTACGGCTACGACCTGCTGTGGATCATGGTGGTGATCACCATCTCGCTGATCGTGGTGCAGGAGATGGCGGCGCGGATGGGCGCGGTCACCGGCAAGGGGCTGGCCGAGCTGATCAGGGAGGAGTACGGAGTGCGCTGGTCGCTGTTCGCGACCTGCTCGGTGCTGATCGCGAACGTCGGCATCTGCATCTCGGAGTTCGTCGGCATCGGCGCGGCCCTGGGCCTGGCCGGCGTGCCCGTGCAGGTGTCGGTGCCGATCGCTGCAGCCGCCGTCTGGCTGCTCCTGATGCGCGGCTCCTACCGGGTGGCGGAGCGGGTGTTCGTGCTGATGACGATCCCGTTCTTCGCCTACCCGATCGCCGCCGTGCTGGCACGCCCCGAGTGGGGCCACGTCGGAAGAGCGATCATCGCCCCCAGCCTGCACGCGTCGCACGCGTACCTGTTCCTGTTCATCGCGACCGCGGGCACCACCATCACGCCCTTCATGCAGCTCTACGTGCAGTCGGCCGTGGTCGAGCGCGGGGTATCCACCAGCGAGCTCAAGGCCGAGCGCTCGGAGGTCGTGACCGGCTCGATCTTCGCGAACGTGATCGCGCTCTCGATCATCATCGCCACCGGCGCCACCCTCTATGTGCACGGAGAGCACCACATCTCGACCGCCGCGCAGGCCGCGAAGGCGCTGGAGCCGTTCGCGGGCCGCTACGCGGAGGTGCTGTTCGGAATCGGCCTGCTGGGGGCCAGCCTGCTGGCCGCCGCGATCCTGCCCACGACTGCGGCCTACGTGATCTCGGAGACGTTCGGCTTCGAGAAGGGCATCAGCCGCAACCCCAAGGAGGCGCCGGTGTTCGTCGGCACGATCACCGTGCTGATTGCGATCGGCGCGATCGTGGCGGTCATCCCCGGGCTGCCGGTGATCTCGCTGCTGGTCGGGGTGCAGGTGGTGAACGGCGCCTTGCTGCCGATCCTGCTGATCTTCATCTGGAGGCTGGCCGCCAGCGGGGAGCTGATGGGCGAGTACCGAAACGGCCGGGCCTTCAACCTGATCGCCGGGTTCACGGTGGTCGCCACGTCGACGCTCTCGATCCTGCTGCTCGCCATCACGTTCGCGTCCATCGCCTGAGGGTGGGTCAATCCAGCTAGCCGATCGCGTCGAGCTCGGCCAGCTGGCCGGCGGTCAGCTGCCAGTCGCCGGCGGCGGCGTTCGCGCGCACCTGGTCAGGCTTCGTCGCCCCCGCGATCACGGACGCGACGCCGGGCCGGGAGGCCAGGCCCGCGATCGCCAGCTCCAGCAGCGAATGGCCCTGTGCTTCGGCGAAGCGCTGCAGCCGCTCGATCGTCGCGAACGACGCCGAGGCACGGCGCGTGACCGACGCGCCCTCCTCGACCGTCCCCAGCCGGGAGCCCTCCGCAGCCTGCCCGGGGCGGTACTTGCCGGTCAGAAAGCCCGATGCGAGCGGGAAGTACGGCACGAACCCGACCCCGAGCTCCAGGCAGGCGGGCAGCAGATCGCGCTCCGCCTCCCGCGCGAGCAGCGAGTACTCGTTCTGCACCGCGGCGATCTCCGCGGTGGCGGCCGCCTCCGCCAGCCCGTCGGCGGTCACGTTCGACACGCCGATCGCCCGCACCTTGCCGGCCGCCACCAGCTCCGACACGGCACCGACGGTGTCGGCGATGGGCGTGGCGTCGTCCGGGAAGTGGTGGTAGAGCAGGTCGATGTGGTCGGTCTGCAGCCGCCGCAGCGAGGCCTCGGCGGCCTGGACGACGTACGCGGGCGCGCCGCCCACAGCGCCGTCGCCCATCTCGCCCCCGAACTTTGTGGCCAGCACCACGCGGTCGCGGCGGCCCTGCAGCAGCTCGCCCAGCAGCCGCTCGCTGCCGCCGCGGTTGCCGTAGATGTCGGCGGTGTCGAGCAGGTTGACGCCGGCGTCGAGCGCGGCCTCGACGACCCGGCGGGTGGCGGCCAGATCGAGCCGGCCGCCGAAGTTGTTGCAGCCGAGCCCGACTCGGGAGACGCGCAGGGGGCCGAGGTCGGTGTGCTCCATCGGCAGGCATGCTACCGGCGGCGCGGTGCCGTGGCGGTGTAGCGTTGTCACGTGGCCACGGAGCGACTGCCTACCGCCATTCCGACCAGCCTGGTCGGGTCGTACGCCCAGCCCGACTGGCTGATCGACCGGGCGCGGCTGCGCGACCGCTTCCCGCCGCGTGTGCGCGCGACCGAACTGTGGCGGATCGACCCGCAGTACCTCGAGGAGGCCCAGGATGACGCCACGCTGGTCGCGATCCGAGACCAGGAGCGGGCCGGGCTCGACATCATCACCGACGGCGAGCAGCGCCGCGAGAGCTATTCGAACCGGTTTGCGACCGCGCTCGCCGGGGTCGACATCGACGACCCGGGAACGGCGCTTGACCGCAGCGGCCATCCCAACCCGGTGCCGCGTGTGGTCGGGCCGATCGAGCGAAAGCACGCGGTGCAGGTGCGGGACGTGGAGTTCCTGCGGTCGCACACCAGCCGGCCGGTCAAGATCACCGTGCCGGGCCCGTTCACCATGTCGCAGCAGGCGCAGAACGACGCCTACCCGAGCGAGGCGGAGCTGGCCGAGGCGTACGCTGCCGCCGTGCACGACGAGATCGTCGACCTGTTCGCAGCCGGCGCCGACATCGTCCAGATCGACGAGCCGTACATGCAGGCGCGGCCGGAGAAGGCGCGGGAGTTCGGGCTGGCCGCGCTGGAGCGGGCGCTGGACGGGGTGAGCGGGACAACCGCCGTGCACATCTGCTTCGGATACGCGGCGATCATCCACGACCGCCCGTCCGCCTACTCGTTCCTGCCGGAGATGGCGGCCTGCTCGTGCCACCAGATCTCGATCGAGACCGCCCAGTCCGGGATCGACACGGCCGTGCTGGAGACGCTCCCAGCAAAGCAGATCATCCTGGGCGTGATCGACCTGGACGACCACTCGGTGGAGACGCCGGAGACGGTGGCGGCGCGGATCCGTCGTGCTCTGCCGTACAAGCGGCCGGATCAGCTGGTCGCCGCGCCCGATTGCGGCATGAAGTACCTGCCCCGCGACTCGGCCTACGGCAAGCTCGAGTCGCTGGCGGCCGGCGCCGCGATCATCCGGGCGGAGGCCTGACGTGGCGCTGCGGCTGGTGGGAGCCGGAGTCGGGCGCACGGGCACGCACTCGCTGAAGCTCGCGATCGAACGGCTTACCGGCGCACCCTGCTACCACATGAGCGAGCTGATCGGGAACCGCGAGGGGGTGCCGGTGTGGCACGCCGCGATCGACGGGACGATGCCCGACTGGGAGCAGTTCCTCGCGGGCTACCAGGCGACGGTGGACTGGCCGGCCTGCGCGGTCTGGCGGGAGCTGGCGCACGCCTACCCGGACGCGCCCGTGCTGCTGTCGACGCGATCGAGCACCGAGGCCTGGTACGGGAGCATGGAGCACACCATCATGCAGGCGGTCAGCCAGCCGACCACCGACGCGGATCACGCCCGCCACCGGGCGCTGACGATGGCGATGCTGCGCCAGTTCTGCCCGGACTGGCCCGACCCGGCGGCGGTGCGAGCGGCGTACGAGCGGCACAACGAGACGGTTCGCAGCGTGGTTGCGCCCGGGCGGCTGGTCGAGTGGCAGCCGGGCGACGGCTGGGAGCCGCTCTGCCGCGCGCTGGCGATGCCGGTGCCGGACGAGCCGTTCCCGCACGTGAACACGGCCAGCGAGTTCCGCGAGTCGATGGACCTGGGCGACGCAACGGAGCCACCGGGAGCGGCCTGAGCCCGCGCTGCCAACGACGGGTCATCCTGCTACAGTGGTACCGAACTTGGAACGATCGTTTGGTTGCGCAGTCCGCCTTCCTGACCCGTTCGTGAGGTAATGGAAGGAGGTGTCAATATGGCAACCGGAACCGTAAAGTGGTTCAACGATGCAAAGGGATATGGCTTCATTGCTCCTGACGACGGTGGCAAGGACCTGTTCGTGCATCACAGCTCGATCACGGGGGACGGCTTCAAGTCCCTGGCGGAAGGAGCCAAGGTGACCTTCGAGGCCCGGCAGGGCGCGAAGGGCCCCGAGGCAACGGGAGTGACCCCCGTCTAGCACGGGGAGGCTCATGAGTACCAAAGAAGAAAAGATCGAACTCGAAGGCGAGGTCACGGAGTCGTTGCGAAACGGGATGTTTCGCATCGCGCTCGACAATGGCCACTCCACGATCGGGTATACGGCCGGCAAGATGCGGCGCTACCGCATTCGCATCCTGCCAGGTGATCGGGTCAAGGTGGAGCTTTCACCGTACGACCTGAACCGCGGCCGCATCGTCTACCGGATCCGATAGATCGCAACCACCCCGGCCGGGCACACGCCCGGCCGGTCTGGTTTCGCCTGCACCTAGGCAGATCGCGGGCGGCCGTCCCGACGGCGCCGCCATCGGCGGCTGAAGCTGCCGTCACGTCTGTGTCACGACCTGTTCGCGCCGCCAAACGAGGCTGTGCCGCGGGCCGAGTCGGTGTTTGACTCCAATAATTGGGGGACAGGCGCGCTTCGGCTCAACCATCCAGTTCGCAACAGGCGTCACGAGTAACGACCTGTGCCGAGTCTGCGCCAAACGCCCGCGGCGGCCGTGTCGGCCTCTGAGCCCTGAGCGGGCGGCGACTTCGGGCTCGCCGGCGTCACCGCCGCGCGGTGCTGCCTAGGCGCCCTTGAACTCCTGGATCGTGTTGCCGCCGTCCACCACGATCGACCGCCCGGTGATGTACCGCGCCCCATCCGACGCCAGGAAGACCACCAGCTCGGCCACCTCGTCCGGCGTTCCGGGCCTCCCCACCGGCGTGTTTCGGCCGCCCTCGATCTCCTCCGGCGACGACGACCCGGTCTCGATCCAGCCCGGCGCCACCGAGTTGACGGTCACCCCGTGCGGCCCGGTCTCGATCGCCAGCGCCCGCGTGAGTCCGTCCATCGCACCCTTGCCGGCGCTGTAGCCCGAGTTGCCCGGGTAGCTGACGACCGGGCCGGTCACCGACGACACGTTCACGACCCTGCCGTAGCCGCGTTCGACCATCCCCGGCAGCACCGCGCGCGTGGTCGCAACCGCCGTCTTCAGGTTGACCGCGATGTCGCGATCCCACTGCGCCTCGGTCATCTCGATGAACTGCAACAGCTCGCTCTCCTCGCCCACCTGGGCGATGCCGGCATTGTTGACCAGCACGTCCACCCGGCCGAACCGCTCCACCACCGCCGCCGCCAGCGCTGCGGCCGGCGCAAACCCCGTGAGATCGGCGATGAACGACGCCGCCTCGATGCCCTCGCGCTCCAGCTCTGTCCGCCGCTCATTGATCCGCTCGGTGGTCGAGGTGATCGCGACCGCGGCGCCGCGCTCGCCCAGCAGCCGCGCCGTCGCAAACCCGATCCCGCTCGGCGACCCCGCGCCCGTCACCAGCGCCGTCCGCCCGGCCATCGGACCTTCAGGCACCGGTCGCCACGATCAGGTCGTCCACGGCCTCGGCGAACACCTCGGTGTGGCGATCGACGTCAGCCTCGACCGTGTCCGGGCACATCAGCGCCATGTTGTGGAAGGGCGTGATCAGGACGCCCCGGTTCATCAGGTAGACGTGCATGTAGGCGTCCAGCTCACCGTCGTGCGCGGCCGCCGACTCGCCGCCCGTGCGCGGCGGCCGCGGGCAGAACCGGTACTCCGCCCGCGCGCCCAGCTGGACGATGTTCCAGGGCACCCGCCGGCTGTCCAGCACCTCCTGCACGCCCGCCGTGAACCGCTCGGCCAGCGGCACCATCCGCGCGAACGCCTGCTCGGTCAGCACCTCCTCCAACGTCGCCCGCGCGGCCGCCAGCGACAGCGGGTTCCCCGCCAGCGTGCCGCCGACGCCGCCCACATCCTCGAGGTCGACGTCGGCCGCAAGGATCCGGTCGGCCAGGTCGCGCCGCATGCCGTAGGCACCGATCGGCACGCCGCCCGCAAGGGACTTCCCCACGGTCAGAATGTCCGGATCGAGACCGTGCTCGGCCGTGTAGCCGCCCGGCCCGGTGCTCATCGTGTGCGTCTCGTCGATGATCAACAGCGTCCCCGTCTCGTTCGTGATGCGGCGCAGCTGCTCGTGGTATCCCGGCTCCGGCAGCACGATGCCGATGTTGGTGAGCGCCGGCTCGGCCAGCACCGCCGCCACGTCGCCCGGCTCGAGCGCCGCCCGCAGCGCCTCGACGTCGTTGAACTCGATCACCTTCGTCGTCCCCACCGGATCCACCGCCGGGCCCACGTTCCCGGGCCGCGACCGCGGCACGCCGTCGTCCAGCCAGATCACCGACTCATCGACCGTGCCGTGGTAGCAGCCGTTGAAGACCAGCACCTTCGACCGCCCGGTCAGCGTGCGCGCGATCCGCAGCACCCACCGGTTGGCGTCGGTCGCCGTCAGCGCGAACTGCCAGGCGTCCAGCCCGAACCGCCGCACCAGCTCCCTGCCCACCCACGCCGCATCCTCGGTCGGCATCATCCCGGTCGTCCCCCGCCGGATCTGGCGCTCGACAGCGCGCGCCGTCGCCTCGGGGGCATGACCCGCCATCGCGCCGGTGTCGCCCAGGCAGAAATCGACGAAGGTATGTCCGTCGACGTCTGTGATCGCGGCGCCGCGAGCCTCGGCCATGAACAACGGAAACCCGCCCGCCCACATCGTCATCCAGCTCATCGGCACCCCGCCCAGCAGCGTCTGGGAGGTCTCGGCGTACAGCTCCCGCGACCGCGGGTGCTGCTCCGCGAAGCGGGCCCGCTCGCGCACGAGCAGCCGCCCCAGCCGGGCGCGATCGATCTCGACGTGAGCGGGCGCACTCATGGCGCCACGCTACCGCAGCTTCACCCCGGCATGCAGCGGGGATCCGAGACCAGCCGGCCCAGCAGCTCGGACAGCTCGTCCAACTCCTGCTCGCTGAAGTGGTCGGTGAACATGCGCCCGATGTCCTCGTGGTGGGTGCGCGACGCCTCCTTCAGCTTCTCGTACCCGGCGTCGGTGAGCACCGCGTAGGTGACCCGCCCATCCGAATCGCAAGCTCGCTTGCAGACCCAGCCGGCCCGCTCCAGCCCCTCCAGCAGCCGCGTGATCCCGGACGCCGTCAGCAGCACCCGGTCGGCCAGGTCGACGCGCCGCAGCGCCCCTCCCGGAGCGTTTTCCAAGTTCACCATCACGTCGTAGTCGTTGAGCGTGATGCCGTGCTCCGCGACCAGCTGCGCGTTCATGGCACGCGTCAGCTCGGCGTGGCTGCGGAGCAGCCCCAGCCACGCGGAAAGAACTTGCGGACTCAATACTTGACGGCTCAATGTTCTCCTGCTAGATTGTTGCTAGCTCAAGTATACACCGGTTTGGAAGGAGCCACCATGAGCACCGTTGAAATTGCACCCACCACCATCCCGGTCGGCAGCTACACCGTCGACCCCGCCCACTCGTCCTTCGAGTTCGGCGTCCGCCACATGAAGATTTCCACCGTGCGCGGCCGCTTCCTGGACTTCGAGGCCACGCTCGAGGGCGGCGAGCAGCCCCGCATCAAGGGCAGCATCGAGACCGCCAGCGCGGTCACGTATGACGAGGCCCGCGACGGGCACCTCAAGTCGCCCGACTTCTTCGACGTCGAGCGCTACCCGCAGGCGACCTTCACAGGCACGCTGGTCGCTCCCCACCGCGTCGAGGGCGAGCTGACCCTGAAGGGCGTCAGCCGGCCGGTCACGCTGTCGGCCAAGGTCAACGGCCCCGACCAGGATCCCTGGGGCAACGAGCGGGTCGGCATCGACCTCGAGGGCGAGATCAACCGTCAGGAGCACGGTGTCACCTGGAATGCCCCGCTGCCGGGCGGCGGCGCACTGCTCGACGACACCGTCAAGCTCACCGCCAGCCTGTCGTTCGTGAAGGGGGCGTAACGCCCATGCGCGTGCTGACCATCTCGGGCAGCCTGCGGCCGGACTCACTGAACACCCTGCTCCTCCGCGCGGCGGAGGAGCAGGCACCGGCCGGCGTCCAGCTCGTGCGCTTCACCGGGCTGGCCGCGATCCCGCCGTTCCACGGCGAGCGCTCCGACCCCGGCGAACGGCCGGCGCCGGTGCGCGAGCTGAGCGAGCAGATCGCGGCGGCCGATGCGCTGCTGATCGCAACCCCCGAGTACAACGGCTCGATCCCGGGCGTGCTCAAGAACGCCCTGGACTGGGTCTCCACACCGTTTCCCGACAACGTGCTGCGCGGCAAGCCGGCCGCGGTGATCGGTGCCAGCACCGGCGGCTACGGCGGCATGTGGGCGCAGGCCGAGCTGCGCAAGGTGCTGGGCCTGACCGGCGCCCGCGTGGTAAACGGCGACCTTTCGCTGGCTCGTGCGCACGAGCACTTCGACGAGGCCGGCACGCTGGCCGCGCCGCACGACACGCGCCTGTCGGAGGTGCTCGACGCGTTGCTGGCAGAGGTGCAGCCCGTGGCCGCCTGACGGTAGACTGGTTGCATGGAGACGGTGCGCTTCACGAACATGGCCGAGGGCACGGCCGAGGACTACGCGCTGCTCGATCGCTACGAAGAGCAGTACATGACCGGCCTGCCCGAGCGCCTGATGGAGTCGCTGGAGAAGCTGCGCGCCTCGTTCGCCGGCTACCAGGTGTCGCGCTACGAGCACTCGCTGCAGTCGGCCACGCGCGCGCTTCGCGACGGCCGCGACGAGGAGTACGTGGTGGCCGCCCTGCTGCACGACATCGGCGACGAGCTCGCGCCCTGGACGCATGGCGAGATGGTGGCGGCGATCCTGAAGCCGTACGTGCGGCCGGAGGTGTGCTGGGTGGTCAAGCACCACGGCCTGTTCCAGCTGTACTACCGCGCCCACCACTCCGGCGGCGACCGCAACGCCCGCGACCGCTACATCGACCACCCCTGGTACGCGGCCTGCGCCGAGTTCTGCGAGCTGTATGACCAGAACTGCTTCGACCCCGCCTACGAGGCGCTGCCGGCCGAGCACTTCCGGCCGATGGTCGAGCGCGTGTTCTCCGAGGTGCGCTACCTCGGCGAGCTGGAGGAGACCTAGGCTTCCGGCCCGTAGCTGAGCTCACCCGGCCGCGTCAGCCAGGTCAGGGCCTGCAGCTCCAGCCACCCAGCCCGCACCATCGGATCCTCCGATGCCAGCTCCAGCGCCCGCTCGCGGTCGGCAAGGTAGATGCACATGCCCCGCCAGCGCTCGTCCGGGCGATCGCGGAAGGGGCCGGCGGCTGCCATCACGCCCTGGTCGCGCCGGGCCTGCAGGAACGCGAGGTGCTGCTCCTGGAGGGCGTCGACGGCATCCTCGTCCAGCTGAGGTGGTGCGGCCGGGCGCATCAGCAGCACCAGCGTATGGGCGTCCATCTGCGGCTCAGCCACCGCGGCCGGCCTGGTCCGCGTCGAGCCGCTGGGCCAGCATGAACGTGTTGCCGTCGAGGTCGTAGAAGGTCGCCAGCCTGACCACGCCCTCGATCTCACGCGTGTCCCCGTCGAAGCGCACGCCGTTTCGCTCGAGGTGCCCACGCGCGGCCGCAATGTCGGTCACGCCGAACGTGAGCGTGGCGCCGCCCTGCGGTGTGACCGTCTCCTCCTGGCCGATGCCGAGGTTGACGCCGGGGATCGGCGTCCGCAGCTCGCACATCCCCAGTCGGCCAGGGTGTAGATCGGTTCGAAGCCGAGCAGCTCCTGGAACCAGCTGCGCGAGCGCTCCATGTCGGAGACGCCGATGGCCGCCGTCATGTGGCCGGCGTAGCCGATCGGCCCGGTCTGCTGGACGGCGGATGACTGATCGATGCTCACGGTGCCCTCCTCTGCTGGTGGCAGTTAGACCGGTTTTTATACTAGAATCACTTTCATGTCAACCGAGCCGCCTCCGCTCCCCCACCTGTTTCACCACCGCTGGTCGGTGCCGGTGCTAGCGGAGCTCGGCCGCGGTAACGGCGGACGGTTCGTAAACCTCTCCCGCCGCCTCGGCATCGGCCGGCAATCGCTGAGGCGGACGCTGGACTGGTTGGTCGAGCAGGGGCTGGTGGCCCGCAACCCTGGCTACGGCCATCCGCTGCGTCCCGAGTACGTACTGACTGCGCGCGGCCTCGAGCTAGCGCCGGCCTGCAGCCAGCTGATGTTCGCTCTGGACGCCCTGCAGGCCGAACACGTCGGACTGAACAAGTGGTCGATGCCGATCGTCGCAGCCCTCGACGACCTCGGTGACGGCCGCTTCGGCCAGCTGCGCGACCGGCTGCCGCCGATCAGCCCGCGGGCGCTGACGCTGGCGCTGAAGGCGCTGTCGGACGCCGGGCTGGTGGAGCGGCGCGTGGTCGACGGCTTCCCGCCCAGCACCCTCTACCGGCTGTCACGGCGCGCGCGTCCGATCCGGCCACCGCTGCGCCGCATGGCCAACGCCTGAGGAGGAGTACCTCCCGTCCGCGGGCTCCAACACGGACGGGAGGCTGGTACTCCTGAGGGCCGCCGAGACGGAGAGGCAGACTGCTCGGCCGCGACCCCCACACCTGTTGTAGCACTCCGTGACAGATTCGCCCACTGTCCAGTGCAATCTCTTACAAAGTGCAAACGGATCAGAGCAGGCCGGGAAGCGTCACAGGACGCGCAGAAGCACCACCACCACGATGATGATCACGATCAGTCCCACGATACCGATTCCCGTACCCAGAGCCAGAAGTGGAGCAGCAAGTATTGGTGTCATGGCCGTGCTGTTCCCACGTGACGCAGCACCCAAACCGGCCGGCGCGCGTTTGCTGCCGGCCATCATCGGGCATGCACGCCGCGATGACCCTAACGGGCGAGTCTCTCGACGTTTATCTGACCGAAATAGGACGCCACCGACTGCTCGACAAGGACGAGGAGCGGCAGCTGGCGCGCCTGGTCGAAGCCGGCGACGACGGCGCGCGGCGGCGCATGATCGAATCCAACCTGCGCCTGGTGGTGTCGATCGCGAAGCACTTCCGCGGGCACGGCGTGCCCCTTACCGACCTGATCCAGGACGGCACCGTCGGGTTGATCCGTGCCGTCGACAAGTTCGACTGGCGCCGCGATCTCAAGTTCTCCACCTACGCCACCTGGTGGATCCGCCAGGCCGTCCAGCGCAGCGTGCACAACCACGGCCGGCCGATCCGGGTACCGGTGCACACGGCCGAGCGGGTGGTCAAGCTGCGGCGCACGCGGGCGACGCTGGAGGTGCGGCTGGGACGTGCTCCAAGCGACCGTGAGCTGGCCGAGGCCATGCACGTGCCGGTGCGGCGGATCGCGCAGCTGGCGGCGATCGACCACGTCACCAGCGCCGCGGAGAGCATCGACGACGGCGAGGCCTCGCGCAGGGCCGGGCCCGAGCGGGCCGAGGACGAGGTGATGACGATGGAGCTGCGCGAGCGCCTGCGGGATGCCCTGTGCCATCTCAGCGAGCGTCAGCGCACCGTGCTCGAGCTGCGGTTCGGGCTGAACGACGGCGAGCCGCGCACGGTCGAGGCGATCAGCCAGGTGATGGATGTGTCGCGGCAGCGGATCGGCCAGATCGAACGGGACGCGCTGGATACGCTGCGCGGCCTGGACGCGATCGTGCCGTGGGGCGACCAGGCCGCCTGACGAGCTAGCTCCCGGCGCGGCCTACGAGGCGAGCAGAGCGGGGTCCCCGTCCATGACCTCGCCCATCGCGTCAAGCGCCGACCGCAGCAGGCGCGACACGTGCATCTGGCTGACGCCGATCTGGGCGGCGATCTCGGCCTGGGTGAGGTCGTGCAGGAACCGCAGGCGCACGATCTCGCGCTCGCGCGCGGGCAGGTGCCGCATCGCGCGTGCCACCTGGTCACGGTCGCGGACCGACTCGAAGCCGGACTCCTCGACCATCAGCGCCGCCACCGGCCGGGCATCGTCGTCGCGGTCGTCGCCGCCCTGTTCGGACAGGGGCTCGGCGATGTAGGCACGCTGAACGGCCAGCGCTTCCTGGATCTCGTCATACGTGCGTCCTGTGGCCTCGGCCAGTTCGTCGACGGTGGGCTTGCGGCCGAGCTTGTGGCCGAGCTGCTCCGACACGACGGCCAGCGAGCGGCTCAGCTCCTGGAGCGGACGCGGCACGCGCACGGCCCAGCCGCGATCACGGAAGAGGTGCATGATCTCGCCCTCGATGGTGCGGGCGGCGTACGCCTGAAGCGGCACGCCGCGAGAGGGGTCGTAACGGTCGACGGCCTGGATCAGACCGAGGTAGCCGCTCTGGAGCACGTCGTCGTGCGCCATGCCGCGCCGAGCGAACCGGCGGGCGATCGCACGAGCCAACCCCGAGTAGCGCAGAATCAGTGCCTCTCTGGCCGAGTCATCGCCCTTCTCACGGTGGGCCATGACTAGCTCGCGATCGGTTCGGGGATCGTTGGTCGGCATCGCTCTCCTCGTCTCGCAAACGCGCCCGACAAATCCGGCGCACCCTCTAGGTGTGCGGACCGCTCACGGCTGAAACATGCATCCACGGCTTCGCCGTGACCCTTCCGTCGCGCTTCCGCGACGTGCCAGCTTCCTCACGACCTGTGACGATGTCATGACGAGGTCTCGTCGAGGGCCGAGTCGGGCTCAGAGGGCTCTTGGCAGCGATTTCGCATTGTTGAGCCAAGAACCTGTTACGCCCACCGTGACAGGTGTGGCGCGCCGGTCACGAAGCACTGTCGCGGGCTGAAGCGGGCTCTGAGGCAGGCCGGGCCCGCGCTGGCGCCGTCTCGCCGTCTCTGCTAGCGCTCAGACCACGTCCAGCTGCGGCCGTACGAACCGCAGCTCAAGCCGGTCGTCGACGCGCTCGGGCGAGAGCTCCGCCAGGAGCCTCCCCATCGCGGCGAGCTGCTCGGGGGCCGCCCGGATCCGTGCCATCAGCACTCCCGGCTCCGCCGCCAGGCCCAGCTCAACCGCACCCGTGCAGACGCCGAGCGCCTGGGCCAGGCTGGCTCGTGCGCGCTCGGCCCGAAGCGGGGTGAAACCGGCAGCCGCCGCCATCGCCATCGTCACGTGCCCGGCGATCGCCGCTGCCGAACTCCCGTTTGCGGCACGCAGAGTCACGGTACTCTCACCAGTAGATGTCAACGCAGGCCCCTCCCATGGCAACACTGACCGTCCCCTCGCAACCGGCGTACCTGATCGTCTGCCGGCAGGCGCTGATCGGCGCCGTGGCCGACCTCGTCATCACCGACGACCAGCTCGACGATCTCAAGCTGCTGCTCTCCGAGGCCTGTTCCAACGCAATTGTGCACGGGTACGACAACGATCCGGACGGCGTGATCGAGATCGAGTTTCGCACGTCGCCGTACGAGATCGAGGTTGCCGTCAGCGACAACGGCCGCGGCTTCCCCGGCGGCCGCCTTCCCGACCAGCCCGGCTTCGGCCTGTCGCTGCTGCACGAGCTCAGCACCCGACACAGCATCGATCCGCAGCGCCCTGAAGGCGGGGCGCGGGTCAGCTTCGCGCGCTCGATCAACCGTTAGCCGCATCATCCTCACCCTCATCTGCGATCTCGGCCATGGCCGCCCGCAGCAACCGCGACACGTGCATCTGCGAGATGCCCAGGCGCTCCGCGATCTCGCGCTGCGACAGCTCCATTCCGAACCGGAGCACCAGCACCACCCGGCTACGCCGGTCGAGCCGATCCAGCCGCGTCCCCAGCTCCAGCCGCCGCTCCACCGACTCCAGCGTCTCGTCGGTCTCTCCGAACCGCTCCGGCTCGATCTCGTCCAGCGACACGGGCCTGGCCGCCATGCTCGCCCGCAGCGCGTCCAGCACCGCTTCCTCGTCCAGCTTCGCCCGCTCCGCGATCTCGGCCACCGTCGGGCTGCGCCCGTGCTGCGACGTCAGCAGATCGACCGTTGACGCTACCGCGCGCTCATTCTCGGCCACCGATCGCGGCACCCGCACCGGCGCGGACTGCTGCCGCACGCAGGCCAGCATCTCGCCCATCACGAACGGCGCCGCATACCCGCCGAACGGCGTGCCGTGCTCCGCATCGAACGTCGCCGCCGCCCGCAGCAGCCCCACCACGCCGGCCTGCTCCAGGTCGGAGCGCGGCACCCGTCCCTGGAACCGCGTCGCCATCGAAGACACCAGCGGGCGCATGGCGTCCACCAGCTCCTCGGCCGCCGCATCGTCGCCCCGCGCCACCCGTCCGGCTAGCAGCTCTGCCGGCTCAGGCATTGACTCGCAACCTCACCCCTCCGGCGTCGAGCTCCGTTTCCGAAACCAGCACCGCCAGCATCCCCAGGCGTTGCTCGAGCCACGCCTGGTCGACCTCGCTGATGAACACCTCCAGCGTTCCCGGCTCCGCCCAGAACTCCGCTCCGCGCTCATCGCGGCGGTGCCGCACCACCAGCTCGATGGCCATCGCCAGGTCGTCTATCTGCTCGAGCGAGAGCCCGGCGCGCGACCCCATGACCAGCGCCAGCGGGCCAAGCACGGCCACCTGCGGTGCCGCCGCCGAGAGCCGCGTCCGCACGGCTGGAGTTCGCTGTTCCACGGTCGCAGGGTAGATCGATCTCCGCCGTACCGCCCGTCGGCGTTTCTCCGACATCCCCAGCGGGTATCGTCCTGCCATGGGCCCGCATGCCGAGGACTCGTACGGATCGGCTCGGCGGCCGTGAACGGCGGCCGCGTGGAGCTGCAGCTTTCCGTCCCCGCCACCGCTGACAACGTCCCGCTGCTGCGCCACGCCATGGCCGGGTTCCTCGAAGGCCAGTCGGTCACCGGCGAGACCGCTGCCGATGTGCTGCTGGCAGTCACCGAGGCCTGCACCAACGTCGTCCAGCACGCGTACCGATCCGACCCGGCCGCGGTCGACCGGCACATCGAGCTCGCCGCCGAGTGCATGGACTCGACCCTCGAGGTTGCCGTGCGCGATCTCGGCCGCGGCTTTGCGCCGCGCGTCGACAGCCCCGGGCTGGGCCTGGGGCTGCCGGTCATCGCCGCGCTCACGCAGACGGTCGAGATCCGGCCGCTGACTCCGCATGGCACCGAGGTCGTGATGACCTTCGCGATCGAACCGGGCTGATCACCCGTTTGCCGACGGTCCCGGCGCGGTAGGTTTTCACCATGCGAGATCCGGGCGACGCTGACACCAACCGAGACCCGCAGTTCGTACGCCGCCGCGTGGATGAGGTCGTTCTGCTGCTGCAGGTGGACGGCGAGCTCGACATCAAGTCCACCGATTCGCTGCGCTCCGCACTCGACGCGGCCGAGCGCGAGGGAAACATCGTCCGCATCGACGCCGCCGGCGTCAGCTTTGTCGACTCGACGGCGCTCGGCGTGCTGCTGGCCTCCGCGCAACGGCTGTCCGCCCGCGGCGGACGGCTCGAGCTGATCAACGTCTCGCCGCCCGTTCGCCGCATCCTCGACATGACGCTGATCGCGCGCACCGTCCACGTGATCTCGTAGCCGGGCGCCGCGCCGGCCTAGACGATCGGGTCGCGCACCCGATCCGGCGACAGCTCGGCCACCTCGCGCAGGAACGGCGTCTCGTCGGGATCGGCCGGCTCGGCGTCGAGCTCCTCCGCGTAGCGGCGTCCGTCCCAGACGGCGGCCGCGATCGTCCCGGGGCTGTACGCGTCGCCCACCGCCCGCACCGAGCCTCCCGACCCGGCCAGGCTCTGGGCGAGCTGGTCGTTCGGCAGCCTCGACGTGACCAGCAGCAGCGCATCGCACTCGAGATCGCTCTCGCGGCCGGTGTAGGTGCAAGCCAGCTGCACGCCGCCCGCGGTCGCGCGCAGCAGACCCTTGGACGTCAGCAGCTCGACGCCCAGCTCCATCAGCCGGCCCTGGATCCGCTCCTGCTCCATGGTGTGATCGGCCCACTCCGAGACGCGCGCTGACGGCGTCACCAGCGTCACCCTCCGCCCTTCCGAGACCAGCAGCTCGGCCAGCGCCCCGCCCATGTAGTAGTGGTCGTCGTCGAAGATGACAACGTGCTCTCCCTCGGGGCGCCGGCCGGACATCACATCGTCGGGGGTCAGAACCGGCAACGCCGGGTCGAGCTCGATCGGGTGCGTGCGCCAGCGGGCGACGCCGTCCCGCCGCCAGGTGGCGCCGGTCGCGACGGCCACATGGTCGAAACCGTAGGACGCGACCTCCTCGGCATCGAGCGTGCTGTTGAAGGCGAGCTCGACGCTGCCGAGCCGCTCCAGCTGCGCCTTGCGGTAGTCCAGCACCCGGATCCACGCGGCCAGGCCCGGCAGCCGCGCCTCGCGCGCCACCCGCCCGCCCAGCTCGCCGCCGGCCTCGGCCAGCACCACCTCGTAGCCACGACGGCCGAGCATCATCGCCGCCTCCAGGCCGGCCGGTCCGGCGCCCACCACCAGCACCCGCGCATCGCTCTGGCTGGGGCGGATCCGCTCGGGGTGCCAGCCGCGGCGCCACTCCTCGCCCATGCTCGGGTTCTGGGTGCAGCGGATCGGCGAGATCGTGAAGTCCCCGGACACGCAGATGTTGCAGCCGATGCACTCGCGGATGTCCTCGTAGCGGCCCTGC
This sequence comes from Thermoleophilia bacterium, assembly GCA_025934255.1. Lineage (GTDB taxonomy): Bacteria > Actinomycetota > Thermoleophilia > Gaiellales > JAICJC01 > JAICYJ01. The sequence continues at coordinate 7,231 of JAICYJ010000022.1, read as the reverse complement.
TCCAGCTTGACCGGCAGGAACGGGTCGGCGATCGACGGCCGCGCCGCCCCGATCATGTCCAGCACGCCGTCGCGGATCATCCGCACCATCGTGTCCGGCGAGGTGAACCGCCCGACGCCGACCACCGGCTTCGTGGTCAGCGCCTTCAGCCCGCGCACGTAGGGCTCCTGGCCACCCTCCTCCTGGAACCGCGAGGTGACCGAATCGTCCGGCCACGACCCCAGCATGAAGTCCCAGCAGTCGGGCAGCTCGCCGACCAGCCCCAGCACCTCCTCGATCTCGGTGCGCTCGAGCCCGCGGGCGCCGATCATCTCGTCGACGGCGATGCGGCAGACGACGCCGGCCTGCCCCTCCGCCTCGGCCAGCGTGTCCTCGAGCACCTCGCGTAGCAGCCGCGTGCGGTTCTCGATGCTGCCGCCGTACTCGTCGGTGCGCTGGTTGTAGCGGCGCGACAGGAAGTGCTGAACGATGCTGAGGTTGTGGCCCGCGTAGACGTAGACGATGTCGTAGCCGGCCTCGAGCGACCGCGCCACGGCCTGGCGGTGCCAGCGGCGCACGTCGGCGATGTCCGCCCTGGTCATCGCGCGCGCCTGGACGGGATCGTTCCACTTGACCGGTAGCGCCGACGGCGCCATCGGCGAGATCCGCGAGTACCGGTTGGGGGCCGCGATGCCGTTGTAACAGAGCTCGATCCCGGCCAGCGAGCCGTGAGCATGCACCTGCTCGCAGAGCCGCGCGTGCATCGGGATGTCGCGGTCGTCCCAGAGCCTGCCCTCGATGAAGGGGGCGACCTCGGACGAGGCGTGGATCTCGACCTCCTCCGTGCACACCACCGCCCAGCCGCCCTCGGCCTTGATGCCGCGCATGTGCGCATGCGCCGTGGGATCGCGGTAGCCCATGCCGTTGCAGTGCGGCACCTGGAAGAACCGGTTGCGGGCGGTGACGGGGCCGATCTGCACCGGCTCGAACAGGACATCGAAGCGTGGCTCGCGCATGAGCCGTGAGGTTACCCAACCGCGGGGTCGATACGATGCGTCACGATGCGCGCACTCGTGAAGAGCCGGGCCGAACCTGGCCTGTGGCTGGAGGACGTCCCCGAGCCGGAGTACGGCATCAACGACGTCCTGATCCGCGTGCACCGCACCGGCATCTGCGGCACCGACGTGCACATCCACCGCTGGGACGCCTGGGCCCAGCGCACGATCCCGGTGCCGCTGGTCGTGGGCCACGAGTTCGCCGGTGAGATCGTCGCCGTCGGGGACAACGTCAGCGACTTCCACCCGGGCGACCTCGTCAGCGGCGAGGGTCACGTGGTCTGCGGCCGCTGCCGAAACTGCATGGCCGGCCGCCGCCAGCTGTGCGCCCACACGCAGGGTGTCGGCGTCAACCGCCCCGGCGCGTTCGCCGAGCTGATCGCGCTGCCGATGACGAACATCTGGCACCACTGGCCCGGCATCGACCCCGAGATCGCTGCCATCTTCGACCCGTTCGGCAACGCCGTCCACACCGCGCTGGCCTTCCCCGTGCTGGGTGAGGACGTGCTGATCACGGGCGCCGGCCCGATCGGGTGCATGGCCGCGGCGGTCGTGCGCCACGCCGGCGCGCGGCACGTCGCCGTCAGCGACCCCAACGCCTACCGCCGCGATCTTGCGGCACGGCTGGGAGCGACGATCACGATCGACCCCGGCAGCCAGCCGCTGACCGACGTGCAGCAGCAGCTGGGCATGACCGAGGGCTTCGACATCGGCCTCGAGATGTCGGGGAACGGCGATGCGCTGCACGCGATGCTGGCGAACATGTCGCACGGCGGGCGGATCGCGATGCTCGGCATCCCCACCGAGGAGATCGCGATCGACTGGACGCAGGTCGTGTTCAACATGCTGACCCTGAAGGGCATCTACGGCCGTGAGATGTACGAGACCTGGTACCAGATGACGGTGATGCTGCAGTCCGGGCTGGACATCTCGCCCGTCATCACGCACCGCTTCCGCTACGACGAGTTCGAGGCCGGGTTCGCCGCGGCCGCGTCCGGCGATTCCGGGAAGGTGCTGCTGGACTGGAGGGAGATCTGACCACAGGAGCGCTGACAACCGACCTGGCCGCGCGGATCGCCGATCTGCGCAGCCAGGGGCTGTACAAGACAGAACACGAGATCGAAGGGCCGCAGGCGGACATGGTGGACGTGGCCGGGTCGGGCCGCGTCCTGAACCTCTGCGCGAACAACTACCTGGGGCTGGCCAGCCACCCGGAGATCGTGGCGGCGGCGCACGAGGCACTCGATCGCTGGGGGTTCGGCATGGCCTCCGTGCGCTTCATCTGCGGTACCCAGACCCTCCACCGAAACCTGGAGCGGCGGCTCAGCGAGTTCCTGGGCAGCGAGGATGCGATCCTCTACGGCTCCTGCTTCGACGCCAACGGCGGCCTGTTCGAGGCGCTGCTGGGGCCCGACGACGCCGTCATCTCCGACGAGCTCAACCACGCCTCGATCATCGACGGGATCCGGCTTTGCAAGGCGCAGCGGCTGCGGTATCGCAACAGCGACATGGACGAGCTGGAGGCGCGGCTGCTTAAGGCGTCCGGCGCCCGCTACCGGCTGATCGCAACCGACGGCGTGTTCTCGATGGACGGCTACGTGGCCCGGCTGGCGGATATCTGCGATCTGGCCGAGCGGCACGATGCCCTGGTGATGGTGGACGACTCGCACGCGGTCGGGTTCGTCGGCCCGGACGGGCGCGGCACGCACGAGCTGCACGACGTGATCGGCCGCGTCGATGTGCTCACCGGCACCCTGGGCAAGGCGATGGGCGGTGCCAGCGGAGGCTACGTCGCGGCGCGGGGCGAGATCGTCGACCTGCTGCGCCAGCGCTCGCGGCCGTACCTGTTCTCGAACAGCATCCCGCCGCCGGTGGCCGGGGCGGCACTGGCCGCGCTCGACCTGATCGAGCGGTCGGGCGACCTGCGTGAAACGCTGCGGGCGAACACGTCTCACTTCCGGGGTCGCATGTCCGAGCTCGGGTTCGACATCCTGCCCGGCGACCATCCGATCGTGCCGGTGATGATCGGCGAAGCCGCACTGGCCGGACGGCTGGCCGACGCGCTGATGCGCCGCGGCGTGTACGCCGTCGCGTTCTCCTACCCGGTTGTGCCGCAGGGCAAGGCGCGGATCCGCACGCAGATGTCCGCCGCCCACACCATCGAGGAGCTCGACTTCGCCGTCGAGCAGTTCGTCTCGGCGCGCGACGAGGTGATCTAACCCCCCGCCGCCGCGAACACCGCGCCCAGCGGGCTGGTGTCGTTCTTGTGTCCCTGATCTGGCGGACATTCTGGTGTTTCGCTTTCACCGATCCCAGCGATGGCATCCTTGAACTCGCGGATGCCGGTGCCGAGGGATCTGCCGGCGTCTGGTAGTCGCTTTCGGGCCACGCACGATCAGCGCGATAACAAGAACGATCAGGATCTTGACTGGAGAATCAGCGCCGGTCATGTCGTGACCACCGCCGATTCATCGCGGCTGCCGTCTCGTATCGTTCGGCCAGGTCGCGACCGCGGTTCCTGGGCTCGGCCCTGGATATTTCGGCCGGCGTGTGTGCGTTCGGTTGTATGAGGAGCTCTTTGATGTGTAACAGGTTCGTTGTGAGATTCGAAGGTGAGGCCGAGGTGCCGTCGCCGTTCGTTGCGTCGAGAGGCCTTCTCAGTAGTTGCTCGGTCAGTATGGTGGCTCGCGGCTCGACGGTTCCGCGCTGAAGCAAGTCTGCTATCTCGTCAACCAGCAACCGGTTCGCGACGAGTCCGCGGATCGGTGGCACCGGGCGGCATCGAGGGCTGGATGAAGCGCTCTCCTGATACTCCAGGCGTAAATACCAGCGGAGCAGTCCGGCAAGTTCTTGGCATCGGTGACGTGATGTCATCGTTTCGACCCGTTTTCGCACCGCGGTGCTGACAGGATCCTCTCGACGCAGCCACGAAAACCGCTCTGCTATCAGGGCGTCGGCGGCCCGATTCGCGCAGTCGCTTTGATACCAGGCGATCGCCGTGTCAACCAGAACACCCGCGACGGCGATCGCTGCAACAGTGTCTCCCAGACCCACGTGAAAGGGCATCCAGATCAGCCCAACGACAAAGGCGACCCCCCACATCCGTCGGCGCTGGCGGGCGGCCTGCTCGCTCGCGAGCGATCTGATTAGGTCGTCTCCGTGCCAAGTGCCTTTGGCCATCTCGGTCTATCGGACCTCTCCTCTAAGCGACCGCGCGGCCGTTGCGGCGCCAAGACGATGGTGTGTCCTTGGCTCAGATGATGGCACAGAAACAGCTGACCGCACATGGGTAGTTCTGCCCAACCAGCGGAACGTTGCTCGTCGGCTTGGACGGCCATCGCCCATCGTCTAGGGTTCATTGATCGGTGACGGCTGACGGACAGCACCGGGGTGGTACGCACCCTGCGAGAGTGGAGACAGGGCTGTACGCCCGCGTCTTTGCCGTCAACGCGTTCATCCTGGTGGTGGCGGTGTCACTGTTGGCATTTACCCCGATCAGCATCGATTCGGCCACGACGGCTGCACAGCTGGTCTTCCTGCTCGTCGGACTTGCAGTCATGCTTGCGGCAAACGCCGTACTGCTGCGGCTCAGCCTGGCGCCTCTCCGGCGATTGACCGATCTGATGCGAACTGCAGACCTTCTGCGGCCCGGCGTGCGTTTGCGGGCGAGCGGCAGCACGGAGATTGCTGCGGTGATCACCACGTTCAACTCTGCACTTGAACGGTTGGAAACCGAACGACGCACTAGCACCCAACGCGTTATCAATGCACAGGAGGCAGAACGCCGAAGGATCGCACAGGAGCTGCATGACCAACTCGGACAGAACCTGACCGCAGTGGTGCTTGAACTAGAGCGCGTCCAGGCCTACGTCCCGGCGACTGCCGCAGATGTGATATCCGACGCGCAAGAACTCGCACGGGAGACGCTTGATGACCTGCACCGGATCAGCTACGAGCTTCGGCCGGCCGTACTCGACGACTTCGGCCTCGTCAGCGCCCTCGAAACGCTCTGCAGGTCGATCTCTAGCCGCGCTAGTATCGAGATCAGCTGTGTGATCTGCGAACCGCCGGTGCCTTTAGACCCGCAGGAGGAGCTCGCGTTTTACCGAGTCGCTCAAGAGGCGCTCACGAACGCGATTCGCCACTCCGGTTGCTCGTCTGTTGCTGTCGCTCTGACGAAGGCCCCGCGTTTAATTTCGCTGGTCATACGCGACGACGGAGTCGGGATGGAAGACCTCACAAGCACTGTATCGGGCGTGCGGGGAATGCGCGAACGCGCAGTGATGATCGACGCGCAACTTATCCTTCGAAACCGTGAATCTGGCGGCCTGGAGGTTCTCCTTCTCCTCCCGCGGGAAGTCGAAGCAGGTACGTGAGCGCCGAAACTTCAACTGTGAGGATTTTGCTCGCGGACGATCACCTGGTCGTTCGCCGAGGATTGCGCTTCGTGCTCGAATCCGAACCCGGATTCGAGGTCGTTTGTGAGGCGAGCGACGGCCTGGAGGCCGTGGCCGAGGCCGTGAAACATGATGTCGATCTCGCAGTTCTCGACATCACGATGCCGGGCATGGGCGGACTACAAGCGGCACGCGAGATCTGCCAACGCCGGCCAGCCACTCGAATACTCATGCTGTCGGTTCATGACGACGTACAGTACATCGCTCACGCTCAGAAAGCGGGTGCCCATGGCTACGTGCTCAAGGCGGTGGCAGACAACGATCTCATCAGCGCGTGCCATCGAGTTGTCCAAGCGACGGCGCCATCATTCATTCAACCCCTACAGCGCCGACCGACCGCCCGCAAGCAGGCATGGCGCAACGACGCTGCACTTGAATCCGTCACTCTCACCCCCCGAGAAGCCGAGATTCTCGCTCTGGTCGCTGAGGGCCATTCCGCCAAACATATCGCCGAAATGCTCGTAATCAGCCATCGCACCGTCGACCGCCACCGCGAGAACCTGTGTGCGAAACTGGGCTTGCACAACCGTGCCGAGCTTACTCGATACGCTATCCGGATCGGACTCGTCGAACCCTAACCCTGCCGGCGGACGGCTCCCACGCCGGCTCAGTCAATTAACTCGGGTAGTCCGTAGCTCCGATAGTCGGATCGCCTCGTCCCATCGCTTGCGCGTGAATCGTCCGGAGCGTTCCTGTCCTTGCATGGCAAGACCATGGATCAGCGCCGCCGCAGCCGGATCATGACACTCAGAGGCTGCGAGGGTCAGAAGGTCAGCCGCTCGCCGATCATCACCCGCCGTCATCAAGCGTCGGGCCTCCTCGATGTTCTCACTAACCGTGTCCATACCGCCCCCAGTCGCGTGGGAAGGCCTACCGACACGAAGATAACGCAGTCTCGAACCAGACCGGACCGATTCGAGGAGATTGGGTAGTTTTACCCAGCCCGGATTCGGGCACGCACTTTCCCCGACGGCGACCCACGCAGTTCCGTCATCTGCTTCATGGGAGCGGCGATCGCCGACCAGCCGGTGTACGCGAACGGTTGAGTGGCACCTCGCGAGCGTGATCGTCGCGTCGGGTGCGCGCGCCGTGGCCGCCCTCTATACAAGCGACGCGGCCGCGTCGCTGCCTGAGGCCGTCAGTCGCGCCGTGCGCAGGACATCGCCGGTGTACTCGGCCAGCCCTAGGTTCACGAGATGGTCGATATTCTCTGCGACCATGCGGTGGAGTTCGGACGAGTTCTGTCCGTGGCCGGGCGCCCGCCCCTCGCGTGCGATCGCGTTCGACACGTCCGCTGTTGCTGGCCCTTTGCCTAGTTCGCGTAGACGTCGTCTTGGAATGGGAATCGGTTGATGCTCATCACTCTCCTCCTGTCGGCGCCAGTCGCCTCACAGTACAGCGACGTCTGGCAAGTTGCTCCATCGTCTGGAGATCGGCACTATCTCATGACGATCAGGTAGGCGACCGCGAGCAGCATGATTGGCGTGGCGAGCGACATCCCGGCAATGAGCAGCGCCCGACCACGGCTGATCGGATCACCGAGGTCGTCCGGATGTTTTGAGTCGCGGGCTAAGGGAGACACCCTTTCCCTTCTATGCACCTAGAACAGCGTCAGGTAGCGGTTGACCTCCCACGGCGTGACCTGCTCGTGGTAGGCGTTCCACTCGTCCTGCTTGGTCTTTATGAAGTAGTCGATGTAGTCCTCGGTGCCCGTTTTTCCGAGCGCGTCGCGGATCACGG